>JAMNXU010000019.1 GCA_023623175.1 Bacillota bacterium
GCTATAGATTTAAGCAAGCTCTTTCAAAGCAGGCAAAAGCAGACTAAATTTTTTATGAATTGGTGGCCTAATTTTAGGCCGGTAAGTGGCCTAAATTCTGATTGACATTTACATATTTCCTTTCGGACACTCGTATGCAATGATACCTGCGTCTCTTGCACCATACTCATTTACAACCGGGCATTTAAATACTTTTTCCATTTCCGTTCTTTGGTGCGCATAAAGTGTTTCGGCTGTTAATATTACAGTTTTTGGTCTGTAGCCCGGAAAAAGGCAATTATCCTCCATTAATTTAGCAAACGAATATAAAGCTGAAGCGTAACCATAAAAATATACCGGCTGAAACTTGGTTAATTTTTTTATATATTGGCTTAAGGAATCCGGATTTAAATCGTAAGCAGATATTAATATTCTATTTTTTAGAAATCTTTCTTTTAACATATAGACAATACTTTTATTTTTACTTAATTCTATAGGTGAACCCCATATCATTACACTTCTATCGCCAATTTCAATATCCCACCATGACAGGCCACGCCACTAGGCAGCTTCATAAATTTCTGCTGTTTTACGGTCAAAATAAAATTTAATAGGTTCTCCTGTTGACCCACCAGTTCTGTTTAATATTAATTTATTTTTATTTACATTAATATTTAAATAGCTATTTATTGAATTTTTAAAAGTTTGTTTGCTTAATATTGGAAATTGTAATAGGGCTTTTTTAGGATTTTCTTGAATAAGTGAACGCAAGTGACTAAGGCTGCTGTATGCAGGAACATTATCTATACAGTGTAGCATTAAATTTCTTAATTTTTGTTCCTGTAACATAATAATTTTTTCTATTGAAAGATTTTGTGTGTGCTTAAGATATTTAATATTATTTCGAATACTATTTTCTTTAATATATTTGATTGTAGGGAAAACAATTTTGAATGAAATATTTGTTTAGATTCATTTAGCGGTTTCCTCCTAAATAACTTTTTTTTATTCATGTTGGTTATTATAATCAAAGTGGTAAAAGAAGCAACACGTTAACAAAACCATTGCAATTGTAGGAGAGAACGGGGCGGGAAAGAGTACGTTGGTTCGCCTGCTTAGATGACGCTGGATGAGAATGCAATCAGTGGCACAAAAACGGAACGAAAATATATTCGCAATTCCAATGTCCCGCTGAAGGGAAATGTGCTGTTGTAGTGACCCATCAGCTTGGTTCCGCCAAACTCGCAGACCGCATTGTAGTTATGGACGGAGGCAAAATTGTCGGTATCGGCACGCACGAAGAACTGTTGTCCCGCTGGGGCAAATATGCTGATATGTGGTCGGCACAGGCGCAGTGGTATGAGAGAGAATCGGAAAAAAGGTTATAACGATAAACTAACCAAAAATGGCATGTATCCTGATGAGGTATTCCGAAACTTTCCCTGACCTTAATTCGAAGCAACCAAAAGTTGCGGTTAATAGCCTTGAAATGATCCTGGCTGGATGTAAAATGTAACCAGTGAATATTATTTGGCAGAAATCATCAACAAATCAATATTCCAAATTTCAATAGGTAATCAAACATAGAAAAGATGAAATTAATACGAGCGATATTTAAAACCGTAAAATATTCGTTCCGCCTGTTATACAGATCAAGTGGTCTGCTCATTTTGGCGTACCTGTTGCTTCGTTTGATGAGCACGACACTCCCGTTATTGAGTACTTATATATTGAGAGAATTGTTAAACCGCCTGACCTTGTTTGAACCTATGCTGCAGGATTTATTGTTTTATATCGGATCATACATTATTGTGCTGGTAATATTACAGGCATCCCGATCTTCAATGACCCTATGCATCTCGACATTCATCAGCAAGGCAGAAAACCGGTATACCTGTGATTTGATGGAAAAATTGGACAAACTGCCGTTGTCATTTATTGATTCCAGCAGAGGTAAAGACCTTATTGATGAAGTGATTCATCTGAAGACAATTGCAGCTAACTTTCCCAATTTGACAGTACAGGTATTTGCTGATCTTGCTGCCTTTATCATGGCATTTGTCACACTGGCATCCTTCCATCCCGGCTTTTCCATAATAATTCTCGTACTTGCCGTTCCCGGAGTCCTGTGCCAGTTCCATTTCCGGAAGAAGGCAGACATGCTTCGCAGAATGACTGCACCGGATGTGCGCAAATTTTCATATTATCGCTGGATGCTGACAGACCCGTGGCCTGCAAAGGATGTGCGGATGTATGACCTCACCGGTCCGATTAAGGAACGCTACGATACGGAAAAAGATATATACCGCAGGGCCAACAAAAAACTTGACAGGAAAAAAGTTTGCCTGGCAATGGTAACCGAATTGATCATTCGGAGCGCTGAAATTGCATTTAGTGTATTTGTTGTGCTTAAAGCAATAGCGGGGGAGATCGGAGTCGGAGATATGGCGCTGTATACAGGCTTTGCCGTATCTTTAACGCAATCGTTTCAAAATGTGGCGGGTACTGTCCTGCTCGGAATTATCCGCACGGCCCAAAACATGAAATATGTGTTTGAATTCCTGGAAATCGATATACCGGAGGAAGAAAAAGGGGAAAACAATGAGGTAAACAATGAGATAGACATGGAGGAAAAAGACGGGGAGAACAACAAGATAAATAACGAAAAAAGGAAGCTGGATACTTTCGAATCCCTGGTTTTTGACAATGTATATTTCGAATACCCGCTTTCCGGCAAATATGTTTTATCGGGTGTATCGTTCACCTTAAACCGCGGTGACAAACTGTCTCTTGTCGGTGTCAACGGCTCCGGAAAGACAACAATTGTCAAGCTTATGTTGGGACTGTATGAGGTTGAGTCCGGTCAAATACTGATAAACGGTTATCCGATGTCCGACTATGATATCAGCGATGTCCGCAGGCTGTTTTCAGTCCTGTTTCAAAATTTTGTTCAGTATCCGCTGACCCTGCGAGAAAACGTCGCTCTTTCTGACCTGTCACGAATAGACGACGATATTGAAATTGGGCGGGCATTGGAGCAAAGCGGCATATACGGGGATATCCGGCCCAAACTCCATAATGGCCTTGATTCATATATGACAAGGAGATTTGACGACAGGGGCACGGAGCTTTCGAAAGGACAATGGCAGAAGGTTGCACTCTCCCGCGCCTATTTCAAAAACGCACCTGTTATTATTTTTGATGAGCCGTCAGCATCCCTTGACGCTGAAGCTGAAGACAGGATTTTCAAAAACTTTGTGGAGCTTTCAGGAAACAAAACGGGTATTATGATTTCCCACCGCATTTCTGCAGCACGTATGTCAAACAGGATTATAGTGCTTGACGGCGGCAGAATTGTTGAAAGTGGAACCCATGAAGAACTTGTTGCCCTGGGCGGATTATATGCCAGGCTGTACAACCTCCAAAAAGAGAAGTACATGGTAACGGAGAAATAATTAAATAGGTGCATAGTGACGGAGGTAAAACAAATGACCAGGCTACGGCAATTTTTCGGTGAACTCGTGAAAAATATATGGTTTGGATTCAAAACAAGCTATTTTGCTTCGAAAAAGTACTTTATACTGAAATGCCTGGTTTTACTGTCAACGACCTTAATACCCCTTCTGACGATTTGGCTGTGGAAAGAAATTCTCAACGGTATTGTCGATATACGAAATTCAAAAGATACCGTAATATTATGCCTTGCCGTTTACCTTTTCCTGAAACTGTTTTCATACCTGCTGGCGCAGTTTGACAGCTACATCAATACGCGTTACAGTGATGAGCTGCAATTTTATATTGAAGGGGTAATGATAGAGAAAACCTCCCGGATGGATTTATCCTTCTTTGATTCCGCATTAATGGGGGACAAGGTCCGCCAGGCAAGAAGCAATTTTAATATAATGACAAATATAACCTGGCTTGTGTTTAATATTATTTCGGAATTAATCAATATTGTGGCTACTTTGGCCATTGTCTGGGCTTACAGGTAGTGAATCGCGTTTGCGACAATCCTTTTGTTAATTCCGTTTACGGTTTATAACAAAAAATACACCGGAAAACGCCTTAAAATGGAAAGGAAACAGATTCGCGACAACCGGATAAAAGAATATTATGCCGATGTGTTTTTTGATAACAATATCCAATTTGAAATTAAACTAAACAATATCGGCGGATATTTTATTAACCGGTATAAAGAAGTTTGGAGCAGGCTTTACAACATCAATATAAAAGAAGATATCAAACATAATTTCATTAATACGGCACTCTCGGTTTTAAATGTTTCCAGTGAACTTATTGTATTGGCCGTTTCAGTATTTGATGTAATTGCAAAGAATATCGGCATAGGGGATTTGCAGTACAATCTCGGCATGGTTTCACGACTGCGTGCACAAGCCGGCGAATTGATGAACGATATTAACCGTTTTCTTGTAAACAACATCAGACTTAACGAGATACAGGAATTTATCGGGATAAAGCCTGTAATAGAAAAAAGCGGAACAAAACAGCCGTCTCATAATCCCAGAATCGAGTTCTGCAATGTTTCATTCCGATATCCAAATACAGAACAATTTGTACTCAGGAATTGCTCTTTCACCATAGAACCCCATGAAAAGGTCAGTCTTGTTGGGCTTAATGGCACCGGAAAGTCTACAATAATAAAGCTGCTGTTCCGTTTCTACGATCCCGGTGAAGGATGTATCAAGCTGGATGGGACCGATCTGAAAGAATACGATGTATATGCTGTCCGCAAAGTGTTCGGTGTGTTGTTCCAGGATTATGTAACCTATTGCCTGCCCATTCGGGAGATTATTGCGCTTTCGGATTTCAGTGAACGCTTCAATGATCGGAAACTAAAGAGAGCCTGTGATATCAGCGGAGCAGGAGAGATTATCAGGGAATGGGAACAGGGGTTTGACACTGTTCTCGGCAGGTATTACGCCGATAACGGCAAGGATTTATCCGGCGGTCAATGGCAGCTTGTCGGACTTGCGCGGGCGTATTTTAAAGAAAGTGAGTTTCTTGTGCTCGATGAACCTTCCGCGGCCCTTGATCCGATTTCGGAGGACAGGATTTTCAGGCAGCTTTATGATTTGAGCGAAGGGAAAAGCTCGGTCACGATTTCACATCGCCTTTCCAATACTACCCTTGCAGATAAAATCCTTGTCCTTGCCGACGGACGTATTGTCGAGCAGGGTACCCATACTGAGTTACTGAAACAAAACGGTGAATATGCCCGTTTATTCAAATTACAGGCAGACAGGTACATATGAATTTAAATAATGTTCTTTAACTAAAACAACCTTGGGTTGTTCAACCGGCAGTTGAAAGGATCGCTGAAACAGGTGATGAAATAAACCAGCGATACATTGTGAACTGACAGTAAAGATCTGTTGAAAAACACAGCAAGAGCGCTGCTATAATGGTGCTGAAACGCGGATAACAAGGCGCTGGATGATGATAATCAAGAGCTCGGGGTAATTTTAAGGGATTGCGGCAAAGTTATTGTACAGAACTGGCGGGAATGGTAAAATGTTAATTACTATAAAACTATATTTTATTACCATCCCTCTACCACTGCATCTATTTTGCTTTGAAAAAATTATAAGCAAAGGAGTCTGGCCATGAAAAACGCTTTTCCGATGAAGAAACACGCAATCCTCAAAACCTACATATTTGACAGCTATTTTAAGGAGAGAAAGCCGATACGCCACGAGGACACTGCGGCCATGGCGGCCCTGTGGTACTTCCCGATTCTCGATTTCGACCTCGGCAGCCTGAAAGGGAAAAAAATTAAGTCAGCAGTTTTGAGCCTGCAGGTGGTTGGCCCCAATTATCCCTTCGAAGTTGAACTGACGAGCATCACCCAGGACTGGAACCCTGAATTCGCCACGTATTACGAGTGCGACGAGGGCAAACCCTGGGCCGTCAACCACTGGGCTTCCGAGGTTATCATGGGAAGCGGGCATTCCTTCCATTACAGGATAAAAACCCGGTATGATGAAAAAACGGGAAAACTCCTCATACCGGTGCCGAACGACATGGTATATGCGCTGATCAGCAGGGAAAGCTACGGACTGGGCATCATAGACGGATTATCAAAAGTGTATGCGGAATCTCCGGAGGAAGAATGGGCTTATTCAGGGTCACGCGCTGCCAAGATGTTCAATATAAATCCGGCCAAGGGCGACTTGCCGCAGCTCGAAATTGAATACTGCGACGCGGTCTGCGAGATGCCCGGGGGAGTTTTCAACCTCGAAGCGACGCCGGTACAGCTTGATGATACCATCGAATACGCATCGGTCGTGCTGAACTGGGAAAAGAACGTCAGCGCAAAAACATGCTGCCCAGGCGATATTCCCGGATGCGATGATTCAAAGGATAGCCTGCCTTACTGTTTCTATAACATTTACTTAACCGAAGAAGGCTCCGAAGGAGAGCCTGTCCCCGTGGAAAGGTTCATGGTTCCGCGTTTCAATCCCGAAGCCCGTTTCCAGGGCACGGAAATAAGGTTTTTGAAGCCCGACACAGTCTACACCTTTGAAGTTTCGGTTTCCAACGGGGTTTACGAATCGGATCGCGCTTCAGTAAAAGTCAGGACACTTCCGGCCGTTGAACTTCCGGATATGAAGATTGAAAGGAGCAAATCCTCAGGCAAAGGCGGAAAGCCCGTGATCGACACCCCGGAATACGCGGCCTATCTTGCCGATGATCTTGTCAAGGTCAATCCCATTAACGGATGTGTGTTTGAAGCTGATAACGAAGGATATGTCAATGGCACGGGCGTAAAAATCAGCGAATATTCCGGAAGCTATTCGGATTGCTGCCCGGAATGCGGTTTTACGCTCAGCGGAGCCCGGGGCGAGAAGCTTGCCTTCCAGGTGGTTTTCGAGAACAGGACTGCCGCTGCGCAGGAAATATCCGTTGAAATTTGCAACGCCGGGAAGGGTATAGAGATAAAACCGTACAGAATATGGTACCTCAATGTAAAGGAATGCTGGTATCCGGAGGTGGCCGTTCCCCTGGGAGACGGCGAAGTTTTCACAAATCCTTTCAGCGAAAACAATGTGCCCGGGCAGGTTTACCAGTCGCTGCTGTTTGACGTATTAATTTCCGATACGGCAACTCCCGGGAATTATGATTTTTCAGTGAGTTTCAGGCTTGGCAGCGATGTCCGGACGATTTACGGCCGTATCGAGGTAATTCCCGTCAGGCTGGAAAAACCCGATTTCATTTTTGAAGTCAACGGATACATGGCGACACCGCTTTACATGGGCAGGGACTATTACGACAACGACTATGACCTCGTTGAAGAGGAGTATTACAGGACCGCGCTGGAACACAACATGACGATAAACATTCTCCCCTATACCCAGACGGGACGTGTTCAGCCGCGCTTTGTTCCCAAGATCGGTTTTGTCGACGGAGAGCTTCACGTTATTGACTGGAGCGAATGGGATGCCCATTTTGCCAGGTATCTCGACGGCACCTATACGCTGGAGAAGTACGGCAAGAGGATACCCATTACCCACATGTACCTGCCGTTCCATGAAAACTGGCCCCTGCCAATAGATGAATACTATCGCATAAAACCCGAAAGAGATAGTTATCCTCATTGCGTCAATGATGTGAAAGTACGCTCGACATCAGTTGAAAATGACTTCCTGCCGGAATACAGGGAGGGCATCAAATCAGTAATCAAGGACTTCATCAGGCACTTTGACGAAAAAGGCTGGCAGCACGTAACATTCCAGTTCTATCTCAACAATAAGCACTACTACAAGGAGAAAAAGCCTCAAAGTACCTGGCTCGCCGACAAGACCATAGGCAGGGAAGGCAAGGGCACTTCCTGGTGGCTGCTCGATGAGCCGAATCATGTGGATGACTTTGACGCCATCCGTTATTACGGGGAAATACTGAAAGAAGCCCAAAAGGAGCTCAATTCGGGCTACAACATAAAGTTCCGTCTCGACATCTCCGGGTACAACTATATGTATGATTTCCTCGACGGAATCGTGGACCTGCCGTGCATTAACGCCAGGGCATTCAGTCTCCAGGAAGAGAAGGCCCGCAGGAGGAGCCGCATATTTGGCGAAATCAACTGGATGTATACTAGCCTGAACGATATCAGTTCCTCCAATACCGACATGGCGCTGCTCGTGGTCGACACCTGGCTGAAGGGTGCGTCGGGCATGCTGCCGTGGTACAATTTCGGCCGCGATGAGAATTTTGAGACACCGGCTAACACGTCAGGCTTTTATCCGGGCAACCGGTTCGGACTGAACGGCCCGGTTGTAAGCCTTAGAATCAAGAGCGCCCGGAAGGGGATGGAGCTTATCAGGTATCTTAATACGTTCAGGAAGGCTTTTGGCTACGGAAACATCCAGATGAAGGCGTATGTCGCCCATTTCCTGAAACTCAGGGGCCAGGCCCTGATGAGGTATTTTGAAGATGCCGGCACCGTCACGTATTCCGGCGACAACTGCACGGCCATTGAAGAATTAAAGAGGGATATAATTAAAAGGCTCTTGGCGAAACAGTCAGGGCATATTAAAGAGTAGAATAAGATGACAGGTAATAACTAAGGTAAGCTTAAAATTCTGCAGGCAATCAGCAGTTTGATTAAGTAAATATGCGACAAGGGATAAAGCAGCCGGGTAGCAATGTTACCCGGCCTTTTCCTTTTTTGTTGCAGATTATATTGATCAATCATTTCTTTTGCATATTTTATTGATCATTCGTTTCTTTCAGCACATTCGTTTGTTGCAGCGCATTTCATCGGTCATCGTTCCAAAAAATTTCATAAAAACGCAAAAAACTGCAAAAGGTTTAGAGGTAAATCGGTTTTAAATAGTACAGGTTTATATTAAAATTAAAACAAGGTAAAAAAGCGTTTTTTGGGCAATATAACCGTACGTTGCTTCTTTATTTTTACGTACATTCCTCGGAACAGAAAAGATTAATAATACGGGAGGTTGTGTTTTATGAAGGAAACCTTCAGGCTTTCAAGGCAGACTACAATCGATATATACCTTTACTCGGAACAGTTTGAAAAAAGGGAAGTCCTGCGCGATGAAGACGTGGCAACCATATCCAACATGCGCTATATGCCCGTGCTGGATTTTGACCTCAGGGTTCTGGCCGGGAAAAAGATTACGGGTGGCACGCTTGCCATTAAAATGCTGACGGAGGACTATCCCCTTGAAGTGGAGATAACCACGGTTACCCACGACTGGGACGAGAAGAGCGCAAACTATTACCAGTGCCGCGAAGGTCAGGGATGGGCCGGCAACAAATGGTTGTCCGATGTAATGATGGGCATGGGCAACTCCGTGTACTTCAGGGAAAAAACCCAATATGACGAAGAAACGGGAATCCTCAGGGTAAACATACCCGCGCAGGTCCTGTATGCCATGGCCAACGGCAGGAGTTTCGGTTTCGGCCTGCTTGACTGCAAGTCCAGGTGTTTCGGCTCAAAACCCGGCGAAGGATGGAATGTCCTTAAAAAGTTCAGCGTATCGGATAAAAACGGGTTTGCACCCGTACTGGAAGTAGAATACAGCGAGACTTTCGCAGGAAAACCCGAAGCAGTTACCAATTTTTCAGGCATGGGTGTTGAGAATCCCGAGAGCCTCGAGTATGCAAGCGCAACCATCAGCTGGAATTTGAAAGATGACAATTCCGGTGAATACAGGTTTTTCAACATCTATTACTGCGAATGCGACCAGTGCTGTTCGAAACCGGATATCAGCAGCATGACGAAGCTGCCGGCCTACCTGGTTCCCGAATACAGTGCGGACTCCAAATGGGCAGGAACTGAGGTGGACATCCTCAAGCCAAATACGACCTATTGCTTTGCTGTAACCGTATCCAACGGAGCCAGCGAATCAGAGCCCGTGTACACTACTGTCAGGACCCTCGGACTGAGGGAGCTCCCCGTCGTCCGGAGAACGGAACCCGTGAAGGATTCGTGCTGCAACTCTCCATTGCTCAGGGGAGACAGCTTTAACCTGTATGTTCTTGACGAAATTACCAAGGTGGATCCGCTGACAGGACGAATCCAGTGCGAAAACGAAGGTGAAGCCGAAGCCATGAAGGCGGAAGATTATACCTTCAGCCTGTTTGACGGCAGCAAGGTTTCACTGGTGGGATCACCCAGTGAAAAGATCGCTTTCCAGGTACTTGTGGAAAATAAAGGAGACGGCGCCGGTGAATTCACGGCTTCCGTTGATTGTTGCTGTAAATGCGGCGCTGCCGGAAAAATGGGTATTGAAATCGGCAGGGCATGGTACATCAAGAGCGAAGAAACATGGTATCCCGAAGTGGTTGTGCCCCTGGAAGAGGGCGGACGCTTTGACATTCCCTACAGTGACAATAAAGTTGAAGGGCAGATATACCAGGCGCTGTTCGTCGATATTGACCTTGCCGACAACATTGACGCCGGAAAATACAGTTTCAGCGTAACCGTAGGAAAAGGCGCTGAAAAGCTGACAGTTCCCGTTGAACTCGAAGTTGTGCCCGTGAAACTTGAAAGAAGCCAGTTCATCCTCGAGCTAAACGGTTATGTATGCCTGCCCGAATGCGCAGGGTTAGACCGTTCCGACCCCGACTTCTGGAAGGTCGAGGAGGAGTATTACAGGGCGGCTTATAAACATCACATGAGCATAAATATTCTTCCCTATACCCACTTCGGTACCGTCTGGGAGGGCTTTGCCCCGAAAATAGAGTTTGTGGACGGGGTGCCGCGGGTTGTAGACTGGAGCGAATGGGATGCCCATTTTGAAAAATACCTCGACGGAAGTTACCTGCTTGAAACCGAGGGCAAGAGGGTGCCCATAACCCATATGTACCTGCCGTTCCATGAAAACTGGCCCATGCCGATTGACAAGTACTTTAAGGTCAAGGTGGAAAAGGGTCCCGACGATTATCCCGAGAACATTAACGAGTACAAGATTAAACGCACCACGCCCTATAACGACTTCATGCCCGAATACCGCGAAGGCATAAAGGCCGTTCTGAAGGACTTTATAAGGCACATAGACGAAAAGGGCTGGAAGGACGTTCAGTTCCAGTACTTCTTCAACAACAAGCATTTCTACAAGGAAAAGGGATTCGTGGACCGCTGCAGGAACAGGAAAGGCCTTGAATTGTGGCTTACGGAAAAGACCTGCGGCAATGACGGGCTCGGCACTTCGTGGTGGCTGCTTGATGAGCCTCATTTCAGGGATGACTGGGAGGCCATCGAGTACTACGGTTCAATATTGAGAGAAGCCCAGAAGGAGATGAATTCCGGTTACAATATCAAGTTCCGCGTGGACATTTCATGCTACAACCAGCTTTTTGATTTCCTTGACGGGGTGCTTGACACGGCAATTGTAGGCGCAAGAAACTACAATGAAAGGGAAGACCTGACCAGGAAACGCAAGGCCAGGTACGGCGAGGATTACTGGACATACGGCAGCTGGAATTCCATAGAACTTTCCAACATGAACAGTTTCCTCTGGATTGTGGAAACATGGCTGAAAGGCGGATCAGGGCTTGTTCCGTGGTACAATTTTGCCCTTGACATCAATTATGAGATTTTTGACAGGTGCGCAGGGCTGTATCCCGGCACAAGGTTCGGATCAAAGAAGCCGATGGTGAGCCTGAGGCTCAAGAGCGGAAGAAAAGCCCTGGAGATTACAAGGTACCTTGCCGCAATGAAAAAAGCCTATGGCTACAGCGATCTCCAGATGAAGAGCTATGTAGCGGCATTCCTCAGGCTGAAGAGCACCGCGGTATTCCAGCACAGGGACGACGCCGGATTTGTAAGTTATGAAGGCAAGAACGATTATGACGCCATTGAAAGCCTCAAGCGCGATATTATATCAAAACTCCTGGCAAAGCAGGGGAAATGATAATCCGGGTCTGATACGGCAAGAACTGCGGGAAATTAAAATATGCAGACGGGGAGGTAAAATGTGCATGAGCGCAGTTAAGGTATCGGGTGCAAAAGCGTGGAAGTTTGCTGTACTGGTTATATGCCTGGCCGCCCTTGCCGCGGCCGGGCTTTCCGGATGCCGGTCGGATGACAGGAGTTTTTCCGTGCCGCTGACCGTGGAGGAAAGGTCGGGAGTGGACGTTGAAGCGGCAGTGATTTCAAACGGAGTGCCATTGCCGCTTGGAGCGGTGTTTGACGCATCGGACCTCAAAATAAAGGATAAGGAAGGCAAACTGGTTGATGCAGGTTTCACGCCGCTTCAAAAATGGCAGGACGGAAGCTGGAGATTTGTCCAGGTTAGTTTCCTTTCAGATCTGAAAGCCCGTGACAAGTCTGAATACCTGCTTATCGGGGGAAAGGGCGGAAATCCTGTCAAGGGAATCAGTGTGCAGGAAGATGACGATGGTTATACGGTTATAACGGGTCCCCTCAAGTTTACCGTTCTGAAAAAAGGTTTCAATGTCATAGATCAGGCCTGGATTGACTTATCGGGCGAAAAGAATTTTTCCGATGAGAACAAGATAGTGGACAGCCATGACAGGGGTATAGTGGTGAATATTGACGGAAAAGAATATACATCATCAAAAGGCACCGTAACGAGTACGAAAATTGAGAGACTCGATGACGTGCTCGCCGTGATCAGGACTGAAGGCAAGCTCGGAAACGGCACCGATGAAAAGCTTGATTACAAGTTGTGGATTAAGGCCTGGGCCGGCAGCCGCGAGGTCGAAATCAATTTCAACATTGCGAAAAAGGAAGGCAAAACCTGGGACGATTACTACAACATCGGACGCATATCGGTGGACATACCGATAATAACTGATGGCGCTCCTGAATTCACTTTCGGGGCAAACGAGGGTTATCACACCGGAACGGTGCAGGGCAAAGCGTTTATTTACCAGAAGAGCTCAAGCCAGTATGAGTTTGTAAACGGGCAGGACGTGGAAACCGTGGACAGCGGCAAGTTCACGCAGACTAAGAATACGGGCTGGGCCGTGGCAAGAAGCGGAGGCAAGGGTCTCGGAGTGGTATACCGCTGGTTCTGGGAGAATTTCCCGAGCACCATTTCCATAGATGAAAAGGGCGTTATTTCCGCCCAGGTGTGGTCTGAGACCCATGATCCCCTTAAACTGTACACCGGTGTGGCGAAAACCACGGACTTCAGGTTCTATTTCCATGACGACAGCGAGGAACCCCACCGCGTCGGCGACAGGCTAAAGTCCTTCCAGCTTATTACAATTGCCCAGGCGCCTACTTCGTGGTACTGCCAGGGTACAAAAGCCATAGACCCGAATTTAATCGACCTGGATTTGAACAATTGGCCCGAGGAAGAGCATGAATATATAAAGGAATATGTCACGAGGTTCAATGAAGCATATTTCCTGCTGCTCGACGGAAGAAGATGGGGAACGCACTATTCCCCGGGAGAAGACGGCTATGGCTTCATGAATTTTGGCGACGGTCCGATTCAGCCGGGCGATCCTATTATTCCGTGGTCTCCCGAGGTTACGTGGTGGTCAAACAACTATTACGACCATCCCAATATTTTCTTCATTCACTTCTTCAGGACCGGCGACCTGAAATTCCTCGACTACGCGCTCCAGCACGAATACCACCTGATGGACATAGATACCGCAAGTTACGACCCCGAGGACGGAATTCCCGGTGAATACAAGTCGTGCCCCGCGGTCATGCATATCAAGAGGTACAACCAGCCTGTCAAGGATGAAAAAGGCGAAATAAAGGACTATGTTTTCGGCGACCAGGGAGGGCACTGGCATTTCCAGGGAGTTGAAGGGCTGTTCAATGCCTATTACATTACCGGAAACTCCCAGCCGCTGGAAAGGGGCCTGGAATCCGCCGATTATGCTCTTAAGAAATACACGATGAACTTTGATTCCCAGACAAGGAGCATCGGCCATACATTAACGGGCCTTGCCGCGGCATACCGCCATACATGGGATGAGAAGTATCTTGCGAGAATGAACTGGGTCTGGGAAGAATTGAAAAAACGAGTATCGGAGGGACCGATCGCGATCTCCGAGGATATACCTTACAGGGAAGAATTCAAGCCATATGTATATGTGAGAAACTGGCCGTTCCAAACCGGGATTCTGCTCGGGGGCGTTTACAAGTACCGCGCCTTTGCTCCCGAAGTCAAGGGCGAATACGGCATCGACAACGTTTCCAGGAACACCCTCTGGGTGGATATCTGGGAAAGGGACACGGGCAAAGGTTACAACAGCGGATGGCTCAGGGATGCAAACCGATGGAACTACGAGTCGGACATCATGACTTCTTCGGGGGCATGGCTCCATTCGGTCTATCCCGAAAAGGATTTCCTGAAGATATTGAGACAGGCAGCCATCAACAATGTCACCTCGAGTTTTCCCAACAGGGACAATAAAACCTTCAGCCAGAGCTTTGCCTACCAGTGGATTACCCAGTACGAGATGGCGAAGAAAGAGGTAAGGGAGAAACTCTATGCGAACTTTACTGCTTACCCGAGAAAAATAAAGGCTGGAGAAACGGTCACGTTCAATAACCAGTCCAAGGGTATGAAGTCATGCAGCTGGAGTTTCGGCGACGGTGGCAAATCCGATTCCAACGAGGTCAATGTAACCCATACGTACAAAAAACCCGGCACTTATGACGTCAGGCTCGAAATCAGGGACGGGCGCGGAAACAGGGAAGTGCTTGTGATAAAAGATTATATAGTTGTAGAATGATATGAGTAATAACTGAATCAATATCAAACTAAATTCAAATTGGCGAAACATTAATCGGCATGTAATTTATTTGCAACCGGGATTTACGGGAGCAGATCCCGGAATACGGCCTGATAACAGGGCCGGACAGGAAGAAAGGGCCAGGATATGTCCGCAGGGACATACACTGGCCTGTAAGTTATACCGGACAATGAAAAGGTTCAAGGCATGCGGACAATGGGCAAAAGACCGGGCATTAAAAGGAGTATAAAAGGAGTATGACCCTGAACGAGAATGGAGGACCGATATGTGCAGTGATGAAATGCATAATGATAAATCTGCAGTAATTACTGTTCCTATAACTGTTAAAGAACGATCGGGAGTCAATATAAAAAATGCAGTCGTTTCCAATGGGGTGCCGCTTCCCCTCGGAAAGATTTTCAGCGCTGACCGGCTGTCGCTTAAAGCCAGGGACGGAAGACTTGTAAAAGCCGGGTTTACCCCGCTGCAGAAATGGCAGGACGGAAGCTGGAGATTTGTGCTCGTATCATTTTTAACCGATCTTGCCGCAGGTCAGTCAGCTGAATTTGACCTGGTAATAGGAGAAAACAGGGTGCAGGAAGACCTGGTTGAGCTTGAGGAAGACGGGAACGGTTATACCGTCAACACGGGAAAAATCCGCTTCAGGGTTAATAAGAGGAATTTCAACGTAATTGACAGACTGTGGCTCACCGACGGCTGTGATAGTTGTGCGGAGGAAAAGCCCGTGATTGTTTCCCACGACCGCGGGATTATTGCACGGATTGACGGAGAGGAATTCAAATCCTGCCTGGGTTCAGTGATTTCATCCTCTGTTGAAAGACACGACGAAGCCCATGTGGTTATCCGCACCGAAGGTAAACTCGGTAACGGAACCATGGAAAAGCTTGATTATAAACTGTGGATAAAAGCCTATGCCGGAAGCAGCGAGGTGGATTTGCAGTTCAATATCGCCAAAAAGGAAGGCGACTCCTGGGAGCACAGTTATGATGTTTCGGCGATAACCGTGGATTTGCCTTTTTGCCCGGACGGGAAGATGCAGTTTGCTTTCGGAGGCAAGAACGGGCTATATGAAGGCAGCCTTGTTGAATATGCCTGCCTTTACCAGAAAAACTCCGACGAATACGATTTTATCCGCGACGGTTCCGTTGTTGAGACGGTTAAATGCGGTAAGAGCGATAAGAACCGTGACATAGGCTGGGTGGATATCAAGAATGAAACGGTGGGTATGGGAGCGGCGTACAGGTGGTTCTGGCAGACCAATCCGAGTGCCCTCAGGGCGGATGCCGGCGGCAACCTGTCCGTCCAGGTATGGGCGGAAATGCACGAACCTTACCGCTTCTACACCGGTGTTGCAAAGACAACGGACATAAGGCTCTACTTCCACCGGGGTGATGAACCGGCAAAACTTGTAGGGGACAGGCTTAAGGCATTTCAGCTGCCCGTTATGGCCCAATGTCCCACTTCCTGGTACTGCCAGGAGACCAGGGCTGTTGACCCGAGGCTGCTGGATATGAACAAGGACAATTGGCCTGAAAGTGAACATGAGATGCTGGAATTCTATAACCGTGTATTTGACGATGTATTTCACAGTATGCTGGCTGAAAGGGACGGGTCCCAGTTTTATGCGCCCGGTGAAGACGGCTACGGCTTTATGAATTTCGGGGACGGCTACGAAATGAGCGGCATATATATCACTCCGAAACATGCCGGTATAACCTGGTGGTCGAACAATTACTACGACCATCCCTATGTATGCATGCTGCATTATTACAGGACCGGCGAACTTAAATACCTTGACTATGCTTTGGAATGCGAATACCACCTGATGGATATAGATACGGCAAGCTATGACCCTGAAAACCTTATTCCCGGAGAATACAAGACATGCCCTTCAGTAGCCCACATTAAGCATTACATGAAGCCCGTAAAGGATGAAAACGGCGAAATAATCGATTTTAAACCGGGAGGGCAGGGAGGCCACTGGCATTTCCAGGGCGTGGAAGGTCTGTTCCAGGCATATTATCTCACGGGATGCACACAGGCGCTGGAAAGGGGACTTGAAGCCGCGGAGTTCGCGATGCAGAAGCACACGATGAACATGGATTCCCAGACAAGGACCATAGGTCATACCCTTAACGGATTGGCAGCAGCCTATTGCCACACCTGGGACCAGCGCTACCTCGAGAGAATGAACTGGGTATGGGAACAGGTACGGGAACTCGCGCTGAAGGAACGCCATGATCCTAAGGTTGAAAACCCCTACCGGGTTGAATTCAAACCTTACATATACGTGAGGGGAAACTGGCCGTTTCAAACGGGAATTGTGCTCGGAGGAGTGTATAAATACCGGCCATGGTCGCCGTTTGTCGAAGGAGAACTCGGTATAGACAACATATCGCGAAACACGCTGGCATATGAGATCCGCGGCAGGAAAACGGAAAGCGGATTTAACAGCGGATGGCGCGAAGAAGAATCGCGGTGGAATTACGCTTCGGACATAATGACGGCTTCGGGAAGCTGGCTGCACCCGCTTTTCCCGGAAGAAAACTTCCTTGATGTAATGAAAAAGGCCGCTGTTCACAATCTGAAAACCAGGTTCGCGGACCGTTGCAAAACTTTCAGCCAGAGTTTTAAATTTCAGTGGCTTACCCAGTTTGAGCTGGCCAAACCGGAGGTCAGGGAAAGGCTCTTTGTGAGTTTCTCCGCATTCCCGCTGAAAGTCAGGGCCGGCGAAAAAGTCACATTCAACAACCAGTCCATCGGCGCCTGCGAATGCCGCTGGGATTTCGGGGACGGTCAGTCATACCGGTCAGCCCGCGTCAATGTCGAGCACAGGTATGAAAAACCGGGAGTGTATACCGTGAAACTTGAGGCCTGGGATAGGAGCGGGAATACTGAGATCTTCACAATACGCGATTATATAGAGGTGGTTCCATAATTTTTAACAGGAACAGTGTACAGGAAAAGGTACATTGTCTGTGTAACCGGTAGAGACGCTCCGGTAAGCAATATTTCTAAAATCAAAGAGACAGGATAAAACCGGGGCAGAAACTGAAAATTAAACACAGAATAAGCAAAGTTAAACGGAATTTGAAATTTAGATAAAAAAGGCCTTCTCTGTATTTAGAAAGAGAAGGCCTTTTTGACTGACAGGAACTTTTCGTGCACGGGGGTTTCGATGAAATCGCCTTCGTGCAGCTTTATCCGCGCGCCGACGGATGAGAACAGGCCGGCAACATCCTCGTAACCCCTTTCCAGCTGCTCCACGCCGGTCAGGTACGTGGTTCCTTCGGCCATAAGACCGGCAAGTATGAGGCAGGCCCCGGCTCTTATATCCGTCGCGTGAACATGGGTGCCTGTAAGCGAAGCATTCCCCGTAATATATGCGCTTCCTTCCCTCAGCATTATATCGGCTCCCATTTTGCCCAGTTCAACGCAATGGTTGAATCGTTCGGGGAAAATAG
This sequence comes from Bacillota bacterium, assembly GCA_023623175.1. Taxonomy (GTDB): domain Bacteria; phylum Bacillota; class Clostridia; order Acetivibrionales; family JAMNXU01; genus JAMNXU01. The sequence continues at coordinate 18,174 of JAMNXU010000019.1, forward strand.
GGTCGGATATTATGCTTTGCCCGTCTGCCTTAAGCAAAAGCGCTGTAAATGGCTGCTGGAAGTCGCTTGCAAAGGCGGGGAACATTCCCGTTTTGATACGCGTCGCTTTAAGGGACTTGCTTTTCCTGTACGCAGTTACCGAGTTGTCGGATTTGTATACGTCGACGCCGACTTCCACGAGCTTTTCAATGCAGGCATCGAGATGTTCCGGAGGTATGCCGTTGACCGTGATTTCTCCGCGCGTTATTCCAGCTGCAATCAGAAAGGTTCCGGCGATGAGCCTGTCGGCAATTACCGTATGCTCGCAGCCTCCGAGGGTGTCGACCCCGTCGATTTTTATAATGTCCGTACCGGCCCCGACAATTTTCGCACCCATTTTATTGAGAAAAATGGCAACATCCACCACTTCGGGATCCCTGGCCGCGTTGTGAAGCACCGTGCGGCCTTTAGCTCTTACGGCGGCCATCATGACATTGATGGTCGCACCACAGGTAATGGTATCGAAATAAATATCGGTGCCTTTAAGGGTATCGGCTTCCACGGTGTAATAGGTGTCATAAAAAGTGAAACGAGCGCCCAGGGCTTTCAACCCTTTGACATGCTGGTCAATGGGCCGGGGTCCGATGCGGTCGCCTCCCGGATAGCCCACTGAAACTTTTCTGTGCTTCGCAAGCAATGCACCGATAAAGTAGTAGGCTGTACGGAACAGGTACGACTTCTCGTAATCGATTTCTGCTTTATATATTCCTGTAGGATCTATGGCAATGGCATTTTTATTTATGCTTACTTTTGCGCCTATTTCTCTCAATATGCTGCAAACAACCTGAATATCGCGTATGTACGGTATATTGTTCAATATAACCGGTGCATCAGCCATGCACGCGGCTGCAAGCAACGCAAGCGAACTGTTTTTTGAGCCCGGAACCGTTATACATCCCTTCAGGGACGCGGTATTTTCTATTTCGAGCCATTTCATTTGTAAAAATCTCGCTTTCTTTAAAGTAGTATTTTGTTGCGATAACAATTAAAATTTACAATGCCTGTGTAAATTTTGCAGCATCAATGTAATATTTGCGGTGTCAATGTTAAATTATAGTGTTTTTGGGCGTAATGCCACGCTTACATTATATACTACTAATGTGAAAATGTTAACTAAATTTTTTCGCAAAACCGTGACAAAATATTACATTGTTTTTAAACATGGCTCAATAAATTCGACTTCAAAGCGCGATTTTCAGGCTGAAAAAATCGAAATGCAAGGCATACTGAAAACTTAACCGGGCAGGACGCAAGTATTTTTTACACGGAAAAAGCAGTTGAAGATATTGCTTTCCTGCATCCGGCAGGTGTGTAGGTGAAAATCATGAAAACAATAAATGATGTAAGAATCGATATATGGTATTAGAACAAGTATGTGAATTATGGGATTATATTGATGAACATCCGGAATTTATTTTGTATTATATATTTGTATTATATAAATTATATTGTGTTACATATTAGTCTATATTGGTGTTTAACATGAATTTCGTTGGAGGCATATGAAATCAAATTGGTATTTCATATGAAATTATACCGGCGTTTTATTTGAAACCATATTGGTGTTTCCTATGTAATTAATGATGTTACATATGGAATGAAAAAGACCGGAAAAAAATAACAGGAGGTAAATAGCCATGTCGGAGTTGAAAAATAACAGTTTTGACGTCATAGTCGCCGGCGGAGGGCTTTCGGGAGTAGCCGCGGCTGTGGCGGCCGCAAGGGAAGGCGCAAGCGTTCTCCTGGTTGAAAAATATGGCTTTTTGGGTGGAATGGCGACTGCAGGACTTGTTAACCCATTCATGCCCTACTGGCTGCTGAAGGAGGATGGATCCGCCGACAGGGAACGCAGCAAGAGGGTTAACACGGGCATTTTCGGAGACATTATCGACACGCTTGATGAAATGGGCGGACTGATGTCAAACCTCGCAACATTTAATGAAGAGATACTCAAGATTGTTCTTGACCGCCTGATCAGGAAGCATGGAATCAGCCTGCTGCTGCATTCCCTTGTAACCGGTGTCAAGGTTGACAACAGGTATATAAAATCGGTGACGATTTCCAACCGGTCCGGGAACAGGGAATATGAAGCGAAATATTTCGTGGATGCTACGGGTAACGCGGACCTGAGTTTCATGGCAGGCTGCGAGTACAGGGTCGGTCGTGACGAGGACGGCCTTTGCCAGCCGATGACGCTGTGTTTCAGGATAGCCAATGTTGATACGACAAGGTTTGACTGGAAGGACAGGGAATTCAGGACAAAAGTCAACAACAAGTTCAATGAGCTGCAGAAGAGCGGAAGGATCAGGAACCCCAGGGAGGACCTGCTGATATTTGCCCATGCCGTGGATAATGTGTTTCATTTCAATTCCACGCGCATTATCGGCAAGAATCCGCTGGATGCCGTTGAATATACCGAGGCTGAACTTGAAGCCCGCGAACAGGTTTATGAGCTTTACAAATTCATGAAAGAGAATGTCGAAGGATTTGAAAACAGCGTACTTCTGATGTCGGCGCCCGAGACCGGCATAAGGGAAAGCCGGAGGATTGTCGGGGAGTACACCATTACGGTTGATGACCTTCTTAATACAGTGAAATTTGAAGATTCCGTTGCCCGCGGAACCTATCCCGTGGATATACACAACCCCGCAGGCTCGGGCACTGTTATAAAGCGGATACCGCCCGGGGATTATTACACGATCCCGTACAGGGCAATGCTTCCATTGTCCATCGACAACCTTGTCGTGGCGGGAAGACCGCTGTCTTCAACCCATGAAGCCCATTCCGCTTTTAGGGTGATGCCCATATGCACCTGTGTGGGCGAAGGCGCCGGAACCGCAGTAGCACTGGCTCTCAATGGAAATTTGAGGCTAAGGGATGTGAAAGCGGCGGATTTGCACAGGATGTTGGATAAATATGGCGCGCTTTATTGAGGTATAAGCAAGCACAAGTGGTTTGCCGCAAAATACAATTTGCAAGATTCGTTGGAATTTATTAAAGCAAATTGTTATTTTGCGGCAAATCACTTTTTTATCATGTTAACTCATATTAACTCAAGCCAAAAACAGTCATATCACATATGAAATTGTCAAATATCTATTGAGATGGCAATGTATCATTTCAAGTTCTCAATAACCAGATCCCATATAATCTCCGTATGTGGAGCAGATCTTTCGCAGGGCCGGCTTCCGGATCGCTTTCGGCGCTGTGGCTCGATGGCCGGCTTTATGCAGCTTTCCTGTGCAACTATGTGCCTGCCTGCATAAAATATTCTCCCTAACTGGTGAAAAAAACCTACTTCCAATCAATTCTAGAAATTATATCATAAGGATAAAGAAGGTTAAATTTATTGAACTGATGCCCGGGCTCAAACTGAAATTAGTGAGGATATGTTTATGAAAAAGCGATTTCCAGGAATCATGATTTTGATGGCTCTGTTTATGTTGCTTTCCGGATGCCTTGGTAAGGATTCGACAGATGCAGGTGAGCCATGGAAAACGGCAAATCATCTTGATCCGGTCGAACTTACGATTTACCTGCCCAATAGGCCCAATATCTATTCCCACTATTACGGCGAACAACTGCTTAATGAAATGCCGAAAAAGCTTAATCCCCGATTGAAAAAAATAAACGCAGAAATCAGGATTGGCAATGTTGTATTTAAAACAATGCCGCTTCGCGCAGAAGTGGAAAAAGGATACGAAGGAGTTCCTGCAGCCGTCCATGGTTGAAGTAAGATCAGGAAGGTATGCTTCATTCCTGGGAAAGACAGGAGATTCGGAGATTTATAACCGTTACCTTGAAGAAGACGGCGGCAGGCCGTGGAAATACGTAGAATATGATCTGTTCCCGCAGAGAAAATCATTGAGGATATTCAACGCTTTTCCCATCATGTGCGTAAATCCACGTTCTCCTAACAAGGAAAGGGCGGTAATGCTGATCGAACTGCTGATGAATGACAATAAGAGCTATGATATTTTCACCTGCGGAATTGAGGGAAAAGATTTTGTCTACAGCGGCGGCAAACCCAAGGCAATCGTTCCTTCCGGGAAACTGCTGAATTATGACGGTTATATGTACAACAATGAAAAATGGTGTTTCAACAATGTATTTATGAAATACGAGGATGGGAAAACCGTCAGGGAAAGAATTAAAAATGCTCAGAATAATACGGAGTATTATCCCCACGCAGGTTTTTTAGAGGATTGGGACAAAATACGGGAAGCTGTAAATGACTCTGATCTGAAATTATGGGAACGTACCGCTTTTGAAGAAAAAGTCATAAGAGGGGAATTAAGCGATGCTGAAATCATGGAATATATTGAAGAATTCAAACCAGGCTCGGAAGTTTTAATGAAGGAATTCAAGCGCCAGCTGGATGAATGGAGAGAACAGAATAAAAAGTGAACCTGTTTTGAAAGTGTATAAGTCTGCTGCCGGTAACGGATCGTTGCCGGCAGTTTATATATTCCCGCGAACAATAATTTGGTATATGCGTTTACACGGATTGTACCTGCAAATTAACCTGATATGGTATCATTGAATTAGAAATCTGAAGAATTTTTTGATATTTTTAAAAGCAGGAAAACGGCTTGTTCGGGAACCGATTATATGGGTGCCTGGAATTCTGGAATTGTGACCCGATAAAAGAGTTGTTTGGAAAAGAATAAACGAGTTGTGCCGGGGTGATGGAGCGCATGGGCTTAAGACTGATATATGGAAGGGCTGGCAGCGGAAAAACCCATTTTTGCCTGAATGAAATCAAAAAAAGGTTGAACGAGGGAGCCGACCGGCCTTTGATCCTGATCGTGCCGGAACAGTTTTCGTTCCGCGCTGAGGCAAAGCTGGCCGAAACCATCGGCCGCGGCGGAACAATGCGCGCCGAAGTGCTGAGCTTCAGAAGGCTTGCATATCGCGTATTCAATGAGGTTGGCGGTATAACGCGCCGGCATGTAAACAATGCCGGAAAATGCATGATAATATATCGTATCCTGGAGCGGATGAAGGATGATGTGCAATATTTCTCGCGCGCGATGCGGCAGCAGGGTTTTGTGAATACGCTTTCCGAAGCAATAGCCGAGTTCAAGAGATACAATATTTCACCGGAAACCCTGGCGAAAGCGGCATCGTCGGTGAATGACGACGATATGCTGCAGGACAAGCTAAGCGAACTGGCAAAGGTATATTCTGCTTTTGAGGAATTGCTCCACAGTAAGTATATGGACATGGACGACGACCTCACGCTGCTGGCAGAAAAACTCGGTGACTCGAGGAATTTTGAAGGAGCCGAATTCTGGATTGACGGATTTACCGGGTTCACTCCCCAGGAGTACAGCGTAATAGGCCGGCTACTTCTAAAGGCCTCCCGTGTCAATGTCAGCCTGTGCACCGATGAACTGCCCGGCACGGGCGGCACCTCGGACAACGATGTTTTTTCTCCCGTTAAAAAAACGGCTGCAAAGCTCGCAAGGCTTGCCGAAGAAACGGGACAAAATGTTGAAGACCCCGTATTTATTGAAAACCCGGACAGGGACAGGTTCAGAGACAGCGAGGAACTGCGTCATCTTGAACGATGGCTTTTTACTTATCCATACAAACCTTATCGCGCAGGAACAAGGCAAATCAGCCTTTATGCCGCGGTGAACCTTTTTTCGGAAGTTGAAAGCACGGCTGCGGACATCCTGAGGCTTTGCAGGGATGAAGGACTCAGGTACAGGGATATTGCCGTTGTAACACGCAACCTGGGCGCATATGAAAAGCTCGTGGAAGTTATATTTGCAAAATACGGCATACCGTATTTTATCGACAACAAGAGAAATGTGGCGGACCATCCCCTCATGCAGCTGATTATTGCGCTGTTTGAAATCTTTACATCCAACTGGTCGTATGAAGCGGTTTTCAAGTATTTGAAGACCGGACTGACGAACATGGACAGGGAAGATATTGATTTTCTCGAAAACTACGTACTTGCCAACGGAATAAGGGGCAACCGCTGGGCGTCTTCGGAGGCGTGGCTAGGCAGGAAGGGCGAAAGCCCCGGGGATATTGACGAAAAAGAAGCGGCCGTTATGAAAAGAGCTGATGAAATCCGAAGCCGCGTGGCTGGGCCATTAATGGAATTTCGCGGCATAATCAGGGGAAGAAAGACGCCGAAGGAGATATGCACAGCGCTTTATGACCTGTTATGCCGGCTGGGAGTACCCGAAAAAATTGAAAACCTTGTAGAGAAATTTGAAAAAGACGGGGAACTGGACCGTGCCATTGAATATCGCCAGGTGTGGAATATCCTGATGGAAATATTTGACCAGATCGTTGAAGCCGTCGGGGATGAAACAATGGGAATCGAGCGTTTCAGCAAACTGCTGGCCATTGGAATCGGCGAGTATAAAATAGGATTGATTCCGCCGGCGCTGGACCAGGTCCACGTGGGAAGTGTTGAACGATCCAGGAGTCATGAAATTAAAGCTTTGTATATACTTGGGGCAAACGATGGGATTTTCCCTGCCGTGTCCGGAGAGGAAGGCATATTGTCTGACCGGGACAGGGACCGGTTAAGGGCCATGGGAATAGAGCTGGCGCAGGATACCAGGACGAGGGTTTTTGAGGAATACCTGATGATTTACATGGCCATGACTTCTCCCTCGTCGTACCTCAGGCTGAGCTATCCCATTGCCGACCATGAAGGCCGCACGATGAGGCCCTCGATGATGGTTTTCAGGATGAAAAGGCTTTTTCCGAATATAACCGAGCTCAGCAATATAACGGGGAGCGGCGTTGAAAACGACATCCTGGAACATGTGACCGCGCCTTTGCCGACGCTTGACAGGCTGGCCGCCGAGATGAGGAAGAAGCGGGAAGGCCTTGAAATAAACGTCGCATGGGAGCAGGTACACCATTGGTATGTTGCCAATCCCCGGTGGTCGGAAATGTGCAGGAGGACACTGCAGGGACTGGAGTATTCAAACAGGGAAATGCCCGTCAGCAGGGACAGGATACGCAAGCTCTACGGAAGCCCTCTCAATTCCAGTGTCTCGAGGCTTGAACGTTTTGCTTCGTGCCCATTTTCCTTTTATGCAGAGTACGGCCTTGGCGCCCGCGAAAGAAAGATGTTCAGGCTTTCGGCTCCCGATGTGGGAACCTTCGTGCACCAGGTACTGGACGAATTTTCGAGAATGCTCGCTGACAGGGAGATAAGCTGGAGAAGTGTCGACCGGGAAATGTGCTTCAGCGAGGTATCGCGCATAGTTGACGAGATGCTTGAAAGAAAGAGGGGCATGGTGCTAGGCAGCAGCAAACGCTACCGGTACCTTGCGGACCGGCTCAAAAGAGTTCTTGCGCGAACCGTCTGGCTGATTTCGGAGCACATCCGCAGGGGCGGGTTTGAACCGCTCGGTTATGAAGTGGCTTTCGGGGAAAAGAGCAGGGACAGTCTTCCCGCGATAGTCATTGAACTTCCCGACGGTGAAAAACTGAGGCTCCAGGGGCGCATTGACAGGATTGACGCCCTTGAAACGGAAAAAGGAACATATATAAGGATTATAGATTACAAGTCAGGGGCTGATACTTTTAAACTGTCCGACGTATTCTACGGGCTCAGGATACAACTGGTGACGTACATGGACGCCCTGCGCGAGAGCGGACTTAAAGGGTTTAAAAATCCGATTCTCCCGGGAGGAATATTGTACCTGAAAATAGATGACCCCCTTGTGAAGGGAGACCGGTCGCTGGCGGAAGAGGACGTTGAAAGGGCCATAATGAAGCAGCTCAGGATGAAAGGCCTTTTGCTCGCCGATGTGGAAGTGATCCGTGAAATGGACCGCCAGATTGACGGTGATTCACTCATAATACCCGCGAGGATAAATAAAAACGGTGAACTCGGCCGTTCTTCGGCGGCAACGGCGGAACAGTTCGAACTTTTGAGAAATTACACGAGAAAGCTCCTGATAAAACTGGCCGGCGAGATTGCCAGGGGCAATGTGGACATCAGACCCTACAAAAAAGGGAAATTTTCCGCGTGCAGCTACTGTCCCTATCACCCCATATGCAGGTTTGACACATCGCTAAATGAAAACCGGTACAGGATCGTGAACGATCTTAAGGATGATGAAATATGGCTGCGTATGAGGGAAGAACAGGAGGAATTAACCAATGAGTGACACAAAATGGACTCCCGGGCAGCTTGAAGCTATAAGGGAATCGGGACGCAACCTTCTTGTCGCGGCTGCCGCAGGGGCCGGAAAAACTGCGGTTTTGGTTGAGCGAATCATAAGGAAGATAACCGACGCTGAAAAACCCGTGGATATAGACAGGCTGCTTGTTGTTACATTTACCAATGCGGCGGCCACCGAAATGAGGGAAAGGATTGCCCAGGCTCTCGCGGAAGAACTGGAGAAACATCCCGAATCGTCGCTGCTCCAGAGGCAAATGGCACTGCTCGGCAAGGCGAGTATAATGACAATCCACTCCTTTTGCCTTGAGGTTGTGAAAAACAATTTCCACTTCCTCGACCTCGACCCGGCCTTCCGCATAGCCGACGAGGCGGAAGCCGAGCTCTTGAAGGCGGAAGTCATCGACGAATTGTTTGAGGAACTGTATGAGCGCGAAAGCGGCGCCGAAGCGTTTCTAAGGCTTGTGGAGTGCTATGGCGGTACAAGAAGCGACGATGCGCTTCAGCAGCTAGTGCTTTCCGTGTATGAATTTGTCAGGAGCCTGCCGTGGCCGGAGGCATGGCTGAGAAAAAGCAGCGAAGCGTTTAAAATACAAGAAGACTGCAGGCTTGAAGAAAGAGCCTGGGGACGTATTCTCATAAACATTGTGGAAATTGAGCTGGAAGGATTGCTCAGGAAACTTTCGCGGGCCGTGGAAATCGCAAGAAGGGCTGAAGGCCTTGAACCGTACCTTTCCGTTCTTTATGACGATATTTCCGGTTTGGAGAGATTAATTGAAAAATGCGGCCATTCATGGGACGAGTTGTACAGCGCCTTTTCCGGGTTTTATTTCCCGACGCTCAAAAAATGCGGCAAAAATGCTGACAAGACCGCCCAGGAGCAGGTGAAGGACATCAGGAACGAAGTGAAGGAAAGAATAGCGAAAATCCGCGATGATTTGGTATGCTGCGACAGCGCTTCCGTCAGGCAGGATTTTAATTATCTTTATCCCCTGATGAACGCCCTTGTGGATGTCGTACTGGAATTCGGCGAAAGGTATGCCGCAAGGAAGAAGGAAAAATCGCTGCTGGATTTCAGCGACCTTGAGCATTTTTGCCTGGAAATCCTGACCGAGACCGATTATGAAAACGGAAAAAGTTTCGGAGAAGGATTTCCGCCGGTGAAGCCTTCAAGGGTAGCAGTGCAGCTCAAGGGAAAATACGACGAGATACTTGTGGACGAGTACCAGGACAGCAACCTCGTCCAGGAAGTAATCCTGACTTCTATTTCAAAGCGGGATACCGGCAGCCCCAACATGTTCATGGTAGGCGATGTAAAGCAGAGTATTTACCGGTTCAGGCAGGCAAGGCCCGAGCTTTTTCTCGAAAAATACAACCGCTATCCGTCGGAATCGGGGCACCCGGAAAGGAAAATACTGCTATATACCAACTTCAGGAGCAGAAAGCCTGTTATTGACGCTGTAAACTGCATTTTTGCCCAAATCATGTCCAGGGCGGCCGGCGAAATTGAATATGACGAATCGGAAGCGCTGAATCCCGGAGCAGAATTTGAACCGGTCGATGAAGAAAAATGCATGGCGGGCGGACCCGTGGAGCTGCATATCATTGATCTGGCCCAGGATAACGGGATAAAGGCTTCGATGACGGAAAACGGGCAAAAAATCCGCGACGCCGGAAGCGATGCTCATGCAGATATTTTTGAAGAAGAGGAACGGCCTGACAATATCCAGCTTGAAGCCAGGCTTGTTGTCAAAAGAATCAGGCAGCTGATGCGGCCGGATGAAAAGGGCAGGGTTTTCAGCGTGTTTGACCGGGCTGCAAGGAAATACCGCCCGATAGAATACAGGGACATTGTTGTTCTGCTGAGAACAACGCGCAACTGGGCTGAAATATTCATGGAAGAGCTGACCGCAGCGGGTATTCCCGCCTATGCGGACACGGGAAGCGGTTATTTCTCATCGGTCGAAGTTATGACGATGATTTCGCTTCTCCAGGTTATTGACAACCCGATGCAGGATATTCCTCTCCTGGCCGTGTTAAGGTCCCCCATAGCTTCATTTACCGCTGACGAGCTTGCGGACATAAGGCTTGCGGACAGGGAAGGCACCATTTATGAAGCCATGCAGAAATTGCTTGTTAAAGAGGAAAAGATAAGCAGGGGGATAAGGGGGGACGGTTCTCAAAAACTCAATTACGGCGATGATAACGGCGACGGTTTTACCGGAGGGAATACTTTAAACGAAAAAGATATTCCTCCTGAAAAAATAACCGATAAAAACGGCAATTGTGAAAATGTCGCTGACAAGGTCCGTAAATTCCTTGAAAAATTAAATACCTGGCGCGACAAAGCTGCCTACATGCCTGTGGACGAGCTTATCTGGTATCTTTACAATGACACGGGATACTACGGCTATGTCGGGGCAATGCCGGGAGGAGTCCAGCGCCAGGCCAACCTGAGGATTCTTTTTGAGAGGGCGAGGATATACCAGGAAACAAGCTACAAGGGACTGTTCAATTTCATCAATTTTCTCGAGAAAATGAGAAGCGGAAGCGGCGACCTGGGCAGCGCAAAGATACTCGGTGAAAATGAGAATGTCGTAAGAATAATGAGCATACATAAAAGCAAGGGTCTTGAATTTCCCGTAGTGATTATTTCGGGTTGCGGCAAACAGTTCAACATGCAGGACCTCAACAGGAGCATACTGCTTCATTACGACCTCGGTTTCGGGCCCGAACTCGTTGACTGTGACCGCAGAATATCCTATCCGTCCGTCGCCAAACAGGCAATCAGGCAGAGACTGAGGTTTGAAACCCTTTCGGAAGAAATGAGGATATTGTATGTCGCGATGACCAGGGCGAGGGAAAAACTGGTGATAACGGGCGCAACGCGCAATCTCGCAAGGAGCGCTGCCAACTGGGGAGAGACGGCAGGCACCGACAGAATGAAAATACCTGCTTATGCCGTGCTTAACGCAGGATGTTTCCTGGACTGGATAGGTCCCGCGGTTATGAGGCACAGTGACGCAGGAATCCTCAGGAGGCTATGTCCCGTATCGACGGTTGAAGAACTCGAAAAAAATATCCTGGAAGATCTCTCTCAGTGGGAAATTCATATATATGACTACAACGGGCTGCCGTTGACGGCAGTCGATGCTTTGACAGAAGAAAATGAAAAGGACGCTTTTACCGGCGGATTACCGATCGCTGATGATTCACGGCAAATTGAAAGCTGCAAAGACGAAATTGCTGAAAAAGATTACTCCGCCGAGATAGAGCGCCGGCTGGGCTGGGTCTATCCGTGGGAAAAGGCGTCGCGTATTCCTGCCAAGGTGACGGTGACCGAAATTAAAAGAAGATTCGAGATGCGGGACGAAGAAGATGTTCAACCTGCTGCCCTTTACAGGCAGCCGCTGGTTAAAAAACCGGCGTTCATGACTGAAGAAACGGAACCGAGCGCTGCGGAGAAAGGTACCATACTGCATTTTGTAATGCAGCACCTTGACCTTGACCGTATTCGCAGGACAATGAACGAAGACCCTGGACTGTTGGATGAAACAATCAGGACACAGGTTGCGGAAATGGTCGGCAGGGAATTGCTGACGGAACAACAGGCAAAATACGTGGATATTCGTAAACCGGCAGGTTTCTTCAGATCAACCCTGGGCCGGAGGATGCTCGCATCACCGGATGTGATGCGCGAAATACCGTTCAGCCTTGAGCTGAAGTGCACCGAAATATACAGGGATTTACCTCAGGAAATCTACGGCGATGAACTGGTCATTATGCAGGGAGTGGTGGACTGCTGTTTCGAAGAAGGAGACGGCCTCGTTATTGTTGATTACAAGACTGATTACGTTCCCCCGGGAAGCCAGGATTTAATCAGGAAGCGCTATGAATTGCAGCTGCAGTATTACACTGAAGCCGTGAGCCGCATAACCGGCAGGAATGTGACCGGATGCTACATTTATCTTTTCAGCAATGGTTCGGTTATTGATTTTGGGTAACAGACATCTCAGAACAGTACTAAAATCTGCGATTTTATGTAAAAATGTTTATTTCCGTTCTGTCACCGTTACATTTATTATATATTTAGCGTTCTTAATACGATCCGGCAGCTTGGTTTTCAGCTTTTAACCCACACAAACAATCCAAGGAGGAGCTGACTTTTTATGCCACGGAAAAGGCCATACAACGTACTTCTTCTTATGACGGACCAGCACAGGTTTGACTGCCTGGGATGTTACGGGAACAAGGTTATTGAAACTCCCAATTTAGACTGGATTGCATCCCAGGGAACGATTTTCCGCAATGCCTACAGTGAATCTCCATCCTGCATTCCCGCCCGCGCATCCCTTATGAGCGGAATGACTCCGTGGAATCATGGTATTCTTGGTATGGGCCCGGGACAGGGCCAAATGGGTTTGGGATTTGAGCACACGCTTCCCGGAGAGCTTTCAAAGGCCGGTTATCATACCTGTGGCGTAGGCAAGATGCATTTTCATCCCCAAAGAGCCCTAATGGGTTTTCACCGCACAATTCTTGACGAATCGGGAAGGGTCGGTGATCCCGGCTTTGTCTCCGATTACGTGCAATGGTTCAATGAGCATAAAACAGGGGATTATGGCATAATTGACCATGGTATAGACTGGAACTCCTGGATGGCAAGGCCTTACCACGCTCCCGAATTCCTCCATCCTGTAAACTGGACCGTGAATGAATCTATTAAATTCCTCAGGGAAAGAGATCCAAGCATGCCCTTCTTCCTGAAGACATCCTTTGAAAGACCCCATTCTCCCTATGACCCGCCGCAGTATTATTTCGATCTCTACATGAATAAAAAGGACATTCCTATGCCCTATGTCGGCGACTGGGCGAAAATGCACGATGTTCCCGAAGACGCGGCAAGACCCCATGCGTGGAGGGGTGTAAGGTCGAAAGAGGAAATATTCAGGGCCCGGGCGGGCTATTACGGCAGCATAAACCATATCGACCACCAGGTTGGGCGCCTGCTCATGGAAATGGAGAGGATGAAGCTGCTTGACAACACGCTTATTATATTTACTTCGGACCACGGAGACATGCTCGGCGACCACAACCTCTGGCGCAAGACATATGCCTATGAAGGGTCGGCCCATATTCCCATGATAGTCAAGCTGCCGAAAGATATGGGCAAGCCGGCGTGCAGGGAAGTGGACGCGCCGGTCATGCTCATGGATGTAATGCCCACCATCCTCGATGTTCTCGGGCTCGAGATACCCGATACCGTCGACGGTTCGAGCATGCTTCCGCTCATGATGGGAGATTCGTCGAACTGGCGTGAATACGTCCACGGCGAGCATTCGGTATGCTATGATGAAACCAACGAGATGCAGTACCTGGCCGACGGGAAGTTTAAATATGTCTGGCTGCCTAGGCTTGGAATGGAGCAGCTGTTTGATCTGACCGAGGGCCCGGGAGAGCTCAGGGACCTGTCTTCCGACCCGAATTATCGGGATGAACTTTTAAAATGGAGAAACAGAATGATCAGAGAACTGGAGCCCAGGAACTGCGGCCTTACCGACGGGGATAAACTCGTATGCCAGGCCGGCAAACCGTACATGAAATCGCCGGCGGTACAGAAAAGGAAAGAGAGATGCGGTTTCGACTGGGATAGCTACAGGCAGCCCGTTGTCGGGGACATCAGGTGGTACTGATAAATATTACAGCCACTTGTCAAACCACCTCAGCGCCGGGCCGAAGTTGCAGTTGTGCCCTGAATGAAAAATATCAACGGCATATTTTTCTTCGGCGCCTGAGAAGCAGTATATGCTTCTCAGGCGCCTGTCCATTTCGGCCGCATAAAGCCCGGGACCGGCCGTGTCATTTGTCCTGGGTCATTTGCCCGGGTTCGAGGGATTCAAGCGCTCTTCTGGGTATCAGCCCATAATATTCGCCGATGATGAGACATTTCCAGGATGGATTTCCGGGTTCGCAGAGTAACTGGTCCGAAAACTTCGAGCATGCTTCTATATAGTAATCTCCATTTCAAAACCCGGCGCAAGGTAATCAAGTTCGAGGGTGATTATGCCCGTTGCCTCGCTGTAATTGCGTGCCTGCTTTTTCCTGTAGGGGGAATAGCGGAAAACGGGGTAACTGAGAACAGCGTGTTCGGTGAAGGCAATCCTGGCGGACTTAAATATAATTTCCTGCGCTTCGGGTATCTCCACCATGAAATAATGCTCTTTAAATTCAACTTTGCTGTTCCCGACTTGCATATCATCACCGGGTTTTACGCATACGGGTATGTTTACATAGACTCTTTCCGTTTCAGTCAGGCCTTCAGCGGAAAAGGAGAACTTCACGGACCTGGAATCCATTCTTACAAGTTTTACTGTACATTTTCTGTCACCGTAGTAAACATTTACTCCGTCGCCGTTTTCAATAAGTTCGCCCCTGTCAGGAATATAGCGGGAAAGGCCTTTGGTTATAACATTGAAGGTTGCCACCTGTGGCTGGGAAATTGAATTGCCTCCGCCCAGGAGCAGGCCAGTTTTAGTATGGAATACGCTGAATAAAACCGCCCTGTGCAGGTACCACCTGTTGTCCACCGTGGTCTGTTCAAAACAGCAGAAAGGCACGCACCAGGAGCCGGATCTGAGCACCTTTGTTTTAATCCTGGGATAGAAAGTCACAGGCGGCATTATTTCGGGCAGCCTTTCCGGCATAAACTCCGCGTCTTCTTCGAGGTAGCGCACAATGTCCGTAATTACCACGAGACCCTGCCGGTTGACGCCGAAGTTCTCGCTTTCGTTAAAATGTTTTATCCAGTTGGAGAGATATATAGTTCCTTTTTCCGAGCGACTGTACGTGGGGGCGGTATGGGCGGAAATCCTGTCCGAGTACTTGTTTCTTCCGTCGAGGACTTCTATATTGGTGAAGTCGGGGTAAAGCGTGTTTATCGCATAATCCAGGCATTTTTCCACCGCCCGATCGGCTTTCGGATTTTTCGAAAGCAGCGCGTAAATTGAAATCGCACAGGCGGTTACATCGGCATAGTGAACCACGGGAGTGCGCGCTTCAAGCCACGTTCCTTCGGGAGATTGGGAATCAAGTATTTCGTCCATTATTTTTGCGGCATAATCCATCATGTCCGGACGGTTGTAAAGCATGCCATAGCGATAATAACACAGCACGTACCATGCAAAATGGTTGCGCACGGTATGGTATTTAAAAAGATCCTCTCTGAATTTCTCACTGTTCCGTTCCCTGTCTATTGCTTCCCTCAGGCTCAGAACGGCTTTTGCGATGCTTGAATTCCAATGGTCGATTTTTTCCGCGTCGAGATAGGGTTTCAGCAAATCCAGCGTATTTATCCAGTAATACAATCCCCACTCGTCGGCATGATAGCCCCAGTCCTGGTTGGCGGTCACAATGTGGGTGCGGCCGTCTTCGTCCAGCGTGGAGCAGAAATAGTCCCAGCCTGCAATTGCTCTTTCAAGGGTCTTGGGATCCATGTAGTAAGGATTGCCGCTGAAATTCTCGGTGTAAAGCCACGCGAAATAGAAACCGGCATATTGCTGGTACACGGTGTAAGTGCCGTCGGGATTGACAAACTTCCCGCTGTCGGCCTGGCTTTTGCAAACATTCTCATATGCCTTCAAAAGGGTGTTGTAGCAATATTCCCTGAGTTTCATATCATGCTTGCCTCCTCCCGGGTTATTTAAGGTGCCTGCAGTTTCACCACGGATTTTTTACATGATTTTTGCAATTGCATTTATTGTAAACATATAGGGATTATACCATATGCTCCTCCGCGTGAATAGGACGGATCTTGCGGACTATTTGACTTTACACGCAAACTGCGCTGAAGTAGAATAATATTGGCGATTGCAAATTTATTCAACATGCGGCTTAAATCATGATATTGCACTAAAATCAATGTATTAATGTATTTACGTGGATTCTGCATAATTTCCGGGGCAATGATTAACTTTAGCCGAGGTCATTATTAGGTTTCATTATCTTATTTATAGAGGATTGTTTGAATTTTAAATTATTTTATGAATGGGGCTGATAAAATGATGGACAGGGAACAGCTGTTTCAAAAGATTGACAAGTGCGTCAACGATTACAGGAACATGATAATTGAAACCGGCGACCATGTTTATAAAAATCCCGAAACGGGCTACAGGGAATTCAAAACTTCCCGATACATGGTCGAAAAGTTCCGGGAACTGGGGCTTGAATGCATTACAGGTGACAATATCCCCGCGGTGAAGGTAACGGTTGACACGGGCAGACCCGGACCCGGAGTGGCGATTCTCGGGGAGATGGATTCAGTAATCTGCAGCGCCCATCCCGACAGCGACAGGGAAACAGGCGCGGTTCACGCCTGCGGGCATAATGCCCAGCTTGCTGCGCTGATAGGAGCATGCGCAGGTCTGGTCAAATCCGGAGTTTTGGAGAATTTATCAGGCAAGCTGCATTTTATGGCAGTTCCTGCTGAGGAATACATCGAGATTTCGTACAGAATGGATCTGAGGGAAAAAGGGATTATCCGCTATCTTGGCGGCAAACCCGAACTGGTCAGCAGGGGATGGTTCGATGATGTGGATATCAGCATGATGATCCACGCAGCCTCCGAAGGGATGAAAGTGGGCATAGAAGAAAGTGGCAACGGATGCCTCGCGAAAATGATCCGTTACATAGGGAAACCTTCCCATGCGGGAGGAGCTCCGGATAAGGGTATAAATGCGCTTTACGCAGCGACTCTCGGGTTGTCGGCCATTAACGCCATCAGGGAAACTTTCGAAGATTATGAAACCATCAGGGTGCATCCCATTATTACCAAGGGCGGCGACATTGTCAACGTGATTCCTGATGATGTGCGCATTGAGACATATGTAAGGGGAAAATCGATCGAAAGCATCCTTGAAACCAATAAAAAAGTAAACCGCGCACTCGTCGGAGGCGCCGTATCCATGGGAGCCAGGGTGGAGATTGTTGATATTCCAGGTTACATGCCGTTGAGTACGGCCAAGGCATTGAGCCGCAGGTTTGAGAATATAGCGCGCAGGTTTGTCGATGAAAGCGAAATCAGGTATACGGGCCACTCAAGAGGTTCCACGGACATGGGAGATCTTTCGACCATAATGCCCATTATCCAGCCTTATATCGGAGGATTTACAGGATCGCTGCATTCCGATGATTTTGCCATAACGGACAAGGAAACGGCCTATGTTCTCGCAGGCAAGCTCCTTGCGTGCACCGCGGCCGATTTGCTTTACGGCGACGCGTCTGCCGCGCGTGAAGTGCTGGAGAACTTCACGCCCACGTTCAAGTCAAAGAAGGAATACATTGATTTCATGGACAGCCTTTATGTGAAACGGGTATATCCGGTCAACGACCCGCTCGGATAATCCGGAGACAGTTTGTTGAACGGGCTCGCTGACCGGTCAGTGCATCCTGGTTTGCCAGGAAATGTGATTAAAACCGGTAACTTAGCTACGGGAGTCGTACTGTGAACAGGCGGTTTGAGTACATCCACAGTTTCATAGATTCAGCCGGAGGTTATGACGGCTGGGGAGCGGCCCTGGCCGCGGACTTCGACGGGGACGGAAGGCCTGAATATGTTACGGGCGGCAAGGGCGGCGGTTTTTATCACCTTTATGATTACATGCCCAATTCCGCTTCGTGGAGAAAGATAGTAATAACCAATTCCTTCAGTCCCAACGTGGGAGCCGCTGCCGTTGACGTGGACGGGGACGGAAGGCCTGAACTGGTATGCGGAGAATGGGGAGACCGTTTATTCTGGGTAGTGGCAGCTCCCGGCAGGGAGGATTTCGGGAGCTGCCATGCTGTTTACAAAGGCCTTGACGATCCCCACGACGTACTGGCCGGCGATATAGACGGAGACGGCGCTGATGAGGTAATTGTGAGGGAAAAAAACGGCCGTCTCATGTATTTCAGGATTCCCCCGGATCCTGCCGGACCGTGGCATCCTGTTATCATAGACAGCGGGCTCGAAGGTGACGGAACGGCGGTGGCATGCTTAAGCGGCAGAAAGGGACTTGACATTGTTACAAACCGGGGCTGGTACGAAAACGTAAACGGCGACGGCACCCGGTGGAAGAAACATCCGCTGGTACCGGAGCATATTGACTGGCATCCTGAATCAAGACTGGTCCCCGCAGACATTGACGGGGACGGAAAGGTCGAGATAGTTATCAGCGAGTCCGAGATATCCAATGCAAGGCTCGCGGTTTTAAAGCAACAGGCTCCCGGAAGCCCGTGGAAAGAGGAAATACTTATTGAAGCCAACGAGGATTTCAGGGCGCTGCACAGCCTTCAAGTCGTCGATCTTGACAATGACGGGAAGCCGGAAATATTTACCGCGGAAATGGAAAATGGCAAAACTGACGGTGTTGTAAAGAAACCCAGGTGGCTGTGCCTTTCCCGCAGTGATGGCGGCGAATGGGAAAGGCATGTGATACTCGATATTAATCTCGGAACTCACACTGCCGTTGCCGCTGACTATGACGGCGACGGCATTCCCGAAATAGTGGGGAAGGTGTGGCGGGCCAACAGGATTAACGGGAATAATGGAAGAAATCACGTGGACTGGGTGAAACCGTTGTTTATTAAATGAAATTTTTACAAAGGTGGTTTTCGGATGCCTCCTCTTAGCATGCTGATTAAACCGGCATCGAGCAACTGCAATCTTCGGTGCAAATACTGTTTTTACCACTCCATAGCCGAGAAGAGAATGACGGAATCCTATGGCATGATGAGCGTGGAATTGCTTGAGACCATAGTGAAAAAGGCTTTGGAATTCGCGGACTATTACTGCACTTTCGCGTTCCAGGGCGGAGAACCCACGCTTGCAGGACTGGATTTTTTCAAAAAGCTTGTCGAGTTTGAAAAGAAGTATAATGTAAAAAATGTAACTATAAACAACGCGATTCAGACCAACGGCATGGTCATTGACGACGAATGGTCAAAGTTTCTGGCAGAGAACAACTTCCTTGTCGGGATATCCCTTGACGGTCCGAAGGACATTCATGACCTGATGCGTTATGACGCCCGGGGAGAGGGGACCTATAACAGGGTAATGAACACGATCAGCCTGTTTAACCGGCACGGAGTCGAGTACAATATCCTGTTTGTCGTAAATTCCTATGTGGCGCGCCATGCCGGCAAGATATACAATTTCTTCAAAAAGAACAATTTTACCTATCTCCAGTTTATTCCATGCCTTGACCCGCTGGACGAGGAACCGGGCAATTATGAACACTCCCTTACTCCGGAACGGTTCACTGTGTTTCTTAAAACCCTTTTTGACCTGTGGTACGAGGACGTTAAAAAAGGTAATGTGAAAAGCATTCGCTATTTTGACAATCTTGTGGGCATGCTTATGGGGTACAGGCCTGAAGTGTGCGGCATGTCCGGCGTGTGCAACTGCCAGTTTGTCGTTGAAGCTGACGGAGGCGTCTATCCCTGTGATTTTTATGTGATCGACGAATGGTACCTGGGAAACATAGCGGAAAAATCCTTTGACGAGCTGAAATTCGGGGAAACGGGCAAAAGGTTCGTGGAAACGTCGCTGCACATGGATGACGAGTGCAGGAAATGCCGGTGGCTGAACCTTTGCCGCGGTGGATGCAGAAGATCAAGGGAGCCGTTTGTGGATGGAAAGCCCGTGCTGAATTATTTCTGCAGTTCTTACAGGGAATTTTTTGATTATTCATTCCCGCGCCTTCGGGAACTGGCGCTCATGTTTTCCGGAAGGCAGGCACAGGGCAGGTAATGTGCTATGTGTCCCGGTACATTTGCCAGAACAGGATCCAGGGGTCTAGGAAATAACCCTGGCCTTCCTCTTCAATGCGGAATGCAAAATGGCTGTGATTTACAACTCCTACATAAACCCCGGCTGTTTTGGCATAATGTTGTCCTTTTTTCAACGGAGTGTGTTCAGGAACGATAAGTTCAGTGATATGATGGGACTGGATTATCCACACTGACCCGTCATCCCACTTGCGTACGCCTCTCCAGCGGTTGTTGTTATGACCCATTGCAAGGCTGTTGAAATAATATTGGTCGTCAATGTCGAAGGGGGCCCACAGGGGGGTTCCGTCGGGATGGTTAATGTCGAGGCCTTCGTGGGCGAGCATTCCGTCATAGGTTCCCATCCAGCAGTCTTCACCGCGGTAACAGTTTTCTATTTTCAGTCCGCCTTCGGGCAAAGGACACCACGGGTGCAGTTTTTCGGGACAAATACCCAGTGTGGCGTCCTGGATCGCAAATCTCGCGTCTTTTAAAGGACAGCACTTTATGCTTCCGGGTTGATCCCTTTTGACGAGGATGCCGTTTGACACGGTGTATTGCGATTTTTCCAGCAGTATGCCCCCCTTGTCTTTAAATATGCCCGATATTGCGTCAAACCAGATTCTTGCTCCTTCAATTTCCCAGGGCTCGTAAAAGCTTCGTTGCGTCGGTATTTCCCTCTCGAGGCAATATTTTTTATTGTTTATATCCAGTTCACAGAAAAAACGGTAAACTGTTTTGGCTCCCCTCTTCGGAAGGTCAAAGCCATCGAGGTCGGTTTTTACAACCTCGAACCAGGTTCTTAACAGCCGTATGGAAACGGTTTTTCCATTGAGCAGTACAAACTTCAATTCATCGCCGCAGTTAAGCTCGAACGGCGTCAGAGTGCTTTTTGCCCTGCGTTCAGTAATCATTCCGTATTGCTCCTTTTGTTTCAAGTATTTTGCTTTTCATATACTTTACACACATTTAATATTTTGCGACAAACCATGGCAAGTGCCAAAGAATCATTCCAATTCCGGGTTGCCTGTCAGAATGCTTCAGCCATGGATGAGAAATCTTCATATTTTCATCATACATGTATCATATATCAATCATCTATCATACATCAGTCATCATATTTCTTTACTTTTCGGACGGCAAATTCACCGGGATATTTACGCTTGAGTATTTCCACGTATTGTCCTCTTCCGGTTTTTTCAAGCCTTTCGCAGTATCCCGGCAACTCGCCTTTCGGATGGAACGGTCCGCCTTCCTTCATGACGGTCCACAGCGGGTCAACATCGTATCTCATTGTTTTCATCATCTGGTCATGCCATTCGAGATAACGGTACACGGCTTCTTTGCATATGTCTTTACGGGTTTGCACAAGGTTGTTCTGTTCATGAGGATCTTCTTCTATGTTGAACAGCATTTCGTCGGGGAACAGGTTGTAGCCGCAGTGATAGGTGCGGATGTAAAGCCACGGGCCGAATCTCACGCTTCTCTGGCAGACATGGGCGCACTGGCTGAGTACAAGGTATTCCCTTCCGCATTCCTCGCCGAACAGCGCCGGGGCAAAGCTCTGGCCGTCCCAGCTTTGTTTCTTTTCCCTGTTGAACAGCTCTGCCAGCGTGGGTGCGAGGTCGAGATTGTAGTGAAGGCCTTTGTCAACATGACCGGCCTTGCATCCGGGCCATTTGATTATCATGGGAATGCGGCATGTAATGTGGTCGGCTGTTCCGTGTTCCCCGTAAAGTCCAAGTTCTCCCTGGTTTTCGCCGTGATCGGCGCTTATGATTATAGCCAGGTCGTCGGCGACGCCTTCCTCCTCGAGGGCCTGCATGATAAGGCCTATATGGTGATCCATGTAACGTATTCCGCAGTCATAGCCATCTATCATTTTACGCAGGTCATCCATGTTGAGGATCTTGCCCGGCTGTCTTGTTATGCCGGGAGGCATAACGTCGTCAAACATGTTCGTTTCCCACGGTCCATGGGGAGCAGGCCTGGAAAGCTGCTGCTCGAGTATTTCCGGCGTAATCCAGCCAGGGATTGGGTCGTTCTCAAACGGGTTGCCGAATTCTTCAGGTGCCCTGTAGGGAGTATGGGCGTCCCAGTAGTTTACATGCAGGAACCAGTTGTCTTCCTTTGCATTGGCCCTTATCCATTTAAGCACCGTGGGAGTGATTTCCTCGGCCGATTCATGGCCCACCCTTCCGGTGTTGTACATTTCACTGAATCCCGCATAGAAGTGCCACGCCGAGTGTCTTTCCGCAAACGGGCTGATCGAAACGGTCCTGAAACCGACCTGGCGCAGGAATCCCGGCAGGCTTTCGCTTCGCAATATATCATTAAAGCCCCTCGGTTCGCCCTCGATTCTCAAATCCGCGTTGGTGCCGCCATGGTTTACGACGCCTGTGTGTATGCCAAATCTCCCGGTCATGAGAGCCGTTCTTGACGGAAGGCACGGCGCGTCGGAACAGTAATAGTTCTCGAATCGGACGCCCTGGGCGGCTATTTTATCAATATTCGGGGATGTGTTCCTGTGGTATCCGTAACATCCCAGGTGGTCAGGCCTGAGGGTGTCAAGATCAAGGAAAAGGATTCTCAAGAGGTATCATCCTTTCTTTGTTTAGGTTTGCTGGCAAAATACCATTGTTTTTTTCAATCAGCGCGCTGATATAATTCAAACAAAAAGGTTTTGTTGAATGTTTGGCTGCGGGAGAACGATTTGAACCCTCACAGGCCGATTCGAAACCAGCAGCGCTAACTGCACAAACTTGCTAGGCATTTTCCAAATGAGTTCCGTAGCCTTGGCTGTTCAGTTTATTTTATCAGGTTTTCATCATGCTGTGTATAGGTGACTGCATTTTAACAATCTGCAGCATCATGTGTTTGCATATTTTTCAAGCCCGAGCCTTATAAACTGCTCGGGAGGGCAGTCATTTTCCTTCATAAGTTTTACCATGAGCCTGATCATTCGCTCTTCCGCGTAGGAATCGTTTATCGGTCGCAGCTGTTCCGGGTCGCTCCTGAGATCAAACAGCATGGTGCCGAATTTGAACGCCCTCGAGAAACTTCCCTCCGAAGGGGTTTTCAAAACCCTGCAGCCCTTGGTGAAGCTGAAGGGACCTGCAAGCTCGGCATTTTTTAGCTCTTTGACGCTGAACATCCTGCTCATGTGGGTCGGCATCAGCGTGTAGTTGTACAGCGGCTGGTTTTCTGCGGTAACAGGAGCCCTCATATATACATAGCGCCCGTCGGTGCAGTTCACATGACCGCCGTGTATTCCGAAAAGAGCCGCTTCCCTGACGGGGCGGTTGTGGGCGATGGTATCCCTCAGAGGCTTGCCCTGCATGTCATCGGGAATTTTTACACCGAAAAACTCCAGCAGCGTGGGAGCAAGATCGATTGTCTGGACGAGCGCGTCGCATCTTTCGCCTTTTCGGCCGCAGCGGGGGTCCCATATAAACAGCGGGGTATGGGCCACTTCGTTGTAGAACGGGCAGTGACATTTGGCCCAGTGGTCGTGTTCTCCCAGGAGAAAGCCGTGGTCCGTGTTGACGATGAGCATGGTATCCTTCCAAAGGTCGTACTTGTCCATGATATCGAGCAGTTTACCCAGGTATTCGTCGCACATGCTCAGAAGCGCGGCATACTCGTACCTGCAGTGTTCGACCTCTTCGGGCGTTTCCTGCACCTCCTTGTACGGGGGCCAGTCGAAATGCCTTCCGTTGTAATCGTGGGGATAGAAGTCCTTGTATTTTTGCTGCGTGAAAAACGGTTCGTGGGGATCGAAGGTTTCTATGTGCAGGAACCAGTTGTCTTCATCCTTGTTGGTTTCAATAAATTCGAGGCCTTTTGAAAAGGTTGCCGCCTGGGGCTGCAGTTCCTCGCTGTCCATATATTTGCGGTTAATCCAGTCCTGCCTCCACAGCGCTCCGTCCCTCGGGGCTACGCAGTCGGGAATATCGGGATCCTTGACATGCCCTTTCCACGGGTCGCCTTCCTGGCCCCTTGAAATTTCCCACGTGTTATAACGCGTGTGGTATGTGCACCCTCCGTCTTCCCAGTAATGGTAATGGTCGCTTACGAGATGGGTATAAATACCGTTATTCTTCAGCAATTCGGGCATGGAGTCGTCAAAGGGCTCCAGCGGTCCCCAGCTCCTGTGAAGGAAATTGTACCTTCCCGTGTGAAGTTCCCTTCTTGCGGGCATGCATGGCATACTGCCGACATAGCTGTTGTCGAACACCACTGTTTTTTCGGCCAGCCGCCTGAAATTGGGCGCATGTGTCCAATCGCAGCCGTAAGGGGGCAACATTCTCCGATTCAATGAATCAAACATCACCATTACAGCCTTCACAAGGAAACACCTCCCTAGTTTCCGATCCCTGACCTGAAAGCCCCCGGAGCCTGCACGGCATTGGGGAAAAGCCATTTTGCCGCTTCTTCATGGTTTATGAAATGAAGGACGAGTTTTTTGAGCATTTCCTCGCGAACATCGCGATATCCAGGGCCATTGCACAAACTGGTTGTTTCCTGCGGGTCGTTTTTCATATCATAGAGTTCGCAGTAACCGTCTTTATACAAAACGAACTTGTATTGACTGTCCCTTATCATTTTCCAGTCAGGCATTTCTGAAAACGCATATTCCCTGTGAACTGCCGTTTCATTCAAAACAAGGGGTATCAAGGACCGGGCCGGAATATGGTTCGGTTTTTCCACGCACGCATACTCAAGAATTGTTGCCGTAATGTCTATTTGCTCGGTTATCTGGTCCATGACCCTTCCACCCTTAAATATTTCGGAATCCCGAATAATACACGGTACCCTGACGGAGCCTTCATAGGGAAGGGTTTTGCCGTACAGCCGTCTTTCGCCGATCATATCGCCGTGATCGGAAACAAAAATCAATAGGGTGTTGTCATAAAGCCCGAGTTTTTTAAGCTTGTCAACAATCATACCGACACAGTCGTCCACGAGCGTGATCATGCCGTAGTAAAAGGCCGTGGCTTCCCTCAATTCCTTTTCAGTTATTTTTGCCTGCCTCGAATATTTTCCGGCGAGCATCGGGGGAATGTCCGCGATCTGTAGCTTTTCAGGTATATCTATTGTTTCGGGGTCATACATGCTTGCATAGGGCTCGGGCAGCGCAAAGGGGTTGTGAGGGGCAAGCAGGCCCAAATGCAGGCAGAAAGGCTGCCGGAGGCTCAGGTCTTCAAGAAATTCGCATGCGGTTTCCGTCGCCCTTATGTCCATCGAGGAATTTGTGCGCTCAAGGATCCTGTCGCTGTAAAAATCCGAAATGCCGTAAAAAGGATATTTTTCCGTGTTGAATTCAAAAGAATCCCTGATGGGGACAGGAACCACCGTATACCCGTTGTCTATGTGATGAGTCCTCCCGACGGCGACGGTGACATACCCGTTCTTTTTAAGATCGGCGGCAAAAGAATATGAGCATTCAGGCAATAGCTGCGTGTTGTCATTTACCCTGTGCTGAAAAACGTATTTTCCGCTCAGCATGCTGGCGCGTGCAGGCACGCAGACAGGGGACTGGCAGTACATATTTGTGAAACAGATGCCCTCCCGGGCAAGCCTGTCAAGATTGGGGGTTTTGACACCTTTCCTGCCAAGGAAATGAAGAGCGTCGTGCCTCATTTGATCGACCATTATCAGTACGATGTTCCTTTTCATTGGCCGCACCTCGGAAAACAAACGGACAAGTTTTCATGTTAAATTACTAAACTAATTATACTATATATTTGCTTTTTAACATTAACCTATCTTTTGCGCTTTTTACCATGTTGCGCTTTTAAGGAAAAACAGGAAAATGGCAAACCTCAAACACAAGCTCAGCAGTGTGGGGATTATATGTTAATTTGGCGGTATGATTTGTATGCTGATACAGCGGTATAAATTATATGGCGGGTCAGTTTTTTGCAACGGTATTAAACTAAAAAATAAAATGTGCGAAACGAATGTTTATAAAGTCGTGGAACAAGAACTGCAAATACTTTATAATCAAAAATATTAGTAAACATAAATTGACCGGTTTATTGCGGGAGGGTATGCGAAATGATACTGACGGTTGGAAAAAATGGAATGTTTGCCACGCCGCAGCAGGCGTATTTGTCGGCAAAGCCCGGCGATATCATCGAGATTGACGCGTCCACCGTTTATTTCGGCGAGGACGCAAAGATGTTCATAAGCGGCGTCGACAATGTAACGTTCCGCGGAGTCAACGGAAGGGCAAAAATGGAGGTGGATGCCAAAACTCCGCTGGTTTACGGAAAGGCCATCTGGGTGATAAACGCGTCGGACATCGTTATCGAAAACATTGAGTTTACGGGTGCAACCCTTGACGTGGACAAAAATGGCGCTGGAATAAGGCTGGACCCCGAAGCGGGAGGGCGTCTGCAGATAAGGAACTGTTATTTCCACCACAATGACGATGGGATTCTCGGAGGATATAACAAGACTCTTGACCTGCTTATTGAGCACTGCGAGTTTTGTTACAACGGATACGGAGACGGATATTCCCATAATATATACATAGGGCAGGCCAAAAGCTTTACGCTTCGCTATTCCTACAGCCATCATGTAAAGGCGGGACATCTCGTAAAATCACGGGCGATTGAAAACTATATCCTGTTCAACCGCATTACCCATGAGGACACGGAAGAGAATTTCTGGCGCTATAACAGCAATATAGACCTGCCCCAGGGAGGAAAGGCTGTAGTAATGGGTAACCTGCTCCACCAGGGACCGAAGAGCCAGCGTTTTATGCTGTCCTTTGCGAAGGAAAATCAGAACAATCCCGGGAAAACCTGCTGCATTGTCAACAACGTCTTTATAAACCATGCAAGTGAAGGAGCTTTCCTGCACTGTCCCGTGGAAGGTTACGAAATGTATGCGACAAACAATATTTTTGCGGGTA
This sequence comes from Bacillota bacterium, assembly GCA_023623175.1. Classification (GTDB taxonomy): domain Bacteria; phylum Bacillota; class Clostridia; order Acetivibrionales; family JAMNXU01; genus JAMNXU01. Next base: position 45,104 of record JAMNXU010000019.1, read on the forward strand.
AGGCGGCTCTCACTGCCGGCCAGGCCGACTGGAAGACAGAGAATAACATATTTATGGAGGACGCGTCGGTCCTGGCGGATGAAAAGGTGTTCGGCGTTAGGCTTGAAAGTTCAAGGCTGTTTGACTGAACTGGCAAATAATTAGTCAAGGCTGGTGATAATGTGTTCAAGGGTACGATACTGATAGGCAATGACCACGGGGGCGTCGACCTCAAGTTCCAGATCCTTGAGTACCTGAAGGAGAAGGGGATAGAAGCCGTCAACGTGGGAAGCGATTCGTCCGAAATCGTGAGATATCCATATTATGCGGCAAAAGTTGCAGGGGAGGTCTCAAGGGATCCTTCCAAGCGTGGCATACTGATTTGCTCAACGGGCATCGGAATGAGCATAATTGCCAACCGTTATAAGGGAGTAAGGGCTTCGCTGTGCACGAGCACGTACATGGCAAAAATGACGAGGGCTCACAACAATTCGAACATACTGTGCCTCGGCGGAAAAATTACGGGCACGCTGGAAGCCCTCGACATCCTGGAAGCCTGGCTCACGACGGAATACGAGGGTGGAAGGCATGATATATCCCTCGGTTTGATCGAGGAAGCTGAAGAAGCCCTTTGCAGCGGCAATATCTGGGTGCCGCGCGAACCCTATAAATAACAACGAGATCAATCGGAATACAGGAACAATCATCGGAATATACATGACCAATCAGGTAAAATGAAAGCGCCGGAGGCAGGGGGTGATACCCTTATCCGGCGCTTTTGTTGTGGACTGACAGGTTTATTGCCAGGATAAATCAGTCGACTAGGCTTACTTCCTTTCCGAGTTTTGCCGAATCATAAATGCCGTTCAGTATTTTCTGGATCAGCACGCCGTCTTCAGCAGTGGCGATGGGCTCCTTCGATTCCTTGATGCAGTCGAGGAAATGCCTGATTTCGTTGTCGAAACGGTTTTCGTTCTTGAGTACCGGGACTGCGTCGGAGAGGTATCCTCCGTCCTCGCCGTAAATTTTGAGAGGATCAAGGGTTGCTCCGGCTTTTGTGCCGTACAGGTGGCAATATATGTCGGGGCTTCCTTCTCCGTTGATTGCCCAGCTTACGTCAAAGAGCATCGTGGCCCCGTTTTCGAAATGGATTATCGCCTGGGCGGAATCCTCGGTGTTGAAAACGAGGTTATCGGTATCAAAGGCGACCCAGCGGCTTACGCCCTTTGTTTTGTAATCTCCGATCTTGTAGTAGGTCTGGGCGCTGACACGCGTCGGCTTCGGCTTGCCCATGAGGTACCATGTCAGGTCAATTACATGAACGCCGATGTCAATAACCGGTCCGCCACCGGATTTGGCAGTATCGGTAAACCAGCCGAGCGGAGTTCCCCTTCTCCTGAGCCAGCCCGCCTTGCTGCAGTATATTTCTCCGAACCGCCCTTCGTCAGCGAGCGCTTTCAGGTACTTGGAATCTGCCCTGAACCTGTTTACGAACGCCATCATGAAGACCTTGCCGCTCTTGGCCGCTGCGTCAGCCATGGCCTCGGCTTCGGCCACCGTCATGGCCATGGGCTTTTCGCACAGGATGTGCTTGCCTGCATTGGCTGCCGCTATGGCAATGGGAGCGTGGCTGTTGTTCCATGTGCAGATGCTGACGGCGTCAATTTCATCGATGCTCAAAAGGTCCCTGTAATCCTGTACGGCGTATTTGAAACCGTATTTTTTGGCAACTTCCTGTGCCCTTTCCAGCTTGATGTCGCATACGGCCGTAAGCTCAACATCATCCTGCTTCAAATAGGAGGGTATATGGGAGCTTTGAGCTATATTTCCGGCCCCGATTATCCCGATTTTAATTTTTCCGTTTTTCATTTTTTATCATCTCCGGTTTAAAAAATGTATATTTTTTGCATATTCTATATTTTAATAAAATTATGCGCTTTGTTAAACTTGTTTCGTTTCAATTTCCGGATTTTTCCCGGTATCCTATTTCAGAAGGTTCTTCATGAATCTGCAGCTTTCTTCTATGCTCTGGAGCAGTGGAATTTCAAAGTATTCCTGTTCCACGATGTACCAGGATGTGCCGAGCTCCTTGCAAACCCGGGCAATTTCATCGAAATTGACTATGCCTTTTCCAATTTCCGTGTCTTTCTTGCTTTCAGGGTCATTCATATCCTTGAAATGTATCAGCGAACAGCGTTTGCCGTATTTTTTCAGGAATTCGACAGTATCAAGCCCGGCATAAGCCACCCAGTAAGTGTCAAGCTCCACGTGCACAAAATCGGGATCAGTGTTTTCGGCCAGTATGTCCATGATGTATTTGTCCCCGATTTTTTCAAACTCATGGGCGTGATTGTGGTAGCCGAACTGTATGCCCGCAGCCTTGCATTTTTCGCCTATGCGGTTGAATTCTTCAGCCGCTTTTTTGTATTCATCGGCCGTTTCAAATTTTATGTAAGGACAGATAATATACGGGCTTCCGATTTCCTTGTTGTATTCAATAAGCGAATCCAAGTTCCTGCAAAGTTCGCCGTAACCCAGGTGGCTGCCTGCGGCTTTCAGGTTCAAATCATCGAGCGCTTTTTTGAGTTCGGTGGCAGGCGTGTTGAAATATCCTGCAAATTCTACTCCTTCATAACCGATTTCCTTTACCTTTTTCAGGGTACCCAGAAAATCGGCGGAAGTCAGTTCCTTGATGCTGTACAGTTGGAGACCGATGTTACTCATTGATACCATCCTTTCGTGATTATGTAATGGATATAATCCACGCAGTCTAATATTATTTCAATTTTAAATCTAACATATTTGTAATATTTGATATATAATGAAAAAGTATAAAAAATAATAATATTTTGTCATGGGCGGCAGGTGATCCAAAGTGTGCGAAGCTTATTTTGAAGATACCTCGGGCAGTGGCGATGCCATAAAATATCCATTTACCTGCTATATAGAGGAACCGGTCAACAGGGATCTGTACGTGGATCCCCACTGGCACTATTACATAGAATTGCTTTATTTTGTTTCAGGCAGAGCAGATATTGTCCTCGGCGGCAAGTGCTGCAGCGTCAAAAAGGGCGACATGGTGTTGATTAATGCCAGGGAAGTGCATTCGATTGCCGCGAGGAAGAATTCCGGAACGAAGTACTATGTTCTTAAATTTGATCCGGAAGTTTTATATACTACATCGCGCACGGTTTTTGAGTCCAAGTACGTCCTGCCTTTTACCATGTCCCAGAGCCCGTACCAGAAGATATTTACGGCCGATGAAATTGAAGGCACGGACATTCCTGCCCTCGTGGAGGACATATATAATGAGTACAATTCGAAGCAGTACGGATTTGAAATGGCGGTAAGGACCTCCATATGCCGCATCTTTCTCTGGGTGCTCAGAAACTGGAAGAGCAAGGGTCTGAGCGTTGATCTCGGGAATATTATAAAGGAAGCCGACATTAAAAGGCTCCAGAACCTGTTTGATTATCTTGACAAGCACTATCATGAGGATATCTGCACGAGAACGGCTGCACGGATATCCTGCATGAGCTACAGTTATTTTTCAAGGCAGTTCAAAAAACTGATGGGCAGGACCTTTACCGAGTATCTCAATTACATCCGCGTGACGGAAGCGGAAAAACTGCTTCTCACCACGGACATGAACATAACACAGGTAGCCCTGAGTACCGGTTTTTCAAGTTCAAGCTACTTTATCAAGCAGTTTAAACATTTTAAGAACATGACGCCAAACCAGCTTAAGAAGAGCATCACTGAAAACATTTGACATGGCTTTTAGAGCTTGGCAAAACGTTCGACGTTGAGAACGAATATTGTGGCGCCACCTACAATGACTTCTATGGGATATGAGACTTCGAGATCGTCTATTCCCGTGGAGAGTGACGGGCCATAAGGCGTAAGATCGTTATGGTAGCCCGGCAAGGCGCATTCCATGCCGTAGGGCAACATGGAGGAGTCTATTAGCTGTTTTCTGCTCCTGGAGTTTTTCTTGATAAGTTCAATGGCCAAATCCAGACGGTTATCCTCGGTACCTACGAGCAGCGTCGTATTGCCCGATTTCAGAAACCCGCCGGTGGAACAGAGTTTCGTTATCTGGAAATTGTTTTTTGACAGTTCTTTAATAACCTTGTTGGAATCCTGATCCTGTACAATGGCAAATATTAGCTTCATAGGAATGCCTCCGCAGTTGGTTTAATCAAACTTTTTCGAAACGTTCCACATCGGTCACAAAAACCGTGGCTCCACCGACAACAACCTCGTTTGCGCCTGGAACAACCGATTTTTCTGATGATTTGACCTGCTTCCTGCTCCTGGACTTTCTTTGGATTATCTGGAGGACCTGATCCACGCGGTCTTCATCCACGCCCACCAACAGTGTTGTGTTACCCGATTTCAGAAATCCGCCGGTGGAACAGAGGCGTGTAACGCTGAAACCGTTTGCGTTCAGTTCGTCCATAACTTTTCTGGAGTCGTCGTTGTTAACAATGGCAAAAATTAATTTCATAGAGCAGCCTCCTTTAATTTATGTTTTACATGCCCAGATACGGGTGAAAAAACGACCTGTCAGGGCTCCCGGAATGATTTTGCGGGATATTGGACCGAAATATGTACGGTTAATACTATTTTATTATTTAAAGCCTGAAAAATCAACCAAATAAACCTTTAGCGGCCTCGATAAACTTTTTGGCCTGTGCGGACGAAAGGACCTATCAGATGTTTCCGAAAGGTATTTTAATTATAGCAAAAATTAGCAAAAATATAAAGGATAATAAAGGATAATATTTATATGATTATCCATTTAGTATCCATGTCGTGATATAATTTAAGAAACCGGAGATAACGAAACTTTAAAAGGAACAGGAGTGTTGCGGGTGAAAGTTGTTTTAATAGGCAGTACCGGACATTATTATTCTTTCCACAGGGCGCTGGACTCGGGCGCCGATATTCAGTATGTCGGCTTTGCCAACGGTTTTGACGGCGAGGACAACAGCCATTATATCCGCGTGTTTGCGTCAAAGTACGGTACTAAAGTTTATGATAATTACATGGAGATGATTAAGGCTGAAAAACCTGATATAGCCCTGGTTTGCTCGCATTATTACAGGAACGCGGGGATCAGCATGGACCTCCTGAAGGCGGGAGTAAGCGTGTACTCTGAGAAACCCGTGGCTACCACGATTGAGGATCTGGATCTTCTTGAAAAAACTTATGAACAGAGCGACGCGCATTTTTCCGCAATGCTGGAAATGAGGTATACACCTGCGTTCAAGGCTGCCCATGATGCAGTGAAAAAGGGCCTTATCGGCGACGTGATTATGGTTACGGCGCAGAAGTCATACAAGCTGAATCAGAGACCTGAATTTTACAAAAAAAGGGAAACGTTCGGAGGAACCATACCGTGGGTGGGTATTCACGCCATAGACTGGATTCGCTGGATTTCGGGCAAGGAAATAGTTTCGGCATCGGCGCTGCAGAGCAACAAGTACAACAACAACCACGGCGAGCTGGAGACTATAGCGCTTTGCCAGTTCGGGCTCGAGGACGGCAGCATCGCCGCCGTAAATATTGACTACATGCGTCCCGCCGCTGCGAAGACCCATGGAGACGACAGGGTGAGAGTAGTGGGCAGCAAGGGTATAATCGAGGTCAGGGACGGAAAAGCCTGGCTGCTCGATGATGATAAGGAAATGGAACTGGAGCTGGAAGAAGAACAGAACCCATTTATTGCATACATGGAACAGGTTAAGGGCAACGGCAGGTGTCGCGTGCAGGCCGAGGACGCCTTCAGATCTACGAGGGCAGCGCTGATGGCGCGACAGGCAGCTGACGAGGGAAGGATAATTTCTTTTTGAAAGGGGGAATACCGATGAAGGAACTGTTTGTTTCGGGAAGGTCTCTGCCGGAAGCATATCACAAGGCTCTGCTCGCGCTTCATAAACATGGCGAGATAACCGACTGTCCTGACTACAACCAGAAACAGAAAGAATGCAGCATGACCATATTCGTGGAGGAACCCTTTGCCGAACCGATGATCAGCAAGCTTTTCATCGGCGGACATGCAGACCTCGAGCAGTACAGGCAGGAAGTCCTCGACGGGATTCTTGATTTCAGGATCGGCAAGGGATGGGATTACACTTATCATGACAGGATTGCAAAACAGCTGCCCTTTGTTTATGCCGAGCTGCGCAGGAATCCTGACAGCCGCAGGGCGGTTATTGACGTGCGCGACTGGAAGGAGGACACCCGCGAGGGGAATACAAGTCCTGCATGCCTGCAGCATATCCAGTATTTTGTAAGGAACGGAAAGCTGCACTGCAAGGTTCTCATGAGGAGCAATGACGCGGCCGAGGCGACCTTTATGAACATGTTCGCGTTCATCATGCTCCAGAAAAAAGTTGCCGATGAACTTGGGTACGAGGTGGGCTCCTATACCCACAGGGCCAATTCCTTCCACTGCTACGAAAAGGATTTCAGGCTCCTCGAAAGCTATATCCGCGGAATCACGAGCGGTGAAAACATTACATACGAATACGAGGGTTTCTACAAGGAACTGATGGAGGAAAGCAGGCCCGAGATTGAGGAGAAGGTAAGGCAGCTGAAAATAAACATGGGACTGGAAGCCTGAGGGAATGGGATACAATGAGACCCGGGATTGCCATACCGCCGGATGTTGAATACATCCTGAACAGAATAGCCGGCGCAGGATTCGAGGCATTCGTCGTGGGAGGATGTGTGAGGGACAGCCTCATGGGGCAGAGTCCCTCCGACTGGGATATTGCCACGAACGCAAAACCCGAAGAAATCAAGGGACTGTTCGAAAAAACCGTTGATACGGGAATAAGGCACGGGACTGTCACCGTGCTTTACAATGGAAAGGGTTACGAAATAACCACGTACAGGGTTGACGGGCCTTACACCGATTACAGGAGGCCCAAAGAGGTTTATTTTTCCGCTAACCTGAAGGAAGACCTGGCCCGCAGGGATTTTACCGTCAATGCGATGGCATACAATCCTTCTGTTGGCCTCGTGGATTACTTTGACGGCATCGGTGACCTCAGGAGAAGAATTATAAAGGCGGTCGGAAATCCCGACAAACGCTTCAATGAAGATGCGTTGAGAATGCTGAGAGCTGTCCGGTTTTCAGCCCAGCTGGGCTTTGACCTCGAAGCGGACACCCTTGCCTCGATTGAAAGAAACAGCTCGTTAATTGTAAATATAAGCATGGAGCGGATCCGCGACGAGTTGACCAAGACCATTGTCTCAAAATGCCCGGAGCGTTTCGGACTTTTGCAAAAGACCGGGCTGCTCCGGCACGTGATACCGGAATTGTCCGCTCTCATGGAAGATGAGGACATGTCATGTCATATGCTCAAAACCTTAACCTGCATAGAAAGCGACGCCGTGTTGCGATGGACCATGCTGCTGCATGAAATAGCGCGGCCCGTGGAGGATGCAGAAGGGGAAAAGAGCCGCAGGCGTTTGCAGGGATTGCATGCAGACAGTACAGGAACGGTCCGCACCATTTTGAAAAGGCTCAAAATGGACAACCGCAGCAGCGATAATATATGCAGGCTGATATATTATCTCGGGATGACCTTGGACGACGATCCCCGGTCGGTCAGGAAAGCCGTAAGGAAAGTTGGAAAGGAATTGTTCGAGGATTTGCTTAAAGTGCTCGAAGCGGATTTGCTCGCACAAGGCAGCCGTTTTCCCGGGAAAGGGCCGGAAAACGGGAATGACGGGATTGAAAAGCTTAACAGGATAAGGGAAATATATAATGACATAATTGCCACAGGGCAATGCACAAGTCTTAAGGAACTTGCAGTAAACGGCACGGACCTTTTGGAACTTGGCATTTCAAGGGGAAAGGAAACGGGCCTGGTGCTCGAAAAATTGCTGGACGCAGTGCTGGAAGATCCGGAACTTAACAGCAGGGACAGGCTTCTTGAACTGGCACGCCGGTTTGCCGGAGATCATTGTCAGCATAACTGATACAAGCCCTGAATAAATTTTTACCAGGGCTGTTTATTCGGGGGTGGGGTCATATGGATATTTTTTTCGGCCGCAGGTATGCGGAGGAGCCCTTTCCGATTTTCTCAGCGATGCATTTGACAATACTTTTGATTGTTATATCCGTTAATGTAATAATGGCTTTTGTTTTTAAAAAGACATCCGGCAAAAAAATATCCGCGTTTTTCCGATTTGGCCTCGCTTTTTTTCTCATTGCCCTGTACATTATGTTTAGTGCATGGAGCGTTTACGTCGGCGACTGGAGCATAGATTACGCGCTGCCTTTCCACATTTGCGATGCGGCTATTCTGCTGACTGCCGCAATGCTGCTTACGAGAAACAGGCTGGTTTTTGAAACGGCTTATTTCTGGGTACTGGGTGGTTGCACCCAGGCGTTGCTGACGCCCGACGTTGGTTTTGATTTTCCGCATTTTATGTTTTTTTATTTCTTTGTCGGCCACGGCATTGTGGTTACCGCAGTTCTGTACATGATTTTTTCAGAAAGATTCCGCCCGTATTGGTCTTCCATACTGAGAGTCTTTATTTTAACGAACATATACATGGGTTTTGTCGCGGTTATAAATGTGCTTACCGGCGGCAACTACATGTTTCTCTGTCATAAGCCCGAGAATGCGTCCATCATGGACTACATGGGTCCATGGCCGTGGTATATTGCCGTTCTTGAATTTATAGCCCTGATAGTGTTCCTTGTTTGTTACCTGCCCTATGTGATTGGTGATCTCATCTCAGGGAAAAAATCCTCGTATTTCGGGAAAATTCACAGGGATATGAATATGTGACGGCTGGTCGCGATTGTATGAAAAACCTGCGATTTTGTACTATACATTATGCGCCGATTGTGGTAAATTTTATAGAAATATCTTAAGTATGCAGGTTGGAAGGTGGACAGATGATTGGACTTGGTACGATAGTAAATTCTGTCGTGGTAATAATCGGCGGGCTTGCCGGCACTTTGATCAAAAATGGCTTGCCCGAGAGATACAGGAAAATCATAATGGAGGCAATTGCGCTCTCGGTGCTGGTTATAGGAATTTCCGGCGCCCTGCAGGGAATTTTTGAAGTAAAGGAAGGAAAGCTCGACAGGGTTTTCATCATGGAGATGATATTCAGCCTCGTGCTGGGAGGACTTGCAGGGGAACTGATAAATATTGAGCAGAAACTGGACAGGCTTGGCGCGTGGTTTCAAAAGAGATTTGCAGCGGGCGAGGGCAATTTTGCCCAGGGATTTGTCACCGCTAGCCTTGTATTTTGCGTCGGCGCGATGTCTATTGTTGGATCCCTCGAGGACGGGCTTTTAGGCAATGCAAGCATATTGTACGCAAAATCAGTTCTTGACGGTATAAGCTCCGTTGTTTTCGCCGCTACGCTGGGAGTCGGCGTGGCTTTTTCCGCGTTGCCCGTTTTGGTCTACCAGGGCAGCATTACCCTGGCGGCGGGTTTCGTAAAACCCTGGCTTACCGATACCGTGGTGACGCAGATGTCCCTTGCGGGAAGCGTGCTGATCATGGCTATAGGAATGAATATGCTCGAAATAAGAAAAATCAGGGTGGGCAACCTCCTGCCGGCAATTTTCATGCCCGTGATTTTTTATCTTGTAAAAATGATTATTTATTGATTAATAAAATTATTATACTCGCTTAATTATATTGATTTTAAGCAGGACTGATTTTTAGCAGGATTGATTTTAACAGGATTGATTTTAAACAGGGAATCAAATGCTGCTGAATATGCGGTTTTTATGCGGCAGAACCGGGGTGAATCAATTGGAACGCAAAAACAACCGTATTTTTCTTTTTTGTATAATCACCAGCCTGTACTGGTTTTCCCTTTATTCCTATGTGCCTACTTTTCCTACTTACACGGCCGGTCTAGGAGCTTCCTACCGCATGGTGGGACTTGTTCTCGGCTCCTACGGCTTTGCGCAGATGGTGCTTCGAATTCCGCTCGGCATAGTATCTGACAGGCTGAACCGGCGCAAAATTTTTATTTTTGCCGGAATCGCGTTTTCGCTAATCAGCAGCCTGATGCTGCTGGTTTTCAAAAATATTTACATTGTGCTCGCAGCGCGGTTTATGGCCGGCGTTGCCGCTTCATCATGGGTTGTTTTTACCGTGTTGTTTTCATCTTACTTTGGAAGCGGTGAGGCGCCCAAAGCCATCGGGTACATAAATTCCTTCAACTCGGGGGGACAGATGGCGGCGATTTTTCTCGGCGGAGCGGCGGCACAGTTTCTGGGCGAGCAATATCCTTTCCTTATAGGCGCCCTGGTGGCTTTTGCCGCGTTAATGCTAAGCCTTGGGATTATAGAGAATAGAGATGTAAAGAGAAAACCCGCTACGTTCAATGAACTGCTGTCCGTGGCTGCAAATCCCGCTTTTCTGATTATATGTTTGCTGGCGGTCCTTTCCCAGTTTGTAACCTTTGCGACGGTCTACGGGTTCACGCCCGTGGCGGCGGAAAAAATAGGAGCCAATGATTTTGAGCTTGGGCTTCTGACAGGAATTTCGACCCTGCCGGGTATTTTTGCTTCGGCAATGAGCGGAGCGCTGTTTGCAAGGAAATTCGGCGAGAGGAGCACTATTGTCGGCGGCTTTGCGCTGAGCATGATCACAACGGTATGCATACCCTTTATAGGCAAACTGTGGGTTTTATACTTAACCCAGTTTTTAGGAGGATTCGGGCGAGGGCTTGTATTTCCGCTGCTGATGGGACTCAGCATCAAAAACGTGGAAGACAGCAAGAGGGCGACGGCGATGGGTTTTTTCCAGGCAATCTACAGTATCGGCATGTTCCTTGGCCCGGTACTGGTAGGCCAGCTGAATCAGATGGTCGGTCTCGAATGGGGATTTTGGTGCACCGGCGCTGTGGCTTTCGCCGGAATGCTTATTATGCTGCTTTACCGTCAAAAGGATCGTCCCGCGTCTAAGTCCAGTGAATGATGATATCTAAGTCCAATGAATTATGATATAGATTACGTGCTGAATACCGGCATGGAGCGCATCCCGGCTGCTTACTTTTGAATCTCCTGCCGGCTGCCGGCATCAATTGCATCCTGGTTGCTTAAATGGCACAATTCGGCTACAGAATGAATCTTATCGTGTTTGCTGATGTGAATCACCTGCTGGCTGCTGCAATGAATCCTCTGAATTACATGAATCAGCAGGAATGGTCCTGTGCCTGATCCCGTGTTTCACTTTCCAGCGGCCTAAGGGTGGTATACAGGCATCGTCCGGTTATTGCCAGTATTACAACCACACCACCGACTATTGCCCAGGAGCCCGGAACTTCACCCAGGAAGAGGAACACCCAGAACGGATTGAGAACGGGCTCAAGAATCGGAATAAGAATTGCTTCAATGGCAGTTACCTTTTTAATTGCAATTGTGTAGAGGATATAGGAAAGCCCGAGCTGCAAGGTGCCCAGCAGCAACAGGACCACGGCTCCCTTAAGGCCGGGGCTTTCGCCGAACATGAACGGAATGCCTACAATGGCAGTTATTATGTTGCCGATGAACACCGATTCCACGGGTGAGGAATCCTTTTGTTTTCTCAGCAGCATGACAAGGCATGCAAAGAAAAAACCGCTCAGAATGGAGGCAATATTTCCGAAAAATCCGCCCGTCGAAATATCGTCAGCAAAAAAGAGAAGCATTCCGCCGAGGCTTGCCACTATGGCGATCCAGTCTACAAGCCTTGTTTTTTCCTTTAAAAACCACGCGCCGAAAATTGCCACGTAGACAGGCGCCGTGTATTGCAGCATGATGGCGTTGGCGGCGGTTGTATATTTATTGGCGACTACAAAAAGTATTACGGTACAGGAATAAGCGATACCTCCCAGGATCTGCACGGGCGAACGCGTTATTTTAGGCTTCCTGAGATAAATGAGAATGAGGAGCGCTGCTATTGCGCTTCTGGCTCCTGATATCGCTATCGGGTTCCACGGAACCAGTTTTATAAACAAACCTCCAAGGCTCCACAGTATGGATGTCATCACGAGGAAAAACAGGGCCACGGGTCTTGAAGGATTACTTGTGAATATCGATTTTAGCTTCATTAAAATTCATCTCCGATAGTTGCTTTAGTGCCTATGAAGTCAAGATGCTATGTCAACATACGGGATTATATCCCAAAAGAGTTTAAACGTAAAGTGGTTTTGCAGTGCCGCCGGACATTCCGGCATTAACAGGCTCTTACTAGTAAAGTTTCCGGGTTAAGCCATTGTAATATTTTACTTTACACTATGTGACAAAATTATTATTATATTAATTAAGAAGCGCAGTCTTAAATTATATTTTTTGGCTGAATTCATCGAAAATTGCCCATTTCTTTCCTTTAGGAGGATTGCCATGAAAAATCTGGTTAAGTACTCGGCCGGCATTGTTTCCCTGAAAAGAAGCCAGGAAGGAGACGGAGACAATTATTTTGCTGACGGCAGAACCAGGGAGGACAATATCCTGAATCTTCAGGTCTCCATTGAAAAAAGCGGCGACAATTGCCTGTTTTGCGTATTTGATGATATAAAGGAAATCCGTCGCGATGGCGAAACAGGCGTTACGCTTGCGGGAGAGATAAGCAAGCTTTATAAGAGAATTGGCAGCGTGGACCGGAACATTGACAGCAAAATCAACATGATGAGCGAATGTATACGGGATACCGATAACCTGATATACAGTGCCACTCTCGGCATGCCTGCCGACAGGAAGGGACCGACGGCCTTTGCGGGCCTGATATTTTCCGAGGGCCAGGCGGCTGCGCTTAATATAGGAGGCAACAGGGTGTGCCTTTACCGCAACGGTATCTTGAAGCCCATGGCAGGCGACAGAAAAAAGATGGAAAGACTTTTGAAAATGGGCATTATTACATTGGAGCAGGCCAAGGACATATCTCCCCATTTTGGGACAGCCGGCGAAGGAACAAAAGAAGCGTCTCCGGATTTTGAGATTATAGACCTGAGAGCCGGCGATGTATTCGTGTTGATGAGCGGATGGCTTGCCAACGCGCTTGAAGATGACAGGCTCGCGGAAATCCTTGATGAAAGCGGAGATGTGGACAAGGCCGCGGCAGCATTGGCCAAAGAGGCATTGGACAGCAATTTCGACGGTGATATCACCGCCATGGTAATTTATATTGAAGATGTTGACGGAGATGAAGAAATGAAACCTCAAAAGAAAACCAAAAAAGCTACTTCCGGAAAGCGGCAGGCATATTCGTTCCTGCCTGATGACAGCGAAGCCCGTGAAAACTTCAGGACCTACGTCGCTGCAGTCGCAACGAGCATTTTAATCATAGCTTTGCTGTTTTGCGCGTACATATTCTGGATCAAGGGGGATAACTCCGGCAATACATCGGGCAGGGGAGACGAAACCCAGTACACCGATGATACGGATTTCACAACAACAACCGAAAACGACGCCGGGGAAAACGGACCAGGAACAGGCAGCGAAACCGAGCAGTCTTCTGAAGGCGAAATAGCGGAAGAGCCGTCTCAAACCCCGAATGAGAGCGGTAGCTCCGGCCAGACTGTTTATACCGTACAAAGCGGTGACACGCTTTCGTCCATCAGTCAGAAGTTTTACGGTAATTCTTACAGTTATGATAAAATCATGGAGGCCAATGACTTGAAAGATCCCAACAGCATTTACGCCGGACAACAATTGATTATTCCGTGATGGACGGGGAGCCGATTTGTATATGCCAACTGGCATGAGCCCAACAGGCATAAGCTCTGATAAAACATTCGAGCCCGGATTTGATTGATCCGGGCTTTTTTTTTATATTTGTTACTTTGATATTTCAAGTTAGTCTCAGTTTTCAATCGCGGCTGTTCATGGTTTGATCCAGGCTGTTTAATATTTCTGCCATGTCAATGGGATCTATGGGGAAGTTTTCATACTTGGCCTTTATGTTTGTCATGGCGCGCCGGAACTCATTGCTTATACAGCCGTTTTCGCGCGCTGTCAGCGCCTCGACGTAGGCTGACAGGTCGTCGGCCGCCTTTACCAGCGTCCCGTCGCGCGGATTGAAGCGATCCTCGTTGTATGACGCGCTTATTTGCGTACACGTGGTATTTACAGGCTCGTTGCCTATATAGATAATATCGCTGAATTCATTTTCCGTAAACATCCTGATTTCTTGAATAAATTCTGCGGGCAGAAGAGGATAAATCACCGTTTCCATTTTTTCTTTTTCATATTCCTTTATGAGGTCGTCAAGACCTTCGATGGAACGTTTTACCGGGGAGATGATGTCTCTTGTAAGCACTTCAGGGAGGTCATGGAACAGGCCCGTGAAGAAATTGTTGAAGCAACGGCGCGGACAACAGCCCATCTTGAGTGAGAACAGGTAAGTTAATATGGCGACAAACAGCGAATGACCGAGGACCGATGTTTTAGGTATCCTGTGGACCTGGGCCCACCGGGACTGGAAACGCAGGTGGCCGTACAAATCAATGAAACGCTTATAGGAGCTGTGGGTTGCAATTTTCTGCATTCCCACAAGGTCGTTGTAGTTTTCGATTTTATTGAGAAAGTCTTCCTTTATTTCCTTTATCTCAAATCCATCGGGGTTGAGCCTTTCAATAATGTCAAATTCCCATTTGGACGCGTAAATATGGGCTGCGCTCAGTATCCTCTTTTCCAGGGTGTCGTCGGTCTTTTCGAAATGGGAGCGAAATCTTTCGCAAAAGTCTTCTCCGAACGGCGATATGTAATCCTTCAGTTCATTGTACACAAATTCATTGAGCTTTTTATATTTTTGGCTGTCCGATTTTATTTTGTAATATACCGGGGGTTTGATGTCGGTTATTACAATTCGCTGGAGCAGTTCGAATATGCCGCCCTCAATTATTTCAATCCAGTTGATACCCCTGCTTTCTTCGAATTTGCCCAAAAAATAGGCTATGGACATTTTATGGGCCTGTTTGTCCATTTCAACCAAGTCAATGGGCCTGAGCTTGTCATTCCAACGCTGCATATAAAAGGCGTCGAAGATTTTCAAAATAAAGTCCCTGTTCAGAGCAATCATCCTCCTTTGCGCAACAGCACGGGCAATAGCTGTTCTTTTAGTTTACCATAAATTAACTTTGATTTCCACATGAATTAATTCAACGTGTCGGGAAGAATTATCCCGGACTTGCGGCCGGCTTTTTTCCATTTGCCTGAAAAATAGTAGATGAGACTAACGGTCATGGTGGCGAAATAGCTGAGTACGACAGCTACCCATATGCCGTTGAGACCGAGGGGAGTCAGCCGGGAAAGCAGCGCGGCAGAGGGGACCCTGACGATCCACAGAGAAACGAGGGAAAAAAGCATCGTGACTGCCGTGTCGCCGGCGCCGTTGGCAATACCGCTCGCAATGTACATGATTGCGAAGAAAATGTATGAGCCGCCCTGTATCCGGAGGTAATTGGTGCCTATGCGCAGCACTTCCTCGCTGTCTACGAAAATGGACAGCAAATACCTTGGAAAGGAAACGACCATTAATGAAATCAACAGCGTAATCGAGGAAGTCATGATAACTCCCCAACGGAAAATCTGCTTTACTCTCTCCGGCTTGCCGGCTCCCAGGTTTTGCCCTGTAAGCGTGGAAACCGACGACCCAAGGGCAATCGCCGGCATGAAGGCGACGGAGTCTATGCGCGTTGCGGCTCCGAACGCCGCTGTTGCCGCGGCGCCGTATGTATTGACAAAAGAGGTTATGAAAGCCGACCCTATGGAAGTGAGGGATTGCTGAACGATGGACGGAAGGCCGAGTTTTATGATCTGCAGCGAAATGTCCTTGTCAAGGGCCAGTTTTTTGTGCCTGAACGCGACAATATGGTCCTGCCTGTTGAGGTAAATAATGGCGAGCACAGCCGCGACGGACTGGGACAGGATTGTGGCATAGGCTGCGCCCCTGAGCTCAAGCCGCGGGAAAGGTCCAAACCCGGCTATCATAAAGGGATCGAGTAAAATATTCAGTACTATTCCCACCGAAAGGAAAAACAGCGGGGTGCTGGTGTCACCGATACCCCTGAGTATTGAAAGAATAAGGTACCCGAGATACAGGGGGACGAATCCCAGCAATGATATGTTAAGATAGTCGTAAGCCATTTTGAAAATTTCCGCGGGAGTGTTCATAAGATGCAGCAGGCGCTCCGTCGAGGCAATGCCGGCAACGGTCATGAAAAGCCCTATTAATATGGCAAGCATGAAGGATGTGTTCACAATGCGCGTTACCTCGTCGTACTTTTTTGCTCCGTAATTTTGCGAAACCAGGATTGTGGTGGCAAGCGTGGAGCCTGACGCAACCGCTATCAGTATCAGGACTATCGGGAGGACGACGGCGGATGCGGCGACGGCTTCATCCCCGATCAGTTTGCCGATCCACATGGTGTCGATTATGTAATACCCTGTCTGAATAACGTTGCCCGCAAGCACCGGGATGAAATACGCGAGCAGACGTCGCGGAATGCTGCCGGTTGTAAGGTCCCTGCCGAATTTTTTCTCCTCCATACATCCTCCCTTCTAACGGTTCATACCATGAAATCGGGCTTCGTTCCAGGATTCTCGTTCATGATTCTATTATACCCAAGGCTTTCAGCGGATACCATGGGAGAAACATAATAATGTTATGTTTAAATAACAAAAATCGTAATGCAAGGGTAATCATGTTATGCCGACGCTGTTGTATAGTTTAAACCGGAAAATCAGGTTTCTTGCATTGATCATGTTTGGTATAATTTGTTTATATTTTAAATCGTCAATCGGGAAAGGGGCATATCAGATGACCGGTGAAAAAACCAGGGTGCTGGTTTTGACCGATATCAGCAGCCTGAGCGGAAATTTGAACGAACCTGACGATACCCAGTCGCTGGTGCGACTGCTGCTTTATGCAGACCAGTTTCAGATAGAAGGGCTTATTGCGACCTATACTGAGCATTGCGACGATGTGAAACCCGAATATATCGAAGAAGTAGTAAAAGCCTACGGAAAGGTTCGGGACAATTTGCTCCTGCACAGCAGCAGTTATCCCCGGGAAGAAGAATTGCTGAAAGTTATAAAATCCGGCAGTAAAAAATGCGGAATGGGACATGTGGGACCCGGCTGGGACACCGAAGCTTCGGACTGGATTATTAAAATGGCGAATAAGCCGGACCTGCGGCCCTTGTGGATACTGGTGTGGGGAGGTCCGCTGGATCTCGCGCAGGCCCTGTGGAAGGTTACGGCCGAATGCGGACCTTCGGGAGCTGCAAAATTTAAAGAGCGGCTCAGGGTCTATGCCATAGGAGACCAGTACGATGAAAGCGGTAAATGGATCAGGCAGAATCATCCCGATCTTTTTTACATAACGTCTTACAAGGCTTTCAGGGGGATTTACAGGTACGGGGACACAAGCCTCTGCAGCGAACGGTGGGTTGTTGACAATATATCGACAAATCACGGCCCCCTCGGAAAGATATATCCCGTATACGATGGCGGAGATCCCTGGGGCCGCGTAAAAGGGATAAAAGAAGGCGATACTCCGACTTTTCTTTATCTTGTCAGGAACGGTCTCGGATGCCCTGAAAAGCCGTGGTACGGAAGCTGGGGAGGAAGGTTTGAGGGAAGAGGCAATCACTTTTATGATGCCGTGGACGCCGTTGGAAATGACGCTTCCGAGGCGGCAACCCTATACCGTTGGAGACCGGCGTTTCAGGCAGACTTTCAGGCAAGAATGGACTGGTGCGTAAAAAGCTATGAAAATGCAAACCACGCTCCGAGGGCAGAAATAAAGGGAGACCCGGCAAGACGCGTAAAACCGGGAGAAAAGGTGATTCTAAGCGCCGAGGATTCCACCGATCCCGACGGTGATGATATTTCCTATAAATGGTATTGTTACAGGGAGGCAGGCAATTTTGCCGGAGAGCCTGAGATAGAGGGGAGTGACGAAGCCGTCGCCGTCTTTACTGCTCCGCATGTTAACACGGAAACAAATATCCATATTATCCTGGAGGTTACCGACAACGGGGAACCACCGCTGACAAGTTATAAAAGGGTGATTGTTACCGTTGATCCGAATTTGAAATGAACATTTTACATGTTATGGGATATATCCGACTGCAGTTTTTGCCGATAGGCAAAGACTGCAGGCTTTTTTTTCTTTGTATAGTTAATGGCGTGTGACTAAAGATATTTTTGTAGTATTTTAAGCTAAAGCTTTTGTAGTATCTTAAGTTAACGTTTGGTAGTAACTTAAGTTAAAGATTGTGTAGTATTTTAGGCTAAAGTTTTTGTAGTAATTTAAGTTAAGGCGCATGGATTTATGCTTTCTGTATGGCTTTATTTACAGTTGATTGAGTCGCGTCCAAAACTACTTTAATTCTGCATAGTTGATGCCGTGCGACTAAAATACTTTTGTAGTTAATAAAATGTAGCTCAAAAATACTTTTATAAGTTAATAACATGTGACTGAAAAAATAATGAATTCGAATTGGATCAAGGAAAGGCCTGGTTTGGGAAGATGAAATTTTTTAAATTTACAAAATATGCCCTGATAGGGGTTATAACCGGCATGGCCAACGGACTTTTCGGTTCCGGCGGAGGAACAATCGTGGTGCCTTCAATGGTTTTTCTGCTGAAAGCGGAGGAACACAAGGCACATGCCACGGCTATTGCAATTATATTGCCGCTCACCGTAGTAAGCGCTTTTATGTATATCCGCGGAGATTTTATAAACTGGCCCCTGACATTGAACGTCATGCTCGGTGGCATCACAGGCGGATATATTGGCGCAAGGCTTTTGAATAAATGCCCGGCCGGCCTGCTGAGCAAAATGTTTGGAAGCTTCATGATTCTTGCGGCTCTGAGGATGATTCTATGGAAATAATTCTAATTCTCATTGGAACGGCGGCGGGTATCGTAAGCGGGATGGGCATCGGCGGAGGAACAATACTTATACCGGCGCTGGTGCTGTTCATGAATTCTCCGCAGCAAACGGCCCAGAGCGCAAACCTGCTGTTTTTCATACCTACTGCTGTTGTCGCTCTTATAATACATATAAAAAACCGGCACGTTGATTTCAAAACAGCCGTGCCGATTATCGTATTTGGCCTTATTGGCGCCTGGGCGGGCTCGAAACTTGCATTAAACCTTCCCGGGAATCAGCTTAAAAAATGGTTTGGCGTGTTTCTTTTCGCAATGGGCCTTTATGAGCTGCTGTGCAGGAAAAAGCGATAGTTATGAATTTTTTACGAAAAGCAGCCTTCCGTCGTTGATTCCCCATACTTCGTCGGCAATGGAAGTGACTTTTTTGGAGTGGGTGGCGATGATAACGCACTTGCCTTCGTCACGGGCAAGAGATGAGAGAATGCCGAGCACTGCCTCTTCGGTGTCGCTGTCCAGGTTGCCCGTGGGTTCGTCGGCTATGACGATGACGGGATCGTTGGCGAGGGCGCGGGCAATGCCAACCCTTTGCTGCTCTCCACCGGACATTTTCAGCACTTTTCTGCCGGCTGTTTCCCTGTTGATGCCGACTTTTTCGAGCAGCGCACAGGCATATTCCTTCTTGTTTTTTTCCCGGTTTCCGCTGATATACATAGAGAGTATTATCGTCATATACATGTTCAACAATATCCTCACCGGATACGACATCGGGATACCGGCTTGCAATATATTCCAGGATGTCAAATTCCTTCGCCGAGAGGGAAAGCTCCAACCCGCCGACGAAAGCTTTTCGCGTATTGGGATCAATCCGCACGCACCCGATTTTTATTTCGTTTTTGCTTCGCCCGTACGAACGGCGGATGACAGCCTGTATCCGCGCTTTAAGCTCTTCAAAATCAAAAGGCTTTATAATGTAATCGTCGGCGCCGCTGTTCAGGCCTTGCGCGCGCTCAGCAACCGCGTCGCGCGCAGTGATAATTATAATGGGTGTCCGCAATTCCTGTTCGCGCAAAAAAGTTAATACGTCAAGCCCGTCTTTATCGGGCAGGTTCAAATCGAGCAAAATTGCATCATACCCGTTTGCCAGCGCCTTTTCTTCGCCCTCGCCGCCAGTGTTGGATACGTCAACCGTGAACCCGCGCTCTTCCAGGCCTTTTTTCATAACAAGGGCAAGTTCCCTGTCGTCCTCGATAACCAGCAATCGCATGGCGTTCACCCTCTCCGTCAAAAGTATACACTATTCGGTGTTAATTTATTGTTAAGATTTTTGCTTGGTACTACGCAACGAGACACGGGGACGCTTCTTTTGGGACAGGGGGACTGGGACACGGGGACGGTTCTCCTGTCCCACATGCCTTGTTCGGGGTTTGGGACAAGGGGACGGTTCTCTTGTCCCAGGGACAAGGGGACGGTTCTCTTGTCCCATATGCCTTGAGCAAGGTTTTCTTATCCTGTTAAAAGGGGATACATCTTTTGTCTTTCGGACCTCAGGTATTGTGAACTTATCCTGGAATAGATGAAGGTAATTTTGATTCGCAGGCCATTGGAAGATGGGGAATGATCTGGAGATTGAACTTTTATCCTTAAAACCATAGTAATGTTTTTTATCCGATTGGGAATGGGAACGGTCTTTTTACCCGGACAAATATAGAAGACAAGACAAAAAACGGTCAAAAATAAACACAGGGACGATTCTCGGCGAAAATGCGAGACCGACCCTGTTTTTTTAGGAAAAAGCAACCTGGGACAGGAGAACCGTCCCCGTGTCCCGTTCGGGACAGGAGAACCGTCCCCGTGTCCCGTTGCCCGTGTCCCGTTGCACCCGTGTCCCGTTTATTTTGAGGACCGTCCCCATTTCAGTTTCATGGTCAGAATTTTGTCAGTTGAGAAGATTTTTCCTGCAATAACTACCAGGATGCTGAATAGCATTGCCTGGTACAGAATTCCTAACAGAACTGTCTCATAATTGCCCAAAAAGAGGTTCGGTGAAGCCAGGAACGGATGGGAAAACGGGATTATATATACCAGTGTCCTGACAGCGGGTGAGGCCGAATTAATATCTACAAACATAGTCAGCAGATAGGGAATGAGTATAAGAAACATAAGGGGAGCAACCAGGCCCTGGGTTTTCTTTACATCCTCCGCAAAGGCGCCGAGTATCAGTGAAAGCGCCAAAGCGGTCAGTATGCTTAAAAACAGGGAAGTGCCCAGCATTATGTAATCCGTTGTGTTAAGGCTCAAACCAAGGGCTTTGAATGCCTCCTTTGAGCCCATACTGGCTACCTGGTTCAGCGCGCCCCCGGTAACACCATTCATATAAGACTGGAATCCGAACATGTAGACTACTGCCATAAGCAGCGATGCTATGCCCGCGGCAACCATCTTGGCCGCTACCAGGGATATTCTGCTTATCGGTGTGCTGAGAAGGGTCTCCAGGGTTTTGTTTTCTTTTTCTGAAGCCACGGTTACGGCAATCATCTGGGCAGCAAACATTATAACTATAAACATGAGTATTGGTATAAGGATTGTCTGCGACATGATGAACCCTGTCACAGCTTCAGGATCTATTTCGGCCTGTTTGTCTCCAATCAGTGTGTAATCCACGGTTTTTATCGGATTTTTCAAACTTTCGGGATCTTCGACGGAGAAATTGCTTTTCATGAACTCGTTGCTTATGTAATCGTTCATTGCATTGAGTACTTCTCTCACGATGCGTGTTGTCATTGAGCCCATTAGGGAGAAGTTCCTGACAATGCTGTAGGTTTTAACCTGCATCGGCTTAAGTTCCATAAGCCCCTTTTCGAACCCCTCCGGAATCTCGACTACCACTGATATGTCGTTTTCTTTCGCTTCTTCAACGGCCTGATCGGTTGTTATGTTGGTATAGTGTTTTACAATGAAATTGGCGCTCGTAAGGCTGTTGGCAACGGCTTGTGCATAATCGGACCTGTCATTGTCAAGCACGATTATTTCCTTCGGTTCCTTTGCCCTCTCCGTTTCATTTCCCATGATGTTTCCTATAAAGAGGAACACCACAACCCCAATTATCAGGGGAATCATCATCTGAAGCGTCAGCAGTTCCTTAAGCTCTTTGAAAAGCAATACTTTAAACCTTCTCATTTTGCCACCTCCTCAAACACTTCCTCGAGGTTCTGGGCGTTATACCTTTCTTTTAATTCACGAGGTGTGCCTGATACGTGAATAATGCCCTTGTCAATAATGGCAACCCTGTCGCAAAGGTATTCGATTTCGAGCATGTTATGGCTCGATACAAGTACCGACATGCCTTCCTTTGCCAGTGCTTTTATTGTATTTCGTATTTCGAGGGCATTCAGTACATCAAGGCCGCTGGTGGGCTCATCGAGTATGGCCAGCTTGGGCATGGTCATGACAGCACGTGCCAGCATTACTTTTCTTGTCATACCCTTGCTGTAACTGCCCATCTTGTCCTTGAGCCTGTCCCCGAGGCCGGTGATTTCGCATGCCCTGCTGACAAATTCCTTTTGCTGCTTTTTATCATCGGCGAAAAGTGAAGCCATGAAATTAAGGTATCCCAACCCAGTGAGATTTTTATAGGCTCCTGCCTCCTCGGGAAGATAGCTTATCATATGCCTTACTTTTTCAGGCTCTCGGCTGACGCTTGTTCCGTAGACATATGCATCACCCGACGTTGGAGTCAACAGCGTTGCAATCATTCTCAGCGTCGTGGTTTTGCCTGCACCGTTGGGTCCGATGAGCGCGAATATTTCACCCGCGTTAACTTCGAAACTGACACCTTTGACAGCTTCCAGCCTGCCGTAGGATTTCCTGAGACCGTCAACTATCAGGGCCTTTTCCATAAGCATCCTCCTTGCTTAAATATGATAAAGACGATCAGCGAATTTTCCTGCACTCAAGGTAAAACCTCTTTTCTTCCGCCTCTCCCATGGAAAATGTCTTCCTCGGCAGCGCGCCATCCAGTATGACCGTCTTGAAGAGTTCATGTTTGTCCATCGGGGGAAGGAAGAATCCCATATTGCCCGGTTTTTCGCCGAGGTCAAAAACAACTTCGTCTCCGTGAATATAGTCAATTCTTACGTTTTTATTATCTGTCAGGTACTCATCAAGGAAACATTGCAGCGTGGCAACTTCAAGATTAAACCCGGGATTTTCGACGAATATTGCGCCTGCGAATTCAGCGGTGATAAACGGCAATATGTGCACTCCCTGGCGCTTTTCATCAAATACGGTTTCTATGAGGCCTTTATTGCTGAAAAATTCGCACTGCGCCTTACAGCCCCTGCTTCTTAAAAATTCCTGCATATCATTAATAAGTGCTTCAATGTCAACTCCGAAAAGCACACGGTGAATAGGTTCAAACTGAAGCCCCTCGTCGTGAACATTTACGAGTTCAACCAGCGCATATCTCGCAGGATGGTTTTCGGCTTCGCTTAATGGCAGATCCTTCTTTAATTTTTCCCAATATGCTTTGGCCGCAGCCAGGGAATGGTTACCGTCGCCGACGGCGTACAAAAGGATCCCTTCTTTGGCGCTGACGCCGTACTTCTTTTCGTAATTTTCAGGGTCGGCAAGTTCTGCCATGGCAGAGAAAACAGATTCAACCAGCGATTCGTCATCTACCTTGTAACCCCTTATATGGCCGCCGTTCATCATCAGTTCGAAGTCATAAAGCTTTTCAAGGCGTGAACATGCCTCTGCCACCGGTTCAATGACGCTCCTGCCGGGATCGTCAATCAGAACCATTATATGGGGCAGCTCAATGAGCGCGTTTTCTCTTATTCTAATTCGCGGCGGAAGCCTGTCGATTACGGTGCCTTCGGTAGCCCTCGCAAGGCTTTTTGCTCCTTTTGCATACTCATATTGCTCGAGGTCCAGGGCAACAATCAAACCTTTTCTTGAAGCGGCATGGGTTGTTTTCCTGTCTACGAGAACAAAGGCCTTGCCCTGCGGGACAAGCGTCCCGTCCTCGAGATACTGCTTCATGGTCTTGTTGATATTTTCTATCCGCCGGTCCACGCCGGGTTTCTCAAGATAGATTTCGGGCAAAATCATCCTCAGGGTTGAAGGATTGTCGGCGACGATATTTTCTACTTTATTCCAGTATTCCGGTTGGGAAGTGTACTGGTCGCACGCAACAACCGCCCATTTTTCGTAATCGACGTGCTTTGCCGGCAAGAGAATTTCCGGTTTTGAAATGCCAAAATGATTGAGACCTTTCAAAGGGATCAGTCACCTTTCGGAAAAGAATTTCGCCTTTGCCTGAAGCGAGAAAATAAATAAAAATCATTTATAAACAAGTTAAATTTTACATGGCTGAATAAGATTAGTCAAACCAAATTGAATGAATTTTTTTAGAAGATCTCGCAATACTAACTACATAAGCTGAAAATCAACGGAGCGATGCCCGTGGTTAAATATAGCGAAATTGTCGGATTGCCGGTTCTTTGCATTGAAACCGGGAAGCGCGTCGGAATTGTAAAAGACGTCATTTTCATTCCGGTTAAAAAATGCGTTTATGGTTTCCAGCTCGAGCGCACGGGCGCTGACTTAAGGAACCGGCTGATTAGGCTTGATGATGTGGCAAGCATAGGAAGTGACGCCATGGTGATAAACAGCCGCTCGTGCATTATTACGGCGAAAGACGCGGAAAATGATGAAGAATATGAAAGCAGGGGAAAGGTCATAGGTTTGAGGATTTTTACGAAGACCGGACGGGATTTGGGAGTAATTGAAGATGTGCTGTTTGATTGCACCACCGGCAGGATAGAGGGCGTGGAGATTTCCGACGGATTGTTCCAGGATATTATGACGGGACGCAAATTGCTCCCGTTATTCGGGAAATATGAATTTAGCGACGAGAGCCTGCTGGTGGACAGGGATGCAACT
Source organism: Bacillota bacterium (assembly GCA_023623175.1). Classification (GTDB taxonomy): domain Bacteria; phylum Bacillota; class Clostridia; order Acetivibrionales; family JAMNXU01; genus JAMNXU01. Next base: position 69,906 of record JAMNXU010000019.1, read on the forward strand.
GAAGAAATAACCGAAACCGGCGGCGGACTGGCAAAGTTGATAAACGGCGGGAGCCAGTATCACGCCGGGAGCGGGAATTAAACAGGCCCGGAGCGGACAAGCATACAGGGAGCACATGTAATTTACACCTGGCATGTATCGGTAAAATGCACATAAGCAAAAAGGAATGCATTAAAACGAAGAAATGATGGAAGCATAAAAAGTGAACTGCAGTAATGAAAGGAGAGATGTCTGTGCATAAAGGATTTGCCAAAGGCCTCATTATTGGCGGCGTTATAGGCGCAACTGTAGGCATGATGATGGACACGAAAATGGTGAACGGCAGAACCGGAAGAAGGATGGTCAGAAGCGGAAGAAGCTTTATCAGAAAATCCGGAAATTTAATATGTGATCTTATTGATGTTTTAAGGTAGCAACACGCCCGGAATATGCAAGGGCGTAAAAATATCTCAAATCCTCCAAAGGCCGGACCGCTACATCCGGCCTTTAACATACTGCTTAAAGCATGGAAAAAGCAATAATTGTTGCAAAAGCAGCAGGCAAACCTGTACAAAAGCGTAATTGACGAGGGATACTTCTGATGCCGGCAAAACGCAAAACTTTGTTTTATTCTCTTCTGGCGATGTTCATATTGGCAGTAGTTTTGTTTGTCTATCGTTTCAGGGTTAGAATCGGCAATATCATTCTTCCCTTTGTCATGGCCGGAATAATTGCATATATTTTAAGCCCGCTGGTTCACAGGCTTGAACGGCGGAATATACCGGTCAGAACGGGAATATTGCTGGTTTATTTATGTTTTGCGGTCTTTATTGTACTGACCTCGGCATTTATTCTGCCCGAGGCAATCAACAATGTGAGGGATTTGACTGAAACCCTGCCGGAACTTACTGAACAATATCAAAACCTGATAAGAAAATCGACGATTATCATACAGTCGAGCAAGTGGCCCGATGAGGTCAAGGAAGCCGTCTTTGACCAGATAAATACAGGTACGGGCATTGCTCGGGATTATGTAGCCAGAATCCTGGGAAAGTCGCTTGATGTAATGATTGCAGCGGTACAGGTGTCTTTTGATTTTGTCCTTGCCATGATAATTGCCTATTATTTTATCAAGGATTCAGAATTCTTCAGGGAAGCGTTCCTGTCGCTTGTTCCGCGCAGATGGAGAAACTGGATTGTTGGCACTGGAAGGGAAATAAACGGGGTACTGTCGAAGTTTATCCAGGGCCAGCTGCTTACAGCGCTTATTGTGGGAACGCTGGAAATAATCGGGCTGTTACTGACAGGTGTTAAATATCCGCTGATACTCGGCATATTTGGAGGAATGGCAAATGTGATACCCTATTTTGGACCGGTTATAGGGGCGGTACCGGCTGTTGGCGTGGCGCTGATACAGTCGCCCGTAAAAGCTCTGTGGGTGATACTGGTCTTTGTGACGGTACAGCAGATAGACAATATATTAATTACGCCAAAAGTCGTAGAAGGCAAACTGGGGCTGCATCCCGTAAGCACCATATTGGCGGTGTTAATCGGCCAGGAGTTCTATGGGATACCAGGTATGTTAATTGCGGTGCCTGTCATGGCGATCATGAAGATTTTACTGAAGAGATTGATTGATGCATTGGTATAATTAAATATGTATATATTTGTTGAAATTTAGTGGATTTTGAAATTGCATCTTGATTTATTTTCCAGTCTATGGTAATATACATTATAGTAATGCTTTTTCTTTTTCAAAGGTGAAAACATGGAAGAAACATTAAAGAAAATTCTCAGTGAAATAAGTTCTGTTAAAACCCAGCTTGGTTCCATGAATGAACGGCTTGGTTCTGTAGAAAGCAGGCTTGACTCCATGGACGTGCGGCTTGATTCCATGGATTCCAGGCTTAATTGCGTGGAATATGAAATTGCAGGTATTAAGCAAAATATCGCAGTTTTAGAAAACAAACTTGACACCAACCTGAAAATTTTGTACGACGGTTATAAACAAAATTTTGAAAGCATTACTGAGATTAAGAAAGATATTAAGGACATAAAACAAAAACTTGACACACATGAACTAAAGCTTTTAAAGTACTCGTAATAAATTATATATTCGGGACATACTCGGCACCACGAGGGCGAAGAAATTCGCCCGTTTTCTTTGTTCATATAAAAGCTTGATTAATTTATATAAGCTTGATTAATTATCACGTTTACTCTATTAGATACATCAATTATTTTTTAAACAATTCATACAATGATAAGTTTTTTGACGCAGTGAAAATTATAAATCTACAAAGGCAATCCTTTATATTTCCTGAGAGAAATACCAAAAAATATAAATTTTCTTGACAAATTTCTCATTTATGTATTGACAATTTAATACATTAATTATAAAATATAGTCGAAAAACTGTTAAAAATTGATAAGCATGGATGTGCGTGGCTTGAGTCTGATACAAAGAGCTTTTGAATAAATTCCAGGGTTTTCAGGTGATAAAAGTGAAAAGAATACTTACGGTTTTAACATTATTTTTAATTCTGACATTCTTGCCGTCTGCCGATACTTTTGCGGCAATCCCGGGATTCGCGCCACCGAAAAGACCGATAAAGATATTTATAGAGGGCAGGGAGGTAAAACTAACCCTTCCCATATTAAATAAAAATGACAGGAACTATTATCCTTTCAGAGAATTGTGCGAAGCTGCCGGAGCCTATGTCACATGGGACAGCGTAAACGACAGGGCAATTGCGGAGCTTGACGGCAACAGGGTTGAATTCAACATCGGCAGAAGCGATTACTACGTAAACGGAGTTTACAAGGTAATGCCTGACGCAACAACGGTGGTCGACACTTCCGTTAACCGGTCCTATGTGCCTATAAGGTACTTCATGGAAGGCCTGGGCTTCGACGTGGCGTTTTTTATAACTCAAAGGTATGACATTATACGGGTAGCAAAGAATCCAACGGAAGAACAGGATGTAATTCTGCAGCTGCAGGGATATAGGGATAATATAAATACGCCTAAGTATTTTCCTGACAGTTATCTTACTAACGAACAGTTTATAAATAAGGGTTATACATATGGTATCAATTATACTTTGGAAACTGCTCAATTAATATCTGCAACTGCGAAAAATCTCTTGTTAACACATTTTAATGTTGATTATAAAAACCTTAATGGGTTTTATGAAAAATATAGATATTTCTTTATGCCCGAAGCAGCCAGTGAAATATGGATTAATGGAAAGAAATATACAAACGAAGAGTATATACAGCTAAGAATTAATGATATAAAAACGTATCAAATATCATGTGAAAGTAAGGTTATTACAGATTGGTCATTGGTTTATCAATCATGGGGTACTGGTATACATACACGTTGCAGGCTTTTTATCAAATTTAACTCAATTAAGCCAGAGTATTTTAAGAAGTACAATATGAAGCAATTACAAACCAATAAATGGTACTATGTTGATATTGAAGTTCCGTTAGCAATTATTCCATCCAGAAATCCTGATAAATGGAAGCATGCAGAGTTTACTTTTGACAGCGAGTTTATATATATATCTGAGTTTAAGGAGCTGACATAATGAAAATCAAAAAACATATTGCAGTATTATTTGTTTTAATATTTGTTATAAATTTTTTACCATGTAATTATTTTAAAAGTTATGCGCTAAATATAAAGGTAGAAAATGACCGTATAGAATTTGTTACCCGTGCTACAAAAGCTTTACCTTCTACAAAAACGACCTATTCTGTTATAGGGTTCGTTGCGTCAATAACAGTTAACGGAAGAACATATAAAGCTAATCTTGCATATGAAAGTAATATTTTTACCGACAATGGAGATGGAACAGTATCCTACACTTATATTATACCAATTGCTCAAAATACCACCGGATCAATACTGGACCGCATGATAACCGAGCATGGGTATAAAGATGAATTTATAAATTTCTTTAAATACGGCGGCACTATACGTCTTGACGGCATCCTGACGATTAAGGAAAATGGCGTCCCTCTCGGATCTATTGATATCAATGGAGTTACTTCCGGAACGGTATTTTTTACTCCCGAATCAATTATAAGAGCCAGAAACTGGTCCAACCCCAACGACTTTTATCAATATTTCAATATCACGGTGACTATTGCTCCGCAGAATGTTGAAAAATACTATCAGCCAACGGTAGCTAGAATAACCCGGAACGGTAACAATATACCTTCCGATACTTTGACATGCTATAAAGGGGACTCTATTCAGCTTGAAGGGGACAAGTCCTATTTTCCGGATTACGCTATTAAAAGGTATTATACATGGCAATATAAATCGGCCTATGGCACCTGGAATACTGTTATTGATAAAGGTATAAACGCAACGCGAGTTGACTTGTCGCATCTTCCTGAAGACACATATACCGTAAGGCTCACTACCGAATATGACAATATAGAGTCCACGAGAAGTTATAAAGACATTACGCTTGATATAAAGAAAATTCCGATAGTGTACGGTGAAGTTAATACTACCGCATACACGCAGCCGGACAGGGTACAGGTTACAGGCGGCAATGTTACCGTAAAACTCAATGTCAGTGCTTCTCTCAATGGCTGTTCCGATTACTCTCAGCTTCTATATTGGAATATTGCCGCGAGGCTTGATGTACCATATGGGCAGCCTGATCAGCTGCAATATCTGGACCTGCCTGCCGGCCCGAATGCTGTTCATTCTTTTACTTTTAATCTGCCGGCAAGCATAATGGGTGACAGCTATGACTATACGCAATATTTCACTGCTACTGCCGTAGCGGTGTTTAAAGACGGGACAAGCAGGATGGATTCTGCCCTGGCTTCAGCTAATTTATGGAAGGCAAAGCCTTCTCCGACACCGGGAGTTACACCGTCGCCTTCTCCAACGCCGTCACCGACACCTACTCCTACACCAACGCCTAAACCTTCACCAATTGTATTGCCTTCGCCTTCACCGGTGCCGTCACCGTCTCCCGTGCCAACGCCGTCGTCTTATGAAGAAAACATTCCTCCGGTGGCTGTGCTGGATGCGCCGCTTACGGCATATGCCGGCGTTCCGTTCGTTATTTCCGGAGCGCGGTCCTATGACCCGGACAGCAATATTGAGTCGTACCTGTGGCTCCCGCAAAATCATGGAGTTGGTAATGACAGCTGGATGGAATTAATGTATCCGAATGAAGGTACTTACTACGTTTTGCTTCAGGTTACGGATAACAAAGGCGCGACTGACGCCACTGACGCTTTTATTGAGGTGGTTAAACCTCCGCCGGTGGCACAGCTGAAAGTTTCGGGCAAACTTAAGCAGAACAGGGTTGTTTACCTGGATTCAAGCGGCAGCTATAACTTGGGTCAATATTCAATTGACAAATCCAAAACGGAATGGAGCATTGAACCTGTTCCCGGAACCGGCGCTACTGATAATTTCTGCATAGTAACTGGTTTTTGCCCCGACAACATACCGCGAGGGATTCCATATGACTCAAATTCGTTAAAGGGGTTAGAAAAGCCACAGATACTTTTTAAAGTTCCGGGTGACTACGAAATTACCCTTACCGTTTATAACAATGCTGGGCTTAGAAGCACTGCCAAAAGGAAAATAACCATAGTTCCAGATGAACCGCCAATTGTAGATTTTGTCGTATATACTACACCGCGTATTTACAACGCGGACGGAACCTTAAGTCTCCATACCAATTATGAATATTCCCAGGTTGTAAACAGCGTATTTACGCGTGTCATGTTTTCAGTGCCGAGAGAAACGTACAACGAGTGTGTTGACAGAATTAACAGGCACTTCGCGAATTGTGAAATTAACCAGGAAAACATTGAAGCTTTCCTCGCATCCAATCCTGATATTAAATTGTCTTCGTCATGGAACAGGCTGTATTCAAAACTGGTGATTATTGACCGTTCCTTTTCCAGGGACGGCGATCCTATAAGCAACCGCAAGGTATGGGTTATATATGACGGCAATAATGACGGCGACTTTGACGATCCTGAAGATACAAGGACGCTTATTCAAGATCTTAACGATATCGGCAGTATTCTTGAGAATCCTGTAATTGAATACCTGTGTTCCGAGCCCGTTGGAAGATACAGAGTCGAGATGCAGGTCACTGAAGAATATATTCCATAATCGGCAGGAGGGTTAGGAGGCTTTAGAGAATTTTCGGGGGTTTTATGGTTTACAAGAGGTTGATGGCATTAATATTGTCGTTGTTAATAATAGCAACCAATGCATTTACTTCTGCCTTTAAAGTTTTTGCAGACAGTTATTTGATCGGCTCAGCCGATGCAAAAAGCAACACGGTTAGCGCTGATCTTGAGCCTGTATCAAATACGGCCCCGACAGCAGGACTGTCTTTTGCGCCCAAGAAGAAGGTTGATTTGATTGTAAATATAGGCAAGACTAATCACGATGAAGGATTGATTGCTTCCAGGTTAAATAATGCTGTCGTTCCCGCTTTGCAGGCCAAGAACATTGACGTTCAGGCTACGATAAAAAAAGAAATGTATTCAGGTTACGGCAAAATCTTTGTTAATAATGGCAACAGGGCTGTTCTAATGCCCGATGGCTCTGTTTTCATGTGGGGTGAAAACAGGACAGGACAGTTGGGATTAGGGTTTTCGGGCGAAGTTCCCCGTTCAAGTCCACAGGTAGTATTTAGTGACTGTGTTGATATATCATTGGGCAAGGATCGTTGGGGCTATATTGTAGCCTTGAAGAAGGATGGCACTGTGTGGCGTTGGGGGAGAGAAACAACGTCCCCGGTTCAAATGAGCGGTTTGGAAAGTATTGATATTGTTGATGTTGAGTCCGGCGGTAACAGTCCCAGTATTTTTGTAATAGACAGTTCAGGTAATGTTTATTCAGCATTTAATCCGACACAAGTAATCATAAATAACGCGGTAAAAGTCTCCATAGGCGATTATCATTCTTTGGCGTTAAAAAACGATGGCACTGTTTGGGCCTGGGGTAACAATTTATATGGCCAGCTGGGTGATGGCACTACTGAGCAAAAACCTCCTTCTTCACCTGTCCAGGTTGTTGGTTTGTCCGATGTTATTGATATAGCTGCAGGAGAAGGTTTTTCACTGGCTTTGAAAAGTGATGGCACTGTATGGTCGTGGGGTGATAATTCCAATTTTAAGCTTGGTTATATCAACGATGGTCCCCAATTGTTACCGAGGCAGATACCCGGGCTAAGTAATATTACAAGTATAAAAACCGGATATAATTTTTCCGTGGCGCTCCATCGTAACGGTACTGTTTACCGTTGGGGCTACTATACGGGTTCAACGATTTCCGTTATTTCTGAATTATCCGGTATAGTCCAAATTGCTGCCGGAGCTGATAACAATATTGGCGCAATAGCGTATGACGGAAAAGTTTATGAGTGCGGCAGCTATCAGGTTGAAACATATCCTGAGCTTTATGGTATTGATCCTTCTCCTTACAACAATTTTAGAGTGGTTAATTATTTCCCTGCAAAATTTGTTAAATTTATTGGTGAATTAAGTTTACAGAGTTTGCGTATTGCATTGGCCGATGATGGTACTGTCTGGCAATTAAACTTTGAAACAAGAAAACTTCACAAAGTCCCAGGTTTGGACAATGTAGTGGATATATTTGGCTTGAATACGGAATCTTTTTTTGCATTAAAGAAGGACGGTTCCATGTGGGCTTGGGGTAATAATGCCAATGGTCAGTTGGCCGACGGTACTAAAATACACAGAAGCGAGCCCGTTCTCGTGACTGCTATTGAGGATTTAAGATTGATTTCAGGTTATGTTGGTGGTTATGCTGCTGTTGGCATAAAGAAAAATGGTGATGTTGTAGCATGGGGGAGATATTTATTATCTGGTGAGGAAATATTAGAACTTGGCTTTAGTTTTCCCAATGCAGTTAAAATTGTTTCGGGCTGGTATCATACACTGGTCCTATTAGATAACGGTGATGTTTATGCCTGGGGCGGCAATTTCTGCGGTCAGATTGGCGATGGCACAACGGATCGTGCGGATTATCCCAAAAAGGTTTTTTCTGATGCAATAGATATCCATGCCGGCGGTGAAGGTTCGATAGCAATTAAAAGTAATGGCGCAGTATATAAATGGGGCCGCAGCCGTTACTATAAATGGGGGACTTTGTCGTCCCTGGAGCCTGAATATGTTCCCGGAACTGAAAATTTAAAACCTTTTGCATGTATAAACAATCATGAACAATCGTGGATTGTTACAGATAATGGTGTATATTACTGGAACAATATAAATGTATCTCCTTATTACAACGATGAGGCATATATAGGTTATAGAGGTACGGTGCAGTATGATGGCAATCAATTACTGTCCAGGGACGGAGCATTAAGTTATGTAACTGCCTGTCATACGACCGATAATCCATTTATTGCTTACCAGGAAACCTATAAAAGCATTAATAGTATTATTGAGAATACTACATGGAGAGAAGGTTCTGCTACGTTTTTCATCAACATACATGATCCCGATTTGTATAACCTGCTTGATCAATCGGATTTATCAGGTCTGATAGAAAAGTTTTTAAACAAAAATATCTCGTTTGTATCGTTGGGAACGCTTAACAATGAAGATCAATCCAACGAGTTTATAAATAGCATAAACGGAAACGGAATATTTATTGATAACACCGACCTGGACTCTGCTCTGGACGGACTTTGTGGATACATAGCCGAAAGCTTTTATCCAAAAGCGGATATATACATTAACATAGGCGATACTGCCCATAACGATATCGGCTTTGTGCAGAATCTGGCAGACAACAGGCTTGTTCCGGCTCTTAAAGACTGCCGGGTAAATGTGAGGGTGTTCGTGAATGACGGGCGGGACCTGCAGGTCACTGAAGTGCTCGACAGTATACCATGGCGCAGCGAAGCGGAAAGGTTTTTTGTAAACATCCATGATTTAAACCTTGCCGAAACGGAACATCTTGCAGAAATCCTGGAATCGCGGGAAATATATTACTGCGGTTTCGGCACTGCCGGCAATGAACAACAGATCAGTGAACTGGTTTCCCGGATCGAAGACAGGGGTTTGTATTTCGACAATACTGATTTGTCCGGTTCGATGGACAGGCTTGCCGGTTTTATAGGAAGCAGGATCAATACAACGGACGCAGGAGCCTTTGTGATTGTGGGCGAGGAAATTACTTATCACGCGTTTTACAGTGATACGGAACTGGACCCGAGGCACCGAAGTCGTTGGAAATATATCCATGATCCGTACTGGTTTGACAACCCGTGCGGAATCTTACCTGATTCCGGGCAGTACAGGGATTTTCCCTACAACAGTTTTTACATGCCGGGCAAATATACCGTAAGTTTTCAGGCAATGGACAATCCCAAAAGCGGAGCCGCGTTTGACGAATACCGGCTTTGGAGCGATGATACCGAATTCAGGACAGTAATTTTCGTTCACAGGAAACCCGTGGCACAGTTCGGCATAACACTGGCCTATGACGAGTCCAACGGATGTTATATTCCTTCGATAACCGACACCAGTTATGATCCCGACCATACTTCAAGAGCCGATAAAGGGATCGTAAAAAGATTCTGGCAATGGAAGGAAATTGAAGACAACCTGTGGAAGGACGGCCTTCCCGTAAGCCTGGAAGCGGACAAGGAGTACCTGGTAAAGCTTGTAGTTACAGACATGGAAAATTCCCGGAGCGATCCTGCAATAAACACCGTCAGCACGGGACCGGGGAATAACCCTCCCGTAGCCCGGTTTGTGATATCGCCAAATCCCGTGAAAATTAACCAAAGAGCAATTATTATTGACAATTCCTTTGATCCCGACGGGCACGACATTGTTGAAAGAGTATGGACGCTGGTGAAGGAATCTGTTGTAGAGTATGCAGGAAGCGAGGCTCCCGTGGATTTTAGTCCATGGGGGCCGGGGGATTACGAACTGAAGCTTAAGGTGAGGGACAGCCTGGGTGCATGGTCGGAGGAATACACCGAGAGTTTTTCGGTAATCAGCGACAGGTTACCGCCTGTTATTGAAATTGAGCCTGCCGAAAGGGATTGGGCCAATGTCGGAGTGACTGTGAAGGTAACGGCGACGGATACCGATTCGGGAATCAGCGAGGTGCGATACTGCTGGAGCAAAACCGCAGAAAAACCGTCCATGGTCTGGGAGATAACACATAACGAAAGTTTTGAGGTAATCCAGTCCGAGCATGGCGCCTGGTATTTTCACGTTGAAGCTTTTGACGGAAGCATAATGAAAAATGCCAGTTATATTGTCGCAGGGCCTTACAAAATTGACACGATTCCGCCCGTTGCAACCGTCAGCATAGATCCGCCGGGCTGGACAAATACCGACGTTGTTATAAATGTGTCTGCTGCAGATGAAGGCAGCGGAGTGGGAAGCATACTGTTGCCTGACAATACCTGTGCCGTTGGGGATACTGCTCATTATTCAGTTGCAGCCAACGGAAAATATACATTCGTTGTTGGGGACAACACCGGCAATTTAACCGAAATACCTGTGTATATTACGAATATCGACAAACTTGTTCCTTCCGGTGTTTTTACTCCCAATAACACCAGTTGGACCGCGGACGGCGTAAGTGTCGTCTTTGACCCCCATGATGAGGGAGAAAGCGGCGTCCTGAAATGGAGATACAGGCTTTCCAACGATGCAGGAGAATCATGGGGGTCATGGTCTGACTATATCGAAGGAGATACATCCAGGGAAATAAGTCTTGCCCTCGAGGGAATATGGAAAATCCAGGCGGAGATTTTCGACAATGCCGGCAATTCGGCACTTGTGGGATCAGGATTGTATTATATAGATAAAACAGCGCCTTCGGGTGTATTTATTCCTAAGTACAGCGAGTGGACCACTGAAAATGTATCGGTGATTTTCGACCCTGCTGATACGGGCGGCAGCGGTATTGGCCGATGGAGATACAGAACTTCGCCTGACGGCGGTTCAACATGGTCGGAATGGAGCGAATATATCAGCGGCGACACGAGCGGTTCTATAAACATTACAGCGCAGGGAACATGGCTGATCCAGGCAGAAGTGACAGACAACGCCGGCAACCGGTCTATCGTTTCTTCAGGCGTTTACAGGATAGACAGGGAAAAACCTTCGGGGATTTTCACGCCCAATAATCATGGCTGGACCAATAACTGCATTACCGTTGTTTTTGAACCAAGTGATACCGGAGGCAGCGGATTGCAAAGCTGGAGGAGCAGGATTACGTCCGACGGCGGAAACACATGGAGTCCTTGGAGTGCTTATGTTGACGGCGATTCCGGGGGAGCATTTGAATTCGATTCCGACGGCATATGGGCGATACAGACGGAAGTTTTGGACAACGCCGGCAACAGGGCACTGGTTTCCTCGGGATATTATTATATAGACAAGACAAAGCCATCGGGCGAATTCAGACCCGGCAGCCGCGACTGGTCAAGGGACAGCGCGGAGGTGGTGTTTGACCCCGATGATAAGGGAGGAAGCGGCGTTTACAGGTGGAGGTACCGCGTATCATCCGACAATGGGGTCTCGTGGGGAGAGTGGAGCCCTTACATTGCAGGAGATACGGCTGTTGCGATAAGCCTTTCAGAAACGGGCATATGGAGAGTTCAGGCCGACATTTATGATAATGCCGGCAACTCGGCCGTTTTTACCTCGGGAAGCTACCTGATAGACAAAGTGCCGCCCTCGGCGTCGTTCACACCCAATGAAAGCAACTGGACCAATAAAGGTATTATGGTGGCGGCAGAACCTTCCGACAGGGGTGGCAGCGGAGTTTACAGGTGGAGATACAGGACATCGGAGGACAGCGGAGGCACATGGAGCGAATGGAGTGATTACATAAATGGCGGCATAACGCGATATGTACATCTGAACAAGCAGGGGCTCTGGATGATCCAGGCCGAGGTGGAGGACAAGGCAGCCAATGTCGAAACGGTTCTGTCCGGAATATATAAAATTGATTTCACGCCTCCTTCCGTAACATTTTCACCTGACGGATGCGAATGGACCAACAGGGATGTTGATGTCGCGATGGCAGTGACCGACGATGGCAGCGGAACCGATTGCTTCAGGTACAGGCTGTCACAGGACAATGGCATGACATGGAGTTCGTGGAGTGATTTCATATATTCTGAAACCGGAACCGTAAGCATCGCAGGAGGCGGTATATGGATTATACAGGCTGAAGTCGTCGACAGGTCAGGCAATATTGCATGCATTAACTCAAAACCCTATTTCATCGATCGTGAAAACCCGGCGGGCGAATTTGACCCCGATGGCTGCAACTGGACAAATACGGTTTTGAACGTGGTTTTCAAACCTGTGGACAGCGGCGGCAGCGGAGTTAAGATGTGGAGGTACAGGAGCTCTTTTACAGACGGTATTACATGGGAAAACTGGAGCGCTTACTTTCCCGGCGCGCAGGAACGCAGCATTGCCGTCGACAGGGAGGGTACCTGGAGGATCGAAGTTGAGATCATTGATAATGCCGGAAACGGTACGGTTATTTCATCAAAAAAGTACCTAATTGATATGACTCCGCCCCACGGGCGTTTTGAACCGGACGGCTGCGGTTGGACAAAGGAAGATATATCGGTCACTTTTACACCCTTTGACTATGGCGGCAGCGGCGTATATCGATGGAGATACAGGACCTCGGCCGATGACGGTGAAACGTGGAATGCCTTCAGTCAATATTTTTACAGCAGTAATGATTATACAACTGAATTTACGGAGAACGGACGGTGGAAGATTCAGATTGAGGTGGAAGACAACGCGGGCAACCGGTCGGTAATTACATCGAGCACCTTCTGCATTGATAAATCACCTCCTTTTATAGATTGCCTGCCGGTCTCAAGAGACTGGGCAAACACGGCAGTTCATGTTCAAATCACTGCAGGCGATGCGGAAAGCTGTATTCCTGTCCTGAAATACTGCAGGAGCTCTTCGCCCGACAAACCCAAGGAAGGCTGGATGCCTTTCGGGGATTATGTTTTCTTCGTAACCCAGGAGGATACGGGAGAATTTTATCTTCACATGGAAGCAGTGGACGCGGCGGGCAACAGCACATATAAATGCAGGGGACCTTTCCGCGTCGACAGGGTGCTGCCGGTACTGAACTGTTCGCCGGAAACACTGGAATCAGGCAAATCCCCCATAACGGTAAACATTAACGCGTGGGATGCCCACAGCGGCCTGAAATATGTCGAGTACCTGTGGTCTACGTCTCCGGAAAAACCCGCTTCAGGCTGGGAGAGAGTCCTGCAGGGGAACTTTGAGACATCGGTGACCGAAAGGAACACGGTGTATTACCTGCATATCGTCGCGGCGGATAACGCCGGCAACACGCTGTACCGGTGCCTGGGCCCATACAGGATAGTACTTGAGGCCTATGATTTCACCATAACGTCCATTTTGGACATCGCGTGGAGAGGTTTTTATTTCGACCTGGAAAATCCGGTAAAAATCAGTGGTGAAATCCGCGGCTATCCAAAACGGGAAGGCACGGATATAAAAACCGGCAGTTTACCCGTAAACAGCGCCTCGCTCATTCCTTATCATGTAAAAAGCGTTAAGGCAGGTTACAAAATCAAGGGTTATATAAAAGTGGAAGGCGAACCGGAAAGCGTGAGCTTTACGGCGAATTATTATTCCGGCGGAAGCAGGAAAGCGAAGACAATTCCCACTGTAAAATCGGGCATAACCTATGCCTTTGAATGGATAATACCGGAAGACACCGATGATGGCACATATATTACTTTTGACCTGACAGCGGTGCGCGACGGAAAATCCTGCGGAAACGAAATATGGACGGACCGGTGGAGTGAAGGAAATTCGGACCGAAAAGTACTGTATATTAAGGGGAATGCACTGGAGGATCTGCAATATATTCAGAGCCATTGAGTTTTTCAGGTGTTCACACATGGCACACAGGAAAGCAAGGCGCCCGGCGCAGGACCAGTAAGCCTTGTCCTTGACACGAAAGCAATTCGTATGTATAATTTTACCGAGATATTTGTCGCATAGCAGTGTTATTCCGTAAAATTTGCTGCTTTTATCCATGGGCAGTTTATTTTGATGAAGGCATATGCAATGAAGAGAAGAGTAGCGTGCAAGGATACCTTCAGAGAGAAGGCGGACGGTGCGAGCCTTCAGGTTCCTGCAGGTGAAGCAGACTCTGAGCAGCAGGCCGGTAAAAAGGTCTGCCGTATGACCGCGTTAAGGTCCTTAAGTGCCCTGCTGCCAGGCGGGGAAATAGGGTGGTACCGCGGATCAATACTCTCGTCCCTTTTGGGAAGAGAGTTTTTTTGTAAGACACCGTGGTACACGGGGACGGTTCTCTTGTCCCACCCTGATACACGAGCGTGGTACAGGGGGACGGTTCTCTTGTCCCGCCCTGGCACGAGCGTGGTACAGGGGGACGGTTCTCTTGTCCCGCCCTGGTACGCGAAAACGGTTCTCATGTCACGAACGCATGGGAAAACGAGAAATATGGAAAATAACATTGGGAATAAACAATAAATCAAGTCCATTGCAATGCAAAAACTTAACTATTGCAACGTAAATTGAAAAGAACGGGGAGAGATTATTATGCAGAAACTCGGGATAAACGAATTAAGAGAGAAATACCTGCAATTTTTCGAGGGGAAAGGTCATTTGCGCCTGCCAAGTTTTTCGCTGATACCGCGAAATGACCCGAGCCTTTTACTGATAAACTCGGGCATGGCTCCGCTGAAACCCTATTTCACCGGCCAGGAGGAGCCTCCGAGGAGAAGGATTACCACCTGCCAGAAATGTATCAGGACTCCCGATATAGAAAACGTTGGAAAGACCGCAAGACACGGAACCTTCTTTGAAATGCTCGGCAATTTCTCTTTCGGGGATTATTTCAAGAAAGAAGCTATCGCCTGGGCGTGGGAGTTTGTAACAAAAGTGCTTGAAATGCCGGAAGACAGGCTTTATGTTTCGATATACGAGGAAGACGACGAGACATTTGAAATATGGCACAGGGATATTGGTCTACCTGCCGACAGGATTTTCAGGATGGGCAAAAAGGACAACTTCTGGGAACATGGAACCGGACCCTGCGGCCCCTGCTCGGAGATTTACTTTGACCGCGGACCGGAAAAGGGCTGCGGAAAAGAGGACTGCAAGGTGGGCTGTGACTGCGACAGGTACGTGGAGTTCTGGAACCTGGTATTTACCCAGTTCAACAGGGACGAGGACGGAAATTACACGCCGCTGGCCCATCCCAATATAGACACGGGTCTCGGCCTTGAAAGGCTCGGCTGCATAATGCAGGGAGTCGACAATCTTTTTGAGGTGGACACGGTAAAAAGAATTCTTGAATATATATGCAAGCTCGCGGGAGTGGAGTACGGCAAATCGGAAAAGACTGACATTTCCATACGCGTCATAACCGACCATATAAGGAGTACCGTTATGATGGTGTCCGACGGGATCCTGCCCTCCAACGAGGGACGCGGCTATGTCCTTAGAAGGCTTTTAAGAAGGGCTGCTCGCCACGGAAAGCTTCTGGGAATTGACGGACCGTTCCTTTACGATGTGGCGCCCGTCGTCGCTAGGGAATCAAAGGACGCGTACCCGGAACTTGTCGAGAAGATCGATTATATACAAAAAGTCATCAGGATCGAAGAGGAAAGATTCCAGGCGACAATTGACCAGGGCCTTCGTATATTGAACGAGTTTATAACCCAAACCATCGAAGAAAACAAAAAAGTCCTTTCGGGAAGCATGGTGTTCAAGCTGCATGACACCTATGGTTTTCCCCTTGACCTGACAAAGGAGATTGCTGCCGAGAACGGGCTCGAAATCGATGAAGAGGGTTTCCGCAGGGAAATGGAGGAGCAGCGGGAAAAGGCCCGCGAAGCCCTGAAGAGCAAGGGCGGCTCCGCCTGGGACGACAGCGTGTTTGCAAGACTGGACAAGAGCGCCAGGACCGAGTTCACCGGTTATGAACATGTTTGTGAAAAGGCAAGAATTTTATATATAATCCGCGATGATGAGGAAATTGTCGACAATGCCCAGGAAGGAGACCGCATAACCGTCATACTTGACAGGACGCCTTTTTATGCCGAAAGCGGGGGCCAGGTCGGAGACACGGGCTATATCAGGACCGGGGATGGCGTCATACGCGTTGAAGACTGCAAAAAAACCAATGACGGCAAGCATCTCCACATTGGAGTCGTGGAAAAGGGAATCATAGAAAAGGGCGCTGAAGCCGTAGCAGAAATTGACGCAAAACGCAGGAAACAGATTGCAAGAAATCACACGACCACGCATCTGCTGCATAAAGCCCTCAGGAAAGTCCTGGGGGACCATGTAAACCAGGCGGGATCGCTCGTAAGCCCTGACAGGCTGAGATTTGACTTTACGCATTTTTCTCCTGTCAGCGACGAAGACCTGAAAAAGATCGAGAATGAAGTCAATGAAAAGATCCTCGCGAATCTCCCCGTCACGGTGGAGGAAATGTCCCTCGAAGATGCGAAAAAGGCAGGTGCTACGGCCCTGTTCGGCGAAAAGTACGAGGACATTGTTCGGGTGGTGCGCATCGGTGATTACAGCATGGAACTGTGCGGCGGCACCCACCTCACCTCATCTTCCGAGGCTTCGCTCATAAAGATAGTGAGCGAGAGCGGCGTGGCTGCCGGTGTTAGAAGAATAGAAGCCCTGACCGGCGACGCGGCTATAAGGTATTATAATGAAAGGGAAAGCCTGCTCAATGAGATAGCGGCAACGCTCAAATCAACGCCGCAGGATTCCCCGAGGAGAATTGAGACCCTGATCGGTGAACTGAAAGCCGCCGAGAAGGAAATAGAGGAACTCAGGAACAGGATAATCAGAAACTCTGTGGACGATGTCCTTTCAGGGGCTGTTGAAATTAAGGGGATTAAGCTCGTAACAGCAAGATTTGACCAGCTTGATATGGAAGGCCTCAGAAATACAGGAGACATGCTCAGGAACAGGATCGGGTCGGGCATTGTCGCTCTTGCCTCGGGCAATGGCGGAAAAGTAAGCTTTGTGGTGATGGCCACGAAGGATGTTGTGCAAAAAGGAATCCACGCGGGCAATATTGTGAAGGAAATAGCCAGGATTGCCGGGGGAGGAGGCGGCGGCCGCCCCGACATGGCCCAGGCCGGCGGCAGGGACGTGACAAAAATTGACGTGGCTTTGAAGCATGTTTCACAGGTTGTTGAGTCACAAATAAAAGAGGGTTAACCCGAGATGCGATAAAGGCGCGAATGCAATATGATAATATAATGAAACGGAGGTTGTTTAAATGGACGGATGCATTTTTTGCAAAATAATAAAGGGAGAGATCGGTTCCACCAAGGTTTACGAGAATGACAAGGTATTGGCGTTTAAGGACATTAATCCCGTCGCTCCCGTCCACATATTGATCGTGCCGAAGGAGCACATAGCCAATGTCAATGAGCTGACACCGGAAAATGCGGGCGTTCTGGCGGACATACACCTTGCCGCTAAAGAAATAGCCCAAAAACTTGGCATTGCTGAAAAGGGCTACAGGCTGATAAACAACTGCGGCGCCGACGCCGGTCAGACAGTGTTCCACCTTCATTATCACCTGATAGGAGGAACTCCGCTCGGAGCAAAGCTTATATAGTGCCAAAAACCCGGGCTTATAAAACCTGGTACAGGAAACGGCCGGCCCGTGGCGCGCTGAACTTTTTGTTGACTTTGTTTTTGTAAATAATATATAATATAAGATGTGCTGATTTACGTTTATTTGTAGCAGTATTCGCAGCAGGAAACACAGCTTATTCCTGGCACAATTGTTACCATCGGAGGGAGGGAAGTACGTGTCGGTAATAAGAGTCAAAGAGAACGAATCACTTGACAGTGCTCTTAAGAGATTCAAAAGGCAGTGCGCAAAAGCGGGTGTGCTGGCTGAAGTAAGAAAAAGAGAGCATTATGAAAAGCCAAGTGTGAGAAGAAAAAAGAAATCTGAAGCTGCAAGAAAGAGAAGGTTTAAATAAGGGAGGCTTCTGATAATGTCCCTTAAGGCACAACTGCTTGAAGAAATGAAAGCTGCCATGAAAAACAGGGATGTGATTCGCAAAAACGCCATCCAGATGGTAAGGTCGGCAGTGCTTCAGGTTGAAAAAGACAATAAAACGACCCTTGATGACGATGGTATAATAGATATAATCGCAAAGGAAGTCAAGAAAAGGAAAGAAGCTCTACCGGAATTCGAGAAAAGCGGAAGGCAGGATCTCATTGATAACCTAAAAGGTGAGATAGAAGTTTTGATGGAGTTTCTGCCTGAGCAACTCAGCGAAGGGGAAATCGAAGCAATTGTAAGGCAGGCTATAAGCGATACCGGAGCAACTTCGGCCAGAGACATGGGAAAGGTTATGCAGGCAGTTATGCCTAAGATTAAGGGCAGAGCTGACGGCAAGGTTGTAAATCAAATAGTTCGAAAGTTATTGTCATAGTTCCTGATAAAAAGTCCGGCAAAAACAGCCGGATTTTTATTTTGCAAACAAAAAATTAATCTCTGCAGGTAAGAATAAACTTCGCATTCTCATTAATCTGGTTTGATAATAACCAGCTATACTTGTTTTTCAATATTAAAATTTATGCGATTTTTTATTGCAACTTATTTACAAATATTATAAAATATAGTAAAATATGAGCATAACAACAGGATATCTGAACTGCAATGAATATGAAGAGAATGATGGAATTATTCATCCCTGATCTACAGGGAAAAGGGGGGTGGGAGAACGGCAGATGCCGATGAGGTAAAATTCTATCAAACTATTAATACTGAACGAGCAAGGGGGGATTGCCAAAAAAATATAAGAAAGTAAGTATTTAGATTAATCCAATTTGTTGAATTACTGTAAAGGTTATTTAATACGTTAAATGCAGCCGATAGCTGATCAGGATGAAATGTTCTGAAATGTTCAGTATGAAAAGCAAACAGCGGGTAATGGGTCGGCTTTGCAGCCGTAAGGAAAGTTGTGAGAGCCAGGGAGCTCTCACTTTTTTGCTTCGGCATATTTGACGTTTGCGGCCGTGATATTTGTATTGTATAATATTGACATTGAAAGTACAGGCAGGAGGTTGATTGTATGGACGTCCTGGAAGCAATATATACCCGCAGAAGCATAAGAAAATACACCGGTCAGCCGGTTGATGACGAACAAATGCAGAAGATACTGAAAGCAGGGTTTGCAGCGCCTTCGGCAAACAATAAGCAACCCTGGCATTTTATAATTATTCGTGAAAAAGACACGCTCGAAAAAATAGCCGAAAAACATCCCTATGCCAAAATGCTCGTTCAGGCCGGCTGTGGAATCATCGTATGCGGAGATACCGAAAAGGAGGACAGGACAGGATACCTTGTCGAAGACTGCTCAGCGGCTATCGAAAACATGCTGCTGGCAATCCATGGGTTGGGACTTGGCGCCGTATGGTGCGGACTGTATCCCAACACGGAAAGAACCGCATTTATTTCTGAGCTCCTCGGATTACCCGGTACTGTAATTCCCGTAGGTTTGATAGTGGTAGGCCACAAGGCCGAGGAAAAGGAACCCTCATCAAGATATGACGAGTCCCGGATACACTACGAGCGTTGGTAATACGTGGTGCATCTTCGGCTAAAAGTTTTCCATAAATTGCAGAAAGGATATTCCATGGTTGCGCTAACAAAGGATTCCGGGATTGTAAAAAGCAGCTCCAATCGGGTGAAAGGAACATTCCAATCCCGGGGAGGGGGGTTTTTGTGAAAAAAAGAGTATTTATATCATGCCTTTTATTTATTGTTTTTTCATTTATATTAACAGGATGCATGCCCGGCGACGGGACGCACACCCCGGAAAAACCCGCAGGTTTTTTATGGGGGATATGGCATGGCTGGATCGCGCCGGTTTCGCTTATTATAGGCCTGTTTAAGAAAAATGTCAGGATATATGAAGTAATGAACAAGGGCTGGTGGTACGACCTGGGATTTTATATGGCAGTAATAAGCGGATTTGGTGGATTGAACCTTGTCAGGAGAAAAAGCGGGAGATAGTTTTTAAGTGTATAATTGTAAAATTATAATATGAATTTCAGGCAATAAAACAAATCACAACGGAAGGATCAAACACGATGAAAATAGTTGTTGCGCCGGATTCATTCAAAGGCAGCCTCTCAGCCCTCCAGGTTGCCGAGAATATTAGGACGGGCATTCTCAGGGTGTATGAAGACGCGGAGATTGTATGCGTGCCCATGGCGGACGGCGGAGAAGGGACAGTGGAAGCGCTGGTCGACGCCACGGGGGGACGCATTTTCAGGCTTAATGTGAAAGGCCCGCTGCTCGAAGATGTGGAGGCCTTTTACGGGGTGCTCGGAGACGGCAAAACTGCGGTTATTGAAATGGCAGCGGCGTCCGGGCTGCCGCTTGTGCCGCCGGAACTGAGAAATCCGATGAAAACGACAGCCTTTGGTACCGGAGAATTAATCAGGGATGCCCTCGACAGGGGGTGCAGGAATTTTATCATCGGTATCGGGGGAAGCGCGACCAATGACGGCGGCTTCGGCATGCTGAAAGCACTGGGCGTTAAATTCCTGGACCGCGACGGGAAGGATATAGGATTTGGCGGCGAAGCCCTTAACCGGCTTGAGAAAATAGACCTGTCCGGAATGGACGAAAGGCTAAAGGAATGCAGGATTACAGCCGCATGTGACGTCAATAATCCGCTTATTGGCCCGAAAGGAGCCACATATGTTTTCGGCCCTCAAAAGGGAGCCACTGGCGAAATGCTCGAAATCCTCGACAGGGGGCTTGCTAACTACGCGGAAAAAATCAGGGCGTGCCTGGGAATTGACGTTGCAGATTATCCCGGGGCGGGAGCCGCAGGGGGAATGGGCGCAGGTCTGCTTGCATTCCTGGGAGCGGAACTGAAAAGGGGAACAGAGATTGTTATTGAAACTACCGGACTGGACAGGCATGTGCAGGACGCGGATCTTGTCATTACCGGAGAAGGTATGATGGATTATCAGACCCAGTTTGGTAAAACCCCCTACGGCGTTGCCATGACGGCAAAAAAATACGGGGTGCCTGTAATTGCGCTCGTCGGTTCGATAGGAAAAGACGCCCGCGTATTGTTTGACAAAGGCATTGACAGTATATTTTCGATTGTCGACAGGCCGATGTCCCTTGATGAGGCAATGAAAAACTGCGCTTTGTTGTTACAGGACGCAGCAGAAAGGGTAATCAGGTTATACAGGATTTCTGCGAAGCACTGAAGAGGTTTCGCATTTTTTCGGAAAGAGAGGAAATGCCGGTTGAAGCTTGTTGATCTTTCTCACAGGATCTGCAATGATATGCCCGTTTACCCGGGAGATGCGGCGGTATCATTAACGCCAGCGGCTTTTCTCGACAGGGACGGGTATAATAATTTCAGCCTGACAACGGTAATGCATGCGGGAACCCATGTTGATTCCCCGATGCATCTCACGCGCTGCCGCAGGTTTATTTCCGAAATACCACCGGAGAATTTCACGGGCCGCGGAATCCTGCTCGACGTGAGGGGTCAGCAGATAATTGAAACCAGGGCCGGTTATGAAAAAAATATTGAAGAAGGCTCTGTTTTACTGCTGTATACGGGCTGGGACAGGCTTTATGGAAAAGACGAATACTATGCGGACCATCCCTGCATCAGCGCGGAACTTGGCGAATTAATCGTGAAAAAGGGCGTCAGGGCCGTCGGAATAGACTGTCCTTCCCCGGACAAACCTCCTTTTCCGATACATAGGTTGTTGCTGGAGAACAACATATTTATCCTGGAAAATTTAACTAACCTTGACAGGCTGCTTGATGCCTGGAATTTTGAAGTTTTCGCGTTTCCTCTGAAAATTGACGCTGACAGCTCGCCTGTCAGGGCAGTGGCAAGAGTTTATGACAGGAAATGGCCGGAGAGGACCGACAGTAAGAAACGGTGATTAAAGCTGATTACGGGCTTTTTGATAAGAGTGTTTGATGGAAGCAGTCGATGAGATAGTCGATGGAGATGTTGAATTACTTTGAGGAGGGGTTGGCGTGCTTGTAAAATCGAAACGTTTTACCGGTGTTGAAGGGCCGCTTGTGGTTGTGGTAATGGATGGCATAGCGCTGTCGCAAAATACCGTGGGAAATGCTGTGGCACAGGCTTATACGCCCACGCTTGATTATCTCATGGCAAATTATCCGTGGCTTCGCCTGAAAGCACACGGAACCGCCGTAGGTTTGCCGAGCGATGACGATATGGGCAATTCGGAAGTGGGGCATAATGCCATCGGTGCGGGACAGGTATACAGCCAGGGAGCCAAACTGGTATCTGAGGCCATAGCCAATGGGAGCCTGTTCAACGGTAAGGCCTGGAAAGAGGTAACAGAGAACTGCAGGGCCAATAATTCGGTACTTCATTTTATAGGACTGTTTTCCGACGGCAACGTTCATTCCCATATAGACCATTTAAAGGCCCTGATTGTGAGGGCTAAAAATGAAAACCTGGGAAAAGTCAGGGTACATATATTACTCGACGGACGCGATGTGGGAGAGACATCGGCGCTTGAGTACATTGAGCCTTTCGAGGCTTTTCTTGATGAACTGCGCAGCGACGATTTTGACGTGAAGATTGCCAGCGGCGGCGGAAGAATGAAAATAACAATGGACCGCTACGAAGCGGACTGGGGAATGGTGGAACGGGGCTGGAAAACCCACGTGCTGGGCGAGGGAAGGTATTTTTCGTCAGCCAGGGAAGCGGTTCTCACCTACAGGAACGAACTGTCCGTTATTGACCAGGATCTGCCGCCTTTTGTCATTGCCGAGAACGGCAAACCCGTCGGGACGATCAACGATGGAGACAGCGTGGTTTTCTTCAATTTCCGGGGAGACAGGGCCATTGAAATAAGCAGGGCGTTTGAAGAAAAGGATTTTGACAAGTTTGACAGGGGACGCGTACCCAGGGTTGTTTACGCGGGTATGCTTGAATACGACGGCGACCTGAAAATTCCTTCAAGGTATCTCGTCAGCCCTCCGCTTATTAAAAACACTATGGGAGAATACCTCGCAAGAACCGGGGTAACACAGCTGGCCATAGCGGAAACTCAGAAATTCGGACATGTCACCTATTTCTGGAACGGAAACCGCAGCGGAAAATTTGACGAAAATACCGAAACCTATATTGAGATACCTTCGGACAGGGTGCCCTTTGACGAGCGCCCCTGGATGAAGGCTGCGGAAATAACCGATGAACTGATAAACCAGTTAAAACTGAACAAACACAAGTTTGTCAGGATTAATTACGCCAACGGCGACATGGTGGGACATACGGGCAATTTTGCCGCGACAAAAATAGCGGTGGAAACGGTGGACTTGTGCATAGGGCGCCTTCTTCCCGTTTTGGATTCCCTCGGAGGAGTTGCCATAATCACGGCGGACCACGGAAATGCCGACGAAATGTACGAAATAAACAAAAAGACCGGAGAACCCATTCTTGACGCGGACGGTAAAATCAAGGCCAAAACAAGCCATACTCTCAACAGGGTTCCGTGCATTTTCTATGACAACTTCAAAAACAGGGAATACAGGGTCGTTCCCGGTGAATACGGACTGGCCAACATTGCTGCTACCGCAGTCAGCCTGCTGGGATATGAAGCTCCTGACATCTGGGAAAAGCCCATGATTGAGTTTGTAAAATAGCCGATATAAAACCAGGAAGGCAGGTAACAAGCATGTACAATTACGATCCGGAAATACTCAGGAAGTACGCTGCCCGGCTCTACGAGCAGGCTGTCAATATGAGCTGGAAATATGCCATAGGCGGATACATTATAGGTTCGGTTTTTGGATCCGCCATTGGCGGCCTGACATCGTCCATTCCGGCCAAAGTCACAAGCGTTTTGCTCAACGGGTTTATTGGGATGCTTATAGGTTATTACACCGGCAGGGAAAAGGCCCAGGACGAGAGGGCAAAAGCTCACCTGATAATGCTGCAGCTCCAGATCGAGGAGAATACAAGGAGGAGAATGTCCGGGGAATAAATACGAAAGGTAATAATAACGGAATTTTGTCATGCCGCACATATGCGGCTTTTGTTTTTTTATATACATTTTTGCGTGTGGGGCGGCAATGTGCGCATGATATGGATAATATCTTCAGAATGTGTTATAATATCTATGAAACTACATGTCACAATCTTATGGTTTTATGAGCAAAGCAGCATGCTGCAAACCAGCCGTGTATATTATTTAAATTCGCGATTGATCGCGATTGATTGCCATTTATCCGAGCTGATATGCCCAGTACAGCCAAAAGGTAAATTCAGACACGCATTGCAAGTATAATAAGAAATATTACCCATATAATAAATAATACAGAATAAATTCATGCAAAAATAAGTTTTATTTATTTTTTAAGTTATTATTTCAAATATTTACTGCTTAAATTATGGAAAAATTGCCTTCTGTTCACAGCCGGCGCAGTCTTAATCTTTATTGCCGCTTAATGATTAAAATTATTCCAATAACCTAATAATTTTGAATAATCAATATTTGCAGCAGCTAACTGAAAATTGAATAACGAAAAAATTGAATAACAATTGAACCTGGAAAACTCATATTCTTATTAATATATTTTAGGGAGTGTATGAAATGTCGAAAGGTACCAGGAGAATGCAGACAGACGCAGATGTAAAGAAAAAAGCCGTCAAACTCGTCATTGTTCATTTGAAGAAAAAAATATCGAAGGACTTTATCGGAGCCGAAAACGTCAAGGCATGGGTCGAAGAAATGGAAGAAATACTGGCAAAACCGGATTTTGACATAACCGAGTATATAACGATGCGAAAAAAACTCAATGACATCATTGAAAGGGTCATGGAAGAAGAAATACGCTACAAGCTCAGGGATTCATGGTACAGCATGGGCAAAGCTCTTGATAAGAAAGCCAAGATGTACTGAGAAACGGATCCCCTTGGAAATGGTTTACAACAGTTTGGAAATATTTTAGCATATTCGTGTAGAACTAAAAACTGGAACAGCCATAAATCAAATCATTTCCGGGGGTCGTGATGTTACCGCAGGTGCAGTTGCTCAAATCGCCACATTTAAAAATTGAGGAGGAAATCAAGAAAGATTTGACGGCAAATCTGAAAACAAAGGGCGTCAGGGCCGAAGTCCTGGACGTCAAAATCAAAAGAAACAAGGTAAATGTAAGTCTTTATTTAACAGAAAACAGTGCCGAATAGGCACTGTTTTTAATTTCAATTTTGCTGTTCTGAACCTTGCTTTCCGTTCTGTGTGCGACTTGCTCGAAAATTAATAGGTGCAGGGATTCAATATTCATCTGCTCATGGAATCAATAATTTTATATCCTTCCTCGATGGTTTTCCTGACCGTTTCCCTCGCCGGGCCGCCCGGGAGCCTTCTTCCGTCAACGCATTTTTGCAGGCTGATTTCCTCGTACACATCGGGTCCAACCCTGTCGGAAAAAGCCATGAACTCCTCAATTGTCATCTGTTCCAGCGATTTTTTATTGTTTATGCAGTAGGCGACCATTTTCCCCGTAATCTCATGGGCGCTGCGGAACGGAACGCCTTTTTTCACCAGGTAGTCCGCGAGGTCTGTCGCGTTGGTAAAACCGCCGCTTGCCGCTTCGTACATCTTATCCCTGTTGATTTTCATTGTCCCGATCATTTTCGCAAATACCGGAAGACACATTTTTACTGTGTCCACGGCGTCGAAAATCGCTTCCTTGTCCTCCTGCATATCCTTGTTGTACGCTAGCGGAAGCGCTTTCATAACGGTGAGCAGCGTGACCAGGCTCCCGTAGACCCTGCCTGTTTTGCCGCGGACAAGTTCGGCCACGTCGGGATTTTTTTTCTGCGGCATGATGCTGCTGCCCGTGCTGTAGGCGTCGTCCATTTCGACAAAACCGAATTCGTGGCTTGACCAAAGTATCAGCTCCTCGCTGAAACGGCTGAGGTGCATCATGATAATTGAAAGACACGAAGCCAGCTCGATGACAAAATCCCTGTCGCTCACGGCATCGAGGCTGTTGGCCGTAATATCGTCAAACCCCAGTTCATCGGCCACCGATTTTCTGTCAAGGGGATAGGTGGTTCCGGCAAGGGCGCCGGAGCCCAGGGGCATTTTGTTCATCCTTTTTTTGCAGTCGGCGAGCCTGTCCAGGTCCCGTAAAAACATGTGGAAATAAGCCATAAAATGGTGCGCCGCGGTAATGGGCTGCGCTCTCTGCAAATGGGTGTAACCGGGCATTATGGTGTCGAGATTGTCTTCGGATAGCCTGAGAAGCATCCTTTCAAGGTCGATCAGCATTTTCCTGATATTTTCAATTTCATCGCGGAGGTAAAGCCGGATATCAAGCGCAACCTGGTCATTCCTGCTCCTGCCCGTGTGGAGCTTTTTACCCGGTTCGCCGATTCTTTCAATAAGAATTTTTTCTATATTCATATGAATATCTTCGGCATCTACCTCAAATTGCACTTTTCCGTTTTCTATATCGGCAAGTATCTCCTTCAGCGTCCTTTCTATCAGCTCGGCTTCGTCGACGGGTATAATGCCGCATTTGCCGAGCATCCTGACATGGGCGATGCTGCCTTCGATGTCCTGCCTGTAAAGCCTGCAGTCAAAACCTATCGACGAATTGAAATCATCGACGGCGCTGTCGGTATTTTTTGAGAATCTGCCTCCCCATAATTTCATACCTGGTTGAACCTCCGGAATCCTGTATATAAAAACCTTAATAAAAAAGCCAAAAATTGATTTTACTGCCGCAACGACCTTTGCGAAAGGTTTCGCTGAAATCAGCTGCATCCAGCCTCGCATTTCAAGCGACCGGACCATGTACGCATCTCCTGCGCTGAGAATGGTCCTTTCGAAAGTATCCGGCCTTCAAATCGGTTTCAGTGCTGCGGCTCGATGGCCGGTTTCACAGCTCATCTTCAAGCAAATCTCGTTGCGGCAGTAAAATCTCTGTTTTAACGTCAGCAGTATTATTTTTTACAGTTAAGTTAAACCATCATAAAACAAATACTATTTATTTTGCTGATTATTTTGCTGATTCCGCTGCATCATGAGAGCCCTTACCTTAATCGGCAGTCCGAACAGGTTGATGAATCCATCAGCGTCTTTCTGGTTGTATACTTCATCCCTGCCGAAGGTGGACAATTCCTCGCTGTAAAGGGAATAATCGGATTTGGCGCCGGCCGGCATGCAATTACCCTTGTACAGCTTCATCCTTACGGTGCCCGTGACGGTTTTCTGGGTCACGTCGACAAAGGCGGAGATGGCTTCCCTAAGCGGCGTGAACCACTGCCCGTAGTATACGAGCTCGGCAAATCTCTGGGCGACAAGGTCCTTGTAGTGCAGTGTGTCCCTGTCAAGGCAGAGGAGCTCCAGTTCCCTGTGGGCTGCATAAAGTATGGTACCACCGGGCGTTTCGTAAACTCCCCTGGATTTCATGCCCACGAGCCTGTTTTCAACCATGTCAACAATGCCGATTCCGTTTTCGCCCCCGATCCTGTTGAGTTCCTCCAGCATCTGGACCGGTGAATATTCTTTTCCGTTGAGTTTTTTCGGTATGCCTTCTTCAAAATAAATTTCAACGTAAGTGGGCTTGTCGGGCGCTTTTTCCGGCGGAACCATGAGCTTCAGTATTTTGTCATAGTCCGGCTCATTCCATGGATCTTCGAGGTCTGAACCTTCATGGCTAAGATGCCATATATTCCTGTCCATGCTGTAGTTGTATCCTTTTGATACAGGAATGGGTATGTTTCTTGCCTCGGCGTATTCTATGGCGTCCTCCCTTGACTTTATGTCCCAGAGTCTCCATGGGGCGATTATTTTCAAGTGCGGGGCCAGCGCCTTGACGGTAAGCTCAAACCTTACCTGGTCATTGCCCTTGCCTGTGCAGCCATGGGCAACTGCAACGGCGCCTTCCTTCTGTGCTATTTCCACAAGCCTTTTTGCAATAATGGGTCTCGCAAAGGAAGTTCCGAGCAGGTATTTACCTTCATATACAGCTCCGGCCTTCAGCGTAGGATAAATATATCCGGTTATGAATTCTTCCCTGAGATCTTCGATATATATTTTGCTGGCGCCGGTTTTGATGGCTTTTTCCCTCAAAGGTTCAAGCTCTTCTCCCTGGCCTACGTCGGCAGCCATGGCGATAACTTCGTAATCGTAGTTTTCCTTGAGCCACGGTATTATAATGGAAGTGTCGAGTCCGCCCGAATAGGCAAGTACCACTTTTTCTTTTTTGCTCATGTCATTACCTCCGCAAATGTGTTAATATATTCTATAATATTTATAAACATTAACCGGTACAAGCTTTTTTATTGCCTGTCCGTTTGTTTATAAAGATGTTATTATTATACACGAAAATGTATAAATATGCAATACAAACATGGAAAATCCATGGCGGTTTTGCGGAAAGGTGTTGGACATGGTTATTTTGGGTATAGACCCTGGATTTGCAATTACAGGGTATGGTATAGTAAGATATGAGGGGAACAAATTTTCGGTTATTGACTACGGCGTGATAACGACAAAAGCCTCGGAGCCTTTTGCGAACAGGCTTCTGACGCTCAGCAACAGGCTCGAGGAACTTATTTTGAACTTCAAACCTTCCGCTGTTGCCGTAGAGGAACTGTTTTTCAACAAAAATATTAAAACGGCACTGTCCGCTGCCCACGGACGCGGGATAGCGCTTCTGACCGCCGCAAAATGCGGCATTGAAATTTTTGAATATACGCCGCTTCAGGTAAAACAGGCAGTGGCGGGATACGGCAGGGCGGAGAAAATGCAGATACAGCAAATGGTCAAGGCAATCCTCAATCTTTCCGGGATTCCCAAACCGGACGATGCGGCCGACGCCCTCGCGGTCGCAATCTGCCACGGCCATTCTTCACGGCTCGGCAGAATACTGACGGGGCACGGCGCCGAATAATCAACCGAAATATTGAACGAGTGAATGAAGATGCCTGAACGTTCCTGAACGGACAGGTCAGCCCTGCAAGCATGAATATTTATCAGTATCATAGGCGTTCGATGTCAATACCAGATAAAAAGGAAAGAAGGAAGGAGCTTAAGTGACGCGCAGTTCGGGCGTTGCGCGACGAAGATCCATGTTTGCATACATAAAAGGAAGACTTGAGTTCAAGGGAAGCGATTACATAATAATTGAAACCGGGGGAATAGGTTACAGGATACATACATCCCTTTCGACGATCGAAGCGGTCGGAAGCGTGGGAAATGAAACCAGGGTTTATACCTATCTTTACGTCAGGGAGGATATAATCAACCTTTACGGATTTGCCACGCCCGAGGAGCTCGGAATGTTCCAGCTGCTGCTGTCCGTTTCCGGCATAGGGCCGAAGGTGGCGCTTTCCATACTTTCGAGCATTTCTCCTTCGAAATTCGGCCTCGCGGTGATAACCGACGATGTCAAAACTCTTGTAAAAGCCCAGGGCGTGGGAGCAAAAATGGCACAGAGAATAATCCTCGAACTCAAGGACAAGATGGAAAAAAGCCCGCTTGTTGATGTCACGAAAATCGACAGCGCCGGGCAGGAAAGTCAGGCCGGGGAACCTTCGAGGATTTCCGATGCCGTCAGCGCGCTTATGGTCCTCGGATATTCGGCGGCAGAGGCGAAAAGGGCCGTCGCTTCAGTTTATTCCGACGATCTTGATCTCGAAACGATAATCCGATACGCTTTGAAACAACTGGCATTATAATTTATTACGGTATATATCTTTTCACGGGGGAAATCATGGAGGACGAAAGAATTGTATGCGGTAAAATTAAACCTGAGGACATTGACGAAGTCAACCTGAGGCCGAGAAAAATGTCCGAGTACCTCGGGCAGACAAAGGTCAAGGAAAACCTGTCCGTCTTTATTGAAGCTGCGAAAAAAAGAAACGAGCCTCTCGACCATGTGCTGCTTTACGGACCTCCCGGCCTCGGGAAAACGACGCTGGCCGGAATAATCGCTTCCGAACTGGGTGTCAATATAAGGATAACTTCGGGGCCGGCCATTGAAAAACCGGGGGATCTCGCGGCAATTCTGACCAATCTCGGAAATTATGACGTGCTGTTCATTGACGAAATCCACCGGCTGAACCGCAGCGTGGAGGAAATACTGTATCCCGCGATGGAAGATTTCGCCCTCGACATAATCATAGGCAAAGGTCCCAGCGCGCGTTCAATCCGCCTGGATCTCCCCAAGTTTACTCTCGTGGGAGCTACTACCAGGGCCGGTCTTCTGACATCGCCGCTGCGCGACAGGTTCGGCGTTATCAACAAGCTTGACTTTTATACACCCGAGGAACTGGCGCTTATTGTAAAGCAGAAGGCCGCCATACTCAACATAGGCATAGACGAGGAAGGAGCAGTTGAAATCGCCAGGCGTTCGAGGGGAACTCCGCGCGTGGGAATCAGGCTGCTTAAGCGAATAAGGGATTTCGCGCAGATCCGGGGCAATGGGTTTATAGATGCGGCCACGGCGAAAGCAGGACTTGAAGCCCTTGAAGTGGATGAAAAAGGACTGGACGGCGTGGACCGTAA
Source organism: Bacillota bacterium (assembly GCA_023623175.1). Taxonomy (GTDB): domain Bacteria; phylum Bacillota; class Clostridia; order Acetivibrionales; family JAMNXU01; genus JAMNXU01. The sequence continues at coordinate 100,542 of JAMNXU010000019.1, forward strand.
CATGCTTCTTTCCATAATAGAAAAATTCGGGGGAGGGCCGGTGGGCCTTGAAACGCTGGCGGCATCCATCGGCGAAGAGCCCGATACTATTGAAGACGTATACGAACCTTACCTTCTGCAGTTGGGCTACATCAGCAAGACTCCGCGGGGCAGGGTGGCGACGAAACTAGCCTATGAACATTTCGGCCTCAAGTATGAAGGATAAAATGACAAGAACAAACATTACAGGCATATTACAAATATATTAAAATTAAATTATCTGACAGGAACCTTCCGGTTTTTTGTCGAAATAGTGGCGAAAAAGGGTCACTAAGGAAAATGCCGGAGGTTGCCATGAAAAAAGTCAAATCTTTACTATCAATCGTAATAATTGTCGTATTTATTGCCACCGCTACTTTTGCCCATGGGCTCACGCTTAATTTTGACGGCGCGGACCATGACATGACCGGGAAAACATACACGGTCGAGGTCAACGGGAAAACCGTCGATACCGATGTTCCCGCTTTTCTTCTCTATGATAAATATCCCGTTATACCGCTGAGAGCAGTTTTTGAAGCCATGGGCGGTTCCGTTGACTGGGAGCAGAGCACAAAATCCATCGTTGTAGGATTGGATAACTGGATCATCAAGTTGCGCCAGGATGAAAAGGAAGCAGAAATCAACGGTAAGATTTACACTTTCGATGTTCCCGTTATCGCAGCCAGCAGTGGCAGTTATGGCCGGACCATGGTTCCTTTGACCCTGCTGTCGGATTTGTTGAATGTAGAAACCAATATTTCCGGTGAAACCAAGGTCATTTCCGTCGAATACATAAAACCTGAAAATACACCTGCACCGCAGAGCAGTGACAAGCCTGTGGCCAAGCCAAAGGCGTCGCCTACGCCGTCGCCTTCTTCAAAGCCTGACGAGCCGAGCAGGGGCGGTGGCGATCGCCCGACGGTTCCCGCGGCAACTCCGAAGGCATCACCTTCTCCGGGTGCGGCAACTCCGGAGCCGACGCCGACTCCGAGCCCGAATAACACGCAGCAAAATACGCCGCAACCAGGCACTACTCCGAGCGCTGACCCGCAGCAGAGCCCGGGACCTCAATCGCCCGAGCCTGCGCCGAGCGTGGTTCCGTCTCCATTGCCGGAACTGGAGTATGTAATTACCGATGTCCTGTACTTCAACTCTGACGGCACCGAGAGGATTGAAATCCTTTTCAATAACAGGAAGGGCTATAAAGTCACGCGCCTCTCCAATCCCAACCGCATTGTCGTGGATTTCAATGATGCCAGGGCAGGAGTCATAGGTTCGAGAACCAATACTATCCAGGGCAGCATTGTTAAAAAATACGGTCTCACCCAATATGATCCCACGACGGCAAGGGTCGAAATCGAGGTTGCCGGCACGCCGGATTACGACATATATCTTTCCGGGAACAAGGTTGTTCTGGTTTTCAGGGTTTCGAATCTTAGGAATATAAGCTATACGGGGGACAAGGACAGGGTTTGCCTGCTGCTGAAAGGAGCGAAGCTGACGGAAGGCGAAGCTGCACAGAAAAAACTTTACCAGGAACAGTACAGCAGTGACGGAAGGACCTATACCATTACATTCCCCAGCAATCTTGCAGATCTAGGCACAGGAAGGCTTACAATAAATGATAAATACCTCGACAGCGTGGTAGTGGAAACCAATGCTTCGAAATCTACGACAACTATAACCTTTAATGCAAAGGAAAAATTAAGCTACGTCATTTTTACGAGAACAGAAACCAATGATACTGCGATTACGCTGCTCAAGCCGCGTTCGACTGCCGAAAAACTCGTGGTAATAGATCCGGGACACGGAGGCGTAGATCCGGGTGCGGTCAGCGGCAACGTGCAGGAAAAAACTCTGAACCTTGACATAGCGTTGAAACTTAACAAACTTTTGAAGGAGAAGGGCGTCAATACTTACATGATCAGGGAAGACGACATTTTCGTGGGACTCTATGAAAGGGCCTACATTGCAAACGCCCTGAACGCTTCGCTGTTCATTTGCATACACAACAATGCGGCCACGGCAACGAGTGCTTCAGGAACGGAGACGCTGTACACGCAGGAAAATCCCTATGACAAAAACCTGTTCGGCAAACGGTTTGCCCAGATTATCCAGGAAAGCCTTGTAAGCAGGCTGAAATCCGTGGACAGGAAAATACAGCACCGCCCGGGGCTTGTCGTGCTCAAGGCGACCAGGATGCCTGCCGCCCTTGCCGAAATAGGATTCATAACCAACAGCTATGAGCGTTCAAATCTCCTGAGGGAAGATTACCGGCTCGCAGCGGCACAGGCACTTTGCGACGCGGTGATCAAGGCGCTTGGAGAATTGAAATAGGAATGTTTTAGGGGCTTTTTCAATGGCAAGACAAATGGGTGACTATTAAACGACAATATATAGCGTATTAATCCGGCAAGACAATTATGTTTGCCGGATTTTTACAAGTTTAGTTTTTTGATTATATCAGCCTTTGATTATATCAGCCTGGCTATATACGCGCCCTGGTTGACGGGAAATAATCCATTTAAAGTTTACCGTCGGCTATAATATCGTTAAAGGAAAGATTTCCTCAAAAGAAGACTGACAACACGTCCGGGAAATCCGGAAACCGTATGGGGAGGATAGTTATGAAAAAAACGGTCAAATTACCTCTGTTGATCCTGTTAATCGCAACCCTGGCGCTTTCTGCCGCATGCAGCCTTTTTAAACCGGGAAAATCCGATGTCAGCAGTCCGGGAGCAGACGAGGAAGGAAATACGAGAACTGAGAGAACTGTTTCGAATGATTCGGAAAGCACGCTGCCCGGGGAGAAAACGGAAACGGTCGAAAGCAGGGAGTACCTGCCCGTAGTGTTGTATTACCAGGATAGTGGCGGTTTGCTTGTTCCGGTAACCAGGAGGCTTCCGAAGCAGGAGGGAATTGCCAGGGCGGCGCTTAATGCCCTTGCTGACAGTGCACCTGCGAGGGAGGAAATTGCCTATTTCGGACTTTACCCTGTTTTGCCCGAAGGCACGGAAGTCATAGGGCTTACTATCAAGGATGGAAAAGCCGTGGCGGATTTCAATAAAAATCTTCTTGAGAGCAAGGATTCAAAAGCCGAGAAAAACATAATCGGTTCCGTAGTTTACACGCTGACGGAGTTTGACACCGTAAAAGAAGTTGAGATCAGGGTTGAAGGGAAGAATCCCGGCGTGACAAAATTCGGAAACGACATTTCAAAGGTTTTTTCCAGGAACAATGTTCTCGTGAATGGCAGCATTGGCGGAACTGACGCCCTGGCAGTGGCTGAGAACAAATCAAAAATCGACGTGTATTTTTCGCGCCAGCTGAGCAGCGAAATTTCATGCCTGGTACCGGTTTCGTTTGAATGTGAAAAAACTGCAGAAGCGGACCTTCCGTTCAAAATTGTGGAGTACATGAAAAAAGACTTCAGTTCAAAAGGTTTGTATACATCGATAACTGCCGATGCAAAGCTGCTGGAGTGTTCCCGGGACAGCGGAAATCTCTTGCTCTATTTCGACAGGGCATTTGCGCAATACGGCGGAAGCAGCCGGGAGCTGACACTCCTTGAACAGCTGTATTTTTCAATGAAACAGCTTGAAGGGGTTGAAAAGCTGAGACTGTTTATAGACGGCATTGAGGGAAATCTTCCTGAAGGCTCCGATGTAACGGGCGGTTATGCTGTCACGGCTCCGATAAATGATTTTATTGACAAATAGGTCGTTAATAGAATGAAAAATAATGTGGGCAAAAAATCAGAACATAATAATGTTCCATACAGGAACTTAACAAGGTTTATACGAAGCGGAGGTTTTTATTTTGCGTATTGACGGCAGACAGAACGATGAACTGAGACAGGTCAAAATAACAAGGAATTTCATCAGGTATGCCGAAGGCTCGGTGCTCATTGAAGTCGGAAACACAAAGGTTATCTGCACAGCGACCGTGGAAGACAGGGTGCCTCCCTTTAAAAAAGGAACGGGGGAAGGCTGGGTGACCGCAGAATACTCCATGCTTCCGCGGGCAAGTCAAACCAGGAATCCGAGGGATATCACCAAGCTGAAAGTAAGCGGAAGAAGCCAGGAAATTCAGAGACTTATCGGGAGGGTGTTGCGTTCCGTTGTAAATTTCCACCTGCTGGGCGAACGCGAGATAATCCTCGATTGTGATGTAATTCAGGCCGACGGGGGAACAAGAACCGCATCCATTACCGGCGCTTTCGTAGCAATGGTGGATGCGCTGAAATGGGCAGTGGATGCGGGTTTGATCGAGAAAATACCTGTAACTGATTTTGTCGCGGCAACCAGCGTGGGCCTTGTAAACGGAGAAGCCATGCTTGACCTTTGTTTTGAGGAAGATTCCAATGCCGAAGTTGACATGAATGTCGTAATGACGGGCAAGGGCGAATATGTGGAGGTACAGGCAACGGGCGAACAGACGCCTTTCGACAGGGAGAAGCTGGACCGGATGCTTGAGCTGGCTGAAAAGGGCATCATGGAACTGATAGAAATACAGAAAGATGTCCTCGGCAGCCTGCAGGAATGCATAGGAGGAGTAACAAAGGATGAGAGACCTGCTGGTAGTAGCGACGAAGAACAAGGGGAAACTGAATGAGATAAAAGAGATAACAAGGGACTTGCCTCTGAATGTCATATCCATGGAAGAAGCCGGCATTTCGGAAGATATTGATGAAACCGGCTCAACTTTTGAGGAAAACGCGCTAATCAAGGCCAGGGCAGTGCACGGGATTATTGGCGCCATGGTGATGGCCGATGATTCGGGGCTCGAGGTGGACTGGCTCAATGGCGCTCCCGGTGTGCACACCAGCCGGTTTGCCGGAGAAGGGGCTTCGGATATGGATAAAATAAACAAGCTCCTGGGCTTGATGAAGGGAGTTCCGTTTGAGAAACGCAAAGCCCGTTTTGTATGCGCAATAGCGGTAATAATGCCCGACGGGGAATCATTTACCGTCAGGGGCACCTGTGAAGGCTATATCTGTGAAGAGCCCAGGGGTAAAAACGGTTTCGGGTACGATCCCGTATTTTACCTTGAAGAATTCGGCAAAACCATGGCCGAAATCGATCTTGACACAAAAAATTCCATAAGCCACAGGGGCAAAGCTCTAAGGCTGATGGCGGAAGAGCTGAAACGGAAGCTTAAAAGGTAAATAATCGAACAGGCCTGATAAGAGAAGAAAGAAGACTGGAGTGTCCGAAGATAGATTGGAGTGTCCGGAAATTATCAATTCATGTTAAAAACGGCATTGCCGGCGAGGTTTACCAGCACTGCCGTTTTTCTTTCTTTACGATTTTCTTGTTTTTTGAGAAGTAAGTCTAATTTCTCTGTTCTTTTTATTGTAAAATTTGCAGGTAAATATCGAATAATAATTTAAATTGTTGAAATTACCGCCTTTTTAGCCTGCATTTTTGAGAATGGATGTTTTACGTGTCTTTTTCCGATTCTACAGTTATATACTCTATTATATGGTACTAAAGTAATAGTGAAATTATTAACCATTCCACGGGATTTGCAAGTTCCGAATATTAAAATTGCAAAAAAACTTAAAAAAGCCATTGACATGTTCGGTATGATTGTATACAATTATACTAATTTTATATCGTAACAAGGATGTTCATTCACGGGCTTTTTCAAACTATCCGCAATTTAACCCGGAATCTGCAGATATGGGAGGTACAGGAACATATGGGACTTAATCTTACTCAGAAAATAATCAGGGAACATCTTATCAGCGGTGAAATGATACCGGGAAAAGAAATTTCGATCAGGATTGACCAGACCCTTACCCAGGATTCTACGGGCACCATGGCCTACCTGCAGTTTGAAGCCATGGGGATACCAAGGGTTAAAACCAAAAAATCCGTTGCATATATAGATCACAACACTTTGCAGACAGGTTTTGAAAACGCCGATGATCACAAATACATACAGACCGTGGCGGCGAAATACGGGATTTATTTTTCCAAGCCGGGCAACGGCATTTGTCACCAGGTGCATCTTGAACGTTTCGGCGTGCCCGGAATGACGCTGCTGGGCTCGGACAGCCACACTCCTACGGGCGGAGGCCTCGGAATGCTTGCCATCGGGGCCGGCGGTCTTGATGTGGCCGTTGCCATGGGTGGCGGACCCTATTACCTGATGATGCCGAAAGTATGCTGCGTAAACCTCAGGGGCAGGCTGAAGCCGTGGGTTTCAGCCAAGGATATAATCCTCGAGATTTTGAGGATACTGACCGTAAAAGGCGGCGTGGGCAAAGTCATGGAATACACCGGTGAAGGGGTCAAAACCCTCAGCGTGCCGGAAAGGGCCACCATAACCAACATGGGCGCAGAACTCGGCGCTACTACTTCAATATTCCCGAGCGATGAAATTACAAGGGAATTCCTGAAAGCCCAGGGCAGGGAGGAAGACTGGAGAGAACTGTTGCCCGATGAGGACGCGGAATACGATGAAGAGATCGAAATCGACCTTTCAAGCCTTGAACCTCTCGTGGCACAGCCCCACAGTCCCGACAACGTTGTGAAGGTTTCGGAGATCGCGGGGCTGAAAGTGGACCAGGTTGCCATCGGAAGCTGTACCAATTCATCCTACGCGGACATGATGAAGGTTGCCGCAATACTCAAGGGGAAAACGGTGCACCCCGATGTCAGTCTCGTAATAGCTCCGGGTTCGAAACAGGTACTGACAATGCTGGCGCAGAACGGCGCCCTGGCTGACATGGTCGCGGCCGGCGCGAGAATACTCGAATCGGCATGCGGACCGTGCATAGGCATGGGCCAGGCTCCGGCAAGCAATGCCGTATCCCTCAGGACTTTCAACAGGAATTTTGAGGGAAGAAGCGGAACCAGGTCGGCAAAGGTCTATCTCGTCAGTCCCGAAGTAGCCGCAGCAAGCGCCCTGAAGGGATATCTCACCGATCCCCGCGAATTGGGAGAAGCGCCTACAGTTGAAATGCCCGACCGGTTCCTTGTCAATGACAACCTGATAATAGCTCCGGCACCGGAAGGAAACAACGTCGAAGTGGTGAGAGGGCCGAATATCAAGCCGTTCCCCGTCAACACCGAGCTTAAGGAAAAAGTGGAAGGCAAAGTGCTTATAAAACTTGGGGACAATATTACCACTGACCACATCATGCCTTCCAACGCCAAGCTGCTTCCGTTCAGGTCCAATGTTCCCTATTTGGCGGAGTTCTGCCTTACGCCGTGCGACCCCGACTTCCCCAGAAGGGCGAAGGAAAACGGAGGTGGATTCATCCTCGGAGGTTCCAACTATGGACAGGGTTCAAGCCGTGAACATGCGGCTCTTGCGCCTCTGCAGCTCGGAATAAAGGGAGTAATCGCAAAATCCTTTGCCCGGATTCATATGGCGAACCTTATAAATTCAGGAATACTGCCATTGGTGCTTGAAAATGTCGAAGACTACGAACAAATTGATGAAGGCGATGAGCTCGTGCTTGAAAACATCAGGGAACAGATTAAGGCAGGAAGCCGCCTGACGGTCAAGAACAAAACAAAGGGCACTGAAATTAATGTTTTGATCACACTTTCCGACCGGCAGAAGGATATTATCCTCGCGGGCGGACTGCTCAATTACACGAGAAAAGGAAGTTTATAAGCTCAACGTACGGAAATAAAGCGCAACGTGCAACAATAAAACGGAACAGGCAACATTTTACACATCCGCAAATCTGCAGTTTTAGGAGGATGACAAATTGGCCGAACTGCTGCCAAACCGTGAAAACTTTACTTCCTTGCGGGACATGGTATTCAGGCGCATTGAAAATGATATATTGAACGGAAGGTATCAACCCGGCGACAGCCTTAACGAGATTAAGCTGTCCGATGAAATCGGGGTCAGCAGGACCCCGGTAAGAGAGGCAATACGGCAGCTGGAACTCGCGGGACTCGTGGAAACAATACCTAACAAGGGTGCTATTGTAAAGGGCATAACCGCCCAGGACATTGAAGATATTTACACCATACGCATGCGCATTGAGGGTCTCGCCGCGAGATGGGCGGCCGAGAAGGCTACCGACGCCGAACTTGAAGAGCTGAGGGAAGCCGTTGAAATGGAAGAGTTTTATACGCAGAAAAACAGGACTGAGCAACTCATGCAGTTTGACTCAAGGTTCCATGAAATAATTTTCAGGGCGGGCAAAAGCCGCGTCCTGATGCAAACTCTCAGTTCATATCATCACTATGTGCAGCGCGCAAGGGGCAAATCTCTCGGTACGCCCGGAAGGGCGGAGCAGGTATTGGAAGAACACAGGGCGATTTACGAAGCCATTGCCGCTAGGGACCCTGACGGGGCTGAAAAGCTAATGGTGCAACATATTAAGAATGCCAGGCGAAATTTTCTGAGAAATGTGAAAATAGAATGAGACTGTCCGGAAGCCTGATTCGGCATGCCGGAACCAAAGCAGATGAAATGTTTTGGATAGAAAAGTAAAAAAAATTGGATAGAAAAAAGTTGAAAAAATATTATGCTAAACCAGGAAAATGGGAGGCGGTTTCAATGAAAACCGAGAATCTTTACGGCAAATTTGAAAATCTTATCAATCAGAATTATCAGATAGATCCCGAAGATTATACGCGGTACAATGTCAAGCGCGGTTTGAGAAACAGCGACGGAACCGGTGTGCTCGTAGGTCTTACGGAAATCGGGGACGTCCACGCATACGTCTGGGAGGGAGACAAAAAAGTTCCTGTAGAAGGTAAATTGTATTATCGCGGAATAGAGATCAAGGACTTTGTCCAGGGCTTTTTGAGCGAAGACAGGTTTGGCTTTGAGGAATGCTGCTATCTTTTGCTGTTCGGGGAGCTGCCCGACCGGAAAAGTCTCGAGGAATTCACGGAACTTCTTGGTGCCAACCGGAAGTTGCCGGACGGGTTCGTGGAAGACATGATTCTCAAGGCACCAAGCAACGACATAATGAACAAGCTGGCAAGAAGCGTACTGGCGAGCTATTCCTATGATGACAACGCTGAAGACCAAAGTCTCCGGAACCTGATACGCCAGTGCGTAGAGCTGATTGCGCGTTTCCCGGCGATGGTTGCATACGGATACCAGGCGAAGGCATGCTACTACCAGAACAAAAGCCTGTATATACACAGGCCGTGTTCCCATCTCAGCACCGCCGAAAATGTACTGCACATGATACGTCCCGACATGTCCTACACGGATCTTGAGGCCAAGATGCTTGACCTTGCGCTGGTGCTGCACGCGGAACACGGCGGTGGCAATAACTCCACGTTTGTAGCCCATGCGGTGACTTCAACTGGAACTGACATTTATTCCGCAGTGGCTGCAGCCATCGGATCATTGAAAGGTCCCCAGCACGGCGGCGCAAACCTCAAGGTAATGGCAATGATGGAAGAGATCAAATCCAACGTGAAGGACTGGAGCAGTGAAAAAGAAGTTGCCGATTACCTTGTAAAAATACTGAAGAAAGAAGCCTTTGACCGCTCGGGACTTATTTACGGCATGGGTCATGCGGTATACACGCTGTCCGATCCCAGGACCATCCTTCTTAAGCAGTTTGCTGAGAAACTTGCCAGGGAAAAGGGAATGGAAGAAGAGTTCGGACTGTATACCCTAATTGAAAGAATAGCTCCCGAAGTATTCTATTCCGTCAAGAAGAACGACAAGGTAATGTGCGCCAATGTGGACTTCTATTCGGGATTTGTATATAAAATGCTCAATATTCCGATAGACATTTATACAGCAATTTTTGCCATAGGCAGAATTGCGGGATGGTGCGCCCACATAATTGAAGAGCGCAAGCATGGCAACAGGATAATTAGACCTGCATACAAGTGCGTGGCCAAGCCTAAAGAATACGTAAAACTGGATCAAAGGCAGCCAAAACAGGCCGTGAAAAATCATTAAAAAGCAAAGCTTGAAATTCGCGGACCCACGTGCTATAATTCTTTTGCAGTCAAAAATCAGGCCCATTGGTCAAGTGGTCAAGACACCGCCCTCTCACGGCGGTAACAGGGGTTCGAATCCCCTATGGGTCACCAGTTGTAAGCCATCTTTTCAGATGGCTTTTTTTACTAACTTTTTATGGATTATGGAGTTGATTTGCATAAAATGAAGATTCCCGGAGAATTCTTAAAGAAGATGGAAAGCCTGCTCGGGCAGGAGGAGTTTGAACGGTTTGTCAAATCCTTCAGTCAGCCCCGTGCCTTCGGGCTCAGGGTAAATACTCTGAAGGTTGACGTGGAGGAATTTCTCAGGTTGTCCCCGTTCAGGCTTGAATCCGTTCCGTGGACGAAGGACGGGTTTTATTTTGAGGAGGGAGAATCGCCGGGAAAGCATCCTTATTACCATGCAGGCCTCTATTATATACAGGAACCGAGCGCAATGCTGCCGGGAGAAGTAATCGGGGCCAAACCAGGAGAACGCATTCTTGACGTGTGCGCGGCTCCCGGAGGGAAAACGGTCCAGATCGCGGCCAGGATGCAGGGCAGAGGAATTCTCGTTTCGAATGACGTAAATGCCGAAAGGGTCAGGACGCTTGTAAAAAACATCGAGCTTCTCGGGGTGAGAAACGCCATCGTAACCAATGAGACGCCGGAAAACCTGTCGCGTAATTTTGCAGGTTATTTTGACAGGATACTCGTGGATGCGCCCTGCTCCGGCGAGGGCATGTTCAGGAAGGACCCGGAGGCAGTGAAAAGCTGGGAGAACTATAAATGCGAAAAGTGCGCTTGCATGCAGTGGGATATACTGAAAAACCTTGACGCAATGCTCAGACCCGGAGGCGTGATCGTATACTCCACGTGCACCTTTGCGCCCGAGGAAAATGAACAGATGATAGCGAAATTTTTGGATGAATACCCCGGCTATGACATAGTCGAGATACCCAAAACCGGCGGAATATCCGACGGGCGGCCGGAATGGGGAGGAGGAAGGAAGGACCTTGCTAAAACCGCACGGCTGTGGCCCCATAAGTTGAGAGGAGAGGGGCATTTTACAGCCGTTTTGAAAAAACGTGGGGGATGCAGTAGCTGTAAATCTTCAGATGATGATTATGATAGCAATGTTTCAAAAAGAGACCTTTGCAATATTTATGTCGGCAAAGGCCGCAAGGCGGACAAGCATAAAAACAGGGGCGGAAAAAGCGTCGCTGAAAATGAATCCCGCCGGTGGCGGGAAGCCCTGGAGGCCTTGAGAAGGTTTGAGGAAGAGCACCTTAATATTTCAATTGACGGCATTTTTTATCTTGCCGGACCTCATCTTTACTGCCTTCCCGAAGAACCCCCGTCCCTTGACGGGCTGAAGGTCGCCAAATTCGGATGGTATCTAGGGGAGATTAAAAAGGGAGAGCTCGTCCCATCCCACTCCCTCGTCGTTTCGCTGAAGAAAAAGGATCTGAAAAGAGTCCTTGACCTAGATTCGGGCTCGCAGGCTGTTGAAAGATACCTGAGGGGCGAAACCATTGAAGCTGAGGGCCGAGGCCTTACGGCCGTCTGTGTTGACGGTTTCACGCTGGGATGGGGGAAAGCGGCCGGCGGAATGCTGAAAAACCTGTATCCCAAGGGATGGAGAAGGCTGAGCTGAAATTTGAAAAAACAGATTTGAAAGGCGGTTTTGTTTAAATGGCGCGAAGGCAAAGGCTTGACAGGTTGCTGGCAAACTCCGGGTATGGCACACGCAAGAATGTCAAACAGATAATCCGAAACGGCCGGGTAACCGTCGACGGCAACAGGGTGACGGATAACGGCATGCAGGTGGACCCGGAAAGCCAGGTAATAGAAATAGACGGCGAAAGGCTTAATTACAGGGAATTCATATATCTCATGATGAACAAGCCCCAGGGGGTGATTTCGGCCACTGAGGACAGATACCAGGAAACGGTGCTTGACCTGGTTCCCGATGAATACAGTTCATTCAGGCTGTTTCCCGCCGGAAGGCTTGACAAGGATACGGAAGGGCTGATGCTGCTTACCAATGACGGTAAACTTGCCCATGAACTGCTTTCACCGAAAAAACACGTACCCAAGAAATATTTCGCCCGCATAAGGGGATGCGTCGATGAAAAGGATTGCCAGGCATTCAGCGAGGGCATCGTGCTTGATGACGGGTATAAAACCATGCCCGCGCGGCTTAACATATTAAATGCCGGAGAGATTTCCGAAGTTGAAGTCATAATATATGAAGGAAAGTTCCACCAGGTTAAGAGGATGTTCGAGGCAACGGGCAAGGAGGTCATTTATCTTAAAAGACTGGAAATAGGTCCGCTGAAACTCGATGAAGATTTGGAACCCGGCTGTTTAAGGGAAATTACCGAAGAAGAAATACAAAAGCTGAAGAGTTTTATATTGTAGATACAAATAATAAAATTGTTTAAAACATACCCGTAGGGGGTATATTATTAGCAAAAGAAAAAGAAAAAACCCTTTGACCCATGCCGGATATATTAATTAATTGCATGGCAAAGGAATCCAGGAGGTAATGAAAATGACTGTAAAAGTATATTCAACCCCTACCTGCCCCTATTGCATCATGGCAAAGAAGTATCTTGACGAAAAGAACGTGCCCTATGAAGATATCGATGTAACGAAGAGCAAGGCCGCGGCCGTGGAAATGATCAGAAAATCCGGACAGAGAGGCGTGCCCGTACTCGATATCGACGGCAATATAGTGATCGGGTTTGACAGGGCTGAGATTGACCGCCTGATCGGCACGTAAAATATCGGATTAATAACAGTATTTTATGGCAAGATTGATAATAAGATTAACAGCAGAAAAGGACCGGAACTGGTTTTCCGGTCTTTTTCATGCCGGGCGGTTGTTTTGGCGTAACCCATGAATCAATTCATCAGTCTGCCGGGAAGCAACAGGCACTACCGGTGCGATCAGGCACATAGTGTAAAATAATTGTAGGACATTTTCAGGATAAAAAATAACAAGAGATCCTCACTTTTTGATACGATGTAATCACCATAAAAAACCATTGAAAAGGAGGATCTCTTGTG
>JAMNXU010000026.1 GCA_023623175.1 Bacillota bacterium
TGAGTACAATATATAGAATCCCGCTCTACTGAACAAAAATAAGAAAAAGCATCATATGCATTGCAGGGAACAATATATTCACGTCTCCCCAAACTGAATCCAGCCTGTGTATAATTCGCAGAACCTGTATAAGCTTCAACAGGCTCACCATTTTTCATCCAAATATACAATTTGCTATGTACAGGAGGCCCTTGGCAAATATATTGGCATTGAAACTTAGATAAAGCAGTATTTGATTGAGCATATACCAACTGTTTAAAACCTTCATGAACATCTTTAGTTAACCCGTCATAGTTGGTCATGCCTACTATAAGCTTTATTCCGATTAATGGCATACTCAATTCTTTAATTCTTGTCATATGCCATGAAGCCATAGTAGGTGTTGCATATCCTGAAACAATCAACAGTTCCTCTGCGCCTCTTGATATTGGTTCAATTAACGTTTGATTTATTAATGGTATATTAAACATTAAAATACACCTTCTCATTCGTTGATATTCGGTTCAATGCTTTCGTACTCTATACCAGCAAAGCAATTAAGAATAGCTTCAAAAATAATCTTTGCACCTTGACAAGGTACTGCCATTCCTATCTGTTTTCGGACACTCTCTTTTGATCCCATGTCTTGGCTCTGACCAATGATATATATGCGTTCCTCCCCCTCCGCTTCCAGTAACAGTATAAGCTGGCTTGTCAGGATCCAATCTCTTATAAATCTGGCTTATTTTTGCGCCTTTTACTTTTAGCTGAAGCTCAGGAGGCAAATCTGCAGTAAAAGCATTTTCACCCGGCTTAATATGAAGAAGCCTTTGTATCACCGTCTTAGATTGTTTTGTTCTCTCATTATTAGGAGCGTCCGCAGGTATTGGAGGCACTTCCAGTGCGGTACGGCATGTATTGTCTATATTTGCATAAGGGGCCGGAGATGGTACTTTAAAAGTTACATTTATATCATTTCGAATACCTACAATGATAATACGGTGCCGCGCCTGTGGTATTCCATACTGCTCAAATTTATATAAATGAGGCGTAATTACATATCCTGCCTCTTTCAATTCATCCAATATTTTTGCAAAAGCTTTTCCATCGTTTGCATTGCGAAGCCCCCCTACATTTTCCGCAAGAAACCACATAGGCTGAAATTTCTTCAAAGCTTTTACGCCATAAGAATATAACGGTCCGAAAACTCCGTTAATTCCTTTCTGCTCACCAACTACGCTAAAATCATTGCATGGAAAGCCGAATGCCAAAGCATCAATCGGTGATAATTTATCCATATTCAATTTGCGAATATCTTCATGGTAAACCGATTCTGGCCTGTCTGGGCAAATATTATAACGGTATGTTTCACAGGTATCCTTATCATAGTCATTAGCCCATTCATGGACTATAAAATGTTTTCCGTCAGCACTGCGGGCATTTATTGCACCATAAGCGAGTCCTCCGGGGCCGCAGAACAGTTCACCTAATCTGTATTTCATAGTGTACACCTCAATCTACCTATGATTTTTTCTGATAAAAAAATCAATAGTATTCTGTATATATTCACATTCTTCGTTATCAAGAATCTCATAGTTGGAGAAGGGAACTACTCTCTCTCCAATGTCCTTATCTTCCAGGTATCCTGCCATTTTATATAACTTTATCAGGTCAACCTGATAAAGTTCAGATAGTTTCTTAAGCACCAAAGGGGAAGGTTCGTTAACCTGCCCAAGTTCAATACGATTTAAACGGGTAGTTGTTATTCCTGTACTGTTAAACACATCATTTAAACTTAGATTTCGTTTCGTCCGCAACAATCTTAAATAATCACCAATTGAACTCATAAATACTCCTCCATGGTTTTATTATAGCAAATTTATAACGATAATGCAATATTATTTTATAATTATTGCTATTTCGCAGCGATAATTATAGTTTCCGAGTGATTGATGCATCTATCTTGTTTCTGCTTAATATTCAAATAACTGAATAACTGTCATTAATTCAGCTATTTTTGTGATTTCACTTGTGCGCACTTTGAAAAATTATTAGGCACAATATTTTTATCTATCCTGTTTACTCAACCCTCAAAAAAATGGCCGTTATCTAATCTGGTAACTCAACTATTAATTTTCAGGGTAGTTGATATGTTCCCGTATACAATATAAGGGTTTCCTGACATTGCCACATCCGGCAGATCGGCCTTGAGAAAAGCCAAATGTCTGGAAACCTTTTATTTTCAAGCTTTTCAGTTTTTTATTTCTCAACTCTTGACATCAATGTTACGCACTCCACATGTGGGGTCCAGGGGAACATGTCCACGGGCTGCACTTCATTTACCGCAAAACCGTTTTCTGAAAGAAATCCCAGGTCCCTTGCCAGTGTGGACGGGTTGCAGGAAACATAGACAATTCGTTCTGGCATCATTTTGACGAGGGTCTCCAGCAACTCCCTGTCACAGCCCTTGCGCGGCGGGTCCACAACCACCACATCGGCTTTTATCCCTTTTTCATAAAGCTGCGGCACCACACTCTCGGCATTTCCGACAATAAACTCCACGTTTTCCACGTTGTTAAGCAGCGCATTTTCTCTTGCATCAGCCACTGCTTCGGGGACTGTTTCCACCCCGTAAACGCGGCCGGCCTTCTCCGATAAAAAAAGTGAAATGGTGCCGGTTCCGCAGTAAAGGTCAAAAACCGTTTCATTTCCCGTCAGATCCGCATATTCCAATGCTTTTGAGTACAAGACTTCGGTTTGGACGGGATTGACCTGGAAAAACGAAAGCGGAGAAATCTTGAACTTATACCGCCCTATATAGTCAGTAATATAATCCTGTCCGTAAAGAAGTTTGTTCTTTTCTCCGAGAATTACATTGGTTTTCTTTATGTTTATATTCAGCATGACGCTTTTAATTGCAGGAACTGCCGTGACTAGCCTTTCGACAAGTTCTTCTGAATGGGGCAGCGAATCCCCGTTGACAACGAGAACCACCATTACCTCGCCGGTTTTAAAACCGGACCTGACCATTATGTGCCTTATAAGCCCGCGATGTGCGACTTCGTCATAAACCCCGATATTCCTTTCCTTAATAAAATCCCTTACAATACTCCTTATCCTGTCGCTCACGGGCGTTTGAATCCCGCATTCCGTGCTGTCGACTATCTCATGGGACCTGGGGGCAAAAAAACCTATGGCAATTCCATTGCGTCCCATACCTGCGGGGAACTGGACCTTGTTCCTGTAATTCAGCGGATTTTCCATCCCCAGGGCATTATATACGCAAACATCCTGCAACCCGCCTATTCTTTTTATTGCTTCCCGCACTACATCAGTCTTGAATTTCAGCTGCCTTTCATAGCTCATGTGCTGCAGGCTGCAACCGCCACATCTGCCGTATACACTGCAAAATGGTTTAACGCGCGATGGCGAGGGTTCGATTATTTTTATCAGCTTTCCCACGCCATAACTCTTGCTGACCTTTATTATCTTTATCTCAACCTTCTCGCCCTCTATGGCTCCGTCGACAAATATGACAAAATTGTCTATCCGGGCTACTCCCTGCCCCTCGTGATTCATTCCGACAATATCAACGGTGTAGTATTCATTTTTCTTCACTGCAATACTGTTCACTGTCATCAGTTAATACCCTCCGGGAGTCGATATGCTTGATTTTGTCATCATGCCCTTATCATACTTAAGCTTATTTTATCCAAAAAACAATTGTTTTCAAAATATTATCTCATTCTTTAAATATCAGGCTCGTACTTTTCAAAAACATATTTAAAAAAACATTTTTTAAAAAGCATATTTTAAAAAACATATTTTCTAAATACAAAATCAGGATATTATAATCTGCCGTCAGTATGAAGGATTTTTTTCCGAAACGTAGAAGTAATACATCAACATATAACAATGAAAATAAACAGGAGTTTGAAAGGGACGGTTATCATGTTTAAAAAGCCTGAACCAGGTATTGCAGCAAGGGACATTGACACCCTGATCGGACCCGCAACCAGATTTAAGGGAGATATAGAATCAAGCGCTTCCGTTCGCGTGGACGGTTATGTGGAAGGCAATATTAATGCGCGCGGCGACGTCCTGGTCGGGAACAGCGGTGAAGTAAAAGGAAATATCGACGCCGAAAATGTGCTGATATCCGGCGTTGTGGAAGGCAACGTCAATGCGTCGGGCACGCTTAAGCTGTTCTCAACGGCGCGGCTTTGCGGCGACATAACGGTAAGCGCCTTTGTTTCCGATGAAGGCGGTATTTTCCAGGGTCATTGCAGCATGATTGACGCAAAGGTGGTGGAATTGGAATCAAACCCGGACAGGCAGGCAGTTAAAAAGACAGGAGCTAAAAAAGAATTCAAAAAAAGCGCGTTACTGACTCAAAACAGTGAAGAAAAAATCCATGACACGACCGGCTGACCGGTCCGAAAAACCCGCGGCTCAGCCGGTCGACTTATTCACCGGCTCTTCAAACAATATGGCTTCTGCGACGGGCACGGACGTTGTAAACTCATACTTTTCGCTCAGCGGCGGAAATGCCACAAGCACGGTGGTATGGGTTACGAGGCTGATGGTGTGCTTCGTCCGGTTGTTTCCCATACTGCGAAATTCCGATACAAACTCGGTATGTACATTCCCGTAAGGCCTGAATCTTATATTCAGATCCGGTCCCATGCCTGCGAACAAGGCCGTTCCGGTCAGGACTCCCAGGGGAATCTTTATTGTGTCTTTCGCCAGGTTGTTGAGCTTTTCACGGATATCGTCTGAAACCCCGGCCGCAATGCGGTTCATTTTTTCCACGTCGGTCTGGATATTGACAATGCGCCCTTCATCATTTCTCGTGATCATCACAAGGTCCTCGTATCGCGCGCCAATATTAAAACCGCCCCGGGCGGCACTGTTTACCGTCGAATTTACCACGTCCCGGACAAGATTCTCCGAGATCTCCCTGAGGTAGGGTTTTACCCTGTATTCGGAATAAGAAACAATGAGACCCAATACAATAATAATGGAAAGTAATTTTAGAAAAAAAGAAGCTCTTTTGCTTCTGCGCCCGCTTCCGTAAAAGCGCACGCAGGCAACAGAATTCCTGCCCATGGTATCCCCTCCATACGCAGTATATGCCATGGGCTTTCATGTTGTTACTTTATTTGCTCCTGCTGGTTTTCTATTGATTTGTGCTGTTTTCTATTTAATCCTGCCGGGGTTTCCATTGATTTCTGCTGTTTTCTATTTACCATGCCGGTTTCCTATTGACTTGTTCTGTTTTCTATTGTTCTCCTGACTTCTTCTGTTTCCTGTTTCCTGCTGAATTTTTCCTTCAGAACGCTGTTTTAATAACCCGTTTTACATATCCATGGACCTGCAAGCCATGCGCCTGCAGCCTTTCTGCATTTATTTTTCAGCATCCTGCATCTTCCACCGGTTGGCCGGTTAATCAGGAGTGTTTAATTTGCTCTTTTCCTCCCGGCCCGCGCCTGAAACGCCGTTGCCAGGCGTATAATGCGCCTGTTAACCGTTTGTGGTATAATAAGTTATGGTTGCTGGAGCCAATAGCATTTATATAATTATAATAATGAAGAAACTGACTAAATGCCAATAAACTGTGGTTATACTGTGAATGTCTGAAGTTTATGATATAATTAACCGGTATTTTAAACTTATTATGCAAAAAACACGTATTATTATATAGTGTCAATTTGGCATACAAGGAGGATGACATGAGTCCCGTATCAAATAAAAAAACCAGGAAAACGCCCAGGAAAAAGAGTGTGGGAAAATTTCTCTCGCGCAGGAAAAAGTTTTTCATTGCAGTGGCAAAAGCTTTATTGATAATGTTCATAGTATTATCCTGTGCCCTGATAGGTATTCTCGGCGGGACAGTTTACGGCTACATAAAAACTGCCACACCCATTACCCCGGCGCAGCTGAAACTGAATACAACTTCCTTTGTTTATGATTATACCGGAAAGAACGTAATTGCCCAGCTGAACGGCATGGAAAACCGCCAGCAGGTAACTCTGGACCAGATACCCAAACATCTTCAAAACGCCATCATAGCCATTGAAGATAAAAATTTCCGAAGGCACGGCGGAATTGATATCAAGCGTTTTGTCGGCGCGGTTATTAACTACGTAACCAGGGCCGGAAACGCGACTTACGGCGGCAGCACCATTACCATGCAGCTCGTGAAAAACATTACCAAGGAAGACGACAGGAGCATCAAGAGAAAAATACAGGAGCAATACAAGGCTATCCAGCTTGAAAGAAAACTCACAAAGGACCAGATACTTGAGCTTTATCTAAATACCATACCCATGGGCGGACGATATTACGGTGTCGAAGCGGCGTCGCTCGCATACTTCAACAAGCATGTATGGGAGCTTTCCCTGGCCGAATGCGCAAGCCTAGCTGCCATCCCCAACGCAACGGCCATATATTCTCCCGTGACTGAAAGCGGTCGCGCCAACAACAAGAAGCGCCAGGAAATTATCCTCAGCGAGATGAAAAAACAGGGCTATATCAATGAAAAAGAATACGAAGAAGCCCTCAAGCAACCGCTGAATTTTGCTGATCCATCAGCCACGCAGGTAGCAACAAGCCGCCAGAACTACTTTATAGACCAGGTCGTCACCGATGTGGCCAACGATCTCATGGACAAGTACAACATGTCCTGGGACGAAGCGCTGAGAGCGATATATAACAGCGGGTACAAGATTTATTCGACGTGTGATCCCAAGGTCCAGGAAGCGCTTGACAAGGTTTTTGAAAATGACAAGTACTTCGAAATAATTGATCCCAATATAGAACATCCGCAGGCAGCCATGGTAGTCATCGACCCTTATACCGGCCATGTACGCGGAATAAGGGGAGGTTACGGCAAAAAAACCGCTGACCTTACTTTTAACAGGGCAACCCAGATGAAACGTTCGGTGGGTTCCAGCTTCAAACCTATTGTGGATTATGCGCCTGCAATTGACATGCGGCTTGCCACTGCCGCGACGGTAGTTGACGACGTTCCGGTCTACATGGATCCGGTTAACCAGAAGGGCAAACTATACCCCAGAAACTTTACCGGCACATACCAGGGTCTGACCACGATCCGCGACGCAATCAAGCGTTCAGTCAACGTAGTGGCGGCAAAGGTGTTCAGCGAATATACGAAAGTGGACAACGCATTCATGTATTTAAAAAGGGTCGGAATAGACCTTAAAAAATCAGAAGACGGAAACCTGTCGGTGTCATTGGGCGGCCTTACCCATGGAATAAGCCCCCTGCAACTGGCAGCAGCTTATGCACCCTTTGTGAACCGGGGTCTTTACGTAAAACCCGTTACCTACACCAAGGTCGTGGACAGCAACGGCAACGTGGTGCTTGAAAACGAAGTGAAAACAAGCATCGTTTATGAAGAAAGCACTGCGTTCATCATGACCGAAATGCTCAAGGATGTTTGCAGAAGCGGCGGTACCGCTTATTACTACGACAGTGTCGCCGGCGGCAACCTGGGACTCATCCAGAATGGAAAAATGCCCATAGCGGGAAAAACGGGCACCACCAACGACGACAGGGACCGCTGGTTTGTAGGATACTCCCACTATTATGTTGCCGCTACCTGGTATGGTTATGACAATAACCATGAAGTAAAGCTTTCATGGAATTACAACCCGGCCTTGAGGTTGTGGCACCTGGTTATGGAAGAAATTCACAAGGGACTTGCCCCTAAAGAAATTATCCAGAAACCCGATGATGTTATTGTAAAGAGAGTTTGTATTGATTCCGGAAAGGTGCCGACCGAGCTTTGCACCAAGGATCCGAGGGGCAACAGGACGCGGAATGAATACTTCGTGAAAGGAACCGAGCCCAGGGACGATGATACCTGCGACGTTCACGTCATGGCTCGCGTATGCACAGCCTCGAAGGACTCACTGCAGAGAAACGTGCTCGCCGGTCCCCTCTGCCCGGCATCCACGGTGAAAGAAGGAGTATACATCCAGAGGCGTGAACCCTTCGTGCCGACAGGCAAGAATGATCCGTGGCCCCTTGACTGGAAATACGAACTTTCTCCGGAAGAATACTGCAAGGTACACAATCAAGATTTGGAATAATACCGGGGCAAGGTGGCAATGGGAAGTAACAGGCGAAAAAAAACATTAACCATATTACTTGCTGCAATACTTGGTGAATGTGCTGCACTTCTGCTAGTCGTTTTTGTGCTCACATCCTTTGGTCCTGCCGGCAGCGGCAATTACCCTGTCGCTGCAGGACCTTTGCACATTGAAGAAAACGGCGGCATATTGTCCGGGGATGGAGAGTACAATTTGCCCGAAACGATTTCAGGCGGCAGAGAAACAAACAATGAAACTGTCGATGAAACTGTCCGGGCATCGGAAAACAGCGCGTGGGATATTGACGCCACGATAGAACTTGTTAAAAACCGCGTAAGTGTCAGGGAAAAAATCCGCCTGGAGGCTGAAGGCGCAAACGCTGTTGTATATCTTCCTTCGGCCAATAAAGCTGACACCGTTATAAAAAAGATGCTCTACAACGGCAAAACGGCTGTTTATGACCGCAAAGACACCGATATTCACATCATGGACGCGGAAAACGGCGGATACCTGTATATAGAATATGAGATTTTGCTGAGCGACAAACCGGAGATATTGTCATATACCAGCGACAGCGTGTTGCTGACAAATTTCCTTGCCGTGCCCGCGGTGTATAAAAATAACGCTCCTTTGCCGAGCTACAGTTATTCGCTGGGTGATCCCTACAGGTACGGTATTTACAGCTACCGCGTTTTGCTGAAGGCTCCGAAGGAATTTACGGCCTATGCGCCCGGGAAAATACTTGAAACCGTAAAAGGTTCAGAAAAAAACACCGTATTTGAAGCGGAAAACCTGAGGGATTTTCCCGTGGTGCTGTTTAAAAACGCAAAAGTTGTAACCGTAAAATACGGCAACACGGACATTATACATATTAACGCGGAACCTGCGAAAAACTACAGCGTTTCGGCTGTAAAGCAGGCCTCAGGGCTTATAGGTCCGTATCCTTTCAGGGAGCTTTTCGTGGTGGCCGCTGATTTCCCTCTCAGGGGCATGGAGTTTTCAAACATGATTTTCATATCGAGGGATTGCTTCAATGATCCCTCGACGCTGAAAAGGCTGGTATACCATGAAATCCTGCACCAGTGGTTCTACGGGATTATAGGCACTGACCAGATTAATGAACCGTTTATGGACGAAGGACTGGTCACGTACCTTACATCGTACCTGTGTGGGGACAGGACGCCGTCATATTACGGCAAAAGCTTTATTAACAAGAGTTTGAAAGATTATTCCTCGCGCGCGGAATACAACCAGTCGGCATACGCCGACGCCGCAGGATATTTTGCGCAGCTGCACGGAAAAATGGGAAATGCCTTTTTCAGCATGCTGAAAAAAATATATAATGAAAAACAGTACAAAATACTCTATTTCGAGGATTTCGAGCGGTACCTCGAAGAGTTTTCGGGGAGGAATTGATTTTGCAGGCTTACACCTACGAGGAGAAGGAAAAATATATAGAGTTTATAACACAAAGCCCGGTTTTTGACTTTATGCAGTCCCCCGAATGGGCTTACTTCAAATCGGACAACTGGAAAAACGAGCTGATAGTGGTCAAGGATGAAAATGGCAACATTAAAGGCACAATGAGCCTCTTAATAAGAAAAATCCCGTTCTTCAGGAGCACAATAATGTACTCCCCGAGGGGGCCGGTTTGCGATCTCCATGATTATGACACCCTCAGGGAGCTTTTATCGAGGGCGAAGGAACTTTCCAAAAAATACAAAAGCTACGTGCTGAAGCTTGATACCGATACCCCGCGCTCCGACACCGAATTCATCAATCTTGCAAGGAAGCTTGGCTTCCGCCTGCAGGATTCTTCGAAGAATTTCGAAGGAATCCAGCCGAGGTTCGTGTACCGGCTTAACATAAAGGGCAAAACCGAAGAGGAGCTCCTCATGTCCTTCCACCACAAAACGCGCTACAACATACGCCTTGCAGCGCGCAAGGGCGTTGAAGTAAAGGTCGCTTCGAGGGAGGATATACCGGAATTTTACAGGGTATACAGGGAGACAAGCATTCGGGACCGGTTTGTTCCGCGCGTTATGGAATATTTCGAGAGAATGTACGACTGCATCGGCCCCGGGCATTTGCGTATTTTCCTGGCCTATTACAATGGCAGGGTAATAGCCGGGACCATTGCGATCCTGTACGGCAAAAAATGCTGGTACCTGTACGGTGGCAGCAGCAACGAACACAGGAACGTGATGCCCAATTACCTGCTGCAGTGGGAAATGATAAAATGGGCCCTGGAAAACGGCTGCGAAATCTATGATTTCCGCGGAGTCTCGGGCGACATGGACGAGAACAATCCGCTGTACGGCCTCTACAGGTTTAAAAAAGGTTTTAACGGCGAACTTGTGGAACTTGTCGGTGAGCTGGATTACGTTTTCAATCCCTTTGTCTATTTTGCGGTGGAAAAGGGCATGAAACTCTTTAAGGCGGCACGAACGGCCCTGTACAATTTCCGCCGGAAATTGCATCCCGCCGGGGATGACAAGACAGGAAGCAGCAATGATTCGGAATAAAAACAGTTAAAATACTAAAAGCCCGGTTGTTTTTTAAGCAAAAACCCGTTTGATTTTTGCATGCATACCTGGTTGCTTTGGTACAAACAATTTGATACAAACAATTTGGTACAAACAATCGGCACAGATTAACAACAGGTCCAAATACCGTAAATTTGTTATTAAGAGGGCAAGATGAAGAAACTCGTGGTAGAAACGAAAAAACTTGCAGATAATATTGAAAAAATTAAATCCATGACCTCCTCGAGGATAATCGCCGTGCTGAAAGGCAACGCCTACGGCCTTGGCCTCGTGGAAACCGCAAAAATAATGCGTGAACACGGCATAGATTTCTTTGCCGTTTCGGAAATTGAAGAAGCACTCAGGCTTCGTTCCGAGGGGATAACGGACGAAATACTGCTGATGTACTCGACCGCAAACCATGAAGAAATCAGGTGCTTGCTCGGTAACGGCATTATCCCGACTGTAGGTTCTTTTGCTTCGCTGGCTGCCGTAAACGAAGTCGCTACTGCTATGCAGCTCTCTGCCGTTGTTCACCTGAAACTCGACACAGGTTTCGGAAGATACGGCTTTCTGCCCGACCAGGTGGACAAGCTCTGCGAAGCCCTGAAGGAAAGCAGTGGCGTGAAAATTGGAGGAACCTACACCCATTTATCTTCATCTTTTGCAAAAAAGCCCGGAATAACCTTCAGGCAGTATGATACATTTATGAAATGCATAGACCAGATGAAAAACCTGGATGTCGATCCCGGCATGCTCCATATTGCCAACTCATGCGCATTCCTGCAATATGAAAAACTGCATCTTGACGCGGTGCGCATCGGTTCGGCCTTTTTGGGGCGCATACCCATACAGAACCGCTGGGGTCTGAACCGCATTGGGTATTTGAAGTCCTGCCTGTCGGAGGTCAAAACACTTCCCGCTAAACATTCCATTGGTTATGCCAATACTTTCCGCACGCGGTCGGAAGTGAAAATCGGGATCGTACCCGTTGGATATTTCGACGGCTTCGGAGTTGAAAAAACAAGGGATACCTTTAGATTTATCGATATAATCCGGTACCTGTACCACGACATCAGGAGCTGCAAAAAGCGCCTTTACGTAAGGATAAAAGGCCAGAATGCCCGTATCCTGGGCAGGATCAACATGTTCAATATTGTCGTGGACTTAACCGGTATTGAGGCTGGCACGGGCGACGAGGTCACGCTTGATGTCAATCCGCTGTTTGTTAACCCGTACGTTGAAAGGGAGTACATATGATATCCGTGCACATATATATCCATATATCCGGGAGGTTGCCGTGGAAAAGCTGAAGTTAAAATTAAAAGACCGATACAATATCATGCTGATACTTTTCGTACTGGCCGGCGCCGTCATAATAGGCCAGCTTGTAAACCTGCAGCTGGTCAACGGCAGCCAGAACCTTGAGGAATCCAAGATGAAGCTTCTCAACACGTGGAAGGTCACTGCAAGAAGGGGAAATATCCTTGACAGAAACGGAATCCCGCTTGCAATAAGCAGGCAGGCCTACAAGGTACAGATAATAAAGGCAAAGCTCAGCGATGATGAACTGAACCGGTGCCTTTACAACCTCATTAAGCTTTTCGAGAGAAACAATGAGTCATGGTTCAATGATTTCACGAAACTCATAACTTTTGAAAAAGTAACGGAAAAAGGAACCGACGGCAAAAACACAACGGTAATAAAGCTTGGTTTCGGTCCCTGGACCTCAGGGAAAACCTCCAAGGAAAAACTGGAGTCGCTCAAGGCGACCTTCAAAAGGGAACTCGGGCTTCGCAGCGCCAGGCTTAACAGCATATCATCGCTGACGGAATTTTTTGAATATCTCCGCAACGATGTGTACAAGATTGACAAAAAATTTTCCGATGAAGACGCTTACAAAATAATGACACTGCGGTATCAGATCAGGGGATTTGACACCAACACTCCCATGACCATTGCCCAGGACGTCAGCGAAAAGACAATGGCGATTATAGAAGAAATGCACAATGAGTACCCTGGAGTCACAACGGACGTAGAGCCCGTTCGCATGTACATGGACGGGTATCTCGCAGCCCATGTCCTTGGCTATGTTGGAAAGATAGACGAACCCAAAAAGGGATATGACATAAACAGCATCATAGGAAAATGCGGCGTCGAACTCGCAGCGGAAAAATATCTTCGCGGAAAGGACGGGATACGGTCGGTCAAGGTAAATACCATGGGCCGTAAGACCGGTGACCTGGATTACAACGAAGAACCGGCCATTCCCGGCAACGATGTCCAGATCACGCTGGATATGAATCTGCAAAGAGTCGCCGCCCAGGCACTGGAAAGAAGGATATATGAAATCAGGCAAAACTCGTATGAATACGGTACCTGGGACAGGAGAAACTTCCGCGATGCATGCGCCGGCGCCGTTGTCGCCATTGATGTGCGTACCGGGGAAGTTCTTGCAATGGCCAGCTATCCTTCTTATGATCCGTCCCTGTTTTTGCCCGGTTCAAAAACGAAGCAGGAACTCCAGGCCCTCGAGGACCTGCTTACAAACAAGAGCGGCTTATTCAACATGAACAACAGGGCCATTTCAGGCTCCTATGCCCCGGGCTCCACGTTCAAACCCCTTGTTGCCATTGCGGGACTTGAAGAAGGGGTAATAAAACCCGGTGAAAAAATCCTTGACGAGGGTTACCTGAGATTCTCAGACCGCACGCTGTACTGCCTTTCGGGCGGACATGGCTATATAAACGTACAGCAGGGACTGTACACCTCGTGCAACATATTCTTTTACAAGATAGGCATGGCAACTGGTATAGACAAGATAGCCAAATGGGCCACCTATTTCGGGCTTGGCAAAAAAACGGGCATTGACGTGGACTCCGGCGCCGAGTCTGCCGGAACGCTGGCAACAAGGGAGTTAAAATGGAAAATCGAGGGCACCGAATGGTACCCGCTGAACACGGCAATGGCCTCCATAGGGCAGCTATACAACAGCTTCACCCCGCTGCAGCTCGCCAACTACACTGCGGCCATCGCCAACGGAGGACGCCTGTACCGCCCATATATCATTAAAAGAGTGATAGACAACAACGGACAAATTATACAGGAGACTACTCCCAAGTACAAGAAAATACCCGTCAAGGAATCTACGCTCAAGGCAATCCGCGAAGGCATGGAAGCCGTTACAAGCCACTACGACGGGACGGCCACCGTCGTGTTCAGGGACCTTCCCATCAAGGTTGCCGGAAAAACCGGTACTGCCGAAGTAGGAACGGGAAGCGGAGAAACGAAATCCAACAACGGTGTATTCATATCCTACGCTCCCGCCGGCGACCCGAACAGGCCGCCTGAAATCGCGGTGGCAGTGGTTATTGAGCACGGAGTCTATGGGTACTTTGCGGCGCAGGTGGCAAAAGAGATATTTATAGAATACTTTGGCCTGAACAAGACCAAGACCGATTCCAGCGCGCTGACCGCCGACGTGCCCCAGATTATATGGTAAGTCAATAGTGTAGTTAAAGTAAGTCATTAGTGTAGTTAACAATTTAATGCTATGGCAAATGTCCAATGGGCTGGAAAATAAATTTTTCAAATAATTCTCCAAATAATACCTTAAGTAATACCTCAAATAATTCCTTTAAGCATTACAAGTAAAAACAGCCGCCGACAAACCGGTTTGACCGGCAAATCGGCGGCTGATTTCATCAGCGGATGTTTTGTCAGCAGATGTTTTGTCAGCGGATGGCTTTTCAGCGAATCTGTCCGCTTCCGAATATAATATACTTGGTTGTCGTCAATTCTCTAAGCCCTATGGGCCCGCGGGCATGAAGCTTCTGGTTGCTTATTCCGATTTCGGCGCCGAAACCGAATTCCCCGCCGTCGGTAAACCGAGTTGAAGCATTTACATATACGGCGGCAGCGTCGACCTCCTGGAGGAACTTCCGGGCATTGTCATAATTCCTCGTAACTATCGCCTCGGAGTGTTTCGTGCCGTATTTATTAATGTGGTCAATGGCTTCTTCAAGGCTGTCGACGACTTTTACGGCCAAAATGTAATCGAGGTACTCGGTGTACCAGTCCTCCTCCGTTGCCGGCAATGCATCGGGGAAGATTGCGCGCGTCTTTTCGCAGCCCCTGAGCTCTACTCCCAGGTTTTTCAGCGAAGCGAGGGCTGACGGGATGAATTTTTCCGCCACCGCCGCATGGACGAGCAGTGTTTCGGCGGCATTGCAGACGGCCGGCCTGCTTGTTTTTGCGTTTATAATGATTTTTTCTCCCATTTCAAGGTCGGCGTCGCTGTCAATATACACATGGCAGTTGCCCGTTCCTGTCTCAATCACGGGCACCGTGGCATTTTTCACCACCGCCTCTATAAGTCCTGCACCTCCGCGCGGTATCAGCAGGTCAACATATTTATTGAGCTTCATGAGCTCTGTTGCCGTTTCCCTGCTGGTATCCTCCACAAGCTGCACCGCGTCCTCGGGCACATCGGTTCCCGCCAGGGCTTCTGAAATCACTTTTACGATGGCCTTGTTTGAATTGATGGCTTCGCTTCCTCCCCTGAGAATAACTGCGTTGCCGGACTTCAGGCAAAGTCCTGCGGCATCGGTGGTCACATTGGGCCTTGCCTCGTAAACCATGCCAATGACACCGATAGGCACCCTCTGCTGTCCTATCTGCAGGCCGTTTGGGCGCTTCCACATGGAAATCACTTCCCCGACGGGATCGGGGAGCGCTGCTATTTGCCTCAATCCGTCGGCCATGCCCGCTATTCTTTCGGGATTGAGTGTAAGCCTGTCTATCATTGCCCTGGAAACGTTCTTCTTCCGCGCGTTTTCCACGTCGACTTGATTTGCCTCAAGTATGCTGTCACAATTCTGTACAAGGAAATCGGCCATCCTGTTAAGCGCTTTGTCCTTTTGTGCCGATGACAGGCTGCTCAGTCTGAACGCAGCCTTTTTGGCCTTCTCTCCCTTTAAAAGCAGCTCGCTCACATTCACCTTCCCCTTTCTGCGCTAAGAATAACGTGCCTATATTTTCACCGTCAAGTACTCTCATTATAATACCCGGGTCATCCCCGCTGGTCAAAACCATGTCCACGCCGGCACATGTAGCAATTTTTGCGGCATTGAGCTTGGTCACCATCCCGCCCGTGCCACGGCTAGTACCGGCTCCGCCGGCGCAGTGTTCGAGTTCGGGCGTAATTTTTTCAACAATGGATATTAATTTCGACGAGGAATTCTTCCTCGGGTCGCTGTCATAAAATCCGTCTATGTCTGAAAGAATTATAAGCAAATCGGCGCATACAATCTTGGCGACTATGGCCGAAAGGGTGTCGTTTTCACTGAAGGTGTCTTCCTGGCCTATGGTTATTTCCACAACCGATACCGAGTCATTTTCGTTTACTATGGGAATAATGCCTTTTTCCAGCAGCGTTTCAAAAGTATTAATGACATTCTGCCTGCAGTACTCGTCCCCGAGAACGTCGCGCGTAAGCAGTATCTGGGCCACGATATGCCCGTACTCGGAAAAAAACTTGCTGTACATGTGCATGAGTTCACACTGGCCTACGGCGGCCACTGCCTGTTTTTCCCTTATTTCCTTCGGCCTGCCGGGCAGCTTCAGCTTTTCAACCCCGACGCCGATGGCGCCCGATGTTACAAGAATGACCTCCTTCCCCTGGTTGCTGAGGTCCGAAAGGACCCTTGCGAGTTTGTCCATTCTTGTAAAGTTCATTTTGCCGTTGTCATAGGTAAGGGTGGATGTGCCGACCTTTACAACTATTCTTTTTGCATTCCTTAGCCTGCTTCTGTAATTGTCCATACAGCAAAACCTCTTTTTATGTGCATATTTATACGCAAATGATATTTTCATCAATTATACAATAAAAGCAGTCAATTTGCTATACATAACATATGATGCGGAAATTGCAGTGCTGTATAAAAAATATAATTTGCGATTCGAAGGCCGGATGCTTTCAAAAGGACCACTCTAAATTCACATCTTCGCCAGCGTGATGTCGCCCCAGGCCGCAAGCCTGTCCCCCACGATGACCAACGCTCCCTCAACTCCCTCGATTGAAGCAGCGAATTCAAGGGCCCGTTCCATATCATCGGCGCATTTCACATGGTTGCCGAGCGCCGTGGCAGCGGCGTCTGCCAGGGCGGCGTCCCGCGCCAGTATAACGGCGGCATCAGCTTTGCCGAAGCTGAGCGAATGGCCTACGGTCCCCGAGGACGTGCATATTCCCACGGGAGTCCTGCCCGGCTCGATTTCCACGGCTATTTTCTGGCTCAGCGGAGATAAGCCGGCATAAATGCCTATTTTTCTAACAGAATTGGTTTTAATAAATATATCGCCGCCGTTTTCCACAATTACCTCGGGACTATGCTTCAGCAGTTCCTTTCCCACGGCTTCGCTTATTGCCCCCGCCACGGCTGCCATTGGTCCGACACCAGCCTTTTTCGCGGCCTCGCACATGCTTATTGCGATGTCCGGTGCGCCGGGCAAAGGTGATACCGGCACAAGCGAAGTCAAAAAAACAGGTTGCAGCTTTATATAAACTTCGAGCTGCAGCCTGTATTTCCTTACAAGACTTAAAGCCAGGTCGTGGAGATTTGAATGCGCAGCAATCTGCAAATCGGTTTCCCTGACGCACACGTTAAAATACTCGAGATTGGCGGCTTTGAACAGATTGCGGTATTTCCTTTCTTCATACATCGGACATCTCTCCGGATTTATTCAAGAACTTCTGCCAAAGGCCTTCATATCATTAAATCAGGTACCAGTAGAGCTCCCGGCCGGGAGCAAGCGGACCTGTCGTTAAATGTTACATGCTCATGACTTCCAATGTTACACGCTCATGACTTTCAGCGGGCAGGCCTTTACGCACAATTCGCAGACATAGCATTTTTCCTTGTCAAAGGTCAGGCTCCAGTCATGCTTGTCCATCTGGAGCGCTCCCGACGGGCAGACGGCTGTGCATGCTCCGCAATGGACGCATTTGTCCTCCTGCCAGATGATGCTTTTATTGAACAATTTGTATCTTATACCCTCTCTCTCCAGGAATCCCAGGCCTTCGCGGATATTGGCCTCGTCCCCCTCAAAATCGGCTACCAGCCTGCCTTCCTTGTTCAGGCTTACATCGGCATTCAGTATGTTTATGCGCAGGTCAAAATCCTTTATGAGGTGATAGGTAACGGGTTTTGTAACCTTGTCCGCAGGGAAACTCATGTATACCTTAATCTTCATTCCGGGGCCTCCTGACTTCGAGTTTATTCACCTTGTTGTGCATGGGAAGCGGCGCAACGGGCGCCGTCAGCAAAAATTCCCCGCGGGAAATTTTCTTCTTAAGGAGCTGTGCAATTTCCCTGGCCTTCCTGAGGCTTGAAAGCGGAGCTGTCGGGATTTTCTTCCCCATGAGCTCCACATATCCGCTCCTGAGCTGCTGGTAGGAAGCGCTTCCGACCACTCCCATCTGCCCGCTCTTGTCGACAATATCGGTAAATAACTCGCTGTCCGAAACAGAAGCTTTTTCGACAACGTCCTCGTCAAGTGCGGGAATCGGTATACCTACGCCAATAAAAAGCGTAACACCGTATTTTTCAAAAACCGCCGCACGGACAAATTCAGTGCTCATTTCCTTCAAATTCCCTATCAATGCAAGCGTGCCGGCTGCTGCGAGCGGAACGCCGTTTTCTCCCCTTTTCTGATCGGGATTGTGCTGCGTACCCTCCCAGGCCACGTATCCTTCCGCTCCCCCGAGAAAGACCCTCGTGCCTATTCCTATGGTCCTGTAATAGGGGTCATTCATTAGCGGGCTCAGTTGCCCCGAGGTAGTATAGGTAACGTTTCCGCAATGCGGCAACAGCGTGCCCATGTACGTGTACATGGTCCTGTCCGAAGCGTTGGTGGCCGCGTTGTAGTTCTGGTATACATTCCTGGGATTGAACATGAAGGCCTGGTTTATATTGTCCTTGTTTATGTATGTGGTGATTTCGCGCAGCGGATAACAGTCGGTTCCGTAGGATTCAGCATGCAGCTTAACGTCGCGCCCGGCAATGAGGTCCTCGATTACATGGGCCCCGCCGTATTCCATACCCCGGGTCGCCGACAGTTCCGTGGCTCCTATGTAAGCATCCACCGCTGCAATACCCGCATAGGCAGGCACATCGTTAAGCCATACTTTGCTCATGCGTATCGGTGGATCCGAATGTCCGAAATTCAAAAATGCCCCGCTGGAGCACATGGGGCCGAAAGTGGCCGTGGTGATTACGTCAACTTCCCTGGCAGCCTGGCTGACGCCCTTCTCTGCCACCAGGTCGATAATTTCCTCAGCGGTAACAACAACAGCTTTCCCTTTCTTTATTTTCTCATTTATCTCTTCTATGCTTTTATACCCCATACCTTCGCCCTCTTTATTTTTCGTCATTTATCGTCAAATGAGGATAAACTGCAATATCCGTCATTTCAGCGGAAATTGCAGCTTATCCCTGGTACAACTTCTATTATAGGACTTAATTCCGTATAATTCAACAAAATGTCGACATTCATACATCGCATTCGTCAGGCTTTACAACGTCAGTAAGCCACTTGGGGCTGAATTCAACCGGCCTGTAGGACTCGATATAATCGAGGGCATCGTTGACATCGTCGGTTATATAATACAGCTTCCTGCATTCCTCTTTTGCGAACCGGTTGTTAATTATGTGCTCGAACTGGGCGAGCAGGCTGTCATAAAAGCCATATGCATTGAGCAGTACAATTGCCTTGTTATGATAGCGAAGCTGTTTTAACGTGATCATTTCAAGGATTTCCTCGAGGGTTCCGTAACCGCCCGGGAGCGCGATGAATGCGTCGGACCTCTCGTCCATGATCGCCTTTCTCTCGCGCAGGCCCTCCGTAACAATCAATTCGTCACAGTATTCATACACCACGCCTTTTATATTGAGCGCCCTGGGAATGACTCCCACAACCCTGCCTCCACAATTATGAACGGCCTTCGCCGTCTCTCCCATCAGTCCTACAACGCCTCCGCCGTAAAGAAAGATATGTCCGCGTTTTGCAATCTCGCTTCCGAGCTTGTTGGCAACGCGGAAATAGCGTTCATCGACAGTGCAGCTTGAAGAACTGTAAACACAAATCACCTTGCTCATTTTCCGTTTCTCCTTTGCGTATTTGTATGGTTGTTCTTATTATTCGATTCTTTAATTATTTATGATTGTACTTTAATTACTTTGTACTTTTAGTAACTTTTAATTGCTTTTATTAATTGCATTCTTTAGTATTTTTCGCAGTTTTAATGCTTTTGTATGTGCAGTCTTTATTGCCGCAGGTATTTATTTATTGTTGTTCAATTGCTTCTCTACATGTGCTTCTATATGTAAAAGCTGCATTGCTGCGCCATTTATTGCAGTTTACAGGCTCCAGGAATCAGCAGCTGTATCAGGTCCTGCAAAACCTGCATTTACCCAACCGTACTTAATACGATTGTAACATATTCGGCGCGCTTACCATAAAATAAAATTGACATAAGCAACGCTTTTTTATTGCGCAAAACCGTATTAAGCCGCAGAGAAGAGGTGTCTCGCAATGGATAATCAAAGAGCGCTTGAACTGATTACAAACAGCTTCATTGCCGCAGAAAAAATACGTGAAATCAGGATGCAGAAAAATACGAGAAGTGAACATGACAACAGGAGTATCAGCAACATAGAGCTGATATTTGATGTATTGAAGATAATTTCGGATTACTCTCCGGGCAAATACAGGATGCCGCTTTCACGTGCGACGAACCAGGGCATGCGTTTCTTTGAAACTTTCACCAACCTGCGCCGGCACGTATCGAGTTTGGAAAAACCCAGGCTCAGGAGCCGGAATTTTGTCAGCACGCTGAAAGTTTTAAAACCTGTTCTCAGACCCAACGATGCTGTTATTGCCGATAAAATTATTAAAATATATGAGGTGCTGAACAGTTAGTTCAAATCTGAACAAATTAACTTATTTATGATTTTTATTCAAACAATTGATTTAATATTTTTAATATTTGTGATTTTTTATTCTTAATGATCAATTTAGTGATTTAACTGGTTTAAAATTCTGGCAGATTAGCTATTGAGGCTTTTGAAATTCATTAAATCGGCTTTGAAACATCTCACAGCCGGATGGTGTGCATCATGCAGTCAAAGCCCGCGCGCCAGGCAGCTGAAGCCTGTGAAATTTCATGAATGCCTTAAAAATTTAAGTGCGGGCTTCTTTTTTCTTTGGCCGGCTTCCTTTTTGCGGTCACTGGCTTTAATCGCGGCATTAATAAGGCTGCAGCTTTCTTTCGCCTTTTCAACGGTTTCGGCCGCAGGTATTTCGTCCCCGTAACGTACCCTGTTGTATATTTCGGTCATTTCGCTGAGCGGCCCCCCTACTCCATCAAGGTTCAGCGCTTTCCCGTGGATTTGTCCGGCAGTGTCGGATTTTGTAATTTTCAGCCCCGCCATGCAGAGCATGTCAAGTATGAGTCCGTAATAATACCTTACCTGCGCCACGGGATCATCACGCAGCGAATTTCTCCTCTTTTTTCTCGGCGCAGACTCGTCTCCCATTACTTCTTCCACATGGAAATCCTTTGTAAATTCCACTTCATCACTGAATACCTTCGTAACAATCCCGGACCTCGGGCTGACGAAGGACAATCGGGCCCTTATAACGGCAAACAGCCTGCGCAGGGACCGTTTGAGCTCCCTGAATACAAAAGGAAGCTTCGTCAGAAGAAAAATGAATATTATTGTGCCCAGCACCGCGAGTATGCCAAAAACTATTTTTTCGTCCAGTCCCGGTTTGAACCGGGGTCTTACCTTTCCCGGCATTTCCGGTTCAGGAATCCTGGGAACGGTCGGTTCGGACTTGTCACCCCCTGAAAAGAGCAATGAGAAAAACTTACCCAAAACTGCGTTTACGGCGCTGCCAAGTTCCCGCAAAATAAAACGGACGGCTTTCACAAGCGGACCTGTAAAGGCAAAAAGTGATATGAGCAGTGTCGTCGCAGTAACGACGATCAAATTGAACCGGCGAATGTAGACAGGCAACTTCGGAGTCTGTCTCTCCATGTCGGTCAACAGGTAGTCAATATTCTTTTGATTCTCCAGTACCAGGGAAAGAGCCGCAAAAATGTAAATATAGAAAAACGCCACGGGTCTGAAGGCGGTATTGTCCTCGATCTTCAGGACGGCCGGCAGTACCATGCCCAGGATTACGACGACAATTGCAGGCATGGCCCATTTCAGGCCCGTAATTTCAATGTAGCTTCTTTTTCCCGCCTTGATGCCCGCATAAAAACATGTCAACATCAGCAGGATTTCAATCGCGATTCTCTGGTCGCTGTAACTCCTGTATGCTAAGAAACCCGCCAGGCCCACGGCCAGTCCCGTAACGACATACAACGCCCCGCGCAGGCGCGGTTTTACATGTGCAATCGCCACTCCCTGCCCGGCGCATACACAGAGTACCACCGACACCAAATCAAAGATTGTTGTCAACCCGCTTAAAAAAAGGGATTTGACAATAATTGCCGCGGAATTGTAAAGCAGGCCCAACGCAACAATATATGCAAGTTTAAGCAAATTGTTTTTCGTTTCAACTTTCATGCCGCCTGCCCCCGAAAATCCTGTAGGTTTCAAACCCTCCGGCGTCTCCTTCGTTGCCGTCAGGCTCAGGTATTATTACGGCGATTTCATTGCCCAGCTTTTTCATTATATTTAACGTTTTCAGCATCCTGTCATTAATGTAGGAGGTTATGACAAAGATGCGGTTGTTCCTGATTTTACCGCATATACTTTCAAGATATACGTCGAAATCCCTGCCCTTCCTGAGCTCAAGCTTTGCGAGAAGCCTGAGCAGCTGGGAAATATGGTCGCGCCCTGCCGCTTCCCCTGTTAAAAACCCATTGCGTTCAAAATCCGGTATGACACCGTTGGTACCCAGCCTTGCCAGGGTTCCAAACCTCAGGGCCCTGTCAAAAATAGTTGCTGCGGCCTTGATTCCCAGTTCGACCTTATCCCTGTTAATCACATGGTCTGCTTCATACTCCAGCGATTGAATGTTGAGCAGCACCGTTATACTTATATGGGATGTGTATTCATTCTTTTTCGTCATCAGGCTGTTGCTTTTCGCAGTGGCAGTCCAGTGAATCCTGTTCATGGGATCGCCCGGCAGGTACTCGCGGGCACCGGAAACAACAAAAGGATCGTCAATAAACCATCTTTTCACTATTGTATTTCCCTGGAGATAATTGGACGATGTCATCATACCTTCAAGAGCAATCACGGCGGGAAACACCGTGATGTGCGCATTAACTTTTACAGGGAGGGATTCGACAACCATGCCCATGAAATCGCCGGCCACCATTGTGACAGTGTCTATTGAATACTCTCCTCGTTTCAGGCATTTTACCTCCCACCGGCGCGTGGTTTTCTGATAGCTTCTCAGGAAAAATCCGCTCGCCAGGTATCTTTTGTCAAGATTCTCTACAGGTTTTGTACCCTCAAACTCCAGCCACTTCAGGACGGTCATGTCCACCTTGAGCCACGGCAAAGGCAGGAACTTCCTGTTGTGAACCGTTTCCACAAAATATACAGTGTCCCCTTCGTGGGCCTCAGGCTGGCTGAAGCCGCACCTGTATCCAAGCCTTTTAAACATATGCTTTTTGTACACCGTTGCCTGGACCACAATGGCAACGACGACAAGAACAAGGAAAACCAACAGTTCCATTGGCTTTTAAAATTCCCTTCATGCTTTTTCGCTGATTGTTCGCCTGTTTACCGGCTCATTTGCTGATTCAGCGGTTCCAGCGGAACCTTCACGTTTGCGAGTATTTCTTCAATAACCTGCTCCGAATTGGACGCATCGGAAGTAATTGCATGTCCCTTGAGAATTATTCTGTGAGCCAGTACGGGCACGGCTACGTGTTTCACATCGTCAGGCGTCACAAAATCCCGGCCCCGCATAACGGCACACACCTGGGCCGCTTTCATCAGCGCGATGCTGCCCCTGGGACTGGCTCCCAAAGCAATCCTGTTGTGTTTTCTCGTGGCTTCAACAATATCAACAATATAGTCTTTCACAGCGTCGTTCAGCCTTACGCTGCTGAAGCTTTTCTGCGCTTCAACTATGTCCTTTGCCGACACAACGGGTTCAACCGTGAGATACGGATTTCCGCTCTCGAAACGGTCAAGTATTTCCCTGGCCTGCGACGTATTCGGATAGCCCATCTTTACCCTTATAAAGAAGCGGTCGAGCTGGGCTTCGGGAAGCGGAAATGTTCCCTGTATCTCCACGGGGTTCTGCGTCGCTATTACAAGGAAGGGTTCCTCGAGCCTTTTTGTAACCCCGTCTATGGTTACCTGCCTTTCTTCCATGCATTCCAGGAGGCTTGCCTGTGTACGGGGCGTAGCCCTGTTGATTTCGTCGGCAAGAACTATATTGGCGAATATGGGTCCGGGTCTGAATACGAATTCACCGAGTTTCTGGTTGTAGTAATTTATGCCCGTAAGGTCGGAAGGAAGCAAATCCGGCGTGAACTGCACTCTCTTGAAGTCGCAGTCGATGGATTTGGCAAGGCATTTGGCGAGCATGGTTTTCCCCACGCCGGGAACATCTTCGAGCAACACGTGGCCGGAACAAAAAAGGGCTATGAGTACCAGGCTGATTACATCATCCTTTCCTACAATAACCCTTGAAATGTTTTCCCTCACTTTTCTTTCAACATCCCTGACTTCGTCAAAGTTCACAGGAACCCCTCCATAAAACAATTTCCGGGTAAGCAAATCAACCCGGAACCTCATATCTTTATTCTTTACCTTTATTCTATACCATTTACATCAGGCTTACAACAAAGCCGAAAAAAATGACTCATAAGGAGCGGATCTATGCTCATAATCAAGGAAGGTTTGGGGAATGTCCAAGTAAAAGGGGGGTGCCCCTTATGAGCCAATTCTAAATATTTTATATTAAAATTTATTATGAGCAGGCTTTTAATTTTCCTTTATAACGATATTAACACAGCGCACAACACCGTTTAAGTAGTTTTTTTTCGGTTTAAAGTGGCTTTTTTTATGATGCCTGGGTAAACACCCATTCACCGCGCGCGTCAATTTCCCTCGTCAATTCGATAAGCTCCTCGAGGATCTGTATTATGGACTTTGAGAATTCCTCGGCCTCTGCGACGGCTTTCATCGCGCCTTCGCGGTCGTTGGCCTTCACCAGCTCAAGGACCTCGCGGCCTTTATTGTGCAAGTCGCCATGAACGCCTTCAACCTTTTCCCACAGGGCCAGGACCTCGGGACGCTGCGGAGCGATGGAATAATAGAAATGCCCGAAACCGCATTTGTGGCTGTCAAGCTGAATCGGCTCGATTTTCATGTTTTCTGCGATCCTCGCAAGTTTTTTCATCCACTCCCTGTGAGCGGACACGGCTGCATTGACCGATTCGATAAAATCAAGATTCGTGATACCGTAAAGTTTCCTGGTGCCAAGCTTACCGCATTTTGCAGAAAGCTCGTCCACCTGTTCTTCAATCTTTTCCACCGTGCCTGCGGTTTCATACATATCGTTTCCTATTTCCTCCAATTTAGTGGACAACCGCGCTATTTCCCCGGCGTCCTCGCTTACCATGTGCATGGCCGACGAAATTTCCTGCATCGACGCGCTGAGCTGCTGGTTAAAAGCCGAAATCTCTTCGAGGCTCGCCGTAATCTTGTTTATTGCCTCATAGTTGGATTCAAGCAGACCGGCAATAACGCCGACATTCTCGTCAACTTTTGTGGCAAAATCCACCGTGGTCGTAATGCTCCTTTTGCTCTTAACTGATGCTTCATCCAGTTGGACCAGGATCTTATCCATGGAGTTCAGAAGCGCCTTTGTGCTTTCGGAAAGTTTCCTGATCTCGTCGGCCACGACGGAAAAGCCCTTTCCGGCATCACCGGCCCTTGCAGCCTCGATCGATGCATTGAGGGCGAGGAGGTTCGTCTGGTCGGAAATTTCAAAAATGCCTTCAAGGATTCTCTTCATGTTCCCTATCCTTGAAAACAGCGATTCTGTATCTTTTCCCATCTCCTGGGAATTTTCTATCATCTGCTTGCTGAGATCATGAATTCCCTTGATAGATTCGAGGTTTGCGCCCGTATTTTCATTGAGCAGCCTGGCTTGTCCTGCAATATTTTCAAGGGACGATGCCATTTGCGCATTGGAGTCCGTTACCTGGGACAGGGAAGCCGTAGTTTGCTCAAAGGTTGAATATACATTTTCTATATCACCGCTGAGTTTGGATGTCAGTTCTTTAATCTGTTCGCTGAAATGACTGAGGCTCAGATCTAAGCTGCTGATCCTGGTGGCAACGTCGAAAATCCCCAAAAGGATTTCCCTTACGTCATTTTTCCCTTCCTTGAGATCCGCTGCCAGCTGTAAGATGCTTTTTGCCACTTCGCTTTTCTCTTTCTCCAAATTTTTCGGAATATTGTCTAAATTCCCCGACTGTATGCTATTGATTAATGTTTTGACATCCTTTGAAACAGTGCGAAACATATATTTGACCTCCTTTACTTTATATAAACGGAAAGCCAAACACGGCTTCCATGGACTGCCAGGCGGACAAACCCCCGGGCGGCAAACTCTGAGCTGGCGCTGATTCAGCGCTTATCCCCGCCGCGGTTGAATTTCACCTTGGAACCGAAATGTGCAAATATCGTCGAAAATGTCAAAATGGCAAGGATATAAATAACACTTGTTACAGCCATACCGGATTCCCGAAACATGTAAACCAGCAGAAAAGAAATTGCCGGAAGGCTCAGGTACGCTCCCCACCAGGCCCCGGTTTCCCTGCCGAAATTTCCGAAAACAAATCCCATTATGCTGTAGACCAGTATTACCAGGAGCAATGCGACGATTCGCTCCCAGAGCTTGCCCCCGAAGTCTGTAAATACGGCGCCCATTACTATGTAAAATCCTGCAAGACCGCCTGCAACAACAGCAATTATTATTCCGAACAGTTTTTTCAGGTTATTCAGATTCATTTTGCCACCTGTGTTTTTCCTGTCTTACTAAACATTATATATGTTAACAAATATGAGTACAACAATGATACTACTATTTTTTGCAATTTTTTCATTCATACAACAAAATTTTCATTCATAGTGCAAAATTTTTGTTCATATAAATTAGCAATGAAAAATTATCATTGCTTGAACAAATAAATTATTTATTACCTGAACAATTAAATTATTTACAAGAAATAAATTATTTACTTACACAATTAAGAATTCTTTGATGTTTCAGACAAAGGAGGATCATTGGCATTCAAACAACTGTGAAATAGCCGTCTAATATTGCTTGAGAAAAATTGAAATCATGCAGTAAAAAAGAAAAAGAACCGCACTTTTTAAGTACGGTTCACTTACTGTCGTGTGTCGTCCAACAACCGGTTATTTGTCTTAACCGATTACTCGATAATTTCAGTGATGGTTCCTGCGCCGACGGTCTTGCCGCCTTCACGGATAGCGAACCTCAGACCTTCTTCAAGAGCGATCGGAGTGATGAGCTTGATGGTCATATTGATATGGTCGCCGGGCATGCACATTTCGGTGCCTTCCGGAAGTTCAGCAACACCGGTAACGTCGGTGGTTCTGAAGTAGAACTGCGGCCTGTAACCACTGAAGAAAGGAGTATGTCTTCCGCCTTCTTCCTTGGTCAGAACGTAAACCTGGCCTTTGAAGTGGGTATGAGGCTTAATGGAACCGGGTTTTGCAAGAACCATACCTCTTTCGACTTCGTTCCTCTGGATACCCCTGAGGAGAGCACCTACGTTGTCACCTGCAACAGCCTGGTCAAGAGTCTTTCTGAACATTTCAATAGCTGTGACAACGGTCTTCATGGATTCATCGCGCAGACCGACTATTTCAACTTCTTCTCCGGGCTTCAGTGCACCTCTCTCAACCCTACCGGTTGCAACGGTACCACGGCCGGAGATGGAGAACACGTCCTCAACAGGCATAAGGAACGGCTTGTCAACAGCTCTTTCAGGAGTGGGAATGTAGGTGTCGACAGCTTCCATGAGGTCGAGTATGCATTTATATTCAGGAGCGTTAATATCGTTGCTTGAAGATTCAAGTGCCTGGAGAGCGGAACCTCTTATTATCGGAATCTCATCGCCCGGGAATTCGTAAGAGCTCAGGAGTTCTCTAAGTTCCATTTCAACAAGTTCGATAAGTTCTTCGTCGTCTACCATATCGCACTTGTTCAGGAAAACAACTATGTAGGGAACTCCAACCTGGCGGGCAAGCAGGATATGCTCCCTGGTCTGAGGCATCGGGCCGTCAGCTGCGGAAACAACGAGGATTGCGCCATCCATCTGAGCAGCACCGGTGATCATGTTCTTAACATAGTCTGCGTGACCCGGGCAGTCAACGTGAGCATAGTGCCTGTTTTCAGTCTCATACTCAACGTGGGATGTAGAAATTGTAATACCTCTTTCTTTTTCTTCCGGAGCCTTGTCAATCTGGTCATAAGCTGTAAAGGTAGCTTTTCCCTGGAAGCCAAGAACCTTCGTAATAGCTGCTGTCAACGTGGTCTTGCCATGGTCAACGTGACCGATCGTACCAATGTTAACATGGGGCTTTGTTCTTTCAAATTTGGCTTTAGCCATTTCTTAATTCTCCTCCTTTTCAGTGATTTTCACTGGAATGTATTAAATTTTAATATTTTTTATTTAATTACGGAAATGCGCTTTCGCGCAATTCCGCTTATTACAAATGTTTCATTTGCCAATCCGGTCTTCAGGCTCCGATGCCGTTCAGTATCTTATCCTGTATCGCCTTCGGAACCTCTTCAAAGTGGCTCGTCTGCATGGTAAAGGTTCCTCTTCCCTGGGTCTTGGAACGGAGAGATGTGGCATAACCGAACATCTCGGCCAGGGGAACAAATGCGGTGA
This sequence comes from Bacillota bacterium, assembly GCA_023623175.1. Taxonomy (GTDB): domain Bacteria; phylum Bacillota; class Clostridia; order Acetivibrionales; family JAMNXU01; genus JAMNXU01. Next base: position 28,593 of record JAMNXU010000026.1, read on the forward strand.
TAGCCTGTGCCCCCGACCTTGCCTCCATGCCTTCGATCCTGCCTCTCCTGGAATTGATGTCTCCCATGACATCGCCCATGTATTCCTCGGGAACCAGCACATCCACTTTCATTATGGGTTCCAGCAATACTGGATCGGCCTTGCGGCATGCTTCCTTGAACGCCATGGAACCTGCTATCTTGAATGCCATTTCCGAAGAGTCGACCTCGTGGAATGATCCGTCCACAAGCGTCACGCGCACGTCAACCACCTGGTATCCTCCGAGCACGCCGTTGTTCATGGCATCCTGGATGCCCGCGTCTATCGCGGGAATGAATTCCTTGGGAATAACACCGCCGACTATCTTGTTTACGAACTCATAACCCGCGCCACGCTCCAGGGGTTCGACTTCAATGACACAATGGCCGTACTGTCCTCTTCCTCCTGACTGCCTGACAAATTTACCTTCTGCCCTGACAGCCTTGCGGATGGTTTCCTTGTATGCAACCTGCGGCGCTCCGACATTGGCCTCGACATTGAACTCCCTGAGCAGGCGGTCTACTATGATTTCAAGATGCAGTTCTCCCATACCTGATATGATAGTCTGACCGGTTTCGCTGTCGGTATGGGTCTTGAATGTCGGGTCCTCTTCAGACAACTTGGCCAATGCAAGGGCCATTTTGTCCTGGCCGGATTTTGTCTTCGGTTCTATGGCAACCGAAATTACCGGTTCAGGGAAGTCCATTGATTCAAGTATTATCGGGTTTGCCTCGTCACAAAGGGTATCTCCGGTGACCGTATCCTTGAGACCCACTGCAGCAGCTATATCGCCCGCATAAACCATATCCGTGTCCTCGCGGTGGTTTGCATGCATCAGCAGGATCCTTCCGATTCTCTCCTTTTTCCCCTTGGTCGAGTTCAACACGTAGGAACCTGCCGACAGTGTTCCCGAGTAAACCCTGAAGAAGCACAGTTTTCCTACAAAGGGATCGGTCATGACCTTGAAAGCCAGCGCTGAAAAAGGCGCATTGTCGTCGGCGGGCCTTTCCAGCTCTTCTTCTCCGTCAACGGAAATACCCCTGATCGAAGGTATATCCAGCGGTGAAGGCAGGTAATCCACCACGGCGTCAAGCAATTGCTGAACTCCCTTGTTCCTGTACGAGGAACCGCAAAGCACAGGAATTATGTCGTTACTTATCGTAGCCTTCCTGATTCCTGCACGTATTTCATCCTCGGTCAGTTCCTCGCCTTCAAGGTATTTCATCATCATTTCTTCATCCTGTTCAGCAACAGCTTCGATCAGCAGGTTCCTGTATTCCTCAACCTGGTCCATCATATCTTCGGGAATGGACGCTTCCTCGAAAACCTTGCCCAATTCGTCCCTGAAATAATAGGCCTTCATACTGACAAGGTCAACCATTCCCTGGAAGTTTTCTTCCCTGCCGATCGGCAACTGTATGGGAACAGCGTTGGCATTGAGCCTTTCCTTCATCATCCTGACAACATTGAAGAAATCGGCTCCTGTAATGTCCATTTTATTAACATATGCAATACGAGGCACCCCATACTTGTCAGCCTGTCTCCATACTGTCTCGGTCTGGGGCTCAACGCCTCCCTTTGCACAGAAAATTGTTACTGAACCGTCCAAAACGCGCAGAGATCTCTCAACCTCGACCGTAAAATCAACGTGCCCCGGCGTATCAATGATGTTTATCCTGTAGCCTTTCCATTGAGCCGTAGTTGCTGCGGATGTTATGGTGATTCCACGCTCCTGTTCCTGTTCCATCCAGTCCATGGTTGCGGCGCCTTCGTGGGTCTCGCCCATTCTGTGGACTCTTCCGGTGTAAAACAGGATACGTTCGGTGGTAGTGGTTTTGCCAGCGTCAATATGTGCCATGATCCCTATATTTCTTGTTTTCTCCAAACTGAATTGCCTGGGCATATAACCTTCCTTTCACACCTCGACAATTATAAATATCGACAATTAAAATAGAATGTAATGTTTGATAAAATGTATTTTACCACCTGTAATGCGCGAACATTCTGTTCGCTTCTGCCATTTTGTGGGTGTCTTCCTTCTTCTTGAATGCTCCACCCACTCCGTTGACCGCGTCAAGAATCTCTGCAGCCAATCTTTCCTTCATTGTCCTCTCGCCTCTCTGGCGTGCATACTGCACAATCCACCTCAGGCCCAGGGTCTGCCTGCGTTCGGGTCTGACTTCCATGGGCACCTGGTATGTGGCACCTCCAACCCTCCTGGCCCTGACCTCGAGAACGGGCATTACATTGTTCAAAGCCTGTTCAAAAACCTCGAGAGGATCCTTTCCGGTTTTCTCCCGGATTATGTCAAATGCGCCGTAGCATATTTTCTGCGCAATACCCTTTTTACCGTCCAGCATTATGTTGTTGATCAGCTTGGTAACGACCTTGCTGTTGTAAATCGGGTCGGGCAAAACATCCCTCTTCGGGACATGTCCTTTCCTTGGCACTCTTCTTCCCTCCTTTTCATAAAGAACAATATCATCGGTACTCGTGCCGCGAAGCGGCATCGTCAGTGCGCTGTACTTGTTTTGAACATTAATTTTATATATTAATGCAACTCGTACTTTGCACTATTATTTTTTCAATGTTCCCTGCGGTTATGCAGCCTTACAGCGACACTGCAGCTTTACTTGGCCGCTGCCGATTTCGGCCTTTTTGCACCGTACTTGGAGCGTCCCTGCTTCCTGTTGGCAACACCGGCCGTGTCAAGGGTTCCCCTGATAATGTGGTACCTTACACCAGGCAAATCCTTAACCCTGCCGCCCCTGATAAGAACAACGCTGTGTTCCTGCAGGTTGTGTCCAATACCGGGAATATAAGCGGTAACCTCGATACCGTTTGTAAGACGCACTCTTGCTACCTTTCTGAGAGCTGAATTCGGCTTCTTGGGGGTAACGGTCTTTACAACGGTGCAAACGCCTCTCTTTTGAGGGCTGTTAACCTTGATCGGCTTCTTTTTCAATGTATTGAAGCCTCTCAGCAGGGCAGGGGCAGTTGACTTCCTGGCAACGCTTTTCCTTCCCTTCCTTACCAGCTGGTTAAACGTCGGCATCCATACACCTCCTTTCAATAAATCAGTTGTTTTCCTGTGTATCCTTGAGCAGGCACACCACTGATGCGCCCACATCAATACCGCTTGCTTTGCCCAACAGCTTCATGGAATCCGCGTAGCTTAGCTGGGCTGAATGCTTTTCGCACAAACTGACAATGGTATCCTGGATCTTTTTGTCGCAATCTCTCGCAAGATAAACAATTTCGGCTTTACCGGCCTGGATTGCCTTGACAGACTGTTTGAACCCCACTGTCTTTTTCTTTGTTTTTAAATTGTCAATCACTTTTATATCCTCCTGATAATACTACCAGTAGGCTTTAAATTGCCATTTTTTATAATTTCCCGTTTAACATACTGAAATATTGTACACCGGCTGACCGGATTTGTCAAGATGGCACAAATAGCCGGGATAAAGGACCGAAAGCTGTTTCCGGCCCTTTTTTCCGTTCGGTTTCTCCCTGCTTTGCTTCTCTATTCCTCGACCGTTTCTATGGCTATGTCCTTGTAGCGGCTCATGCCTGTGCCGGCCGGGATAAGTTTTCCTATAATGACATTTTCCTTCAGACCTACCAGCGGATCGATCTTTCCTTTTATGGCAGCTTCCGTCAGGACGCGCGTTGTTTCCTGGAACGATGCTGCCGAGAGGAACGAATCCGTAGCAAGCGTAGCCTTCGTGATTCCAAGAAGTACCCTCTTGCCCTCGGCAGGCCTGAGACCTTCCGCCTCGACCCTCCTGTTTTCCCTTTCAAATTCAAACATATCCACGAGGCCTCCGGGCAGGAGGTTCGTGTCTCCCGGATCGTCCACCTTAATCTTGCGAAGCATCTGGCGGACTATAACCTCGATGTGCTTGTCATTTATATCAACGCCCTGCAGCCTGTAAACCCTTTGCACTTCGTGCAGCAGGTACTGCTGGACCGCCTTGACGCCCTTGATTTTCAAAATGTCGTGAGGATTTACGGAACCTTCGGTCAGCTCGTCGCCGGCTTCCACCCTGTCGCCGTCCGAAACCTTTATTCTCGAACCGTAGGGTATCAGGTACGTCATCGATGTTCCGTCGTCGGCTGTTACGATTACCTCTCTCCTCTTCTTGGTATCGCTCAGCTTGACGGTACCGGAAATTTCGCTGATGATCGCAAGTCCTTTCGGCTTTCTCGCTTCAAACAGCTCCTCGACACGCGGGAGACCCTGGGTGATGTCGTCTCCTGCTATACCACCGGTATGGAAGGTTCTCATCGTGAGCTGGGTACCCGGTTCGCCTATGGACTGGGCGGCGATTATACCAACGGCTTCGCCGATGTTGACCTCTTCACCCGTTGCAAGGTTCCTTCCGTAACATTTAGCGCAAACGCCGTATTCCGAACGGCACGTGAGCACCGAACGTATGCCGACCTTCTTATAACCCGCTTCAATAATCCTCCTGGCTATATCGTCGTCAATCATCTGGTCGGTGTCCACTATTACTTCTCCGGTCCTGGGATCTATAATGGGCTCAATCGGGTATCTTCCGGTTATTCTTTCTTCAAGGCTCTCGATTACTTCATTTCCGTCCTTGATGTCAGTTACCTCGACGCCCTCGCTGGTGCCGCAGTCATACTCCCTGACTATAATATCCTGGCTGACTTCAACGAGACGCCTTGTCAGGTATCCGGAGTCTGCCGTTCTGAGAGCCGTGTCAGCAAGACCTTTTCTAGCGCCGTGAGCTGAAATGAAGTATTCCAGGACGTTCAAGCCTTCGCGCAGGTTCGACTTGATCGGATGTTCCATCGTACGACCCGTGGTATTGGCAATAAGTCCCCTCATACCTGCAAGCTGCTTGATCTGGTTAATGTTACCTCTTGCTCCCGAATGCTGCATCATGTACAGCGGATTAAGCCTGCTCAGGTTAGCGAACAGGGCCTTTGTAATATTTTCGCTGGTCTCGGTCCATATGCTTATGACAGCGTTGTATCTTTCATCATTGGATATGAGACCTCTCTTGTACTGCCTCATGACGCTTTCTATACGTTTTTCGGCTTCTTCGAGGTAACGCTTCTTGACTTCGGGAATAACCATGTCCGAAATACTGATGGTTATTGCCCCGATAGTGGAGTATTTGAAGCCCAGTGTCTTTATCCTGTCCAGGATCACGGCCGTTTCTGTGGTGCCATGAACCTTGATGCACCTGTCCACGATGTCCTTGAGTTCCTTGCTTCCGACGAGGAAGTCCACTTCAAGGTTGAACATCTGCTCAGGATCCTTCCTGTTGACATAGCCAAGATCCTGGGGTATCGCTTCATTGAACAGCAGCTTTCCTACGGTTGTGTTTATTAGCTTGTGCACGGGCTTGCCGTCAATGGTTTTGGTCATCCTGACCTTTATCTTTGAATGTAAAGTTACAATTCCTTCATCATAGGCCATGATCGCCTCTTCAGGCGAAGTGAACACCCTGCCTTCTCCCTTGTCTCCTTCGCGCTCGATGGTCAGGTAATAGCATCCGAGCACCATGTCCTGCGTCGGTACTGCCACAGGCTTTCCGTCCTGGGGCTTCAGCAGGTTATGGGCTGAAAGCATGAGGAAACGAGCTTCCGCCTGGGCTTCCGCTGACAACGGCACGTGAACGGCCATCTGGTCTCCGTCAAAGTCGGCATTGTAAGCGGTACAGACCAGCGGATGAAGCTGCAGCGCTCTTCCTTCAATAAGCACGGGTTCAAATGCCTGGATACCAAGGCGATGAAGCGTGGGAGCGCGGTTAAGCAGTACCGGATGTTCCTTGATAACCTCGGCGAGAACATCCCAGACTTCGGGTCTTACCCTTTCCACCATTCTCTTCGCGCTCTTTATATTATGAGCCATTCCGTCATTGACGAGCTTTTTCATTACAAACGGCTTGAACAGCTCAAGGGCCATTTCGCTCGGGAGTCCGCACTGGTAAATCTTAAGTTCGGGACCCACGACGATAACCGAACGGCCTGAATAGTCAACACGTTTACCAAGCAGGTTTTGCCTGAATCTTCCCTGCTTTCCCTTTAGCATGTCGGACAGCGACTTGAGCGGCCTGTTGCCGGGACCGGTTACAGGTCTGCCCCTCCTGCCGTTGTCTATCAGCGCGTCGACGGCTTCCTGCAGCATCCTCTTTTCGTTCCTGACAATTATGTCCGGCGCGCCTAAATCAAGCAGTCTCTTGAGACGGTTGTTCCTGTTTATGACCCTCCTGTACAGATCGTTGAGGTCCGACGTGGCAAACCTGCCGCCGTCCAGCTGGACCATCGGGCGAAGTTCGGGAGGTATGACGGGGATGACGTCGAGTATCATCCACTCGGGGCGGTTGCCCGACAGGCGGAACGATTCAACAACCTCGAGCCTTTTCAGCGCCCTTATCCTTTTCTGACCCGTCGCTTCCTTGAGCTCGTTCCTGAGTTCCTTCGAAAGTTCATCGAGGTCCAGCTCCTGGAGCAGTTCCTTTATTGCCTCGGCGCCCATTCCGGCCCTGAAGTTGTTTCCGAATTTCTCAAGGCTGTCGCGGTATTCTTTCTCGGACATTACCTGCTTCTTTGAAAGCGGCGTCTGGCCGGGGTCAATAACCACGTAGGCAGCAAAATACAATACCTTTTCCAGCGCCCTCGGCGACATGTCAAGAATCAGGCCCATGCGGCTCGGTATGCCCTTGAAATACCATATATGGGATACAGGGGCGGCGAGTTCAATATGCCCCATTCTTTCCCTTCTGACCTTGGACCGCGTAATTTCAACTCCGCAGCGGTCGCAAACAATTCCCTTGTAACGTATCCTCTTGTACTTTCCGCAATGGCATTCCCAGTCCTTTTGCGGTCCGAAAATCCTTTCGCAGAAAAGGCCGTCCCTTTCGGGCTTCAAAGTTCTATAGTTAATGGTTTCAGGCTTCTTGACCTCGCCCTTGGACCATTCCCTTATCTTCTCCGGAGATGCAAGACTTATTCTTATTGAATCAAATGAGTTCTGTTCAAACATTTTAAACGTTCATCTCCTTCTTAAATTATTCCTTGCCTTCGTCGTCGGAATCCCCGAGAACATCGTCTTCAAGGTCGATGGCCTCACTTTCGCCGTCGGAGTCCATTTCAAAAAGCTTGTCGGTAAGATCGGCATCAAGGTTGTCATCCAGATCCATGTCAAAATCGTCGATGTCCGCATCAAGGCCGTCGTCAAGAATGTCATTGAGGGCATCGTCAAGCTTGTCGCCGAGGTCACCGTCGGAAACGATATCGGAAAGCTCGAGATCGTCAATATCCATGTCGTCCTCCGATACATCCTCGGCTTCATCGAACTCTCCAAGCGGGACATCGTCCTCGCGTCCCTCGATATTGACGCTGAGATCCTCGAGTTCGTCGTCCACGGACTCCTCGATCGCCACTTCTTCCTTCTCCTCTGAATAAACCTTGATGTCAAGGCACAGGCTCTGCAATTCCTTGATCAGCACCTTGAAGGATTCCGGAATGCCCGGTTCGGGAACGTTTTCTCCCTTTACGATAGCTTCGTAGGTTTTTACCCTTCCGACAACGTCATCGGACTTCACCGTCAGCAGCTCCTGCAAAGTGTAAGCTGCACCGTAGGCTTCGAGAGCCCATACTTCCATTTCTCCGAACCTCTGCCCGCCGAACTGGGCTTTTCCTCCGAGAGGCTGCTGCGTAACGAGCGAGTAAGGTCCGGTTGACCTTGCGTGAATCTTGTCGTCCACGAGATGGAGCAGTTTCATCATGTACATGTATCCGACGGTTACACGGTTTTCAAACGGAAGACCGGTTCTGCCGTCGTAAAGTATGCTCTTTCCGTCCTCAGCAAGATTTGCGAGCCGCAAGGTTTCTATAATATCCTCCTCGGTCGCTCCGTCAAATACCGGCGAAGCCACTTTCCATCCAAGAGCTTTGGCTGCGTATCCCAGGTGCACTTCCAGGACCTGGCCGATATTCATACGTGACGGAACGCCCAGCGGGTTGAGAACTATTTCGAGAGGCGTGCCGTCAGGAAGGAACGGCATATCTTCTTCAGGGAGTATTCTTGAAATAACACCCTTGTTACCGTGTCTTCCTGCCATCTTGTCACCTACGGATATCTTTCTCTTATGCGCCACGTAAACCCTGACAAGCTGGTTGACCCCGGGCGGCAATTCGTCCCCGTTTTCTCTCGTAAATACTTTCACGTCAACAACAATACCCTGCTCGCCATGGGGAACCCTGAGGGAAGTATCGCGCACCTCCCTGGCCTTTTCACCGAAGATGGCCCTGAGCAGTCTTTCTTCGGCTGTAAGCTCCGTTTCTCCCTTGGGAGTAACCTTGCCCACAAGTATGTCTCCCGACCTGACTTCGGCGCCGATTCTGACTATTCCCCTTTCATCGAGGTCTTTCAGAGTATCTTCGCCTACGTTGGGAATATCCCTTGTTATTTCCTCGGGACCCAGCTTGGTGTCCCTGGCTTCAGCTTCGTATTCCTCTATGTGAATTGAAGTGAAAATATCTTCCTTAACCAGTTTTTCGCTGATCAGTATGGCGTCCTCATAGTTGTAGCCTTCCCAGGACATGAAACCTATGAGCACGTTCCTGCCCAGGGAAATTTCACCGTTATCCGTTGAAGGACCGTCGGCTATCACATCTCCCTTTTCAACCCTGTCGCCCTTGCGTACAATGGGTCTCTGGTTGATGCAGGTGCCCTGGTTTGAACGCACAAATTTGAGCAGCTTGTATACGTCTTTTTTGCCGTCATCGGTCTTCACGATTATTTGATCGGAAGCGACCTTTTCAACGTAACCGCTGTTCTTTGCAATGACAACAACGCCTGAATCGATGGCCGCCTTGTATTCCATGCCGGTGCCGATGATCGGGCTTTCGGTCTTGATAAGCGGCACGGCCTGGCGCTGCATGTTGGCTCCCATGAGTGCGCGGTTGGCATCATCGTTTTCCAGGAACGGGATCATCGCCGTTGCCACCGAAACCAGCTGTTTCGGCGAAACGTCCATAAAGTCTACCTTATCCCTTTCCACCTCGATAATGTCCTCGCCGTATCGGCAAAGCAGCTTCTGATTGACAAACCATCCGTTTTCATCAAGCGGCTCGGTGGACGGAGCAATCCTGTACTCATCCTCTTCGTCAGCCGTGAGATATACTATTTTATCGGTAACTTTCTTGTTTTCCTGGTCAACAACCCTGTACGGAGCTTCAATAAAGCCGTACTCGTTTATACGCGCGTAAGTGCTGAGCTGGCTTATCAGACCGATGTTCGGACCTTCAGGAGTTTCTATCGGGCACATGCGGCCGTAGTGGGAATGATGGACGTCACGCACTTCAAAGCCTGCCCTTTCCCTGCTCAAACCTCCGGGGCCCAGTGCGCTGAGCCTTCTCTTATGCGCAAGCTCAGCCAGCGGGTTGGGCTGGTCCATGAACTGCGACAACTGGCTGCTTCCGAAGAACTCCTTGATTGCCGCCACAACGGGCCTGATGTTAATCAGGTTCTGCGGCGTTGCCACATCAAGGTCCTGGATTGTCATACGCTCCTTGACAACCCTTTCCATCCTCGCGAGACCGATCCTGAACTGGTTCTGGAGCAGTTCTCCCACCGAGCGCAGCCTCCTGTTCCCAAGATGGTCGATGTCATCGGTGGTCCCGACTCCGTGGTTGAGGTTGAAAAGGTAATTGACGGAAGCAATTATGTCTTCGCGCGTAATATGCTTGGGCACAAGCTCGTCTGCTCTTTCTTTCAGGGCTCTCTTTATTTCCTCGGGAGTCCTGTTTGCTTCGAGTATTTCCTTGAGCACGTCATACTTGACTTTTTCCTTTATTCCCGTGTCGCTTACATCGAAATCACAGAACGCCCGGAGATTTACTGTCCCGTTTCCTATAACCTTTACCTTTTTACCTTCCACAGACAGGTAAACTTCATTTATTCCCGCGTCCTGGATTTGCTCCGCTTTCTTTCTATCAATAAGCTCATCCGCCGCGACAAGAATCTCGCCGGTTTCAGGATCAACGACGTCTTCCGCGGCTCTGAAGCCGTTTATTCTCGCAGCCAGTGAAAGTTTTTTGTTAAACTTGAACCTTCCTACCTTGGCAAGGTCGTATCTTTTTGAATCAAAGAAAAGATTGTTCAAAAGATTCTGGGCGCTTTCAACGGTTGGAGGCTCGCCCGGTCTCAGCCTCTTGTATATTTCAAGCAGACCTTCTTCAGCGGACTTGGCATTGTCCTTCTGAATGGTGGCAAGAACCCTTTCGTCTTCTCCGAGAAGCTCAGTGATCTCGAGATCCGTGCCGAATCCAAGGGCTCTTATAAGAACGGTGATGGGAAGCTTTCTCGTCCTGTCGATTCTCACATACACAACATCGCTGGAATCGGTTTCATATTCCAGCCATGCACCGCGGTTAGGAATAACGGTGCTGGAGAAAAGCTTTTTCCCCAATTTGTCAATTTTCATGTCATAGTAAATTCCCGGCGATCTGACGAGCTGGCTGACAATAACCCTCTCGGCGCCGTTTATGATAAACGTGCCGTTATCGGTCATGAGCGGGAAATCGCCCATGAATATTTCCTGCTCCTTGACCTCTCCGGTCTCCTTGTTAATAAGGCGGACCTTCACTTTCAAAGGAGCCGCATAGGTCGCATCCCTTTCCTTGCATTCTTCCACTGAATACTTGGGTTTTTCGTCGAGACTATAGCCTACAAATTCGAGGATTAAATTACCGGTATAGTCAGTTATTGGAGATACATCCCTGAAGACTTCCATCAAGCCTTCTTCTTTGAACCATTGGTAGGAATTTTTTTGTACTTCAATGAGATTTGGCATTTCTAAAATTTCTTCGATTCTGGAGTAGCTCATTCTAGTATTCTTGCCCAATTTTACAGGGTGCACCATTAAAAATCACCTCATAAGTTATGACATAGTGTTGCCTGTCGGCGCGACGGGTTCTATGTACGGACCCCATGTGACAAGGGCTTCCGGCATTGCCGGAAACCTCGCAGTTTTATGTGATTTTGCGGGTATAAATTGCTAAAAAAAATCAAATACTAATCTTTGTCATTGTTTTACAGCCTTTAAAATATTATTAACAGTTATTGCCTTGTTTATTCCGCTATGGTATAATCAGTCCAGGTTCAAATTTATCCTTGCGCCGGTTACTGGGCACAGTGGTACTAAATTATAACGCAGTTTACAATTCTAACATACAGCTTTCAACTTGTCAATAATTTGTCCTGCATTTTTTTGCATACAAGTGGGACACGGGGACGGTTCTCCTGTCCCACTTCTTTTTTGCCACACCCGGGACACGGGGGCGGTTCTCTTGTCCCACTCCTTTTTCGCAACACCCGGGACACGGGGGCGGTTCTCTTGTCTCACTCCTTTTTCGCAACACCCGGGACATGGGGACGGTTCTCTTGTCTCACTCCTTTTTCGCAACACCCGGGGCATGGGGACGGTTCTCTTGTCTCACTCCTTTTTCGCAACACCCGGGGCATAGGGACGGTTCTCTTGTCTCACTCCTTTTTCGCAACACCCGGGGCATGGGGACGGCTCTCTTGTCCCGCTTCTTTCTCTCCATTACAACCGGTATTTTCATGGTAATCTTGTACAAGCGGACGGTTCCCTTCGCGGTTCTTATCTTATACCCGGAAAACCGGGACAGAAGAACCGTCCCTGTGTCCCGAAGAACCGTCCCTGTGTCCCAGTTGGGACAGGAGAACCGTCCCCGTGTCCCGCCCGTGTCCTGAAGAAACCGAAAAAAGACTGCCTGTTTTTTTACAGACAGCCTCTTTCGAATGGGCAAAAGTTGTTATTTTATTTCTACTACAGCGCCGACTTCCTTGAACTTTGCTTCGATGGCAGCTGCTTCTTCCTTGGAGACGTTCTCCTTTACCGGCTTGGGAGCGCCTTCCACAAGGTCTTTTGCTTCCTTGAGGCCAAGGTTGGTTACTTCTCTGACAACCTTGATAACCTTGATCTTTTCAGGACCGACTTCCTTGAGGATTACGTCAAATTCGGTCTTTTCTTCTGCCGGAGCTGCTGCTTCACCGCCAGCTGCGGGAGCTGCTGCTGCAACTGCTACGGGAGCTGCTGCTGATACTCCGAATTTTTCTTCCAGTGCCTTTACAAGATCTGCAAGTTCAAGAACCGTAAGAGTTTCAATCTCGTTAATCAAATTTGTAACTTTTTCGCTAGCCATTTTCCATTTCCTCCATTATTTTAATTTTCATTTTGAAATTTCAGTATTAATAAGTTTCGTAAATAAGTTTCTAATTTGAATTAATAAATTAAATTGCAAGTTTTACTTTCCTCTAATAATTCACAATAATCCGGCCGGATAATTCAGCAGGATCTCAACGCCCTTAAACCGCGGCTTCCGCCTTTTCCTTCTTTTCCTTTATTGCGTTGAGAACGACTGCAAGTCCTCTCAGGTTGCCATTAAGCACATTAACCAGCCCGTAAATAGGAGCCTGCAATCCGCCAAGCACCTTGGCGATGAGAACTTCCTTCGACGGCAGCGAGGCCAGCGCCTTGATTCCTTCAAGGTCAATTACCTTTCCTTCAACTACTCCGACTTTCAATTCGAGCTTTTCGTATTTTTTCGCAAACTCGGAAAGGACTTTTGAAGGCGCTACCGGGTCTTCGCTCAGGGCAATTGCTGTAGGCCCTTCGAGATAGGGTACGATGCTATCAAATCCGTTCTGCTCCATCGCAAGCTTGGTGAGCCTGTTCTTTACTACCTTGTACTCGACGCCCTCTTTCCTCAGCGCTCTTCTAAGTTCGGTATCCTGCTCGACGGTGAGCCCCCTGTAATCAGCGAGAACAAATGACTTTGCATTCTTTATCTTCTCACTGAGCTCACTTACGATCTGCTTTTTTTGTTCCAGTATTTTTTGGCTAGGCATTGTCCGACTTTCACCTCCTTAAGTCAGGTCCCGGCAAATCGACCGGAGCGAATTCACCGATGTTTCGATAAAATAATAAACCCCTCGCAGCATAGACATGCGAGGGGTACATTATACCCAATGTATAAAAATCACCTCGGCAGGAAGGCCGCGCGGCCTGTTACGCTTTCGCTCCTGCTGTCTATGGCTGCGCTATTAATTTGTGCAGTCAAACCAATTTGCAGTCAAATTACTTTGACAACAAACTTTATATTACAACATGATTCTAATTTTGTAAAGGTTTTTTTCCTTACTTAGCGTTGTTCATTAACCCTTGCAGGATTGATCTTGATGCCGGGTCCCATCGTGGATGCCACTACAACGCTCTTGAGGTACTGGCCCTTGGCTGCTGCCGGCTTTGCCTTGATAATGGCATCCAGCAATGTCTGGAAATTCTCCAGCAGCTTCTCGGTACCGAAGGAAACCTTGCCGATGGGGCAATGGATAATATTAGTCTTGTCAAGCCTGTACTCAATTTTACCGGCCTTAATATCCTTAACGGCTTTTGCCACGTCCATTGTTACGGTACCGGCCTTGGGGTTCGGCATAAGGCCCTTGGGTCCCAGCAACTTACCAAGACGTCCGACAACGCCCATCATGTCCGGTGTTGCAACTACAACATCGTAATCAAACCAGTTTTCATTCTGTATTTTTGAAACGAGCTCTTCAGCCCCTACAAAATCTGCACCTGCTTCCTCTGCTTCCCTTGCCTTTTCTCCCTTGGCAAATACAAGCACTCTGACTGTTTTACCGGTTCCGTGGGGAAGCACAACGGCTCCTCTGACCTGCTGGTCAGCATGCCTGGAGTCAACGCCCAGCCTGATATGGGCTTCCACGGTTTCATCAAATTTTGCCTTTGCAGTTTTCTGTACGAGCTCCAGTGCCTCGGCAGGGCTGTAAAGCATCGTTCTGTCCACGAGTTTCAAGCTTTCCTTATATTTCTTTCCTCTAAACACTCTCTATCATCTCCCTTGTGGTAAATTTCGCGAGAATTACTTCTCTCCCACTGCAAAAAACCGAATCCGAAACAACGATTCCTAGTCTTCTACGACAATTCCCATGCTTCTTGCAGTACCAGCCACCATGCTCATTGCTGCTTCAATGCTTGCAGCGTTCAGGTCAGGCATTTTCAGTTCGGCTATCTTCCTGATTTCTTCCTTTGATATCTTAGCAACCTTCTCGGTATTTGGCCTACCGGAACCGCTCTCTATGTTGCATGCCTTCTTCAGCAGCACTGCAGCCGGAGGAGTCTTGGTAATAAAGGAGAATGACCTGTCGGCATAAACCGTAATTACCACAGGAATAATCAGACCTGCATCCTTTGCAGTCCTCTCATTGAACTCCTTGCAAAATCCCATTATGTTTACACCATGCTGTCCTAAAGCTGGTCCAACCGGTGGAGCCGGGGTTGCTTTTCCCGCAGGAATCTGTAGTTTGACATAGCCAACAATTTTCTTTGCCATATCTTCCACCTCCCAATTTTATTTAAAGGACAACAACATTAAATATACGGCACTGTTATAGATTGCACCAATTTTCATGCTGTCATCCGCCCTGAGGCCTAAATCTTCACAATCTGTTCCAGTTCCAGTTCAACCGGAGTCTCACGGCCGAACATTGAAACCGCTACCCTGACTTTCCTCTTTTCGAGGTTAATATCTTCAACAATACCTATAAAGTTCTCCAGCGGACCCGAGACGACCATGACATTATCCCCGACTTCGTAATCGACTTCGGGAGCAAAATCTTCCACACCCATGGCTCTAACTTCTTCATCGGTAAGCGGCACAGGCTTGGATCCGGGCCCGACAAAGCCGGTTACACCCCTGGTATTGCGAACCACGTACCAGGACTCGTCAGTCATGATCATTTTAATCAGCACATAACCCGGAAAAACTTTTCGAAGCGTAGCCTTTTTCCTGCCGTCTTTTATCTCGATCTGCTCTTCCATGGGCACGACGATATCAAGGATATAATCCTGCATATTCCTGTTCTCAACGATTTTTTCCAGGTTCGCTTTCACCTTGTTCTCATAGCCTGAATAGGTATGAACAACATACCATTTGGCTTCATTGACATCGTTTTCGCTCATTTGGCTCGCAGTCCTCCCGGATTACTTTATAACGATAAGCATCAAGAGATATCCCAAAAGGGCGTCCGCAGTCCAGATAACAATCCCTGTAATCAGGCTGGCCATCAATACGGTAACAGTGTTATTGATCACCTGTTTCCTGGTGAGCCAAACAACTTTTTTCAGTTCCGCGCGTATCTCTTTGAAAAATCTTACAAAATTCCTTCTCAAGTTACCCATTTTTGAAACCTTAGCATTCTCAGCCATACTTCACAACCCCATCTCTTCGCTTCCATTTCAAGGAGCGGTTATCTGGTTTCTCTGTGAACCGTGTGCTTGCGGCAGAATTTGCAATACTTTTTAAGTTCAAGCCTGTCAGGAGTGTTTTTCCTGTTCTTCTTGGTGGCGTAGTTTCTCTGTTTGCAATCTGTGCAAGCCAATGTAATCTTAACTCTCAATCTTGACACCTCCAGGTCTACGGATTTCAGTCATTATTAACCATTTCCACAATATTTCCTGTTTATAACTGCTTTTAAACTGCGGTAACATATTGCTTTCTGCCTTAATTGCCTTTATAGAATAACATTTTCAGGCAATAAAAAAAAGACCTGCGTTTGAAGCAGTATATAATCTAACACAGTTTATACAAAAAGTCAAGAATTTTTCCCGATGGTATATGAAGGTTTGGACAACCGTCTCTGCACAAATATAAGTCCGCCTATCCCGACCGCCACCCCGAGCCACAGCGTAGAAAATCTCGTGATAATCGTCGTCACGGTGGCCGTCTGGCGGTTTACGCCGGCCATCAGCAAAAGGCCGAATATGCTTCCCTCTGTTACAAGTAGTCCGCCGGGAAGCATGGAGACGGCGCCAACAACGGAAGAGAACGCCACGATAAACAGCGACGAAAGCACCGGTATGGGCGTGCCGAAGGATTTGAGCACGAGGTAAATGATAATGCCTTCAAATGACCACGACACAATACCGATGGCTATTGAGAACAATACGCTGCCCAGGCACAGCAGCTGATAGGAGCTTTCATAAAAGGAATCCAAAGCGCCGGCAAATCTTTTTAACAGCGGCAGTTTTTTCATTACTGAAATAACGCGGCGAGCAAAGGGCCTGTACCTGATAAATATGATAAATAAAACCACGCCTGCAAAAGCCGCTGCCAGTACGCTGTAACCATACCGGAACTCAAGGGCGCCGATTGCCGCAAGAATAACCAAGCTGATACCGTCGGTCATCCTCTCGATTATAACCATCGGGGATGTTACGCTGACAGGAGTCCCGTAGAACTCCTTTATAAGGAAGGATTTCAAAAACTCGCCGAGTTTCCCCGGCGTAACAGTCATGCTAAGGCCTGAAATGAAAATGCCAAGGCTGTCGCTCCTTTTCATTTTGATGCCCAGGAGTGACAGGTAATATTCCCATTTTATATATCGAAAGCAGTAATTCAGCGGAGCCATCATCAGTATGAGCGGAAGAAATTTCGGGTTGAAGGTCGAAAAGGAATCGACAATCTTCCGAAAATCAGAATACACGCCCATTACCATAAGTATTGCAACGCCCGCTATCAGCGATACCAGGATCCTTCTCTTCAGCTGTCCGAAATTCAAGCTGCTTCCTCCACAACGTTTTTATTCAGTCTTATTTAACCTGCCTGCATTGTCCAGTTTGTACCGTTCAGCCTGATTAAATCAGCCTGTATTGTTCAGTCTGCACTGTCCGGCTTTAAATCATCCTGCATTGTTCAGTCTGCACCGTTAAGCCTGATTAATTCAGCCTGCAACTTATTCAGCTGGTTACCCGGTCTTCATTTATCAGCTGCCCTGCCCGGACTATATTTGTTTGGCTGCTTTGCTCTACCTGCCGCTTCTTTTATCCGGCAATTTCAAATTATTTATATTGGGTAAAAAGCCTTCCCCACTTGCTGTTTTGCTGGTAATCGCGGACTATCTTTTTGCCCTTTACCGGGTACCAGTAGTAGTCGTGGTACAATGCCGAGCCAAGGACAAATATATACACGAGCGGCGTGTGGAAGAAAAGCTTCTGCAGCGGGCGCAGCGGACCAAACCACATGATGTCCCCGACCCTGCTTGCTCCGTTGTCTCCCACCTCGAAACCGAGGTTTACCTGGGATATGTCCTCTCCCACCACTTCAATGTTCTCGGGATTGCCGTTGCCAAGCCCTGCCCTGTCTCCTTCGCGGATGTAGTCAATCTGCAGGGGGTCAAAACCCATCATTTTTGAAGATATGGCGTCCACGGCCACCTGGTCTCCGCCGGCTATAATGTAATCAGCTTCAACGGGTTTCATCGTCCTCGGTCCCGGACCGTTCCCCGCTGTTGTTCCGTCAATAACGGCAAAGATTCCCGTGTGGATTTCTTTTTGAATGGCAAGCAAATCCACGAGCGTATCGTGTATGACGCTGTGGGTGTAATGCCTTTTTGTGTTCAGCAGCCCGCCGAAAGCATTTTTCATCGCGCCCGTTGTCGTGGTATAAATATGGCATTTCATCGTCGGCAGGTGAATTATGTTTTTGCCGATGAAATAATCGGGAATGTAAATGCCCTCGGGGTATACCTTGTCGAGAACGCGCATCTTTGCCCTGGGCTCGTACCGGATCCATTTCATGTCTTCTTTTTTAAAGTTGTAAAGTACCGGGATTTCGTACTTTTTGAATATTTCAACATACTTGTTGAGTCTTTCGCCCTTGTAGGCATTGGTAACGACAGTCTTGTTCTGGACACACACTATGTCGTCGTAACCGTCCTCGCGAAGGCACTGGATAACGGCCTCCAGCTGCCAAGGCGTGGTGTTGGCTCCCGGGTAGGGAAAATGCCACGATATATTGTCCTTGAGAATGGTGGTTTTCCCTTTTTCCAGGTAATCCTTGTATCCGGCCATCCTCATTAATTTTTTGTAATCTTCTATTACCGTTTCAGGTTTCGTTTTGAGCACCGCAACCCTTGATTTCTCCACTATATCCTCCTCCTTTAATAAAACAGCCAAACAATAACGACGCTTGTGGCCACCCACAGTAGAATGCTGACGAGCAGCGGCTTGTCCTGCAGGAGAACCAGCTCGGGATTGCCCCCCATGTCGCGCGTAGACACAAGGTACTGGTAACGGAATATGCCGTAAAGCACAAAGGGAATTGTCAGCATCATGTAGTGAGATTTGCCCGCGGTGAAAGTATAAAGCATGTATGACATCACTGTTGCCGATGTTGTAACCGACAGCATCTGGTCAATCAGCTCCGGCGTGTACTCGTCAAGTATTTTCCTGTGCCGGCCCGCATCGGCGCTCAATGTCAGGAGCTCGTTCTTGCGTTTATTCAGCGCCAGGAACAGCGATAACAGCGTTGAGCATACGATGAGCCACGGCGAAATCTCCACGTGAATCGCGAGAGCCCCGCCGACGGTCCTGAGCACGAATCCCGAAGCAATCAGGAGAACATCCAGGATAATTACCTGCTTGAGTTTTATCGAATAAAGCAGCGTCAGCAAAAAATACAGCGCAAGCACGATGAAAAAACCAAAATCCAGCATCCAGGCGAGCGCGATTGATACCGCGAACACCGCCACAGCCCAGGCCGTTGCCGTTCGGGGACGCAGTTTCCCCGAAGCCACGGGCCTGTGGCACTTCTTTGGATGCAACGCGTCCCTTTCGCGGTCTATTACATCATTGATGAGATAAACCGAACCCGACACCGCGCAAAAAAGCAAAAACGCGGCAATGGTACGTAAAACGGGCTCAATCTCGATAAATGCCCTGGCAAATATGAGCCCTGCGAACACAAAGCTGTTTTTTGTCCACTGTTTCGGCCTCATGGCCGTTAAAATATAGTATAGCGTTTTAATGTCCGTTCCCTTCCTTGTCATATTATACCTGGTTATTATGTACTGTTGTACCAGGTTATTGGTTAGAGCAGGTTATCATCGTAACTCGAGCATGTTCATTGTAACCTGAGCATGTCATCATCGTAAAAGGTTATTATCATAACTGGGTTACCAGGTTATTATTTATCAGGCAATTTTTGTACCGTGATATTGTTGCACCGGGCCATTAATACCGATCATTCAGTGTATTTATCCGAATTTAATGGTCCTGCAGGAGTTTAGTGGTCCTGCAGTGGTAAGCCGTATTTCAGTTCTCATATGCGCATTGCCACATCCGCTTCATCGCGCCCCAATCCGGTATCACCATACCCTGCTTAATTTTTCGCTGAGCCTGTCCCATATCACAATACCCCGTTCACCTCGCGTCTATCCTGTACAGGACGCCGTCATCAGCTTTAAAAACAGGCTCAAGGATCAGATATTCTTCCAGTTCCCCTGGCGTAAGCAGCGTCTGAAGCATTCCTTCCCTTTCAAACCAGGCAAGGTACGCATCGCCGCCTTTATCTATTTTTTTCAAAAATGCCTCAAGACCGTACTCGGGCAAACTTCCTTTTCTCGGCACGTATTCCGAGAAAATGCCCGCATGGGCATAGGTCCTCTCGGCGAAATTGGTATAAATTGCACCCCTTTTTGCATAGACGGGCAATTCCTTCATGAGTTCCGACTGCGTCCATCCGGTTTCAGCCTTCATTCCGATTCCGTACAACAGGCCTCTTTCAACGTTCCTGTACACCCCGCAGGCCGGATACACAAGCCACAGCGCCGCCAGGACCAGCAGCGCGTAGTTCAGCACCCGGTTTTTCAGGTACCTGTAAAAGAGTATCGGTATATTGTCAAGCATATAAAACATTAAAAATATTAGCGGTATGTAAACGGGACACATCAGCCGGTCGTTGATCCTGTCGAACGCCACGGAAGAAGCGGTGTAAACCATGTAGGCGCAGTAAAAAACAACGAACAGCGCTGCCGGAAGAACGGGTCCGATATTTTGTCGGCTCCATGCCGCAACATTCACCCTGTTCCATTTCTTCAGCCTGTTTAGCCTCGCGATTGCAATAAGCGCCGCAATAATCGCCAAAACAGCCACAGCAAGAACAACAGCCGTCCAGAGTGCAAGGTTGAAATCCACGCGCTCATCGAGCTGCCTCAGGGGAATAAACCACTGCATCACGGTTCTGAAGGCCAAATCCGACGTTTCTCCGAGCGTATAAACCGAGGGCGTCCTGTTGCCAAAAAGCGTGGAAGAATGAATATAATTGCGGATCGCCCAGGCAGAAAGGGGAATTCCGGAGACAAGGCCGAAAATAAAAGCCTCCTTTATCCTTGAGGTAATCCTGCCTTCTTTCAGCAAAAGGAGAACCGCGCCTGTTAAAACGCCAATAACCCCGACGTACCTGGCAAGGCAAGCCATCGCGGCAAACAGCGCCGAAAGCCAATAACTTTTCTTTTTGCCCTCAATGAAGTATTTCTCTGTGGATAAAAGAAAGGACACCACGAGAAAAACAAAAAGCGGTTCCGACCAGGCATAGCCTGATACCGTTAAAAGTGGCACAGAAAGCAGCACTGCGAGCGTACCGGTGATTGCCAGCGGTATAAACCGGATATGATTTCTGAACCAAAAACCGCTTAAAACTACCGTAAGCCCGAACACCACCGCGTTAATGACTCTCGCGGCGGCGGCAGCGCTTAAACCCAAGGCGGAAACCAGCGCTATTACAGCAGGAAACAGCGGCGGCCACTGGATCATCGGCGTGGAATATCCGAAATACAAAAATCCCCGCCCGTCCTTGAAGGACTCGGCGGCATACAGGTATGCAACGGCGTCGGGAGAAAGACCGGCACCGTACTTTGAAGTCGCCGCAAGAACAAGAACGGCGGCTATTATGCCAAGCCCGAAAATCAAGTATTTATCCAGTTTTTTTATCTTCCCCGAAGATCTTTTCATACCCGCTCCTGCCTGACTTATTCCAATTATGAACTACATTTTCTGTTTCCCTGCTTTATTGTCGATCCAAAACACGGGTGTTAACCGTTCACACGGGCATTAGCAGTTATTTTCGTCATTTGCCCGCACTTACAGGTGCTGGCCATAAATAAAAATTATAATCAAAAGCACAAACAAAAAAGGGGTCAGTGAACTCATTATCACTATACCCCATAATATTTGCCACTGTCAATTAAGCCTGAACCGGCTATTTTGCAGCCTGCGCCTCCGTCCCGTCGATCAGTTCGTCAATGGGAGCGCCCGGCGGCACAATCGGAAACACCTTGTCATCCATGTCGATGTCAAAGTTTATCACAACGGGCCTGTCAACTACCTCCAGCGCTCTTTTGATCGCCGGATCCACTTCCTCGGGCCTTTTTACATTGATTCCGACAGCTCCGTATGCCTCTGCCAGCGCTACGAAATTCGTGCCCCTGTCAATCGTTGACTGGGAATAGCGTCCTCCGTAAAAAAGGTTTTGCCATTGCCTTACCATTCCCAAAACATGGTTGTTGATAAGCGCAATTATGACAGGTACCCTGTATTCCACGGCCGTGGCGAGTTCATTGCAGTTCATCCTGAAACTGCCGTCGCCTGCGACGTTGATTACCCTTTTATCAGGTCTTCCGAGTTTTGCACCGATGCTCGCGCCAAGCCCGTACCCCATCGTTCCGAGGCCGCCCGATGAAATAAACTGCCTGGGAGAAGTGTACTTAAAATACTGGGCCGCCCAGATCTGGTGCTGTCCCACCTCGGTTGTAATCAGCGCGTCGCCCCCGGTGAGTTCAAACAGCCTTTCTATAACATACTGCGGTTTCAGTTTTCCGTCCGAATTGTCATACCTGAGTCTGTAAGTTTCTTTCCATTTTTTAATCTGGCGCGTCCAGTCAGGACATGTATTGCTGTTAAGTTTCGGCAAAAGCTGCGCGAGTATTTTCTTTATATCGCCAATCACGGGATAGTCAATCCTGACGTTCTTTCCTATTTCGGCAGCATCAATGTCTATGTGGATTATTTTTGCCCTTGGCGCAAACCTGTCCACCTTGCTGACCACCCTGTCGCTGAACCTGGTTCCGACTGCAAGTATCAGGTCAGCCTGCGATGTGGCAAGGTTCGTGGTCTTTGTCCCGTGCATGCCTATGAGACCTGTAAAAAGCTCATGAGTGCCGGGGAAGGAACCAAGTCCCATGAGAGTGGTCGTCACGGGCATGCCTGTTTTTTCCGCAATCGCTCTCAGCTCGTCGCACGCATCTGCGATCGATACGCCGCCTCCCGAAATTAGTATTGGTTTCTGAGCCCTGTTAATAACCTCGGCGAGTTCCGACACTTCCGCATCGGAAAGATCGCGGGCGGTTTCGGTGAATTTTTCAGGCTGGTATCTCCGTAAATCACCGGGTTTCATGGGCTCGTAATCCCATGTGGCTGCAGTGACGTCCTTGCATATGTCAATCAGCACGGGACCCGGCCTGCCCTGCTTTGCTATGGCAAAGGCCCTTCTAACCGTGTCGGCCAAAACCCTGATGTCCTTAACCATAAAACTGTGCTTTGTAATGGGCATTGTAATTCCGATTATATCGACTTCCTGGAAAGAATCCTTGCCCAGCAGGTTTGTAGGCACCTGCCCTGTAATGGCTACAATCGGTACCGAATCTAGGTACGCGGTAGCAATTCCCGTCACGAGGTTTGTCGCTCCGGGCCCTGATGTGGCAATGCACACACCCACCTTGCCCGTGGCGCGGGCATACCCGTCGGCCGCGTGAGCGGCGCCCTGCTCATGGGACGTCAGTATATGCCTTATATCCTTCTGATACTTGTAAAGCGCATCGTATATGAAAAGAACCTGGCCTCCGGGATAACCGAAAACGGTGTCGACTCCCTGCTCCTTGAGGCATTCTACCAATATTTCAGCTCCGGTAAGTTTCATGACACGACCTCCTTCAACCCGTTGTATTTTTCAGAATCGCGCCTGTGCTGGCCGAAGTGACAAGTCCCGCATACCTGCCCAGGTATCCCCCTGTAATCCTGGGCTGAGGCATTTTCCAGTTTTTAAGCCTTTCAGCGAGTTCTTCATCGGAAATTTCTACATCGAGCCTTCCGTTGTTGATATCTATCGAAATAATGTCTCCTTCCCGGACTACCGCAATCGGGCCGCCTTCCATGGCTTCAGGCGACACGTGGCCTATTGACGCGCCCCTCGTGGCGCCCGAAAAACGACCGTCGGTTATTAGCGCCACGTCCTTGTCAAGGCCCATTCCCGCAATAGCCGATGTAGGATTGAGCATCTCCCTCATGCCCGGTCCGCCTTTCGGTCCTTCATAGCGGATAATGACAACATCGCCTCGTTTTATCCGGCCGCCGTAAATAGCCTCTATCGCCTCTTCCTCGGAATCAAAGACCCTCGCCGGCCCCCTGTGTACAAGCATTTCCTCGGCAACGGCAGACCTTTTCACCACCGCTCCGTCAGGCGCGAGGTTGCCTTTCAGCACAGCAATGCCGCCCGTCCTGCTGTAGGGATTGTCAATTCTCCTGATGACAGTTCCGTCGGCTCCGCGCGCCTTTTCCAGGTTCTCGCCCACGGTATGCCCAGTAACGGTCAGCAAATCAAGATGCAGCAGGTTTTTCAGGCTCAGCTCCTTCATGACGGCCTGGACACCGCCCACCGCGTAAAGGTCCTGCACATGGTGGCTTCCCGCCGGGGCCAGCCGGCAAAGGTTCGGCACCCGCGCGCTGATTTCGTTTACAATGTCGAGGTTGAACTTCACCCCGGCCTCGTGGGCAATGGCCGCGAGGTGCAGCACCGAGTTTGTCGAGCAACCCAGCGCCATGTCAACGGTCAGCGCATTTTCAAACGCCTTTTCATTGAGAATGTCCGAAGGCTTTATATCCTTTTCCACGAGCTCCACTATCTTCATTCCTGCCTGCTTGGCAAGCCTTATTCTCTCGGCGTAAACCGCCGGTATCGTGCCGTTGCCCGGCAGTCCCAGGCCAAGCACTTCGGTCAGGCAGTTCATCGAATTGGCCGTAAACATCCCGGAACAGGACCCGCATCCCGGACACGCCAAATTTTCGATTTCATACAGTTCCTCTTCCGTGATCGTGCCGGCCTTGAAAGCCCCGACCGCTTCAAATACGCTGTTGAGGTCAAGCTGCTTTCCGCCACGCGCCAGGGACAGCATCGGACCTCCGCTGATTACTATGGATGGCATGTTGATTCTTGCTGCCGCCATCAGCATGCCCGGCACAATTTTGTCGCAGTTGGGTATGAAAACCATCCCGTCAAAACCGTGGGCAAGTCCCATGGCTTCGCAGCTGTCCGCAATCAGCTCCCGCGTCGCCAGCGAGTATTTCATGCCCGTATGCCCCATGGCAATGCCGTCGCACACACCAATGGAACCAAATTCCACGGGAGTTCCTCCTGCCATCCGTATGCCTGCCTTGACAGCTTCAGCAATGGTGTCAAGATGTATATGACCCGGTATTATTTCGCTTTTGGAGTTCACTACTCCGATCAGGGGCCGCGCCATTTCTTCGTCGGTATAGCCCATCGCCTTGAATAGGGACCTGTGGGGAGCCCTTTCAACACCTTTTTTGACTGCATCGCTTCTCATATATATCAATCCTCCCGATTCGCCTTCCGGGCGACGTCATTTATCTCATTTATTTCAAGACTTCAAATCTCTTTGCATGTTCTTTTATTTCTTTTCTTATATATTTCCTGTGCCTGCTTTCCTGCCCTGTCCCGATTACAGGCTCGCTGTTTCCAAACTTAGACCGTATTCCTCCAGGCCAGTTTCGGACCCGGTCTTATTCCCAAACTTGGACCGTTTTCCTGCAGGCCGGTTTCCGACCTGGTCCTGTTTCCAAATCTTTTCTGTTTCCCGGCCTGTTTCCGCAGCCCGGTTTATTCCTGAATTTTAATTCTTTCCCCGTATTCGGATATAACAATAGCCGGGTGAAAGATATCCCGGCTATTATTTTTTTAATATTCTATTATGATAAAAGGCTACATGTCTATATTTTTAAACATCTGGGTTGAAAACATGAATTAAATTTAGCGAATTTTTAACTTTGTCAGTTTAATGTCAAAACTCAGTAAGGTTAATGTCAAAACATTGAATTTACAATGAAATTATTCTGGTAAAAGAACTTTGCAAACGACGAAGTATTTATCGCTTCAAAGACTGCGGCAAATTTCGGGGCGGAATTGAAAAGCATCAGCAATGCCATGACAATGTAAACGGAAAGCAGGCCTTCAACGGCGCCGAAGGCAAACCCCCCGATCTTGTCAACCTGTTTGAATACCGGCAGCTTCGCAATGCCCTTTAAAACCACCTTCAGGAACTTAAGCCCGATTCTTGCCGCTATGTACAAAACAATGAGACTTATTATGTCCATGACAACAACGGTAATCTCTCGGCTGACTGTGTCAACGATCTGTTCAACAGGTATCAGCTCGGAAGGATTCGGTATATGGCCCAGGACCTCTCCCTTTAGAAATCCCGGCAGCTGCAGGCCATTAACAATGGAGTCGGCCGCGGCTTCCTTTATCTGGCTGTCCAAATGCGGCACCGCTGACTGCTGTTTAATCAACAGGGCATTCCTGATCGATTTTTGGATATTTTCATCCAGTGCCGTTTTGGAAAGCAGTTTCGCTACGGCAGGATGAAATTTCACCGCAACATATACCGATATGAAAAAGGAGGCTATCCTGTACATCGAAAGGATAAACCCGTTGGACAGTCCGATAACAGCGAACACGAGAATAACCAGTATTACCGCCAAATCAGCCCAATTCATGGGATCACCCCCTGGTATAATATTATTTAATGTCAACAATCATAATGCCGGCTTTTGTCAATACGAGGGCTTCTCGGCCGTTCAAAAGCCTCAGGTCAGTTATGTCGGCCCGTGGCCTGTACACCCCCAGCTGCCTGCCTTTCAGATTGTAAAATCTCGCTTCCCTGCCCGAGCATATGCCGATCGTATTTCCTGAAACCGAGAGACGCTGTATATTTCCAGGGACGGAAAAGCTGTCCGTTTCCTCTCCGTCCTTAAGGCGGATAATGCGTACAGTCACGCGTCCTTTCCCGGAATCGCTTCTTTCATAGGCCGCTATGACAGCGTACCTGCCGTCGGACTCAGCTACACCGTAGACTTGCCCGGCTTCATATTCCCGGTTCCAGATTATGTTCTTGTTTTTATCAAGATAAACCACCGTACGGTCTCCGGCTGCCAGTATCGAATCATCAGAAAAGCAGTAAACCGAAGGCAAAATGGTATTCTTTATCCTGATGTCCGCAAAGGGTTTCGTTTCAAACATCTCGCTGAACTCAAGGCGGGCATCAGCAGATACCCCCGACGCGTCCACCTTGTTCAGGAAAAGCTGCCTGCCCGAAGGCAGAACACGCGCGCCTATTACAAAACACTCGGCGATTGTGCGTGTCAGCAGCAGAGGTTCGTCCAACTGGGGATCAAAAACATCGACTTTTGCCTTGTATCCTTTAATCTCCTGCACAGCCGTTACGAAGCCGTCCTCGCTGACGTCGGCATTTATCAGGTTGTTTTCAAGTCTCTTGCTCCATACCTGTGTGAGTCCCCTGAATAGATACATTTCACGGCCGTTCAGGTCTGCAACCAGCGTATATTCGCCTGCAGTCCTGATAATAGGCTTGTTGGCCTGTATCTGGACCGTTTTCTTCTCCTTCCCGGACTTGTCATACCACGTCACCGAGTTCGCAGCGCATTTGATGATATCGCCCCTGCTGATGCCGATTACGGTGTGCTCCCTTGAATCATATACAATTTCCCTTACGCCGTCCTTTATTTCCAGGCCTCTTCCGCCCGAAGCCAGTGAATTCAACACTTCCTTCAGGTTTAAAACATTCAGGTCCGGATCCATGCTTTTCGCATATACCGCAAGAGCGCAGGCCAGGGTTATCACCAGCAGCAATATGAATAAAGCGATGCTTGATTTCGAGATGTGTTTTTCCGTACCCTGTTGCCTGTCATAGCCTGTTTCCACAATACCACCTCGTGACTTTAATCAGGAAGTCCCCCGGCGCCCGCTGAATTAAATGCAATGCCTTTTTTTCACAGGGAATGCTTCTTGATAAAATATTAGCACAAATTACAGTGATTTTCACTCGTCTGTTTCGGTTTGCAGCCCTGGGGGAAAGTCCCGGGAAAGGCTCGCAGGCAGGTTCTGCGTATCGGTTCTGTGAACTCATAAAAAATCCTCCCGGAAACGATCCGGGAGGATTTTTCAGCCGCTGCTGCCGGCTATTTCCCCTTTTTTTCCATTGCTTCGGTCAGGTTTTCAATTGCCGTTCTCAGACCGTCATATTCATCAAATCTCTTTTCATCAACTATAAGGCCGGTATACTTGCCGTCCCTCATGACGTAATACGTATACTCATCCCTCGGAACAAACTCAATTACAACCTGCCCGGGATCGATCTTGAGCTTGTAGGTAAAGCGCACTTCAGCCTTGGCGTTTGCCGGCGGTTTCTCATTGGGGTTAATGTCGTTCAGGAGAACGCCGATTACCGCCTGGTAAAGCTTTCTGTACAGCTGGCTGCCGGTTTCGTTTCTCAGATCGGTGACTTCCACGCCGTTGACCCAGAACCTGTCTTTGCTTGAGTCTTCGGGATTCGTCTGGATTTTAGTATCGTACACTTTCCCGTCAAATTCAATCTTAAGCGCTTCGACATTCTTAATGTCCGTTGCGTATATAAACCGTTCGGAAATCTCCGAAATATGTTTATCGAGGAATGAATAGGTCCCCGTTCCCACGGTGAATACTTCGTCATCATCGGCAAATTTCGCGTAAAATTCCTGGTTCTTGACCCTTTCGTCGCCTATGAGGAGTTTCTTTTTCACCTTGTCGGTCTCGACAGAAATTGCATACGACGGTTTGTCAAGGCCGTACTTTTTCAGGTCCGTGGCATGCTCCTCGATAAAATCTATTATGAATGATTGCTCGACGCTCTTGAGCATCTGCTGTATGGCTTCCATGTCAGCTTCGACAATTACGGGCTCGGTAAGTTCAAAACGGTCCTCGCCAATTTTCCTTGCTGAAAACAGCAGCTTTCCGTTTTTCTCCATCGCAAGCCTTGTTATTTCTTCCTGGCCGAAATCATAAAGATTCCTGAGTTTGAAATCGTTCTTGTTAACAATGAATGTGTTGCCTTCATAGTTGCTGATGGTATAAACGGTATCCGAATCTCCCGGGCGTACATAATAGGCATCCCTGGTGAGATTCTGGTTACCGACTTCCAGGACCTTTGAAGTGTTTCCTTCAAGTATGACAGTAATCCTGATAGGTTTGTCCAGTCCGTAAACCGACAGGTCCTGCGCGTTCTCCTCAATTATTTTTTCGGCATTAAGCCGGCTCATGGTATGCGCAATACTGTCCACCATGCCGGTGTTAAGCCTTACTAGGTCCGCGGGCCTGACTGCCTTCCAGTCGTCATCCTTTTTTTCAAACTCGAAAACACCGCTATTTGTTTCGACAATAACGCGCGTTACCTCATCAGAGTCAAAAGAGAATATCTCTATGGTCTCAGTGTCTTCATCATTGCCTTCCCTCTGGAACCTTTTGAAGTCCTCGGCTGCAAAGTACGCGCCTGCCAAAAGCCCCAATACCACTATGAGAATAATAATGTTTCTGTATAATTTCATAGATGCCTCCTTCTGAGCCATACAAAGGCGCCGACACCGAGTATGAACAGCGGAAGAACCGCTACCACAAGATACATGGTGATCTTGGCCTGTTGCTGTGTAATGCTCAATTTTTCAACCAGGTTGAGCTTTGCGGGGATCATCAGTACGTCTTCCCTGTCAATTGCCCAGTTCAAGGCCGACAGGAAGAAGACCATACCGTTGGTAAAGTAGTCCCCGAGTTCAATCGCCGATTCGTCGGTTATAAATCTGGCATTTCCGATTACAATCATTTTTGAGGATGTGAATCCTCCCATGTTGTCAATGGCCACAGCCAGATCCAGCGGTCCGGCAATATCATTGCCCGCCGATTTGTCTATCTGTTCTCCGACGGATTTTGCACTGGTCTTTATAAGCGAAGTTATGGTTATATATTCCTTTTCGTTCTTTAACAGGTTTATACTCCTCGAATCCTTGAAAAAAGTGCTGAAAGACTGGGGAATAACCTCATTGGCGCTTATGTCCACAAGGACATTGTAAGGGTCGGTGGGCAGATGCCTTTCAGGATCAGTTTCCTTGACCTTGTCGTTATTGATCGATATATTGTAAGGCCTGAACAAATCATTGAACTCCTTGAATTCCGATCCCTTTTCAAGGGAATCAAACATAAATATGGCATCGCCTCCGTTGTCGAGGAAATCCTGTATCTTTCTCTTCTCAACAGTCAAGAGGTCCTGTTTCGGGGAAACCACCACGAGGGCCGCGGCATCGTCGGGCACGCGTGCCTCGGTAATCAGGTTTATCGTTTTTACGTCGAAATTGTTCCTTTCAAGCTGGCTCCTGACCAGTTTCAGGTTCTCGTCGGGAGAATACTCCTGGTGTCCCTGGGTAAAATAAATTGTCGGAGTCTTGTCGGAACTTACGAACCTTATGGCGCCGGTTATGCTCTGCTCGGCCAGCGAGCCCACTTTCTGCGCCTGGAAGTATTCATTGTAGTCAATTGCCACGAGGTCGGTATAGGTCAATCTCTTTATTTTGTTCCCGCATTTTACAACGAAGTCATTCTTCTGGATGTTCTTCTGGTTATCCTTGTCAAGATCTCCGATAAAACCGGGATTCTTGTCGGGATCGATGGTTCTCACCTTGATGTGGTCATATTTTTCGTATTGCTTAAGAAGCTCCATGACATCCATGTAATCTTTATACGGCGGCTTGCCCCCGTCAAAAAGACCAATGATTTCCACATCCTTGTCGAGGTTCTCAAGGATCTCCTTTGTTACTTCTCCGATACTGTAAAGCTTGCTGCTCGTAAGGTCAAACCTTATATCAAACAATCCTATGATAATATTCACCAGGAGTACGGCCGATACCACAATCGCAATCAATACAAGGGAATTGGAACCGTACTTGAGCGATCTGAGATTTATCTTTGCTTTATTTGATCCGGCTTTTGCCTTATTATTTATTTTCGCCTTTTCATTCGAATTATCCTTAACTTTTTTATCCTTAACCTTTTTCAAGTTTATCACCCCTTAACTCCAGCGCCTTTTTTCCATTACTCTAACCGTGAGGAACACAAACACTGCTGCAAAGCTGATATAGTAAACAATGGAACTTACCTTGAGCAGGCCCTGGGCGAAATCGCCGTACCTGGACGTAAGCGAAATCCAGTTTAAAATCATCGAAAGTATTCCTCCGAACATGTATCCCAGGGGTTCAATAAGCCATATGATAAGCAGTATGACGAAGCTTACAATGGCCGCTATCATCTGGTTCTCGGTCAGTGATGACGCAAAGACGCCTATGGAAATAAACGCGGCTCCAAGGAGTATAAATCCGATATAGGCTCCCACGAGCTGGGCCGTAACCCGTCCCCCGAAAAACACCATTATTATCGGGTATATGAAAGTAATGGCCGTCATCACGAGAAACACGACATAAGCCGCGAGAAATTTGCCCAGAACGATTGACATCAGGCTCTGGGGGGAAGTAATCAAAAGCACTTCCGTCTTGTTTTTTCTGTCTTCCGCGATGATTCTCATGGTAAGAATTGGCACAACAAAAATAAGCAGGAACTTCATCGTTTCGAGATTCTCATGGAAATTCGGGTCCTGCATGAACAGGTTGTAGGTGAAGAATACCGATGACAGCAGGATGAACAGCCCAATCAAAATATATGCAACCGGAGCGTAAAAATAGGATTTTATCTCCTTCCTCATAATCGCCAGCATTATTGCTCAACTCCCTTCTCCTCGGTAATCAGCTGAAGGAATATGTCTTCGAGAGACATGCTGAGGGACTTCATTTCGAGTATTGAATATCCTGCCTCGGCCATGGCTGAAAACAGCGATTTTCTGATATCCACATCCTTTTCGGATTCTATTACGTATGTTGTATTTTCCTTCTCTGTTGATTCGACGGGCTCAACATATGTCACTCCGCCTATCCCCCTGATTTTGCCCAGGACCGAGTTTCTCGGGCCGGTTATCGTTACCGACAGCCTGTTTGATTTTCCTATGTGCCTGGACAGGTTTTCGGGAGTGTCAACCGCGGCAATTTCGCCCTTGTTTATGATTACCACTCTTTCGCATACCATGCTGACTTCCGGCAGGATATGGGAGCTGAGAATAATTGTGTGCTCTTTTCCGAGAGCCTTGATCAGTCGTCTTATTTCAATTATCTGTTTCGGGTCAAGTCCCACGGTGGGCTCATCGAGAATAAGCACTTCAGGATTGCCCACGAGAGCCTGGGCCAAACCCACTCTCTGCCTGTAACCCTTGGACAGGTTCTTTATCAGCCTGTTCCTGTGGTCGGTTATTCCGGTGAGTTCCATAATATCGTCAATCTGGGCTTTTTGCTTCTTTTTCGGCACAAGCTTGATATCTGCGACGAAGTTCAGAAAATCTTTTACGGTCATGTCAAGATAAACCGGGGGTTGCTCAGGCAAAAAGCCTATGCGTTTTTTCACTTCCGTGGGATGTTCCAGGATGTCATAGCCACAAACTCGTACTGAACCTGAAGTGGAAGACAGGTACCCCGTTATAATGTTCATCGTGGTAGACTTCCCTGCGCCGTTAGGTCCCAAGAAGCCAAGAATTTCGCCCTTTTCTACCGTAAAGCTCACGTTGTTGATTGCCTTGATCTGACCGTATATTTTGGTCAGATTCTGTATTTCTATCATTACCTTCCCCCCTGCTTCACATTTGATTGTACTGGGTTTTGGACAGAAACATGCACTTACAATTATGCAACATACTTTTTAATAAACTGTGAACAATTTGTAACAATCACGCAGCTTTGTCGCAAACAAAGCAGCCCATTATATTCCAGTCCATTATATAGTTTTTTTATAGTGTTTTCAATATAGCTGAAAATATCCGCAGGATTTCAGTTCCCTACTGTTTTCTGTCCAGCCATTCCTTTATCCTTATATCCAGCTGATTCACAGTGTTGTTTATGCCGGCCTGCTTCTGCCGGGTTTTGAATTCCTCAAACTTTGCCATGTAATCGTCGGCAAGTATACTCTGATTGAGTTCCGCTAGCCTGGATTTTCTTTCTCTCAACAAGGCAAAAAGGTTTTCATCTGTTTCGGCATAACGGAAACCTGCAAGGGGGTTTTCAATGCACATGCGGTTCAACTCCGTGTTGTATGTTTTCCAGAAGTTTGCGGGCTGCTGCCCCACCGGCCGGTTCATGTCCACACATTCAATGAGTCTGTCCATACCTGTGTGAGAAATGATACTATAGTACCACTGGGAATTATTAGGAAGCATTTTAACCTTACCTTTTTCGATAATATAATCCTTTCCCTTCAGACCATACATTACCAGGTCGTAATTTTCCTGGCTGCTGCCTATCCAGTTAAGAAGCATGAGCGCTTTGGGTACCACCATTGAAGCTGAACTGAAAAACATGGCCTCGTTGCGCACGTCTGAAGTCTTCGACGTATATGCATCAGGATACAGGGCATAATATCTCACCGGTAAAGAGCTGTTGACCATCACACTGCTTATGGTATCAAACTGTGCCATTGCAGAATTGAAACTATTATCAACGGAATATGCAGCATTACTCTTATATACCGGTTCGATATAACCTTTCTGCGCCCACCTTCTTGCTATTTCCACCGCCGCGAGGTATTCATCAAGTTCTTCCATGGGTGTAAGCCTTATCTCGGGATCATGCCTGTTGTAATACAGCCCGCAATTCCCGTATTCAACACATCCCCTGCTTTCCAGGTATGCATTGATGATGAAATCCGTCGGCATAATCGCACAGGAAAGGCCTTCCTTCGCCGCTTTTTCAAGGTAAGCCTCATAATCCTCCAGCGTCCTGATTTCATCAAGACCATATTTCTTCATTATGTCTTCCCTTACAAGGACATACATCCTTTCAACCACGTTTTTCTTTGACGGCACTGCGTAGAGCTTTCCTTCGTACTCCGCCTCCGCCAGTTCTTCGCGGGTTAATCTGTCGTATATTTCCGGCGCATACCTCGGAAAAAGCGATGTTATGTCCATGTGTAAACCGAGTTCATTTTTCCGGATAATCCTGTTCAGCCTTGTAACGCTGTAAACATAGGCGTCAATCTTGTCCCGGGAATATAAAAGCTTTTGTATTGTCTCGTCATAATCAAACATGTTGATAAAATTAATTTTCAGCCTTATGTTAAGGCTGCTGGAGGTCCTTTTTTCTATTTCCTTGACTATTTCATCCATGTAAGGCGGTGTAAAGCCATACTGGAGATATAAATTCAGTGTAGCCGGGGGGACACTTTTATTTTTTCCGAACTGAATCGGGATTTCAATAAACGAGCTCTTCCGGGAACACCCTGAAATTGTAAAAGAAAAGGTTATTAATAAAATAACAGTGATTAATAATCTAACTCTCATATAAATTTTCCTCACTTTTTTCCTGTTTTTATAAATCCGCCTTCATCTGCAATTTGAAACCCGGAGTACCCTATGCCCCCTTTCCTGAATGCATTTAAGTTTATTTACGGGTCTTTAGCCATTCATCTATTTCCTTCTGCATTTCTTCAATCATCTTGTCCCTTCCGATTGTCTTTTTCAGTTCAACATATTCTTCATATGTTCGTGTATATCAGCTTGCATTGCGGGTCATGCCTGTTGTAATAAACGTAGCTAATATCATAAAAGATAAAGCCGATATACCCTTTTGCCCTGTTTCAGAAGCTTCAACATGGATGAATTCTTTTCATTATCATTCAATTTTAATATTATTAACTTATTTTACCTGTATAAAGTAGGTTTTTTTTGGTATTTCGGAGGCTTTTTTTCATTATCTGTCGTGTCATAAAATTATAAAACCCCGCAGAGCGGGGTATCTTTCAAGCTTTTCGCACTTTTTCCTGTTTATGACTTTCTCTTATTTTTCACCTTTTGTCATGTTCGTTTTTTTGCTCCTCTCCGCCTGAACATGCTTGCCGCGACGGGAACAATTCCCGTAAATCCAAGTACAAGCGCCCAATCCTCCGCTACAATCGATGTGGTCTTAAAAATAGGCTGCAGTACGGGTATATAAATAACCGCGAGAATCATCGCAACCGAGCATGAAACGGCAAGTATCAGGGCCTTGTTGTTCAGAACCGGTATCTCGAAAATGGATTTCCTTTCCGATTTACATTCAAAAACGTGAATGAGCTGGGTCAATACGAGCGTAAGAAAAGCCGCTGTTCTCGCGCGAACCACATTCCCCGTAAAGAACAGTATGCTGCAGAAAACCGCAAGAGTGCACAATCCTATGAGTATTCCGCGTATTACTATAAGATGCAGGAGTCCTCCCGAGAAAATATTCTCTTTGGTACCCCTGGGTTTTTGCATCATTATATCCTTTTCGGCAGGCTCAAGGCTCAGTGCTATGGCCGGCAGCCCGTCAGTTACAAGGTTGACCCAAAGGATTTGTAACGGAAAAAGCGGAATCGGAAGCCCCAGGATCATTCCGAGAAACATCGTCAGTACCTCGCCTATGTTGCACGAAAGCAAGTACCGTATAAATTTACGGATATTGCTGTATATCACCCTGCCTTCCTCGACGGCGGAAACAATGCTCGCAAAATTGTCATCGAGCAGTATCATAGACGAAGCTTCCTTTGTTACATCGGTGCCCGTGATGCCCATCGCCACGCCTATGTCCGCTTCCTTGACCGCGGGAGCATCGTTGACACCGTCGCCCGTCATGGCCACCACATGACCGAGCCTTTTCAGCGCCCTCACTATCATCAGCTTGTGTTTCGGCGATACCCTGGCATATACCGTGACCTTGTCAGCAACCTTCTGCAATGCGGTTTCGTTCATTGTTTCAAGGTCAGCGCCGGTAAGCAGCATATCCCCTTTATTATAAATATTTAATTCTGACGCAATTGCCGCCGCGGTTCCCTTGTGATCCCCCGTAATCATGACCGGCTTTATGCCCGCAAGCTTGCATTTCTGCACAGCTTCAAACGCTTCTTTCCTCGGCGGATCAATCATTCCGGCAAGGCCAAGGAAAACCAGGTCCGTTTCCAGCTGCTCCGTCGTGTATCTTTTGTCGGAAAGTTTCTTATACGCAAACCCCAGCACCCTCAGGGCGTCGCCCGCCATCCTTTCATTGGCCGCGAGGACGGCAGCCTTTCTCCTGCTGTCAAGCAGCACTGCTTCGCCACCCGCCATAATCCGGCTGCACTTGTTTATAATGACGTCGGCAGCGCCCTTTGTAAATACATATATATCTCCTTTTTTATCGGCGCATATCACCGTCATGCATTTCCTGTCCGAATCAAAGGGAATTTCGTCTATCCTGCGGTAATATTCGCTGAGCTTCTTTTCATCGACTCCCGCCTTTGCCGCGACCACCAGGAGCGCTCCTTCCGTCGGATCGCCCTGAATTGTCCATTTCCCGCGGTCCGAAAATACCTTCCTGAGCTTTTTTATTACTCCGTCGGCGGAAGAATCCGATTGGACAAGTATTGAATTATTGCAAAGAACGCCGGTTTCCAAAAGAAGGCTCAAAGCCCTGTTAAACGGCGTCCTGAGTTTTCGTCCGTTCTGTGTTATTTCACCCACGGGCTCGAACCCGATGCCGCTGACATCATAATTCCCATCAGCCGTATAAATCCGCCTTACCGTCATTTTATTCTCCGTGAGAGTACCTGTTTTGTCCGAACAAATAACGGTAGCACAGCCCAGCGTTTCGACGGTCGGCAGTTTCCTCACGAGCGCATTTCTCCTCAGCATGCGCTGTACCCCAAGGGCCAGCGAAATCGTGACAATCGCGGGCAATCCTTCGGGAACGGCAGCCACAGCGAGGCTTATACCCGAAAGCAGCATGGTGAACAGCGCTTCGCCGCGCAGTATGCCCGTCACCGTTACTACAGCACATATGCCAAGGCATGCTATGGCTATAAATTTGCCGAGATGCTCAAGTCTCTTCTGCAACGGCGTCTGTTCATCTTCAATTTCCTCTATCATACCGGCTATTTTGCCCATTTCCGTGTCCATGCCCGTGGCAGTCACGTAAGCCATGCACCGTCCGCCCGTTACCATCGTCCCCATAAACACGGAGTTATTCCTGTCAGCACTGCCTGCCGCAGGCGCTGAAGTTTTTTCGACGGGCAGCGATTCACCGGTCAGCAGTGATTCGTCCACAAAAAAGTTTTTGCATTCAATCACCCTGCCGTCAGCGGGGATTCGGTCCCCGGCCTCAAGTTCCACGAGATCGCCGGGAACAACCAGCTGTGCAGGGATGACAACGCGCTTTCCATCCCGGATGACTTTTGCCGTAGGAGCCGCAAGATTTCTCAAAGCATCAAGCGTCTTTTCGGTCCTGAACTCCTGTATGAATCCAAGAACGGCATTTAAAATCACAATGGCAATAATCGTCACTGCCTCGACCAGGTCGCCCATGAAGGCTGAAACAGCCGTGCTCACAAGCAATATGATAACCATGAAGTCCCTGAACTGGTCGAAGAATATCTTAAGAGGCGATACTTTTTTTCCGGTAACCAGTGTATTCGGGCCGTGCTCATCCAGCCTGCGCCTTGCTTCCCTTTCGGTCAGCCCCCTGTAAGTCGGGGCTCGTTTTTCCGTTTTCGCGGATTGTTTCGCAATTGTGGCCATAGTATCTCTCTCCTTTTTTTATCCCTCGTCCTAATATAATTATTCAGACGGGTTCCCGGTTAGACCATCCGGCTCGTGCCTGTCAACAATCCGCCACCGGGGCCCGTTACAAGGTCTTCCGGTTTCTATTAATGGCGCCCGGATTCGCAAAAAATATTCAATAAAAGACTGCTCGCTGAAAAAAACTGATAAAAAAAATAAAAAGAGCCGTGTCTCTAAGAAATAAAAAGCAGACCGTATTTTTATTAAAAATAAAAAGCCCGTATTTTTATTAAATACGGACCTTATTATTTGAATTTGCCCCCACAAGGCAATTTATTCGCACATTGTTCACCGTTATCCGAAGATCCTGCTGATCATGCCCGTAAACCGAACTCTTGACTTTTGCAGGAAATCCAGTATCTTGAATCTTACGCGTATCGGTATGTCTTCGCTGTCTTCGGCTGAAGTGATCAGGCGATATTCCTCGCTCGTAAGCACTTCTTTAAGTCCCTGCTTTGCTGATTCCGGCACAGTTCCGTGTGACACGTCCACAAAGCACAGCGGGGGGAACAGCACGCACCACCAGTTTTCGCCGGCGCCTTCTCCGATGGTTATTTTCAAAGCCTCATAAACTCCCGCAGGCAAAACAATATCGCCGTACATTTTTGTAGGAAAAGGGAATTTCCCCAGGGCTGCGTCAACCTTGTAATCTCTGCCCTTGTTCCTCACCGTTTCAGCGGCAATTCTTTTTATTTCCTCCATTTCCGTATTGATAATGTGCCTCGTCTGTTCAATATCCCTGGAATCCCTGAGCCTTTTCTTCATATATTCAAGCACGGCGTCCCTGACGTCCCTTTTCAGCGCCTGGTCTTCGGGAGAGTCGCTGTTTGCGACCACGTGCAACCTTATAAGGTTCTCCGCAAGACCTTCAGTTACATTTTCTGAATAGCCGGAAAGAAAAATGCTGAAAAATATAGTCAGAGTCAGCAAAATCATTACCGCGATTTTCATCCGGTTGTACATTTTAAGTTCCCTGAACTTTTTAACCATCGGCAATACTCTGTTCATAACGTTTCCCCCTGATTTATCCGTTGAAATGATTCGCAATGCAGTATAAGTATTGTCATAATAAAAATAATTTATACTGTTTATGAAATCTGGCATGGGAAATAAGC
This sequence comes from Bacillota bacterium, assembly GCA_023623175.1. GTDB lineage: Bacteria > Bacillota > Clostridia > Acetivibrionales > JAMNXU01 > JAMNXU01. The sequence continues at coordinate 66,465 of JAMNXU010000026.1, forward strand.
CGGATTAAAGAATAAAACGAAATAAGCGCTAAAAAATAAAAAAAGCATCAATAATAAAAAGCCGCCGGACGCGTCTTTGGCTTTCACGCAATCCAACGGCCATGTTGCACTATTCATCCGGGTTATCAAGCAGACGTAACATCAGATTATGTACTGGCTGTCATACCCGATCAATTTTGCAGGATACCTCCTGCAATTTTGCAATACAAATTGCTGTCGACTAATTCTGTTTGAGCCATTCAACGGCTGCCCTGTATTGGGCGTCTATTTCAAGCAAAAGCTCGTCAAGCTTTTCATTGAGTTTTCGCTGGGTCGTAAAATCCAGCACGCCGCCGGGATAGAGGCCGTTCTGCCTGCGGAATGTATCCACGGCTCTGTAAGTCTTTTCATCCAGTATCAAATCGGGCTGATCCACGTCATATCCCAGGAGTGCCAGTATTCTTTCCGCATTGAACACATCAATGCTTTCGTCTCCGAGCCCGGGCTTGGAAGTTATCGTAAGTTTTGATATGCTGCGCACGTCAATATTCTTTATAAGCGGATAATCCTCAACCTCTATGTCGGGTTCAATGCCCCTGCCTTCTATTTTTTGACCTTTGGGCGTAAGATATTGTCCCACCGTCATTTTAACCGTACCGAATGTTTCATTGGCCAGCGGAATGATCCCGTGCGCATAAAGCGTGTAAATATCAACGACCTTTGTCCCGAGAAATTCCTCGTATTTCTTTTGAGCTTCCGGCGTTAAGACGGGAATGAGCTGCTGGATTGTGGCCTTGCCGAAAGTCGTGCTGCCGATCAGCACACCGGCTTTCGTATCCTTTATTGCGCCCGCCAGTATCTCGGAAGCGCTGGCAGTTTTCCCGTTTACCAATACGGCCAGCTGGTACCTGGGCTCTTCGAGGCTGCTGTAATACTCTTCATCGGGCATACCGGTATAATCCAGTTTTGTAATCAGGCCTTTCGGAACAAAGTGACGGGCCGTTGCGATAGCCTGGTCCGTTAAACCGCCCGGATTATTCCTGAGATCAAGTATCAGCTTATTAACTCCGTGTCGGTCCATTTCTTCCAAGGCCTTCCTGAAATTATCATAGGTATTGAAGTTAAACATTTCGATCTTGATATAACCAATACCGTCCCTTATTTCCCAGGAAACAGGGCTGATCCTGATCTCGGCGCGGGTCAGTTCAAAAGTGAGCGGCGTCTCGCTCATTCCCCTTAAAATGGTCAAAACCACTTTGGTGCCCGCAGGCCCGCGTACACGGGAATTTACTTCTTCCGAACTCATACCCGCGGTGCTTACACCGTCCACACCGATTATCCGGTCTCCCGGCAGAATCCCCGCCTTCTCGGCCGGCGATTCGGGAAACACCTTGATAATTTCCATGTACTGCTTCGTTTCTATATACGCAATTCCTACGCCTTCAAACTTGTCTTCGAGCGTGCTCATGAAACTCTCGGCTTCTTCAGGAGTGTAAAATACCGAATAGGGGTCCAGGGCGCTGAATATCCCCTTCAGAATCCCCGTTATCAGTTCTTTTTCCGACACTTCCCCCAGGTATCTCTGATTTATCAGGTCCATTATTCCCTGCAGATACCCAAAATCAACCGAAGCTTTCTCCGATTTGGTCTCTGCTGCAAAGACGACCTGTCCCGACAGCAATACCAGGACCATGATTACTGGCAATACCCTTTTCAACAAAACAGCCTTCATAAAAACCCCTCACAAACTAATGTTGTTATTTAAATTGTAACAAAGATTGTTAATTAAATTGTAACAAATTTTCATTCCATAAAAAATTGCCGGTTACTTTGGACCGGCAATTTGTTCTTTTCACTGCCAATTATTCAAAAGCCGCGCACAAAGCATCATAAATTCAGTTTACCAGGAATAGTTGACAATACGGTCCCTGTAGTCCAATCTCATATCATCCCTCATATATTCAATAAACCGGCTCAGAACAACCGCGGCTTCAGCCTTGGTTACGCGGGCTTCCGGATGCAGGTAGCCGTTTTCATCCGCCGTTAACAGGCCGATCCGTTCCGACACGTAGGCTGCCTTCCTGGCGTATTCAGGAATCCTGTCATTATCCCTGAAAACAGTAACAGCCCCGGGACCCGGCGCCATGTTCTCGAGGCCCATTGCCCGGACAAGGGTTAAAATGATTTCCGCCACGGTTATGTAATCATCGGGCCTGAAAGCTCCCTGTCCCGTTCCCGTCATCAGTCCCCTTTCATAGGCGGTTTTTATGGCTTCAAAATATTTATGGCCAACAGTAACATCCGCAAAGGGCGATACCGGCTCTTCGGCTTTCTTTTTAACCACTGCCGCGGTCTTGCTTGCAAGGGCGGGATCCGCAGGCACTTCCTTCGCAGCCTCAACGACTGCTTTTGCAAATTCTGCACGCGTCATGAAGTCTTCGGGATCAAAACCGGGCTCACTTTCATCAAAGATGCCGAGGCTGAACATGAGACCCATTTCCCTTTCCGCCGGATGGGCTTTTATTATGTCTATCGTCGGCACCTTAAGCCGTGTCTGCACGGGGAAGGATTCCACCATGAGACTTCCGCTGCGCGTAATTACGCGGCCGGTGGAAATTCCGTCGGTGTCAAATTCGGGAAGCCTGCTTTCATATTCAAGTATGCCATTGTTGCTCTGGATCTGCAGAAAACCACCGGGAAGGCTCATCGGGTCCGGTAGGTGCTCTACATACCGAAGATCTTTCACCGTAGACAGGGAAATCCTGACCACGGCCGTTCCTCCCCAACGATCCATGAGATCGGCCGTCTTTCGTTCTCCGCTGATATCATAAACCAGCACCTGCGCTTCGGTGCTGCCCCAGTATTGATCATACCCGTAAAACTCGCCCGTTACATCCACCGTTACCGTCGCAGAACCGGCATTTACACCGCTGCCCGTCCTGTAAGTCTTCCGGCTCCAGAAATTGCCCGCGTGATAATTTACGGCCGGGCAGGTATCGGTCAGGCGCGTCCTTGTAAACTCGGTGCTTATCAGCGTATAGGTTTGGCTGCCTATGCGCAGCGTTTCGGAAGGAGTCCTGGCAAGAGAGGTCTCCTCGATTATCTGTCCGTTATCCGTTTGCGTCACCCTGGTGGAGTGAACCAGTGTCCTTTTCAGTGTAGCCGCCTTCTCGGCGTTTTGCAAGTCGTATGTATAAGTTGTCGTAATTATATCCTGTTTCGTTTTCGTGTCTTTCCTCGAGGATTTCCTGATTGTCAGGGTGCCCTTGAAAATCAGCGGTTCCCCGGTGACAAAACATATTTCCTGGTATTCAAAGGACGTCTTGCCGGCTGCTTCCCCGGAAGAAACTCCCCCCTCGTAGCCGCAGTCTCCTTCGCGCGCAAATGCCGTCGGAACCAGGAGACCCTGCAGGATGAAACACAGCGTCAAAACTATTGAAATTGTCCGTTTCCTGAAACGATACATCAAACCTTCCTCCGATCCCAGTTATGTCAACACAATGGTTAAAATTATTACTCTTCCACCATGACTATATAGGCATCGCCCCTGTTGCCGTTTCTCCCCATGTAGACGCGGATTTCATCTCCCTTTTTGATGTCCCGGGCCTCGATTATTTTGTCTCCCTTGAGGAATATCGTGTTTTCCAGCAGGTTCAGTTCCATTTCGGGGTTGTCCTTCCATGTAAAATCTTCGGGATCAAAATATTTGACCCTGGCAATGCCAAGTCCCGTCGGACCGTCAATCGGCTGTCCGCTTTCATCGGTCACGAGCCCTGTCATTTCGTATACCATTCCCTTTACGTGGGTTCCGCCGGGTCCGAACGGGGCAGTGCTGACAAGCAGGGCATCGGTTTCCGAGGCAACGATATAAACCACCCTGCCGACATAGCTGTTCTTTCCGTAACCCACAAAATTCCTCGGATTTACCAGGCCCTTGTCATCAAGGATCCTTGTATCATAGGTAATTTTGAAGGTTTTGGGAGTATTCGCGTACTCCCATGACGTTCCGTCAAGCCTTGAAAAGGACTCCACGGTAAAATCCCTGAACTCATTTATGCTCCTGATTCTTCCGCGGTAGATCTCAGGCTGAGAGGAAGTCCTGCTCGAAACCTGCACGATTGCGGCAAAGTAGTCGCCACTGTAATAATCCCTCAGGGCAGCAATATATGCCGTATCTTTTTCTGAAAGACTCAAACCCGTGACAAGGCGCCCGTCCTTCACTATAATGGAGCCTTCGCCGAAGTTTAAGGCTTTGAATGAACCGGCAAGCGTAATCAGCCCGTAGCTTGTATTGGCCGATTCTATGCTGTCATTTATGATAATTTCACTGTCACTTTTATTTATGTAGCTCAAAACCACTGCGCGTTCCTTCCCTCCGTAATCCTTTTCCACGGCGATGTAGGCGTCGCGGTAATTATAGTAGCGCGCAGCGGTTTCAATATCCAGCTTCCTGTTATTCTCGTAAATAAAGTATTCGTCGGCAAGCTTAATGGTGGAATAAGCGCTTACCCCGGTCCTTACCCACATGCCACGGCTGAAAACCTCGAGATTCCTTATTGTTATGCTCCTGGACACCGTGTTTATTCTCTCTATGCTCCCCCTGTATATATTGGAAATATGGTGCCTGCCGCTTTCAATGGTCACTTCCCTGATTACCGTGGCGCCGGGGGTGATCTCAAGCAGAAGCCTTACCCTGTCTCCTTCTTTCAGCGCGCTGTAATCCACAACCCTGCCTTCTGCTATGAAAATGACTTCGCTGTTTACAGCCAGCAGCTGAACGGATCCGTCGTCATACCTCACCGTTATGCTCGAGGGCTTTTTGGAAATGACTTTTCCGTACCTGGGAGTAAAATTGCTCACGGCGCTTATTTCCACGACACGGCCTTCGTCGTCAAGCCTGATGAACGCCAGGTCACCGGCCGAAATGTCCCCGGGTTCCGCCTGCCTGTAGTTTTTTGTAACTTTTACAAAGGGATCGGGCGCATAGTTGAAGGTCCTGAGCTCAATGAGCTCGATTCTTTTTTCGGGATCTGTTCCCGTACCGTCGTCATTGTACAATGTTATATAACCCAACTGGGGATTGTTTTCTTCCACTATACCCCTGAAAGCCCTGCCCGCTGCGCCAACGCCGGTATTATCGGCGACAGCTGCCGGCGGCAGCATGCCAAGGAATAAAATGAACATGATAAGAATTACCGCTGAAAACCTATTTCCAGTAAATTTTCTACCGAGCGGAAACATGTCAACACCCCGTCATCGAAAATCAGCTTTAAACAACAAAAAATAGCCGCGTATATTATATCGGCTATTTTATCCTGCTTTTAAATACCGTTTCGACAATCATAATGTGATTCTAATGTGTTTCAGCACTCGAGGACCAAAACTTTGGGGAAGCTGCTGAGCGTGTCCCTGCTGACTTCTATTTCACTTTTCCCGGCCCGTTCTCCGCCGCCGACGGCAGACAGGAAGCGGTCCACCGGGTCCAGGTTGAAAGTAAGTTTTTCGGTCTTATAGTGCATCGGAATGGTAATTGACGGATTCATCCTGTTTACCAATTCGGATGCTGCGCGGTAATCTATCGTATATGTCCCGCCTACAGGTATTAAAAGTATATCCACTTTTCCGATCTCGCGGACCTGTTCTTCATCGGGCAGATGGCCCAGGTCCCCGCAGTGGCAGACTCTCAGCCCGTCAATATCAAAGCAGTAAATTATATTTTTGCCTCTTTTTGCTCCTTCAAACTCATCATGCCACGTTTCTATGCCCGTAATGCCAATACCCCTTTCTACATATGCACCGGGCTCTTTAAAATGCTTGAATCTGCCCCTGATGGCTCCGATATTGTAATGGTCGGCATGGCTGTGGCTTGTTGTAAGGATGTCCGCTTCCGTTTCCGGCAGCCGGAAACCCACATATTCATCATACGGGTCGGTAACTATGCGGACCCCTTTGTCCGATGTTATAAGAAAACAGGCATGTCCCAACCATGTGATCTTCATAATGCACCTCCGCTACATCCTTTCCGGAGCATTTACGCTCAATATGTCAAGAACGTTTTTGATTACCGTTCTTGTACAGTCAACCAAAAGCAGCCGCGCTTTCATGAGCCGCTCTTCTTCTCCCTTGACGCGGCATGCGTTGTAAAAGCTGTGGAAGCATGACGCCACATCGGTCACATAGCGCGTAAGCCTGCTGGGCTCAAGGGTCTGGGCCGATATGGCAATTTCCTCGGGCAGTTCGGCGAGCTTTTTCATAAGGTCAATTTCTTCAGGCTGCACAAGCAGCGAAAGGTCCACATCTTCGGGATCGGGTACGGAAATGCCCTCTTCCCCGAGCAGCCTTATCATGCTGCAAATCCTTGCATGGGCATATTGAACATAATACACGGGATTTTCATTGCTTTGGCGTACTGCAAGGTCGAGGTCGAAATCCAGGTGGCTGCCCGAAGCCTTCATGTTAAAGAAGAAACGCGCGGCGTCCCTTCCGACTTCCTCCAGGAGGTCCTCCAGTGAAATGGCCTTGCCGGTTCTTTTGGACATCCTGACAATTTCGCCGTTCCTGTACAGCCGCACAAGCTGGAACAAAACTACTTCGAGCTTGTCCGGATCTATGCCGAGGGCTTTCATCGCGCTCTTCATCCTGGCCACATGCCCGTGGTGGTCGGCGCCCCACAGGTTGATAACGCGATCAAAACCTCTCTTTACGAACTTGTTCCTGTGGTATGCGATATCGGAAGCGAGGTACGTTGGAACACCGTTATTTCTTATCAGGACCTCGTCCTTTTCGGCTCCAAAATCCGTCGCCTTAAACCACAGGGCTCCTTCCTTTTCATAGGTATACCCTTTTTCTTTCAGGTAGTTAATCGTATCCTGGACTTCCCCGCTGTCATAGAGGGATTGTTCGGAAAACCAGACATCAAAGGTTATACCGTAGCTTTCCAGCGCAGTCCTGATTTTTTCAATATTTTTCGGAAGGGCGTATTCCACGAGGGCTTTTCTCCTCTGTTCCGAAGGCACATCCCCGAGCTTGTCGCCGTATTCCCTGTAGTACTGGGCCGCATGTTCAATGATATCTTCGCCATGGTAGCCGTCTTCAGGGAATTCAACGTTTTCCCCTCCGGGCAGTTGCTGAAGATATCTTGCTTCCAGGGATTCGCCAAATTTTTCTATCTGGTTTCCCGCGTCATTTATGTAAAACTCACGGGTAACATCGTAACCTGCCGCTTCGAGAACTCCTGCAATGCAGTCTCCCAAAGCACCTCCGCGGGCATTGCCCATGTGAAGCGGACCTGTGGGATTCGCGCTGACGAATTCAACCATGACCTTTTGACCGCGGCCTATGTTTATCTTCCCGTAATCCTGCTTTTCCGCATGTATGACTTTGAGGACGTCATAAAGCCACCTATTGGTCAGGTAAAAATTGATAAACCCCGGTCCCGCGCACTCTACCCTGTCAATATACGTGTTCTCTATATCCATGTGTTCCTTTATTATTTCCGCAATCTGCCTCGGATTTTTCCTGACCTCGCGCACGAGCTGCATGGCAATGTTGGTGGAAAAATCGCCGTGTTCTTTTTCCCTTGGTTTTTCAATAATAATGTCGTTTACACGGACCGGCGGAAGTTGTCCCGATGCTGCGGCTTTTTCTATTGCATCCGTTACAACTTTTTTTATTTCATTTTTCACATTATCCACAACATTTGTCATTGGTCTGACCAACCTCTCTTATCTGCATGTAGAAATCATTTTCTCCTGTCTTATTATTATCTATTTCAAGCTTATAATCAACCCATATTTCTCCACCGTTCTCGTCGATGTTTATGTTGAGGTCGTTGGTGAACACGCCGACAGTAAATGCGCCGTAGGCAGTATCATAATAAGAAAGATGCTTTCTCCCGCGCTCAAATACAAACTGGGCATTCACTGCTCCCGTCCTCATAAGCGTAATGACACCGTCGTGTATTTTGAGCGTGGTCGTTGTGCCTTCCATTCCCGTGACTTCGCTTTCATTGTATGTTATATAATAGGCGCCTTCCTTCTTGTAGTACCTGCCCTCGGTAACGAGTTCAAGATCGTCTCCGAAATAGCCCCGTGCGCCCTGGTTCCCCTTAAGTGATATTATTACGTTCTTATCCATAGTGCATCCACTCCGTTTTAATCCCAGTCACCTTTATAGCTGTACCGAAGTATTGGAATAACAAACTGTTTGTCAATTCAGGCAATGGATAAACCAACTGCCTGTGGAATTACCAGGCTATTTGTGAAATTTACCAGTTCATTTTTCAATTGTCAATCAGTTTTCATCCGTAAATAATGGCGAAATTTATTGAAAATCAGGTATTCTGACAGTCCCGTATCCCCCTGCTGTCTTCATATCTCTCAAAAGCGAGCTCTATCAGCCGGCTTATGAGCTCGGGATAGGGCAGGCCGCTGGCGGCCCACAGCTTCGAATACATGCTGATATCGGTAAAACCGGGTATCGTATTTATCTCATTTATATATACCTCACCGGTCTGCTTGTGAACAAAAAAATCCACCCTGGCAAGACCTGCGCAGTCCAGCGCCTTATAAGCCCTGACCGCATAGGACCTTATAAGCTGCGCCGTTTCTTCCTGCAGGTCGGCCGGTATTTCGATCCTTGCCCTGTTATTCTTGTACTTGTCATCATAGTCGTAAAATTCCGCGCCAGGTATGATCTCTCCCACCACCGACGCCAGCGGTTCGTCATTTCCCAGGACGGCGCACTCTATTTCCCTTGCGTTGATAAATTCCTCGACAAGGATCCTCCTGTCATGCCGGCAGGCAAGTTCCAGGGCTTTTAGAAGTTCCTCGCGGTTGCGAGCCTTGCTGACCCCTACCGACGATCCCGAATTTGAAGGCTTTACGAAGCACGGGTATGGCAGCTCTCTTTCAACGGTTTCCACTACTGCGTCGATATCGCCATGAACCTGCTTCCTGCTGAAAACCAGGTACTTGGCCTGGGGAATGTTCTCCGCTGCAAACAGTATTTTTGAATACGCCTTGTCCATTCCCAGCGAAGAGGCAAGCACACCGCTGCCCACGTAGGGAATGTCGGCGAGCTCAAAAAGTCCCTGGATTGTCCCGTCCTCCCCGTTTTTTCCATGGAGTACTGGAAATACCGCATCAATGGGTTTTTCCGGAGTTTCGGCCCCGATGGCCCGGAAAATTCCACGCAGCGTATTCCTTCCTGCGGCATGGCAGCTTTCATCCGTTATATCCGGCAATTGTTCCATGCCACATTTCAAACCGGATTCGGCAAGTTCTTCCCACTCGCCGGATCCTATTTTTTCAACCGGTCCTGTATAGTGCAGCCACCGGCCGTCCCTTGTAATTCCGACCATAACAACATCGTACTTGCTTCTGTCAATATTCGTAATGACTGACTGGGCGGAAACCCTGGACACTTCGTGTTCCGAAGACTGTCCGCCGAAAATGACCGCCACGGTTTTCTTCCGTTCCATATGGCACCTCTCCCGGTATATATAAAAATAATCCATACAATCCAAATGCCAAAACAAAAAGAAGGTATTTTTCATTGTACTATTATAAAACGGCAACTTCAAGCAAAAGCGCGCAGGCCGGGCATGCATCCGGAAACGGTTGCCCCGGGGTACTTTTCAATAATGGTTTAATATATTAAAATATGAGGTAAAAAGGGAATCAATTGCGGAGGTTACAGCCATGCCTTTTTATGATCTGAAATGCGATCGTTGCGGAATTGAATTCAACGTCAGGGCTACAATAAAAGAGAGGGAAAACAAAAGCATCAAATGCCCCGAATGCGGCTCTGATTCCCTCAGCGCTGTTTTCAAAAATGTAAATGTTATCCGGTCGCGCAAGTTCGAAGAAAGCGCCTGTCCCAACATCGACAGGTGCGGTGGCTGCTGCCTGAATTAATTCCCGATAATATTTCTATAAAATATTTCAATATTTCAACAGGTTATATCTGATACCAGCTTATATCTGCCCGTTTATTTGTCTGTATTTATGCCAGTGTATTTATACCTGGCTATTCGAGCATTTCGCCTGTTTCCTCGTCAAAGAGGTGATGCCCCGAGGCCGGCGTTCCCTGGTCGTCCAGGGATGGAGTATCCTGTGATGTGTCCGTCGATGTATTCTGCGGCGCATCCGGTGTCACATCGGGCGATGCGGTCGGTGATGCATCCGGCGTTACACTGGGCGATGCATCCTTTTTGTCCTGGTTTTTCGATACCTGGTCCGCAGGCTCAACTTCGGTGCTGATAAGGGCAACACTCCTGGGGAACGGCAGGTCGAAGGCGAAGCTGCCTTTAAGATCCTTCCTCGGCTCACCCTCGATGGTGAATGTAACTGCCGAAATGTCCTTGAGCTCCGTGAGAGAATTTACTATCGAGTAAATGCTCATCTGTTCCGCTGCTTTTCCGCCGGGATGATTATCTACAAATTCCTTTGAAAGGTTGACCGTGGCAACCCCTTCATTGACCGCCACGGGCGACAGCAGCCGCGTACCCGTGGGAATCGCGTTCCTGAGACCTTCGTTAGAAGGTCCGTTTATAAGCTCTTCAACCACGATGGAAGCAAGATGGCTTACGCTTTTTGCCGCTTCGCTGATGGGTATGTATCTTATCTCGAGCTTTAATTTTTCATTATTCTCGTCGGCAAAGTACAAATGGATCGGCACCTTGTCCGCCAGTTCCGCCGCCTCTTCCTCGCTGATGGAGATACTGCTGGTCGGTGTCATTTCCCCTTCATTCCGGCCGAATCCCAGTTTCCTCAGTATGCCGCATCCTGAAAGCAAAAACGTCATCATGAAAAATAACATTACGACAGATATAGATCTAGATATAAATCTGCGCATTACTCGGCACCTCGCTATCATATCCTTATATGATATTTCTATGCCGGTAATGTTTTTAGTATTCTATTTCAGATGTTTTAAGCTTTTCTCAAGGCTACGGCATCATGGCGGGTCAGCGGTAAAGCATTCTGACGGATCAGTTGTTATGAATCATGCGTTTTCCGACAGGATCATTTCCGTGGAACTGGTCCCTATCCTGCCACATCCCGCTTCTATGAATTCCCACGCTTTCGCCGCATCGGAAATGCCTCCCGAAGCCTTTATTCCGACACGGTCGCTGACCGAGGCTTTCATCAGCAAAACATCTTCGATCGTGGCGCCTCCTCCTCCAAAACCCGTTGAAGTCTTGACATAATCGGCTCCGGCTTTTTCCGCGATTTCACATGCTTTAACAATGGACTCCCTGTCCAGCAGGCATGTTTCAAGAATAACCTTGACAAGGACACTTCTGCTGTGGGCAGCTTCCACCACCTGCTCAATGTCGCGGTAAACATAGTCAAAATCGCCGGACAGCAGCTTGCCAATGTTTATCACCATATCGATTTCTTCTGCACCGTTTTCAATTGACTCTATGCACTCCGCCACCTTTGACGCCGTTGTCGTGCCTCCGTGGGGGAACCCCACAACCGTTGAGACCTTGACACCGCTGCCCTTCAACAGACTGCACGCCAGTTCCACGTGGCAGGGCTTGACGCAGACCGAAGCCACATTATATTTTTTTGCCACGGCGCATTCCCTTTCAACATCGCCGTCGGTAGCCTGGGGTTTTAACACTGCGTGATCGATTGCCGACGCTATCTTTTTATAATCCATGCAAACTCTCCTTTAAAAACATATTCTCTTTTAAATTTCTTAAAGACATTTTCCCGCTTTGAAATCAGCCCTGAAAACACTGAAGTTTATCGATGCAGGTCTTAATTATATACAGGTCTGAATGTTTTTACCGGCCTAAAGCATTTACCGGCCGGCCTAAAGCATCGTACGCTGCAAAACGGCGGAAGCATAGGTTTTCCAGCCGCCGCTCAGGTTGTAGACACTGGAATAGCCGTTCTGGTAAAGTATACGGCACGCGAGATACCCTCTCAGTCCCACGTGGCAGAATACATAAATGCTCTTGTCCCTGGGGATTTCGGACAGGCGTCCGCGCAGTTCATCAAGGGGTATGTTCACCGCGCCTTCGATAGTGCCAAGCATGTACTCGCGGGGAGTCCTCACGTCAAGAAGGACGGATTGGCTCCTGTCAATTGATGAAACCTGGTCCCAGTGAAAAACCCTGACGTCTCCCTTCAGTATGTTGGAAGCCGTGTATCCCGCAATGTTCACGGGGTCCCTGGCCGACGAATAGGGCGGGGCATAAGCCAGTTCAAGCTTCTGCAGGTCATAAACCGTCATCTTGGCTCTCATCGCGGTGGAAATAACGTCGATTCTCTTGTCCACGCCTTCATATCCCACGATCTGCGCGCCGAGGATCTTCCCGTTCTTTTTTGAAAAAATGAGTTTTATAGCCATCGGTGTTGCACCGGGATAATACTCGGCATGGGAAGACGCATGGACGATGTATTTCTCATAGTCTGTTCCTTTCCGGGAAAGCAGCCTCTCGTTGTTTCCCGTGACTGCAACGGTCATGTCAAAAACCTTAACAATGGATGTTCCCTGCGTTCCTTCATATTTCTCATTCCTGCCGCATATATTGTCGGCGGCGATCCTGCCCTGCTTGTTGGCGGGTCCCGCCAGCGGAATCAGCCTGGGATCGCCCGTTACAAAATCCTTAACTTCAACGGCGTCTCCCACGGCATAAATATCGGGATCCGAAGTTCTCATATATTCATCAACGAGAATGCCTCCCGTAACGCCGAGCTTCAGCCCCGCGCGCGCAGCGAGGCCCGCCTCCGGCCTCACACCGGTTCCGAAAACTACCATATCCGCTCTCAAAGCCTGGCTGTCGTTTAACACCACCGTCGCATGTTCCTGGGAGTCTTCAATGGCTTTGACGGAACGCCCGAGGTACAGTTCCACGCCTTTCGATTTCAGGTGCTGATGCACGAGGGCTGCCATCTCAAAATCGAGGGGACCCAGGACCTGGTTTGCAAGTTCGACCACCGCTACTTCAACCCCGAGGCTGTGAAGGTTTTCCGCCACCTCAAGGCCGATAAACCCCGCGCCGATCAAAACCGCCCGTTTTACATCATATTTTTCCACGAAATTTCTTAACCTGTATGTATCGGGTATATCCCTGAGAGTAAACACTCTCTCCGAATTTATGCCTTCAATGTCCGGCAGTACCGGCCTTGCGCCGGGGGAAAGTATGAGCTTGTCGTAGGATTCGGTATACCTGGTATTTTTCCTGTGATCATGGACAACAACGGTTTTTTCGGCGGGATTTATTGAAATGACTTCACTGTTGGTTCTAACGTCAATATTAAAGCGACGTTTCATGCTTTCCGGCGTCTGGACGACCAAACGCTCCTTTTTGGTGATAACGCCTCCTACATAGTAAGGCAGCCCGCAATTGGCAAAAGAAATGAACTCTCCCTTCTCGAATATTATGATCTCGGCATTTTCGTCGAGCCTTCTCAGCCTTGCGGCAGCGCTTGCACCGCCTGCCACTCCTCCGACTATGACAACCTTCAGTGCCATTGAAAACCCTCCCTGACGTTTCGGAGCGCAGGCTTTTCAGCATGCGCTCCGGTTTTTAAGGCATGTATGATTATAATTCATTTTCATCATTTCCGTCAATTAAATACAGCCATTGTAATAAGACCGTCCTACCCAGATAAAACAACTACTGTTCATGGACCCATATAAACATTCGTTTAATAAAGGTGTTTTCCATGTTGACTACATGGCCTTGGTGTACCTGTCGGCGAAACAGCTGGCGCAGTAGCTGTCGGGTTTGATTTTAGGCACGAAATCAAGGCCCTTCACCATTGCAGTCATTTCATTAATAAGGGACTTGGTCTTGCCCTGGGTGCCGATATCTATATGGAACTCAAAGGAAACCTTCTTGCCCAGCATGTCGGTTATGGTCTTTATCCTTTCCTCGTTGAAAAGGTAGGCCAGCTGGAGGCTGCAGCATGTCTCAAGGTAAATCTTTTCCCTGAGGCTTTTAACCGCCCTCGGCATGGAACACTTGTGCAGAAAACCTATGGCTCCCCTGCCTATCCTGTGGACGTGGATGCACGAAACAATCACGGTTCCTTTCCCGACCTGCGAATCGCTGCCTATGGATATCCTGTAGGAACTGTTGGTGTCAGCCCTGATAAAAGCGAGGATTTCATCGAACACTTCATTAAATGTTAAGTTGTCTTTTCTGAGGCTTCTGAAAACCGCTCCCTCATCCAGAACTACAGTGTTGCCTATAACCATTGTATCACCACTCGATCCTTTAGCTTGAAAAGGCAAATTTTATAAAAAAACCCTGTGTACGCATACGCACACAGGGTCATTTTCACTCTCCATGGCAAAAAAACGGGCAATGATGCATAATGCGACCGTGTCGCCTATGTCTGTAATAATCGCTATGGTACAGCTTTACAATCATTATATCCATATGCCCCGTCCTTTTTGCTTATTTAGGAATTAATTCTATACAATACTATCATACTGAAGAACTAAATTCAATGTAAAATTTGGGCAACATGACACACGGTGGACAGCGTGGGACACGGGGACGGTTCTCTTGTCCCATGACGGAACACGGGGACGGTTCTCTTGTCCCACGGCAAATACGGATATCCCCGGACCCGGCAAAGTTCTCGCGCCTGTCCGGCCATTGAACTGTTTTCCCTGTTTTGCCCGGGTCGGGCAACTCCCGATGTATCATGGCAATTTTCGGACATATTCAATTATGCTTTTCGCTGCAAGGGCTCCCTGTCCCACCGCGACAGCTATTTGCTTGAATCCGCCCGTGCAGTCGCCTGCGGCAAAAACGCCGTCCACATTCGTTTTTTGAGCCCCGTCGACTATTATCGAATTATTCTCCGTCAATATTCCGAGTTTCATCGCAAAGTCAACGCTCGATGCTGTCTCATACGCGATGAACATTCCGTCGAGGGATTCCTCGGTTCCATCCTCAAAACATACCTTTTCCAAGAACTCGCTGCCTTCAAATTTCAGTATGGGCCTGTGATCGATCCTGAACTTGCCGAATTCTTCCCTGTACTTTTCCGAGAGCTCCAGTTCCTTTCCGTTCGTGTATATGGTGATATTTTTTGTGAATGCCGTCAGCTCAATGGCTTCATGGACAGCAAAGTCCCTGTAGCCCAGCACGCCTACTTTCAAATCTTTATAGAAGAATCCGTCGCACGTCGTACAGTAACTTACACCCTTTCCCTCGTATTTCTCGAGGTTGCCGATCCTCAGCTTTTTCTGGGGCTGTCCCGTGGCCAGCAGTACCGATTTTGCAGTATAAGACGCGCCAGGTGTTGTGACCTCAAACAAATCCTTCTTTTCAATTGCTATGACTTCATCTTCCACAAGTTCTGCCCCGAGCCTTATGGCCTGCAATTCTCCCTGCTTCAGCAGAAATTCTCCCGTTACTGTCTCGGAAAATCCGTAATAGTTGTCCACCTTCCCGGCCTTGCGGAGCGAACTGCCGGGACCTCCGATTACAAGAGTTTTAAGATTGGCCCTCACCGTGTACAGTGCCGCCGAAATTCCCGCGGGACCCTTGCCTACTATTATCACGTCATATACCAATTTTATTCACCATCCGTTTCTTTTGATATTTTTCCGGTGTGTTTTTTATTGCTTTTACAATATCTTCCTTCTGCGCTTTCCCATGCTTTTCACCGCGCTTCACAATTACCTACCGTGCTTTATCAAATTTCCCCTGCCTGCCCAGGTATTCAACATAATCCAGCAGGAGATCACTGTTCGTCATACCACCTATTATATTATAAATCGTGCCGTCGGGGTTGATTATAAAAGTCACGGGAACGCTGTAAATTCCAAAGGGAACCATGTACTGGTACGATACTTTGCCCTCGGTGTCAAGCAATACGGGAAGATCCAGTTTTTCTTTTTTTATATATTCCTGCACCTGCTTTTTGCTCTCCATCATATTGACCGTGAGGATTTCGGCCCTGCCGTATTTTTTCATTTCATTGCGCGCTTCTTCCAGTTCGCTCCTCTCCCGGAGACAATAAGGGCACCAGGTGGCCCAGAAATTCAAAAACACCACTTTCCCCCTGTAATCGGACAACCGTACGGTTTTCCCGTTCAAATCCTTAAGTTCAAACTTCGGGGCTTCCAGTTCGTATGGTATCTGATCGAGCAGCCGGCTTTCATCAATTTCCCTTGGCGCGGGGCTTTCCGCGGGGCTGCTTTCTTCCCGGGGCTTTTCGTTTTCAGGTTTTTCAGCCAGCGTATCGCCTTTATACATAACGGCAAGGACAAAAAATGCCAGCACAGATACAAGAATCCAAAGAGCCAGGTACACTTTCTTCCTGTTCATAAAACATCTCCCTGCTACAATTTTTATTGGCATAGTTGGCGGAACTTCAATGCAGTTTTTTGCCGCAGCCAGGCAAAGTTAAGTTAATTTAAATTTGTTTAAGTTAATTTAAGCCGGTCAGGTAAAAAGAGTCCCGAGGTATTTCATCCTGTCCGTTATCACGAGGATGCCGGCAAGAATCAGTACAATTCCTGATACAATGTTTATTATCCTGCCGTGCTTTCTGAAAAATGCGAAAACCTCCCGGGCCCTGTCAAAAATTGCTGCCGAAACCAGGAACGGCACTCCAAGCCCGAGGGAGAAAAGAACCAGCATTAAAATTCCCTGCAGCATCGTTTCTGAGTTACCTGCCATTATAAGCGCCGAACCCAGAAACGCGCTCAGGCAGGGCGTCCAGCTGAACGCAAAAACAATTCCGAACAGCACTGAATGTATAAAACCGGTTTTTGAGGTGATTTTGTCCAGATATTTCCCGACCTTTGCGGACGATGTACCGGGGATGGTTATCCTCAGTAATCCCAGGAAATTCAATCCGAACAATATCATTACGAGACCGCTGCCAATTCGGAAAATATCGCGGTTGCTGCCGAGAAAACGTCCGACAATCGTGGCTGTTGCTCCCAGCAGCACAAATACCAGCGAAAACCCCAGAACAAAACCCGCGGCATTAAATAACAGCCTGTTTTTTGGCGCACCTTTTGCCACGCTTTCCGACGTATCCCCGGCAAGATACAGGTAGTATACGGGAAGCAGTGGCAAAATGCACGGAGATATAAATGTAAGTATTCCTTCAATAAAGCTCATGAAATAGTATGAATCAAAAAACAAGCGGTGCATCCCCCTGTCCGGCAAATTTTCTGGCAGGACATCATACAGCAACGGGATCGCTGGAGCAGACTCTCCGGATACCGTCTGCTACTAGATAAATATTATATACCCCTGCCAGGTATGTGTTTAAACGTTTTAATGTAAATGAGTAACAATCCTTTTATATAAATGAGTAACAATCCATTTATGTTAAGCGTATTATGCCATTGAAGACATATAAGCATTCGGAGGCGAATATTATGGATACATTACGTCGCAATGACAGCAGCCTTTTATTTTTCATTTTAGTATTCCTCCTGCTGTTCTATGACAGCAGTGCGCTGGTAGCATTGTCAAACGGAAAATTCTGCCTGGACACCGAAAGAGACAGTACTGTACTGTTCTTCATCCTGGTCTTCCTGCTGCTCTTTTATAAATAACCATTGGTGTTTTGCCATGGCAGGCGGTCCGCATGACCGCAAAAGCGCCTAACATTGTTTCTGAGCGGCTCGATGCCGCCTTTTGCTTTTTACGGCGGGGAGTAACAATATTGCACCTGCTCTCATAATATGTAAGCATGAAATAACAATGGCATATTGTGCCTGGCTTTCTTCATATCATCGACTGGAGAAATACATTATAATCGGCTGAAGAAATATTATCACGATCTAAGGAATACTTAACAGTAAAACAAAAAATAAACCATAAAAAATAAAATGAAAGGATTGATTTTATGAGCAATGCTTTTAATAAAAAATTGAACGAGATTATGGGCAAAATGGATGAAAAAATGCTCCAGGCCAAAATCAACGCGGCGCTCGATATGCTAAAAAAAGGAAACACCGATGAACTTGCAAGAAAAATCAAAAAAATTGACAAGGAGGAACTGCTGGCCAAGATAAATGAATTCGACGATTCCAGGCTGAAAGAATTAAAAATCAACAAGGATGAAATCAAACAAAGGATCACCGAGGCCGACTTCCAGAAGCTCGCAGACCTGATCGGCGAACACGGCGATGTCGTTGTAGCCAAAATCAAGGAATTCCTGAAGTGACCGTGCCTTCTACACTAAAAGGCACATGCATATATTTTAGTGACAGTTTTTTTGGGGGAATATCAAATGAGCGATGACCTGGGCAAAAAGATAAAACAGATTACCGATATCCTCGGACAGGAAAAACTGCCGGAAAACATCAAAAACCTTCTGAGTCTCCTGGTCTCCGGCGACGACGAATCCCGGGACGAGCCTCCGCCGGCATTGCCCTCTGAACCGGAAAAAGAAATGCCCGAAAAAGCCGTACGCAGCGAAAATAAAGAAAATACGGATTTACTCTTAAGGGCGAAGGACCTGGCGGAGCGCCTGAAAGTCGAAAACGACCCAAGAATCAACCTGTTGTCGGCAATCAAGCCCTTCATGAACAGCTCAAGACAAAAGCGAATAAACAGTTGCATAAGAATGTTGCAGATATCCAACCTTGCAAGGTATCTTGATGAAATGGAAAATAAATGACCGGGAGTGAAATAAATGGCATACCGCAGAGTTCCTGTACACAGGCGACCCTATCATCCGTCGTACAAGCAGCCGTATGCCGGAGCCTATCCGTATCCAGGCGGCGATTACAGCATCCCCGAAGAAGAAAGGATCCCGCTGCCTACGGAAGAGGAGCCGATACCCCTGCCCGGCGATGAAAGGGCAATAGAGAGAAAGAAAAAGCCTTTTGGTTTTTTGCCTTTCAAACTGGGCATAGAAGAGCTCCTGCTTATAGGGCTGATAATTATACTTTTCCGCGAGGGAATCGATGACGACATATTGATTTTACTCTTACTTTACATACTTTTTGCGGGTTTTGAATCCGTCAGCTGACTGCCTGTCCCAAAATTAACGGCAATTCCGGCAAATTGACTGTATATCCGGTAATAATTTCATAGCCACAAAATAATGGCATGCCGGTAAAATCAGGGACAGCAGGTAATATTCTGATAGCTGCGATTTATTCTGGACTGACATAAATAAAATGTAATATTGCGCACAAAATAAAGAAAAAAAGGAGTTATGTGTTGTGCGCAGGAAAACTGTGTCCAGAATACTTATCTTTACTGTCGTTGTCGCATCATTGGCCTCTTTGTTTTATTACATGGATGAAATAAGTATGCTGGCCGGTTATTATGCCGGCTCGCGGGCAGCCCTGTCCTATTACGGATCCCGGGGGCAGGAAGTACGGCAAATACAGGAGAGGCTTAAAAGATGGGGCTACTATGACGGTGAAGTTGACGGTATATTCGGGTACAAGACTTATCAAGCCGTAAGGAAGTTCCAGGCAAAAAACGGGTTGAAAGTTGACGGCATAGTCGGCCCGCAGACCCTTGCAGCGCTCGGTCTCCCTACGGGCACGAGCAGCGCTCCGTCAAGCAGGACCAGTGCCGATGTCAGGCTGTTGGCCCACCTCATCTATGGCGAAGCACGGGGCGAACCCTATGAAGGCCAGGTCGCGGTAGGCGCCGTAGTGCTGAACAGGACGCGGGACAGCCGATTTCCGAAAACAATAGCCGGAGTCATTTATCAGCCCGGGGCCTTTGACGCGGTCAGGGACGGCCAGATTAACCTGACGCCAAATGAAACGGCCTACAGGGCGGCCAGGGACGCCCTGAACGGATGGGATCCTACCTATGGCTGCCTGTACTACTGGAACCCGGCAACAGCAACAAGCCGGTGGATATGGTCCAGGAAGATAGTTGTAAGAATAGGTAAACATGTTTTTGCAAAATAAAAAGGCGGAAAAAGCGCCGCCTTTTTATTTTGATTAAACTTCCGGCTTGGCCCGATTTCAATTTTAAACTCCAAACTTCCGGCTTCAGGCTTCCGCTTTCCTGTAATACCTGATGAACCGGTCAAATACAAATACGCCGAAAACAAGAAAGAACAGCGTCTCAAAAGCCCATCTCAAAATGAAGATGACCACGGACAATATTATTGCCGGCGATTCATAGCTGGCCGCCATGAAACTGAAAACCGAAAATGCAAATTCAAAGACAATAAACACTATGTCAAACAGGGCAAAACCTGCGACAATCGGCCAGAAATTGCTGTCCGCAACGCGCTTTCCAATCGTAAAAGCCCTTTCCGGAACATTTACCAGGGCAGGGTACCAGAAAAGCAAAAAAGTGCGGAAAAACATGAATCCGAAAAATACGGTGAGCAAAGTGATGAAATCCACAAACAGGGCCGTTGTCATCAATTCGGGCTTTCCATTAACCCACGAACTGGAAATGACAAGGGCGGGGATTGTCACAATCGCCATGAAAAGAACAAAAACCGTACCTAAAAGCAGAACGGTGAAATTCACCACACTGTATTTGAGAAAATATTTCCTAACGCCTTCCCTGAACCCGCCGGAGCTTCTCCGCCCCGTAATCTCCAGGTTCATTACGTTAAATCCACCGGAAAAAACGAGGGCCAGGAGCAGCGACACAACAATGAGCAACCCGGTAAAAACCAGAATAACGAGCGACATGTAACCCGTATCCGACAAAAACTCCATTGCGAGTCTCAGGGTTGTTAAAAGGGTGTTAAAAACATTTCCCTGCCTGCTTATGTCAAAATGGAACACCAGGCTGAAAATCGGGTTCATCTGGTTTATCAGGCCGGTAACAAGAAAAATAGCTCCCCATAAAAGAATAAGGGTAGGTCTTTTTCTGATAATTTTCAGTGTTTTAATTATTATATTCACAAATATACCCTTCTTTCCCCGATCGATAAGCTCATCGGAACTTACCATGCTGATGCAGCGTTATTATATCATAACTTCCTTTATTTTTCCATCTTATTGCAATCGGCAAACAGCATTTGTCAATCATTTTATTATCCTGTTTACCATCTCAAAAATCCAGATAAAGACAATGCTGTTTGCAAACAAAGACATAACAAGGACAATGAAGTTCAGCCCGAAGTAGTAGTACCTGACAAGCTTGTTTGCGGCAAGTTTTATACCCAAAAATACAACCAGGCTGCTTATTACAAACGTCAATACATTGCGCAGCCACTGCTCGATCGTAACTGTAAACAGTTTCTCTATGGCTATAACTAATGACATTGAAATCAACAGGCCTCCGATAATGCCTACTGCCGCCGAAATCAACACCGCCGCCATGAAAAGCAAAATCGTTCTGCGTCTGTTTTCGCCTTCCAGTTTCCTAAGTGTCAGCCAGGACATAAAAGACAATAACAGGATATATACCAGGACCGTCAAGAATATCTTTAATCCAGGTTGCGAAGTTAACACAATCCTGTATTCATTGCTGGTTTCAATCGCGCTTTCAGCGCCGCTCTCCGCCACTGCCACCGCCGTGTTGAACAGGAACGCGCATATCCCTGATGCAGCAAAACTCCTTTTCACAAAAATGCCTCCAGTCGGTCAGGTTATGATTTAACAAACACACCGAGTGGTATAATATCATTTAATCAAACCAATTATACCAAAATATGCGGAGAGTTAGTAATGAAAAATACCCGGGCAATAAAAAACTCCAGCTTTTTTCAGGATTTTGACGATGCCGATATAGACAAAATTTCCAGGCTGTCCATAGAACGCAGTTACCCCAAAAACACCGTGCTTTTTAATGAAGGAGATCCGGGCAGCGCGTTCTATTATATCCTTTCAGGAAAAGTAAAGGTTTTTCGCACCTATGCGGACGGAAACGAGCACTTAATACATATTTTAGGACCCGGCGACGTGTTCGGGGAAGCTACGCTTTTCAATGACGTGCCCTATCCCGCCTCCGCGTCGGTATATGAGGACGCTGTTATAGGGACGATAAAAAACAGCGACATGGAAAACCTCGTTAAGTCCGATCCAAACATTGCGTTGAAACTTCTGAAGGTATTCAGCCGCAAACTGGTTTTTGCGCAGCAGAAAATCAAGGATCTTACCACTTATAATGACGTGTTTTCAAGGACTGCATCACAGCTGCTGACGCTGGCTGAAACCCACGGTGCCAGGGACGGCAGCGGGATAAAGCTGAATATAAAACTTTCGCGGCAGGAACTGGCCGACCTCGTAAGCACCACGCGTGAAACCGTCTCAAGAGTTATCAGCCGCTTTAAAAAAGAGGGAGCTATCCGCGAGGAAAACGGTTACATAGTTATAACGGATGAAAACAAGCTCGGGGATTGGGTATAGCTTGTGATTTTGCAGTAAATTCACCTCACTGATATTTTAAAAAGCAAAATATAAAGCAGCCGTCCTTTGGCTGCTTTATATTTTGCCTATTTGCCCTTTTTATCTTTCTTTCCCTCAGGGGCATATTTTTCATACGCATTTTCTCCCAGCTGGTCATTATCAACGGCAGGCCTGTTCACTGGGCGATCACTTTTCCCCGTGCCGCTTTTTTTGCCTTTACCCATTTCATACCTCCTGGTTTTTTCTTATGGCTGTTTTTACACTCTATCCTTCGTACTTTTCAACACTTTTTATCTGCCTATGAACATCTGCACGAATATCTTGCCGTATGTCGGGCTGCTAACTATTCCGATACCGGTATAGTTAAAGTTGCCGTTCAAAATATTCTTCCTGTGGCCTTCGGATTTCATCCAGGCATTGAAAGCACCTTCAACGCTGGGGTTACCGGCGATATTTTCGCCTGCTGTCCTGAAACTTATACCAAACTGCCTCATCATGTCAAAAGGCGAACCATAGGTAGGCGACTGGTGGGAGAAATATCTTTTGTCCACCATGTCCTGGGCTTTCAAACGCGCCACTTTCTGCAGCTGCGGATCAAACTGCAGCGGTTGCAGTCCGGCATCGGCCCTGGCCTTGTTGACAAGGTTCAGCATTTGCTGTTCTTCTGCCGATACATCTGCCGACGGCACTGTTCCCGTGGGTCCGGGTTGAACTGAAGGCGCCGGTGATGCAGGTGGCGGAGTAGGTGACTGTACTGGTACTGAAGGTGTCGGAGCCGGAGAATTTGCCGGCGGCTGGGGTGTCTTGGAAGGAGCCGGCCAGTCTATTTTGATGTACTGTCCTGAAACTACGCCGACACAGCCTGATACAGGCTCATAAATCGCATACCAGTCGTTTATCTTGGCAAAAACCTTGACCTGCTGACCTTTGTATAACAGGCACACTTTGGGATATTGGGTCGACGGTCCCTGTCTCACGTTGAGCGCAGATGCAGTAACCGTCGCATTTACCACACCTGTAACCTGTAATGTGGGAGCCGCGGACGCCTGCTGTATGTCAACATTCCCAAGGGTAAACAACCCTGTAAACAAAAAAGTCATAATCAGCAGCAAAATCAGTTTTTTCTTCATACAATCCCTCCAACTGGTTCTGATAGATTTACTTGGTTCTTCATATAGTATTAACAAATACGTTCGAATTATTTACAAAAGCCGAAGGGATTATTATAAAAAGCAATAATTTATTTAATTTTAAAATGTGAAAACGGACCGCTGATGCACTCACCGTGCAAAAGGCGGTCCGTTGGAAGTCTGCTCTTCAGAAATATTTATTCACAATGCAGCTATTTGACAACTCAATCTCCCGGTTTCAAAATTTCTACAGCTGTATCGACAGCCTCTTCCGCGCTCATTTCCCTTTTTTCCTTGCTGTTCCTCAACTTCATCTCGACTATCCGGTCAACGGCTTTTCTGCCGATGGTTATCCTGACGGGAATGCCCAACAGGTCGGCGTCGTTGAATTTCACACCGGCGCGTTCGTCGCGGTCGTCAAGGAGAGTTTCCACCCCGGCTTCCTTAAGCTTTTCGTACAATTCCTGCGCCAGCCCGAAGGGCACGGGGTCAACGCTGACGGGCACAATAACCGCCTGGTAGGGAGCCACCGAAACCGGCCATATAATTCCGTAATCATCGTGGCTGTATTCTATTATCGCGGCCATGATCCTGCCGATGTCGATTATATAAGAGCCCATTACAACAGGCTTTTCGCTGCCGTTCTCGTCGATATACATGCAACCTGCCGCATCGGTGTATCTCGTCCCGAGCCTGTTAATACGCGCTACTTCAATGCCTCTTTCGATTTTCAGCGGGCTTTTGCACCGGCAGCACGGATCTCCCTCGACAACATTTCTCAGGTCAGCGACCGTTCCCCTGAAGTCCCTGTTAATATTCACATTCACAAGATGATACCCGGTCTCGTTCGCGCCGGTTATCAGGTTTACTGATCGGGCCACTTCCATAT
Organism: Bacillota bacterium; assembly: GCA_023623175.1. Taxonomy (GTDB): domain Bacteria; phylum Bacillota; class Clostridia; order Acetivibrionales; family JAMNXU01; genus JAMNXU01. The sequence continues at coordinate 90,759 of JAMNXU010000026.1, forward strand.
CTATGTACAGCTCGGCATTTATCCTCACCGGACCCGCAAAGCCAATATCAGCACCGGTGGCTTTTCTGACGGTTTCCCCGTCAGCCATTTCAAGTTCGCCGCATTGGGCCGCAGCGCGCAGTTTTGCTTCATTCAGTTCCCTGTCGCCCCTTACCATTGCGGCTATGATCCTGTCGCCCGAGCGATAAATTAATGTTTTGGCGAAGCGGTCGGGAGAACAGCCGAAAAAGTAAGTCAAATCTTCTATCGTTCTTGCATCGGGAGTTTCAACTTTTTCTATGGGAAGCATTTCGGAAAAATCGGCATTGCCTCCGTCCGCCGCTCCGCACGCTGCAGCAGACACTGCGTCAAGTCCGGCTGCATAACCGCATGCTTTGCAGTGGGCAAAAACCGTTTCTCCAATATCCGATCGCACTAAAAACACAGATGAATCGCATCCGTCGGGGCTTTTAGATTCAGCTTCAACAACTTCAAGCCCACAGCGCTCAAAGATTCGCCTGTATGCTTCATGCATTTTCCCGAGGGATTCCCCGAGACCCTGTTCATCCCTGTCAAAGCTGCACGCTTCCATTACAAGGTATTCCCTGCATTTTATGATGCCGTTTCCCGGTTTTTTTTCATCGCTGTATATGTTTTGAACATGGTAAAGTAAAAGAGGAAAGGACCTGTAAGACCTTGTGCTGTGTTTTACGATATCTGCGAATATTTCCTCGCCGGTGGCGCCGAGACACAGTTCCCTTCCTGATCGGTCCCTGAATTTGTGTATTTCCGGGCTGAAATGTTCCCATCGGCCCGACTGCCTGAATGGCTCGGCAGGCAGAAGCGCCGGAATCGAAATCTCCTGTGCGCCTGTTCTTTCCATCTCTTCTCGTACAACTTGCCCTATTTTTTTCAGGGTCCTGTATCCCACAGGAAGATAGGCATAAAGCCCCGATGAAATTTTTCGCATCAGGCCGGCTTTCAGCATCAGTTTATGGCTGACAGCCACGGCTTCGGCAGGAATCTCTCTCAGCGTAGGCGCCAGCAGCCTGGATATAAACATAACCTTTTCCTCCTTTTGCTGACACAGGGCAACTCCCGTTCAAGGTGACAGTTCCCCTGCCTGATACAAGGGGACGGTTCTTCTGTCCCACCATGATACCTGGTACCTGGAACAGTTTCCCGACCTGGTATGCGGGAACGGTTCACTCTGCCCGTTCCGGTGCCTGGTACACGGGGACGGTTCCCCTGTCCCGATATCGGAACAAAAGAACCGCCCCCACATTCTTCGCTGTCAATTGGGACAAAATGGCCGAACCAATATATCGGTTCACCTGTCAAGTGATTGGGACAAGAGAACCGTCCCCTTGTCCCGATTGGGACAAAAGAACCGTCCCCGTGTCCCGGTTTCCTTGTCACGTTATTAATATGCCTTCGCCCAATAAACCATTGTTTCGGCCTTTTCGCCGCAGCATACACATTTATCTGAAATCTTTTCCTGCTGGAAAGGTATGCAGCGCGCCGTTGCTCCGGTTTTTTCCTTAATGTTGTCTTCGCATTCCCTTTTTCCGCACCACATTGCCTTTATAAACCCAGGCGTTTTTTCGATGATTTCCGAAAACTCTTCGAAATTCCGGGCTGTAAATGTTTTCTTTTCCCTCATTTCAAGCGCCTTTTCATACAGGCTCCGCTGCACGGTGTCAAGCGCCTGCAGGACCTTCTCCTCGAGCTCGTCCATGGATACAAACAGCTTTTCCCTGTTATCTCTTCTGACAAGGACCACCTGGTTCTTCTCAATATCCTTGGGACCTATTTCGAGCCTGAGCGGAACGCCTTTCATTTCATATTCACTGAACTTCCAGCCAGGCATCTTGTCGCTGTCGTCAATCTTTACCCTTACCTTGCCCTTGAGCCTGTTCATGAGTTCATAGGCTTTTTCAAGCACGCCTTCCCTGTGTTGCTGCACCGGAATTATCACGAGCTGGATGGGAGCCACTTTCGGCGGAAGAACAAGACCGCTGTCATCACCGTGCACCATGATCAGCGCTCCGATTATACGCGTAGACATGCCCCACGAAGTCTGGTGCACATATTTCAACTGGTTGTCGCGGTCGGTGTACTGTATCCCGAAAGCCCGGGCAAAGCCGTCGCCGAAATTATGGGAAGTTCCCGACTGCAGCGCCTTTCCGTCATGCATCAGGCTTTCTATTGTATAGGTTTCCTGCGCTCCCGCAAATTTTTCCTTGTTGGTCTTTTTGCCCTTTATAACGGGTATGGCAAGAAACTCTTCGCAGAAATCGGCATATACATTGAGCATGCGAATGGTTTCTTCCTGGGCTTCCTCAGCCGTGGCATGGGCAGTATGCCCCTCCTGCCAGAGGAATTCCAGTGTCCTGAGGAACGGGCGCGTGGTTTTCTCCCACCTTACCACGGAGCACCACTGGTTGTAAAGCTTCGGAAGATCCCTGTAGGACTGAATGACGTTTTTGTAATGATCACAGAAAAGCGTTTCCGATGTCGGCCTCACGCAAAGCCTTTCAGTAAGTTGTTCCTGTCCGCCGTGGGTTACCCAGGCCACTTCTGGAGCAAAACCTTCAACATGGTCTTTTTCCTTCTGAAGCAGCCCTTCGGGAATAAACAGCGGCATGTACACGTTCTCATGCCCCGTCTCCTTGAATCTCCTGTCCAGTTCCCTCTGGATGTTTTCCCAGATAGCATAACCGTAGGGCCGGATAATCATGCAGCCCCTGACACTTGAATAATCGACAAGTTCAGACTTCTTCACCACATCGGTGTACCATTGGGCAAAGTCCTCGTTCATGGATGTAATCTCTTCAACAAACTTTTTTTCCTGCGCCATATCTAACCTCCAGTAAACTTTAATATTTTGCGTTGTTATTACGGTAATTTGATTCAGCCGTCATACAGGTAAATTTCAGTCAGAACCATATAAAAATCATGGCTTTATGCGGCTTTTTCTTTCTTAAGATTTAACTCATTATAAAACCAGAAAAACTAAAAAACTCCATCCTGTTAAGGGACGGAGTCATAATCCGCGGTACCACCCAAATTGGCAATGAAATTACCCGGCTCTTAAGCATTTATCGCTGCTTGGGCGGCAGTTTCATCAACTGCTTCTCAAGGGTGGGAAGACGGCTTTCATCCGGGGGTTTCGCACCTTAAACAACCCCTGTCTCTGTGAATGAAGTCCCGTCGCAGTCCTCTCATCGAATTTGCCTGTATTTATTTAAATTGAAACTCTTATTTATGCTCTTAATAAATATAATATACGGTTCCCAACGTGTCAAGCCGATGCGGCACATGAGCTCCGGGCTGATTCAGCTGCGCCTGCTGTTTTTGCAACATTGCCCGCATTACGGCGTCGCCCTGTTAATCAAAAACCTTCCGCATTGTGCTATAATGTAAAATAACATGCATTTTTTATGTAACAAAAATAACAGGCATTTTATACACTATACCAAACAGGATATAACAGGCATTTAAATGCGCGGGAAGCCAGTTTACATTCAAGTAAATCAATGAATCGGAGGTTTGCAATGAAGGTAGGAATCGGGCAGGATAGCCACAGGTTTGATTTCAGTGACAAGGAAAAGAAACTGATCCTCGGGGGCGTGGTGTTTGAAGGCCATCCACCGCTGGCGGGAAACAGCGATGCCGATGTGGTTTTGCATTCACTGACCAACGCCATATCGGGAGTCACCTGTGTAAACATACTGGGTCCGGTCAGCGACGATCTTTGCCTGAACAAGGGTATCAAGGACAGTTCGGTTTACCTTAGGGAAGCGCTTAAGTACCTTAACGGCAGAAAAATCGTTCATGCCTCCATATCCATTGAATGCTCAACGCCCAAAATAACGCCCAAAATCCCCGAGATGCGCAGAAATATAGCCAGGCTGCTCGATGTGCCCGAAGACTGTGTAGGCATCACGGCCACCACGGGCGAGGGACTGACCGAGTTCGGCAGGGGCAACGGAATCCAGGTATTTTCCTGTGTCACAGTTGTCTGATATTCCCTGGCAGCTGTCTGATATTACCTGAACCGCCGGCCCAGCCGTGAAGCGGCTATGGCCTCCGCCACGGCAATATCCTCGGGCGTCGTCAGTTTTATATTTTCATAACTGCCCATGACAATTTTGAGCTTTTTGCCCATTCTTTCCACGAGTACGGCGTCATCGGTCCCGGTAAACCCTTCTTCCGCCGCCTTTTTGTGGGCTTCCTTCAGCAGCGCCGCGTCAAAGGCCTGGGGCGTCTGAACAGCCCAAAGAGTATTTCTGTCAAGGGTCCCTGTTACGAATCCTTCTTCGTCTGCCGCCTTGATTGTATCCTTGACAGGAACCGCTGCGGTTACGGCTCCGTATTCTGCAGCCTCCCTTGCAACATCGGCGATCAATTCACCCGTAACAAAAGGCCTGGCGCCGTCATGCACAAGGACAATACCGCATTCTTCGTCCAATTCCATGAGACCGTTGTACACCGAGTTCTGCCTTTCGGGTCCCCCGGCCACGATGGACTTCACCTTTGTAAAACCAAAGGCGTCCACAATTTCGCGCTTGCAAAAAATAATCTCCTCCGCCGGTGTGACGAGGATAATGTCGCTAATTACCTCGCAGTCCTCGAAAGCCTGGATTGTCCACGAAAGCAACGGTCTTCCGCAAATATCAATATACTGCTTGTTAATATCAAGATTCATCCGGCTTCCCCGACCACCCGCAACTATTACGGCGCAGGCGCGCAAGCCCCTGTGTCCTGAAAAACTCATACCGAATTCTCTCCTGTGGGCAGCGGCTTTGCAAAAATCATTCTTCCCGCCGCTGTCTGCAGCACACTGGTCACCATTACGGGAATAGTTTCTCCGATATGCTTCTTGCCGCCCTCAACGACAACCATGGTCCCGTCGTTCATATAACCTATGCCCTGGTTGCTTTCCTTGCCGTCCTTGAGAACCTGGATCTCAAATTCTTCGCCGGGAAGAGCCAGGGGTTTCACGGCATTGGCAAGCTCGTTGATGTTAAGCACTTCAACGCCATGCAGCGACGCAACCTTGCCGAGGTTATAATCTATCGTCATGATTTTGCCGCCGAGCTGCGATGCGGCCCTGATCAGCTTTTCATCAACTTCCATGTTGTTTTCGAATTCAAAACTGACAATTTTGATGCGATTTTCAAATTCCTTCTGAAGAGTATTCAGTATGTCCAAACCTCTGCGTCCCTTGCTGCGCTTGACGGAATCGGCTGAATCCGCAATGTGCCTGAGCTCTTCAAGCACAAACAGCGGCACGACAAGCTCTCCTTCAATAAATCCGCTTCGGCATATATCAAGTATTCGGCCGTCAATGATCATGTTAGTGTCCAGGATTTTCGGGCACACCACGCTGACTCCGTTGTTTTTCGGGTCCCTGCTCCCCGATTTGAGAAAATCAAGATCATCCTTTTTCGTGCCTGCTATCACGATACCAAGGGATGCAAACAAAATGTTGGCTATTATGGACAGGGGCACATTGATTATATCCAGTTTGTTTATGGGTATTGTAATCAGGTTGGCAGCAATCAGACCGAGCACAAGACCCACCGAGCGCGCAATCAGCTCCTGGGGCGTCATATTCTGTATGACAGTTTCAGCTCTTTCCGCAAACCTTGTCACGCTTTCAATTACTTTCTTGCTGGAAAAATAAAAAATCAGGGCTGAAATCAGGGAGGCCAGTATATAAAAAACTATATTGAAATTCTCCGAAATATCCGGTTCATAACTGACAATAACCAGCTTTAACACTGTATAACCGGTTATAGCTCCGACCAAGGCAAAAGAATATCTGATTACCCTGTTAAGCACGGTATCCTTCTCCTTCTGGGATCAAAAATCAAAGAAGCTGTTGAGCGTTTCTTCGATTTCAGTCTGCTTCATGTTGCGAACTAGTATTAATTCACTGATCAGTATTTGCTTCGCGCTGTTTAACATCTTCCTTTCGCATGTTGAAAGTCCCTTTTCTTTTTCCCTCAGCATCAGCGTTCTCACCACGTCAGCTACTTCAAAAATATTGCCGCTTTTGATTTTTGCCATGTTTTCGCGGTAACGCCTGTTCCAGTTGGTTGTATAATCAACCCTGTGATCCCTTAGTATATTGAAAACCTTTTCAACATCCGCACCGTTTATTATTTCCCTGATCCCTATTCCTTCAGTATTGTTGGTCGGAATCATTACAACCATGTCGCCAATGGGCATTTTCATAATATAGTAACTCTGCCTGTTTCCGAGTATTTCCCTTTCCTCTATGGAAACAATAACACCGGCCCCATGCATTGGGTAAACTATCTTGTCCCCAATATTAAACATATCAACATCTCCCGTAAAACCCGACAATTTATTAATAAACCAACCTCTTCGCAAAGCGGCGATGCGACAGGTTCGTTTTTATCATGCCCTTATACCATATGCACAGGCCGGTATTACATCATGAGCCACAACAATTAAAAGGAGTCATTTTCCAAACTTACCGGTTAAATGTCGGTTAAATATGCCAAAAAGCGCCTGCCAAACCGAACAGTCGCCCGGATCAGGAAAGTATAGAACATATAAAAGTATACTATAAAGTAATTATCGTGTCAAAAAAGCTTATTCTAACATTGTATAGCGTGGAATGTCAATTACACCAATGTGACAGTTTTATTACATTATAGGGACAATCAGCGCAAAACTATTTCCCTTACGCCGTCGCCTATATCGCATATATAGAATGCCGGTTTCAATCCTGTTCTTTTTTCGTAGTTTTTCCCGACAACCGATATAAATTCATCGGCCGCGTCCCTTTCCACAATGTTTACGGTGCAGCCTCCAAATCCCGCGCCGGTCATTCTTGCCCCTACAACGCCGGGAACTGCAAGCGCCTCTTCAAACATGGCGTCAAGCTCCGGTCCCGTTACTTCATAAAGATCACGAATTGACTCGTGGGCCTCTTTCATATACTCGCCGAACAGTCCAATATCGTTTTTCTCAAGGGCTTCAATGGATTTGTGCACGCGGGCGTTTTCCATGACCACATGCTCCACCCTCCTGCGTATTACCGGATCTTCTATCTTGTCAATGTGATTTTTCAGGTCTTCGGGAGTCATATCACAAAGGTTGTTGATCTGCGGCAGGTGGTTTCTCAGAATTCTCAGCCCTTTGCTGACTTCTGCGAACCTCTCGTTGTATTTTGAATCGGCAAGGGAACGTTTTTTCTTTGTATCAGCAAGAATAATGCAGTATTTGCCCAGCCTGAGGGGCACATACCGGTATTCCAGTGTCGAGCAGTTCAGCAGGATCGCATGGTCCTTTTTTCCCATGGCGGAAGCAAACTGGTCCATAATTCCGCAGCTTACGCCACAGAAATTGTTCTCGGCCCTCCTCGAAATCAATGCCATTTCGACGGGATCTGGATTTTTGTCAATCCCTCCGTGTTCAAATCCCGTTTTCGCCAATGCGAATGCCGTGGCAACTTCAATTGCCGCCGAGGATGAAAGTCCTGCCCCATGGGGAACCGTATCATCATAGAGCATGTCCGCTCCAACCAGTGTATAGCCGGCTTTCTGCAGCTCGTCGGCAACGCCCGCCTGGTAGTTTCCCCACTTCAGGTTTCTCGCGGGTTCCAGGTTATCGAGGTCCAGTTCGACCCTGTCGGGCAGGTCCGTCGCGGCAAGCCTTATTTTCCTGTCCTTTCTGACCCTCATGACAATTACAGTATCAAGCGTCAGGGCGGCCGGCAGCACGAATCCACCGCAATAATCAATATGTTCTCCTATCAGGTTCACCCTGCCCGGAGAAGCAAAAATCCTTAAATCATCGGGGCTTCCTCCGTATATTTCACAAAACATCTTTTTCAAGCGCTCTGTTCTTTCCTGCATGACAGTTTCCTCCCGCGGATATTGTGTTTTCTTATTCAACTGCACCATGTTTTCTGAAACTTATCTATTTGCCGCTCTGCTTGTACTTCCTGTAAGCCGCCCTCAGCTCTTCGGCCTTTTCTTCGGGAGACGTGGGGTTACACGGCGCCCATGCCCCGGTTTCACTGGAAGCGTTAAACTTCTGCTTATCCCTTGACCTCATCGGAGGGTAAAACTCTATGTGAAAATGGTACCAGTCGCGGCAGTCTTCCGAATTTACCGGGGCCTGGTGCATGCACATCATATAGGGAAACGCATAATCAAAAAGCGCATCCAGCGTTCCCGTAGCGTCCTTCAGCGCAGCCGCAAGGTTTTTCCTCTCTCTTTCAGTAAGCTCCATGATAGTGCTTACATGCCTCTTGGGATATATGAACACTCCATAGGGGTATTCGGTAAAAAACGGCAGCACTGTTACAAAATCTTCATTTTCAAAAATGACTCTTTTTGCTTCCGATACCTCCTCGTCCTTTATATCACAGACGAGGCATCTGCCGGTTTTTTCAAAATACTCGCTGGAAGACTGTAGCTCCAACTCTATTTTTTTGGGTATATAGGAATATCCGTAGATCTGTCCGTGGGGATGGGGCATCGTTACGCCGACCACTTCTCCGCGGTTTTCAAAAATAAGTATGTATTTTATATCCGGATCCCCTGACAGGTCTGCAAAACGCTCTTGCCAGAGCTCCACGAGTTTTTCTATGTGTTCCTGCGGAAGCTCGGGCAGCGTGGCATTGTGGTCGGGAGAATAAAGTATGACCTCGCATTTGCCGTAAGCCCTGCGGGTTTTGAACAAATCCGTCGCCACGTCGTCGGGTTCGGGGGGATTGAGCATCAGTGCGGGAAAATCGTTGTCGTATTTATAGACTTCATAACTGTCGGGCACCTTTCCCGAACCCGGGCAGAAAGGACACCAGTCTTTCGGCATCTGTGGCCTGTTCTGCCTGTGGGAAGCAATCATTACCCAGTCTTTCAGCAATGGATTGTATCTCAGTTCAGCCATCAAAAATTCCTCCGTAAACGTAATTTCCACAGCTTTAAATTCTTTGCCCAGTCTTTTTTGTATCTGGATGCAATTTATTCGACTTCGCTTTTTAAAATGTACCATAAATGAATATACTATAACTGCCGCTTCCCTTCAACGTTTTGAACAGCCAAACCCTGGCGGTGGCAATTGACCGGAAAGAATTTTACAATTATAATAAAATTATGCAATAAAAAATATACAGGTGCTCCGGCAATGCAGTAAACAACAAGGAGTGAGCCGATTGAAAGAAATAAGCGCCGTCGATTTCCAGCATACTGTGAAGGAACTGCTCTCGAGAAACAAAAGCATACTCGATCTTATCACTAAATTCCAGGACTCCAATGCCCGCGTTAACCGCGCGATAGTAAAGGCGGTAACCCAATGCGGGTGTATCAGGATAAACGCGGAAAAGCAAGTTGTACCGGAAAATGCAGATTTCTCACAGCTCAAGGAAGCAATGAAAACCCATCTTGAAGGCCATCTTTGCGAAAACTGCATGGACATAATCGAGAGGGAAATCGGCAAAAACCTGTTTTACCTCGTAGCATTGTGTGATACGCTGGATATGGATTTCTACGATATCATAATTAAAGAAGACCAGAGAGTCAACCTTTTGGGGAATTACAACCTGAGATAAAAAGCTCTGCAGCTATCATATTCCAAATCCCGAAATATAAAGAGAAATTGCCCACGTCATAAAACGTGGGTAATTTTTTATTTAAGGAGGAAAATCTTAACCGCTTTTATTTTTCGCTTTCATCAGGCAGCGGAAGGTCAGAACAATACCTCAAAAGCTTCTTCGAGGTTCCCCACGGCTTTTATGTCGATACCGCCGAGCCCTTTCATTTGTTCCACAGCCCTGATGTTGCCCGAGGGCACAAGGCATCTCTTAAACCCTATTCTTGCCGCTTCCGTGATTCTCTTGTCTATATGGCTGACAGCCCGTATCTCGCCCGTCAGACCCGTTTCGCCAATCAACACCGTGCCCGGATCAATCGGTACATTTTTGAAACTCGAGGCTATCGCCCCGATAAGCCCCAAATCACAGGCCGGCTCATCAATTTTTATGCCTCCGATTACATTTACGTAGGCGTCCTGGTTGTAGAGCTGCATGCCGATCCTTTTTTCCAGTATAGCCATCAGCATCGTAACCCTGTTATAATCAACGCCCGTCGCGAGCCTGCGAGGCATTCCGAAACTCGTGGGACAAACCAGAGCCTGGACTTCTATAAGCATCGGCCTTGTGCCTTCCATGCTTGCAACCACCACGGATCCCGGGACTCCCTGGGGTCTGCCTGAAAGCATGACTTCCGACGGGTTGCCCACTTCCACAAGTCCCATGTCGCGCATTTCAAATATTCCTATTTCATTGGTGGATCCAAAACGGTTCTTGACCGCCCTCAAAATCCTGTAACTCAGATGGCGGTCGCCCTCGAAATACAACACCGTATCCACCATGTGTTCAAGAACCTTCGGCCCGGCAATGGCCCCTTCCTTGGTGACATGGCCGACAATCAGAACAGAGGTCGCACCCGCCTTGGCAATCCTCATAAGGCCGGCAGTCACGTCCCTGACCTGGCTTACGCTCCCGGGAGCCGATGAAAGGTCCTCATTGTATATGGTCTGAATAGAGTCAATAATGAGAATAGCAGGCCTGACCTCTTCGACGAGTTTCTGCACCGTGTTGAAGGAAGTCACCGAAGCGAGCATTAGTTTCGGATTTTCAACCGCGAGCCTGTCGGCGCGCATCTTGATCTGCCTTGCGGACTCCTCGCCGGAAATATACAAAATGGGCGATTCGGTACGGAGCATATTGCAGATCTGCAGCAGCAGCGTTGACTTGCCTATGCCGGGATCGCCGCCTATCAGCACGAGGGACCCCTTCACAATGCCTCCGCCGAGCACCCTGTCCATTTCGCGAATTCCGGTTGTATAGCGTTCTTCGTCCTGGGTCGTTATTTCATTTATTTTTACGGGTTTGACCAGGGTTTCAGCCCTGTCTTTTCCGGAACCCTGGACCATGATTTCTTCCACGAAGGTGTTCCACCGGTTGCAGGCGGGGCACTTGCCCAGCCAGCCCATGGCTTCATATCCGCACTCCTGGCATATGAAAACCGACTTGTTTTTGGCCATCTTTGTCCACCAATAATCCCTTTTATTGCGTCCCAGTTATCACGGGCATTAAATAATGCAAGTTATTGCGCGAAATCCGGTTTCTATTCTTCTTGCCCGGCAGCTTCCCAGGCATTGTTCTCATTTACGCCGAGAAAATCCGCCAGCATGTTGTTCTCAAGAACCTCGTCGGAAATTCTTAAGTCATTCAGGCATCTTTCAATGTAGCCTGCAAAATTCTCCCGGTCCACGGGTTCCCCCGAGGCAATATCTATGCACTCGTCACTTTCGGCAAAATAAACAGTTTTTCCGTCGGTAACGGTGCCGTCCCTGAAAATCACGTAGTTTTCCCTGCTGTTTATCAGGTCACGTCCCATGTAATACACGGGCTGCAAGCCAAACAGGTTTGCAATTGTCGGGAGAAAATCAACCTGTCCACCCACGGTGTCTATCTTCAAAGGTCCCTTAAGGCCCGGAACCATTATTATCAGCGGCACATTCTTCATGTTGTACCAGCCAAGGCCGTTTTTCGCAGCCGGATTAACCTCGGGATCAATCTCGTTTTCATCCTTTTTCTTCAATCCTTCATGGTCGCCGTATATGGCGATCACAGTGTCCTTGAGGAGCCCGGCCTCGTCAAGCTGCTGCAGGAATTCCCCTATGCACTGGTCCACATAGTGCATGGCGTTCAGATAATTCCTGTAAGTGTTGAAGCTTGACAGGTCCATGCCGAATACATCGTCCTTTTTAAACCCGTTGAACGGATAATGGGACGTCAGCGTAACCATGAAAGCGTAAAAAGGCTTCGGCATTTCTTTTATCCTGCCAACTGCCTGTGTGAAAAATGACCGGTCACTCAGGCCCCACCCGATAAGCTCGTCCTGCTCAAAATCCTTCTGGCTGTAAAATACGTCAAAGCCCAGGCGCGGATAGATAACCGCCCTGTTCCAGTAACTTCCCTTGTACGCGTGCATTGCCACGGTGGCATATCCCTGTTCCCTGAACAAGGCGGGAAGCGAAGCGAAAGTGTTGTTCACGCATCGGAAATACGCAGCCCCCTGGGACAGGGGATAAAAGGAATTGTTGGTTACAAACTCGGCGTCGGAGGTATTTCCCTGGGCAATCTGGCTGTAATAACTGGAGAAATATATGTTCTCCCTCGCCAGCCTGTTGAGGTTGGGCGTTACTTCCATGCCGTTGACTTCCAGTCCCAGCACAAAATTCTGCAGTGCTTCCACCTGTATTACAATCAGGTTCTTGCCCCTGGCCTTCCCTTTCAGCTTTGGGTTGCTTACGGGCTTCCTGCTTTCAAACATAGATTTAATCTCTTCCCTGATATCAACAGGCGTCGGTTCTTGCTCATTGACAACCTTGGTCATGTTGTAATAGGCATCAAAGGCATGATAACCTATGACACCGACATTTCGCAGAAAATACCCGTTGTCAAACACAGAAGTGAAAGCCGTTTTGCCCATGGTTACGGCCACCACGAAAAGTCCGACAAAAACCATGCACAGTCCCGTCATCAAAACGGCAAAGGAATTCCGTACTCTTTGCCAGAACCTTACCATACTTTTCTGCTCATCCCTGAAAACCAGCGCAATGATTATAATGAAAAACGGCGCGTCTGCAAAAAAGACCAGGTCCCACGGGCTGAGCAGATTTATGATGCTGCTCGTCAGCGCAGAGTCTACCTGCCCTATCTGTTTCAGAACGGGATAAGTTATGAGATTGTCGTAATACCTGAAATATACAATGTCAGACACCATCAGTACCGACACAAGGATGTCCAGGACAAAAAGCGCAACAGCCCTTGGTCTCCTCGAAAGCCAGAATACCAGTGACATCATGACCACGGCGGTTCCCGCCGCGCCGACGAGAAACATGATAGTTGTCTTTGATCCCACAAATATATTGAATATAAAGCACTTGGCTACTATGGCCGCGACAAAGAAATATTCCGCGTTTTTCCAAATCTGACCGAATAGCCAGTAAATTATTCCCTTTATGCTTGACTGTTTTAAACGATTTAAAGCAACCTGCATCATTTTGACTTCCCCTGTAACTATTAAAATGCAATTTCCGGCCTCAACAAATCATATAAAACAAATAAGACAATTTTACATAAGAGTTAATTCCACTGGTTACAGCCTGAAAAAACAACTCTGTCTGATTCTAAAAAACATCTTTTGCTAAAAACCAGTTCAAATTTATTATACTTCATTTGCTTAGATTTGTCTGACAACCAGGTAACGAAGTATAATTATATTATAACAAATACGGCACCGCAACCTTTGTCGCCCTGTCGCGCACAGTTTCTGCGGTGCCCGTCGTCCATTCCGGGTCTTTTTCGCCGTGTTGCTTATCCGGCTGCTTTTTCTCACCACCGTGCAATTTATTGTTTCCGACGAGTTTTTCCATTTGGTTTTTTATGTTGCATGTTTATGCGGCATGATGCCTGTTGCCTTTCACGAGATTATTGCGTTTCATCGGGCCGTCATTTTTCGCTGTTTGTATTTCAGTCACGGACATTGTATTGATCATTGCGGACAATTTGTCACCCTGTCTTTTCCATTCCTTCTATCTCATGTATTTCTATAGCCCTCGTATGAATTGTATGGACCCATTCTTTCCTGTCCCTTTCTATAAATCCCTGTATTATGATCGGGATCCACGTCAGGCTGAAGACGGGAAATAGTATGAAATATTTCATTATCTCTTTTGAAAGCTTGCCCTCAATATAAACAAAGATTATATTCGCATAAGCAGCCAGTGCCATGAAAATCGCCGTGGCGCAAAGCTGCGCGCCCGCCTGTCCCGAAATGCCGGAAAGCGCCTGCATAATCATCTGCATTACCGTGAATACCAGTCCAAGACCATTCAGAACTATGATGAACGGTTGAACCAGGTAAAGGGCAAGGTCAAAAGCCAATACGTCCCCGTCCCTGAATGCCTTTGCCAGCAGCTTTTTCAGGTATCTTACGGCACAGTCGCAATGGCCCTGCATCCATCTTTTCCTCTGTTTCCAGGATTGCCACAGGAAAAGCGGCTTCTCGTCATATACAACGGCGTCGTGAGCCCATGCAACACGCTCTCCGCTCAGTACAAGCCGGATTGAGAATTCAAGATCCTCCGTCAGGCATGTGGCTCCCCATCCCAATTCCTTAAGCAGTGCTGTGCTCATCACAAATCCCGTGCCCCCGAGCTGGCAATTCAGCCCGAGATAATGCCTGGGCAGCTGGAACAGCCTGTTGCTTATCCAGTAGGAAATGGAATAATTGCCTGAAATCCAGGTATCATAAGGATTCTTGCTGTCGAGGTATCCCTGGATCACCTTGTGGCCCAGGCACAGTTGCTTGTTCATTTCGGTTAAAAAATCCGGAGCAACGAGGTTGTCAGCATCGAGAACACAAATCGCTTCATATTCCCTGTCCAGCTTGAAAAGCCTCTCAAACATCCATTCCAGTGAATAGCCTTTTCCCTTTCGCTCGGTATCAAATCTTTCATACACCAGCGCGCCGTTTTCCCGCGCTTTTTCCGCTGTCCTGTCAGTGCAGTTGTCGGCTATCACAAAAATATCGTACATTTCTGCCGGATAATTCAGCTTTTTCAGGCTTCGGACTGCATTGCCTATGACCGCCTCTTCATTATGGGCCGGTATGATCACGGCAAACCGGTTTTTTGCGGGAAAACTGCATCCCGGTTCTTCAGTTTTTCTGAACCAGCCGAAAATCGAAATTGCAAAATTGTACGCGAAAATTCCCCACAAAAAATACTGCATCAGCGTAAACAATAATGAAAACATATCCATCTCCAAATGCAGGCATTATTGCTAATATCGCATCAGAATTAGTATGAGCAAACAGGCTAATATCATACTTCTTAAAAAAGTTTTGCCAATGTCGGCGAAAAAAATAAATCCCGGAATTGCTCCGGGATTTGCCTTTTTCCGTTTATTTCACCTGTTTACGTCTGTTTCAGTCATATCATTTTTGGCTGTTTTGGCTATTCATTTACTGAACTGATTACTTACCCGTTGAGTTTTGTTTTTTACGCCTTTTGCCTTTCCTTTCTCTTCACAACCAGCCTGTCGTCTTCGAGCGTAACAAGCACCCTGTCTCCGGGAGCGATGTTTTCCTCGAGCATTTCTTCCGCTATCCGGTCTTCGACAAGGCTGCGTATTGACCTCCTCAGCGGCCTTGCGCCGTACACGGGGTCAAATCCTTTCTTGGCAAGGAAATTTTTGGCCTCATCGCTGACTTCAAGTTCAATATCGTTTTGCCTGAGTCTCCCGGCAAGACCTTCAAGCATTAATTCAACAATCTTCCTTATATGCTCTTCTTCAAGCGGATGGAAGACGATAATTTCATCGACCCTGTTGAGGAATTCAGGCCTAAAGGTCTTTTTAAGCTCTCCCATCACGTTGTTCTTCATTTCCTCGTAACTGCGCGCCCTGTCATCATCGCCGGTCGAAAAACCGAGGCGCTTGGGTTCGGTGATCAGGCGCGCTCCCACGTTGGAAGTCATGATAATAATCGTGTTGCGGAAATTTACAGTTCTTCCGTGGGAGTCGGTAAGCCGTCCGTCTTCCAGTATCTGCAGCAGGATGTTGAATACATCAGGATGAGCCTTTTCTATTTCATCGAACAGAACCACCGAGTAAGGCTTTCTCCTTACTTTTTCGGTCAGCTGTCCCCCTTCTTCGTATCCCACGTAACCGGGAGGCGAGCCTATAAGCCTTGAAACACTGTGCTTTTCCATGTACTCGGACATGTCAATGCGGATCATCGCATTTTCATCTCCGAAAACGGCTTCGGCCAGCGCCTTGGTCAACTCGGTCTTGCCGACGCCGGTGGGGCCAAGGAAGATGAATGAACCCACGGGCCTGTTGGGATCTTTCAGGCCAACCCTTCCGCGGCGAATAGCCCTGGATACAGCCTTGACGGCCTCATCCTGGCCGATGACGCGTTTGTGCAGTATATCTTCCATTTTCCTGAGACGCTCAGATTCTTCTTCTGCAAGCCTTTTCACGGGTATGCCCGTCCACAGTGACACGATCTCGGCAATCTCCTCGGCCGTAACTTCCCCCGTGGTCGTCTCTTTCTGCTGTTGCCAGCGATCCCTTGCTATTTCAAGCTCCTTTTTGAGCCTGTGTTCTTCATCCCTGATTTTTGCCGCCTTTTCAAACTCCTGGCACTTGACTGCCTCTTCCTTCTCCTTGGCGAGCTTTTCCACCTGCTCCTCGAGTTCCTTCAGATCCGGAGGCGCCGTAAAGGACTTCAGCCTCAGCCTTGAAGCCGCTTCGTCAATCAGGTCTATTGCCTTGTCGGGCAGATACCTGTCGGTGATGTAACGATCGGAAAGCTTTACGGCGGCCTCAAGCGCGTCGTCGGTTATCTTGACCCTGTGGTGAGCCTCGTACTTGTCGCGGATGCCTTTAAGTATTTCAAGCGCTTCCTCCTTTGTCGGCTCCCCGACGATTATCGGCTGGAACCTTCTTTCAAGCGCTGCGTCCTTCTCCACGTGCTTCCGGTATTCATCAAGCGTTGTAGCGCCTATAACCTGGATCTCGCCTCTTGCCAGCGCAGGCTTGAGAATGTTAGACGCGTCTATAGCCCCTTCAGCGGCGCCGGCGCCGATAATGGTATGCATTTCGTCAATGAACAGGATTACATTGCCTGCCTTCCGGATTTCGTCCATCGCCTTTTTGAGGCGTTCCTCAAATTCTCCCCTGTATTTGGCTCCGGCCACCATCGCAGAAAGATCAAGCGTCACAACACGCTTATCCTTCAATATTTCAGGAACATTGCCTTCAACAATTCTTTGTGCAAGACCTTCGCCTATGGCCGTTTTTCCAACGCCGGGTTCTCCGATCAGGCACGGATTGTTCTTTGTCCTGCGGCTAAGTATCTGTATGACCCTCTCAATTTCCTTGTCACGCCCTATTACGGGGTCAAATTTGCCTTCCCTCGCGAGCTCGGTCAAATCCCTTCCAAACTGGTTCAATGTGGGCGTATTTTTATATCCCGGACTGCTTCTCGGACCTCCGGGCGCACCGGGAGAATCCTCATTGAGCATCCTGACAATTTCGGCAAGCAGCTTCTGGAGGTCGACGCCGAGATCCATGAGAATCCTCACTGCAACGCTTTCGCCCTCTTTCATGATGCCGAGCAGCAGGTGTTCCGTGCCGATATAATTGCTTCCAAGTTTCTTTGCTTCTTCAAAAGAAAGCTGCAAGACCCTTTTTGTCCTGGGAGTGAAGCCCAGCGGCTGCTGCCCGGTTTCCTGGCCCCTTCCAATCAGTTCCGTAATTTCTTTTATAACTTTCTCCTCTGTAACACCCTGGCTCTGGAGCACACGTGCGGCAATTCCGGTTCCTTCTTTAAGAAGTCCGAGCAGAAGATGTTCAGTGCCTACGTAATTGTGTCCCAAATGCATTGCTCCGGCCTGAGCCAGGTTTATAGCCTTTTCAGCTTTTTCCGTAAAACGTCCGAACATTATAAGCTCCCACCTTCCTTTGCTTGTGGCAGTTTCCCCGTTGTTGTCTCCTGCCCTGCAATTTTTGCTCTGTAATTTTCGTGTTATTATGTCCTGTTATCTATGTTTTGATTATTTGTATGACTTGTATTACTGTTATTCGCAATTTTTGTGTGCGTATCATTCGTATGTTTTGTACCTGTGTTATTTGCAGTTTTGTGTATTCGTGTTAATTGTGTTTTCCTGTTATTTATATTCCCACTTTTTATGTTGTCAATAATTTTCTGATCAATTCGGCCCTTTGCACATCCCTTTCCTCGGGTGTAAGCTGCCTGTTGCACACTTTCTGAAGGTTCGCCGGCTGGATCTTGAGCATTATTTCATTAAGTTTTTCAATCGTTATATCTTTTATTATGCCCATCTCAACTCCCAACCGGATATCGGAAAGCAGCTTGAGGCTTTCCTCCGAGGATATGATCCGGGCGTTGGAAAACACTCCAAGCGACCGGTAAATGGTATCTTCTATTTTAATGGGGTTCTGCCGGTAGAGCTCTTTCCTGAGCATCCTCTCCTGTTCTATGACCTGGGTGGCAATGCCCGTAATGCTCTCGACTATGTCCTGTTCCGACTGCCCCATTGTCACCTGGTTCGACAACTGGAACATGTTTCCCGTTGCTTCACTGTGTTCTCCGTACAGTCCCCTCACGGCAATCCCGATCTTGGCGCATACCTCCAGCACATTCTTGATATACCCGGTCATGATCAATGCCGGCAGATGGAGCATCACCGACGCCCTGATTCCCGTGCCCGCGTTTGTGGGGCAGCATGTAAGATACCCGTACCTTTCGTCAAAAGCATATTCCACCTTTTGCTCCAGCAAATCATCCATGCTGTTGCAAAGCTGCCATGCCTCGGCGAGGTTCAGCCCGGGGTAAAGGCACTGTATCCTTAAATGATCTTCCTCGTTTATCATGATACTGACTTTTTCGTCGCTGCTCAGCAGCAGGCCGCGGAAAGATCCGCTTTCCGTCATTTCAGGGCTGATCAGGTGTTTTTCAACCATCGCCTGCCTGTCCAGCGGACTAATTTCATTCATATTGATAAAGGTAAATTCCATTCCCGATTTGCTGTTATTCAGGATGCTGTCCCTTACAATGCCGACAACTTCCGCTTCCTGCTGCCTGCTCATCCTGTGGGGAAACGGGTAATCCTTCAGATTCCTCGCAAGCCTAACCCTGCTGCTTATTACGACGTCGGATTCAGGTCCCCTCTCATAGTACCATGCCGACATGTTACTCCACCTCCAGCTTCCGGATCATATCGCGGATTTCGGCCGCTTTTTCGTAATCTTCCCTCTCTATGGCCTGGTTAAGCAGCTCCTTCAGCCTTTGAATTTCCCTTGAAGCATTCTTTCCGGCAAACATCCTCCTGGGATACTTCCCAACATGCTCCTGCGCTCCGTGCAGTTTTCTGAACACCGGCTGCAACCTCGGTCCAAATACCTCGTAACATTTTGCGCATCCCATTTTTCCGATATGCATAAAATCGCTGTAGCTCATTCCGCACATCGGGCATCTTGTCTCCTCCGTCGCAGCGGTTACATACTTGACCGGATTTTCAAAACCAAACAATCCCGAGAAGAAATTGCTCATATCAAACGGCGCACCAAAATTTGAATAAGCGCTTTCATTTGCGCATTTTTCGCAAAGGTACATTTCAAACTTTTCCCCGTTTATTACCTTGGTAACGTGGACGTTGGCAATCCTTTTCTGGCAGTTTTGGCACAGCATGGCATTTCAACTCCTTGATACCGGATTTCTCAAACCAGCAAAATAGTCAGCATGTTTTTAAGCAGCGTCGCCCTCAGCACATCGCGATCGGGTGCCGGAACCATGGAAAGGGCCTTGTCGCTCGTGGCCGCTCTTAAAATTTTCCCTTCCCTGCTGCTTACTACCTCATAATCTATGAAGTTATTTATAAAAGCTTCGGCTGCCTGCTGGGACAGGCGGTCACCTATGGAATTAACAATATGCATCAGGTAATTGGTATTAGGAGAAACGTTCACTTTCTGGATTTTGATATATCCGCCTCCGCCTCTCCTGCTCTCGACGTAGTAACCTCTTTCAGTCGTGAATCTCGTATCGATAACGTAATTTATCTGGGAGGGAACACACTTGAAGTAATTTGCGAGCTCGTTCCTCTGTATTTCAATGGTGCCGTCCATATCCTCGATAAGCTGCTTGATGAAAGCTTCTATCAAATCACTTAGTCTCGCCAATTTGCATCACCTCTTTCGCCCATAATTTGCTCATCTTCCGCTGAGACGGCATTTTGCTTTTGTTTTCCCCTTGCAGGTTCATAGCATATTTTACTGCTTTTTTCTGTTTTTATTGCATCTTAAAAAAATCTTTTATCTGATTTTGACTATCTTTGACTTTCAAAAATATTATAAAATATTTCCTTAAGTACTGCAAGAATTTTTTAATAAAAATTTAAACAAAAAAGAGGATCGCCTTCGGCGCTATGCCCCTACGGCCGACCATGGCCCCCGCCTTTCAAGCGAAACAAAAAGGAAGCAGCCTGTCTCCAAACCGCTTCCCTAGCTCACAGCTTTATTAGTCTTAATTTCTAATTTTTATTATTTACTTAAACTTATTATTTACTAAAACTCACTAAAACTCACTAAAAATCATTTCAGATTAAAATTCATTTCAGTTAACAACGTCAATTGTTTAGTCCTCGTCATCATCATCAGTCATTGTCTTCCTTGCTTCTTCAATGACCTTCTGGGCTATCGGAGCAGGAGCCTCTTCGTACCTTTCAAACCATGTCTTGAAATATCCCCTGCCCTGGGTCATGGACCTCAAATCCGTAGCGTATTTGAACATTTCGGATTGCGGCACTTCGGCAACAACCTGCTGGATTCCGCCCTCCTGGGGATTCATGCCGAGGATTCTTCCCCTTCTCTTGTTGAGGTCGCCGATGATGTCTCCCATGTAGCTGTCGGGCACATAAACCTCAACATGGAGAATGGGCTCCAGCAAAACGGGTGACGCTTCCGCGAGACCTTTCTTGTATGCCTTGGATGCCGCGGTCTTGAATGCCATTTCCGATGAGTCGACGGGATGGTATGAACCGTCCACCAGCGTCGCCTTGAGGTTCACAACGGGATAACCGGCTAGAACGCCTTTCTTGATAGCATCGCGCAGACCCTTTTCAACAGCCGGGATGTACTGCTTCGGAACGGCGCCGCCGAAGATCTTTTCTTCAAATGTGAGGTCCTCGGTTTCACCAGGCTCAAACTCGATCCAGACATGGCCGTACTGACCGTGACCGCCCGTCTGTTTCTTGTGTTTGCCCTCGACCTTGACCTTCTTCCTGATAGTCTCCCTGTAAGGTACCTTGGGCTCGGTAAGGTTGACCGAAACTCCGAACTTGGCCTTGAGCTTGCTTACCACAACGTCAAGATGCTGCTCGCCCATGCCTGACACCAGGGTTTGGTGGGTTTCATTGTTGATTGTGACCTTGAAAGTCGGGTCTTCATCAATAAGCCTTTGCAGACCCGAGCTGATCTTTTCCTCGTCGCCCTTTGCCTTGGGTTCGACAGCCATGGTCAGTACCGGTTCAGGGAATTCAATTTTCTTAAGTTCCACGGGTCTGGACGGATCGCAAAGGGTATCGTTGGTATTGGTAACCTGGAGTTTTGCAACGGCTCCGATATCGCCGGCTATCAACTGCTGGACGGGCTCCTGTTTCTTGCCTCTCATCACAAAAATCTGCGCAATTTTCTCGTTCTTTCCGGCCGTAGTGTTGAGCAGCTGCGAATCAGCCTTCAGTGTTCCGCTGAATACCCTGAACAGCGAAATCTTTCCTACGAACGGGTCGGCAATGGTTTTGAACACAAGCGCTGATACGGGTTCATCTACTTTTGCCTTAATTTCAACCGTTTCATCACTGCCGGGTTTTGTGGCAATTTCATTCGGTACGTCAGCCGGTGACGGCATGTATTCAATGATAGCGTCCATCAGGAGCCTGACACCGGCGTTGTTTATGGCTGAAGCACAGAATACCGGCATAATAGAACCGTCCAGTATTCCGAGCCTGATTCCGCGTTTAATTTCTTCCGGTGTGAATTCTTCGCCGCCGAAATATTTCTCCATGAGCTCTTCATCATTTTCGGCTATTGCTTCGTTAAGCACATCACGGATTTCCGAAACTCTATCGCTTAAACCGGCGGGGATATCGGCTTCGACAATCTTGTCCTTGTCGAATTTCTTTGCCTTCATGTTGATTATATCTACAACGCCGGTAAATTTATCGTTTTCAAAAATGGGAAGCTGGAAAGCTACTACGCCCTTCCCGAAGGCGTCGACAAGCTGCTGCAGAACTTCGTCAAAGTTTGCATGTTCTTCATCCATCTTGCTTACAAGGAACATTTGAGGCAATTTGCGTTCCTTGGCATAAGCCACGGATTTTTCAGTTCCTACCGCTACTCCTCCCTTGGCCGGCACAAGAATCAACGCAGCGTCCGCAACCCTGATACCCTGCTTCACTTCGCCTACAAAATCAAAATAACCGGGAGTATCTATGACATTAATCTTGTGGTCATTCCACTCGCATGGTGCAAGAGCCGTATTTATCGAAATCTTTCTTTTGATTTCCTCGAATCTGTCAAGCACACCGGTATTGAAAAGCATGGCTTCCGCTAGCGTTGTTTTTCCTGAACCGCCGTGACCCATCAGGCAAATATTTCGTATTTTTTCAACGCTATAATCTTTCATAACTAAATTCCCCCTTGGTTTTATGTAAAGGTAATAATTTTATACCTTCGAGCCGATATATCCAATATAGATATGATACCATAAAAAAAGGCAAACAATACACACTTTTAAATTGGCAGGGCCGTACATACAAAAAACAAGTAATATAATATATTCTATTTATTTTGCGTTTTTCCTTTATTTTTCCCAAAGTTTTTGCAGTTATTTTTAACCATTCCGCCGAAATCGCGTCTGAACCGATTTTTTGATGCGTTTCCGCGTTGCCTGTCTTTTTTCTGATGTTGACAATGGCGCTCAAGTGTTGTTTAATTTTGCATAACCATAATAAATGCATAGTAGCAGAGAGCAGTTGCAGCGATGAATACGTCCAAATCTTTCGAAAACAAAAAAATATCCATTATAGGGCTTGGGCTGATAGGCGGCTCCCTGGCAAGGGCATTTCGCCACAAACTGGGTATCCGTGACATCACCGCGGTAAACGCCGACCGGGACTCCATCGACAGGGCCCTGCAGGACGGTGTGATCGCGCGCGGATTTACACGGTTAAATGATCATGTCTGCAACTCGGATATTATTTTCATATGCACGCCGGTCAGGACCGCGGTGCAGATCATCGACTCACTGTCGGGCAAAGTCTCTGAAAGCTGCATCGTTACCGATGTGGCAAGCACAAAGTCGGAGATAATAGAACACGTAAACAACGCCGGCATGCCTTTCAGGTTTGTCGGGGGACATCCGATGGCCGGCGGAGAAAAAAGCGGTTATGCAGCCGGTTCCGAGCGCCTTTTTGAAAACGCCTGGTATATACTGTGCCCGTCCCGTACCTCCGACCGCGGCTCCATTGACGAACTGGCTTCTCTCATTTCAGGCATAGGCGCCTTCCCCACCGTCATGGACGCAAAACGCCATGACGAAGTAACCGGCGCTATCAGCCATCTGCCTCATATAATAGCTTCGGCACTGGTTAACCTGGTTAAACACCATGATGACGACGGAGCGCTGCGCAAACTTGCCGCAGGAGGATTCAGGGACATAACGCGCATAGCGTCATCGGATCCGGAAATGTGGGAAAACATAGTAATGAGCAATACGGGGCCGATATCAAGCCTTATCGACGAATTTATAAAGCGCCTCGAAGAATTCCGGGCGCAAATGGAAAACAATAATGGAACGGAAATAATCCAATTTTTCAAATCTGCCCGGGACTACCGCAATTCTCTTCCGGTCACTCCGAAAGGGCTTATTGAACCGCTTTACGAAATCACCGCCGATATTGCCGACAGGCCGGGTGTTATAGGAGAAATAACCACGCTGCTCGGCTCAAACGGTATAAATATCAAGAACATAAACATTTCCCACAGCAGGGAGTTTGAAAAAGGCTGCCTGACCATTACGCTCCAGGACATGGCGAGCGTCGACGCGGCGCTTAAGCTGCTGTCTGCAAAAGGATACAGGGTCTACAGGAAAAGCTGAGCAGCCCGCCCGCAAGCGCGCTGCTTTTATTTTTCGCCGTCTTTTGCGTCGCCGCTTTTGGCTTCGCCCCTGCCGCCTTTGCAAAATCTTTCGTTGAGCCTGTAGCCCAGGACCATGAGGCTGTCGCTCAAATGCACGTTTTCTATGATTACATCATAAGGCAGTTTCAAATCCATGGGGGAGAAGTTCCAAAGCCCCTTTATTCCAAGCTTTGCCGCCTTTTCGGCCACTATCGGCGTAACCTCGTAAGGCACCGTCAACATGGCAATATCAACCTTGTGGTGCTTTACAAATTCATCAAGTTCATCAATGTGCATTACCTTGATGCCGTTGATTTCCTTGCCAATAATCTCCTCTTTTACATCGAAAATTCCTATGTTTTTAAAACCTCTCTTCTCGAAATTCTTGTAGTTTGCAAGGGCCTGCCCCATATGACCGGCACCTATGATAATGGTTGTATAATTGTTCGTAAGACCCAGTATTGCGCCGATTTCCCTGAACAATACCTCTACGTTGTAGCCGTAGCCCTGCTGGCCGAAACCACCGAAGCAGTTCAGGTCCTGCCTTATCTGGGACGCAGTGATTCCCATGCGCGCGCTCAGTTCCTTCGATGAAATACGGGTTATATCCATTTTAAGCAAATCAGCAAGGTATCTATAGTATCTGGGAAGCCGTCTTACCACCGCAAGCGAAACTTTCTTCTTATCATTCATTCGTAACACCTCTTATTTAATAAGCGCTGAAAATTTTGTGCAGACAAACTATATAAAAATTTTCAAATTATTAGGTTAAGGCAATTATATACTATTGTTATTTTATTGTCAATATTGCCATACCATGGATTGCCGCTAAAACGGGCTTTTTCAGGGAACTTGCGGTTGTCTGTCCTTCTGCTGCGGACGGCCTTACCAAATTGTTATTGGCTTATTTGGAGTTTTTATTATATATTTTGAGCATATCTCGAAGTTTTAAATATAAAAGTTTTAAATATATTTCTAAGTTTTATTTTGAAATTTAATCAGGTTATATTGAAATTATATATTGAAGTTTTCATTATTTTAATTATTTTTCGAATTATATATTAAAGTTATCATTTGTTTTTTCGCCTGCTTTTTAATTATCATTTGTTTTCTGCTTAATTTTCATTTGCTCCTGAAATAGTTTACGATACCTTCTGCTATGGCCTCGGCCAGGAGATCTTGGTACTCTTTCTGCCGCAGCTTCTGCTCTTCCCCGGGGTTGGAGAGGAAGCCGCACTCTACAATGGTGGTCGGGGTTTTCCAGTTTTTCAGGATTATAATCTGCTCTTTTTTTGCAAGGGCCTGGCGGGTATTATTCGGATCTACTTTTTCGCGCAGGACTTTCTGGATATGTTCCGCTGCCTTCCGCCCTTCCTCGCAGTCCGGCGGATAGAACGTCTGGGCGCCGAAATACTGTGGCTGCTGGAACTTGTTCAAATGTATGCTTACAACAAGGTCTGCGCCCGAGTTGTCCATAAGTTCCTTTCTGCGCAGAAGGTCCTGTTTTCTCTTTTGCTCAATCCGCTGGGTGCCGTGATCATATTCAAGCCTGTCTTCGGTCCTCGTCATGAGGACTTTGAAATTCTGCTTTTCCAGCAGTTCTTTGACCCTCATGGCGATATACAGGTTTATTACCGATTCCTTAATGCCGCTGTAATCGCTCACTGCCCCGGGGTCCTCCCCGCCGTGACCCGGATCGAGCATGACCACCCATTGTTGGGTCTGGCCGCTTGCAGGAGAAGCCCGTTCCGTCATTCCGGCATTAATGCCGTAAAGAAGAACTGACAGCATGAAAATTAAAGCAATCAGCGCAATATTGTTTTTTCTTACAACAATAATCATGTTCCTATCCCGCCTGTACTTTTACTTTAATATATGATTATTCATGTACAGGTTGGACATATGCAAAGCGCGCGGCAAAATATTAAAAGCTGCGTTCAGCGCAGCTTTCTTTTCGGAGTCCTGGGATTCAGTTTAAGCAGTTTTCTTATCTTGTTCTCGATAATGAAATCCTTGTAACCGGCAAGATACCCCAAGCCGGACGTCAGGGGGATTACAAGCGTTGAGAGAAGATAGCCTGCAAACGTCTCATTGCCGAGCTTGAAAAAGTTATACAGCGGGCTCATTATGGAATTCAACAGCAGTTCTTTTGCGCGGTCCTGCTGGGGATCGCCCGTAATGTGGAAACCAATTACGGTAAAGATTAACGGCAGAATGGCAAAAAAGCCCATCACAAATCCCTTCAGCGGATGACCCGTTTTTTCGCTTTTTGCAAGCCGGTCCTTTTCCCCGAGTAACTCCATGTCGGAGTACAGCACAACAAACAAAAGCGAAAATACGGCAAGGCTGTATAAGTCAAGAATCTTCTCAATAACCACAAAGCGCATTATATTAATTATCAGAAAAACATACGCCAGCATGAACGTCAAATAGTCCATGAGCACCTTCACTGTGCCTTTTCTGTAACTTTTGAATTTTGCACTGTTCATCAGTTCAACTCCTGTTGTCGATTTATTTCTTTATTAAACAAAAACCGCCCGGTTTAATTGTTTAATTGTTTTGTCTTAATTAATTGTTTAATGCTTTAATTAGCTTAACTTTTATTTTTTGATTTTAATAAGCCTAATTCTTAATTAACTCAAATTCATAACTAACACAATTCTAAATTTGCTTAATTAATTAACTTGTTTCAATGCCTTAATTATCTCAATTCAGCTCAATTATATATTAAACGCGAATATTTTGGAAGCTGTGCATTATGTTCTGCTCTTCCCGGCTTGTTGTTCCGAGCCTGTGCCCAAGCCGGATTCCCGGTTACCGTCCCGGCCTGTTTCAGCATATCTCCCGATCGGTTTCAAGTTTATGCCTGTTCTGTTTTCCTCCAATGTATCGGCCGGTCCCCTGTGCTGGTATGTTTTTCACTGTTCCGACGCTATTTCCTGTTACTGCACCGGTCTGATTCTTACTGCCGTCACAGCAGGTTCCCGGTTACTGCCCGGTCTGTTTCCCGTTACTGCCCGCGCGAAACCCGCTTATTTATATTTTTAATTAATTCGTTAATATAACCCACGTCAGCGGGAGCGGTTTGCTCATCAGAAAGTCCGTACTTTTCTTTCAGTTTTAAAATCCTGTAAACACTGCTGTTTACGGTTTCCTCACTAATTGTTCCGTTCCTTGCGGCTTGCAGCAGGGCTTCAATTACCGCGACCTGTTTCGAATAATCATGGCAGACGAGTATGATGTCGCTGCCGGCGTTTATTGATTTCACCGCCGCTTCCCCAATATCATAATTCTCCGCAATGGCTCCCATGGTCATGTCGTCGGTGATAACCACTCCGTCAAAGCCCATTTCACCGCGCAAAATGTCTGTTATGAAAACCCTGGACAGCGACGCGGGATTGTCACGGTCAATTTTCGGAAACAGGATATGGGCGACCATGATCGCGTCAGCCTTGCTTTCAACAGCGCTGAAAAACGGCTGCAGTTCAAAGCTTTTGAGCCTTTCCATATCGCTTTCAACCACCGGCAGCCCAACGTGGGAGTCTTCTGCAGTGTCTCCATGGCCGGGAAAATGCTTTACCACGGAAATCATGCCCTGCGACCGGATCCCCTTCATGACCTCCACGCCGAGTCTTGCCACCGGCCCGGGTTTTGTGCCAAAAGCCCTGTCTCCGATGACCTGGTTGTCAGGGTTGCTGTAAATATCCAATACAGGCGCGAAATTTGTATTAAACCCCAGGGCTTTTAAAACCTTTGCAGTCACGCTGCCAAAATCAAAGGCTACATTGCCGTCGCCCAGGTCCCCTATGGTTTTTGCCGAAGGCAATCGCCCCAGTTCGCCGGGCAGCCTTGAAACCCTTCCTCCCTCTTCATCCACTGATATAAAAAGGGGGATCCCGTTTGCCGCATTCAAAGCCCTGAGAGAATTTATCAGGCTCAGCGTCTGCGCTGCGTCCCGGATGTTTCTTTTAAAAAGTATAAATCCTCCGGCGTGGTAGTCTTCCACCATGTGCCTGGAATTCTCGTCAATGGTATGGCCCCCGAGACCGACGATCACCATTTGACCAATTTTTTCTTCAATGGTCATTTCGGCAATTTTTTCCATGATACTGTCCGGCTCGCCTTTCTCATCGGTTTGATCCGCCTGCTCTTGATTCGCCTGCTCTTCCCTTCCTCCGGCATAGTTTCCGTCGCCGCTGTTGCCGCTGTCAGCGCAGTCGTCCGATATACCAAAAAACCCGCAGGCTGATGC
Organism: Bacillota bacterium; assembly: GCA_023623175.1. Classification (GTDB taxonomy): domain Bacteria; phylum Bacillota; class Clostridia; order Acetivibrionales; family JAMNXU01; genus JAMNXU01. The sequence goes on from JAMNXU010000026.1 coordinate 118,814, forward strand.
AAATATCAGGGAAAATATTAATACCGGCAAGAGTATTGCCTTTAATATCCGTGTCCATCTTCTGAAAATCCATGTCCATCGCAATGTAAAGCACTCCTCTTGGCAAAGCAATAACCACTGCACCAGGCACCGTCCGGCTATATAAGTCAAATGCCTTTGTACAAGACAAATGCCTTTATATAGTGACGGGTGCCCGGAACAAAGAAAATATGGGCTTGCGCTTCACTGAAAAGCCCACATACTGTATAACGATTTTTCATTTATTTTGTTCCAAAAGGAGTCTGTTAAACAATGAAAAACAAAATAACATGCGAAAAAAGTATATTTGCAATAATTTACCGAGATTTACCGAAGACCATGGCTGTTGAAAAACGCCCCGTACTTTGCGTCGGTTTTAAGTATATGGCCGGCTATCCAGTCGGAAATAAAGGTAATAAGCTCAATGACGGCTTCTCTCTGCATGTTGTCCAGGTCCTTGCTTTCGATTTTCTGAAGCTTTTTTCTGAAAAACATGTGCTCAATTTTATGGCTTTCCAGTTCCGGGTATCCGTACTGCTCCATAAGTATTTCTTCCTGGTCGAAATGGTAAACGGCATAATCCGCCAGTTCCGCAAGTATGCCGACTATTTCATCATAATGGTCAAAACCGTCATCGGCCATCACAAGATCGGAAATCCTTCCGCCTATCTCGAACAATTTCCTGTGCTGCCTGTCCAGTTCCCCGACATTAACGCTGAACTCGTCCTTCCATTTGAAATACATGATGATACCCCCTGTATGTAATTATGATTTGAAAGTTTATAAGCTTCATATAATTGTCCTGTCACTGTTCAATCATCTGGCATCTGTCAGTTGCGTTTTCAAACGTGTTTCAGACAGCGTTCATTGCTGTATCGACACCGGTAGACAAGCAGGGTTCAAAGACCCCGGTCAGGCTTTTCCAAACTTTTTTCCATATATACCACTTGTGTCAAATCAAAAAACATTCATTTTGGCAATATGCAAAAAAATAAAGCCCCTGGTGCATTATACCAGGAGCCGGCCCAGTCGGTTTCAGTTTTGCCCAAACTTCTTTCAGCCCTGACCGAACATCTTCAGGAGACGCAGATAGTGGTTTGCTTCGCGCAATACGTGATCGCCGAGCAAAGGTATGATAATTGACCGGATCTTGCATTCAAGAAGTCCCTGGGTTCCCTGCGCCTTGAAGTCCCTGATAGCCTGTGTCGCCTTAAGGCTGTCGGCTGTGACCTTTGCGGGCTTAATGCTCTTCTCCAGGGCTGCTTTCGCCTCATCGGTCAGCTTGTCAAATTCCTTTCCGAAGTTGTTGGCCGCTTCTATCAAATCGTTTTCGGTCGGGTCGAGCAAGCCGCGGATAAATTTTGCGTGTTCAGCCATTATCCTGTTCCAGAAGGATTCCTGCTCCAGGGCCTCCTTGTTAATATCAATATTCTCCCTGTTTTGCAGCCTGCGGATCAGGCCCAGGTAGAGCCTTGCCTCGCGCATGATGTGGTCAATCAGCAGGGGATAGTTGACAGTGAACATTTTACACGACAAAACATCGGACAAAATTCTCGCTTTGAACCGGATCAGCCCGTCAACAAGGTTCATTGCCCTCATATTGAGCATATATACGCTTCTCTCCAGCATCGGGCTGACAACGGTCGCATCTCCCGGCGACAGGGCAGTTTCAGCCTGCGTTATTCCCGTCGGTATTCTTACTCCCGTAAAGAAGGACGAAACCGATTCGGCTCTTAATGTATACGGCGTAACCACTTCTCCGCTGCCCAGGACATCGCGGCTGACAACGCCGTTGGAAAGCGCAGCAACTTCGCTCAAAAGCCTGTCAAAGTCCATTCTGAACCTGTCGGCCTGCTGCGCAAAAACAACGTCCTTCGGCGTAAATCCCACCTGCAGGAAAAACGAGTGCTCCTTCATTATCCTCGCAAAGAAAAGATGCAGCTCCAGGGACCGGCGAACGAAATCCGCACCCGAGAGCATGGTATTTTTACCTGAAAGCATGGATTATTCCTCCATAAGACCATATATTACGCTTTATATTATGTTTGTGTTACATAATATGTTACTTTGAGAAAAAATGCGCCACTTTCAGGGAAACTTGCCTTATTATCTTCTGCAGGCGTACTTGAATACCGGGTTTAATGATTGCCGGAACCAGAAACGTAAAAAAGGCGGCTGATTTATGCCGCCCTGCAGGTATTTGGCTAATGATCAGCGAAAAATGTAAGGTTTAATAAATTATTTCACAGTTGCCGCCTGCAAAATCGTCTTTTAACCATGTAAGAACCTTTTCAAGCAACAGTCCTTCCCTTGCGGGCGTTCCGGCTTCATAGGTAGTTTTGACGGCCAGCGACAGGAACCGTAAAACTGGTGATCAAAGTTTGATTTTAGACAATGGGTTCAGACAAATAAAAAACCTACAGAATACTAATTCTGTAGGTCTTGGAGGCGCCACCCGGATTTGAACCGGGGAATAAAGGTTTTGCAGACCTCTGCCTTACCACTTGGCTATGGCGCCGTTTAGGTCAACAAAACCGCTGACCATAAAAAATGGAGCGGGATACGAGATTCGAACTCGCGACTTTCACCTTGGCAAGGTGACACTCTACCACTGAGTTAATCCCGCGTGCGTGGTGCCCAGAGCCGGAATCGAACCAGCGACACGAGGATTTTCAGTCCTCTGCTCTACCAACTGAGCTATCTGGGCGTATAGAGGCGATGCTTTCAACATCTGCCTCTCTGCTGAATGGCGACCCGGAAGGGGCTCGAACCCTCGACCTCCAGCGTGACAGGCTGGCATTCTAACCGACTGAACTACCGGGCCATCAAAAGCGGCAATATCTATTATACACGATTTGATCCGTTTGTCAACTAAAAAGCGGTGGCAATTAATGTTTTAAGCGCTGGCAATAACGGCGCCATAGTCAGAATGATACTATAAAGGCATGCCTTTTGTCAATACGAAATTTTAGCGCGGTTCTTCCAATGAATTCAACAAATCCGTCAATTCCTTCTCCGTAAAATCATATTTTGCATTGCAGAAATGGCACTGGACTTCCGCACCCTTCTGCTCCTTTATCAGGCTGCGCAGTTCATCGGCGCCCAGGGCGACCAGGCCCCGTTCCATGCGCTCCCTTGAGCAGTTGCATTTAAACCTGCACGGCACCCTGTCGTTTATTTTCAGCCCTATTTCTCCGAGCATTTCACCCAGGATATCCTCGGGCGATTTGCCTGAAGCAATCAGGCTCGTCACCGGGGGCTGCTCCGCCACCTTCTTTTCCAGGTATGAAATGATCTCCTCGTCAGCCTCAGGCATAAGCTGCAATATATATCCCCCGGCGCATATTATGGTTTCGTCCGCGTCCACGTAAACACCGAGCGAAACGGCCGAAGGTATCTGTTCCGAGATTGTAAAATAATATGCCATGTCTTCGGCTATCTCTCCCGACATCAGCTTTACATACCCGATATAGGGTTCCCTGAGCCCGAGGTCGCGTATTATATTCAAATATCCCTTGCCGACGGCTCCCGCCACATCGAACTTACCTTTATCGTTCAGCGGCAGGTATGTCTTGGGATTGTGCACATAGCCCCTTACATTCAAATTTGAATCGGATACAACCACGATTCCGCCAAGTGGTCCGTCCCCTTTTATCTGTATCGTCAGCGTATCCTTCTCGCCTTTCATCGAAACCGCCATCATTGCCGCCGCCGTCATCGTTCTTCCCAGCGCTACTGCGGCAAGGGGCGAAAGATCATGCACTTTTCTTGCGTCATTGACCATGTTGCCTGTAGAAGCCGCAAAGGCTCTTACAGAACCATTCCCTGCTGTCGCCCTGATTACATAGTCTTCCATCCAATCACTCCGTATATTTGATTATATAAAAATTGTTATTGTAAGCATGCATACAGATATTATCAAGAGGCATGCGGCACTGTCAGCACGCTATTGAATTATCTGCATACATATAACGTAACATCATCAGCATTCATATCAGTTCCATCAGCATGTATATTGGCATTGCATGCTAACATGCAATGCCTGTTACCCTCTTCCATGGTATGATTTTAGTCGTACCAAACGGAAATTACAATATTCCTGTAAATTGAAAATCCCGGTATAAATCAATTATACCGGGAAGTGTCAAGGTCTACATCATTTTATTATAAAGTTTGTACAAACTTTAAAATCGATACTGCAGCCTTTCCTGTTTGGTTAGTTTGCGTTTACTTTCTGTACATTGGCGGCCTGAGGTCCCTTTGCTCCGGCAACTACATCGAAGATAACCTCTTCGCCCTCTTCAAGGGTCTTGAAACCATCCATGGCTATGGCTGAAAAATGAACGAAAACGTCATTGCCGTTTTCTCTTTCAATAAAGCCAAAACCTTTCTCCGCATTAAACCACTTAACTCTTCCTCTTTCCATTAACTTCATTCCTCCTGACGGTTACTTTAGCCTGCCGAGTCAGATCAACTTATTAAGGACCTGCGTATCAGGAACCGCTTACTAAGGACCAACTCATTAAGCTAAAGTAAGTTTAACATAATTTCATATTCTTTGTCAACTTAATAATTTTTATTTATTTACTGTAAAACATCGTTAACAAAATTTTATGTTTATAGTATACCGTCAGGATTAAATATTATACTTTACGGTTTCCTGCAAACAAAAAATATTCTTTCCGATTTTTCCCCGGGTGTGTCAAAGGTTAAATTGTCATACACTCCTATTATTTGCAGTTTTTCGGCCTCAAGGGCATCCGTAATCTCCCCGGCGGTATACGCCCTTTCCCTGTGGATTTCGTCCCAGCGCCTGTAAAGCGATCCTTCCCGGACCAGCAGCGTCAGGTCGAACTCGCAGATTTTTCTTTTTTCATCGTAGCGATTTTGCCACAAACATATGACATCATCGCCTAAATCATAAAAAAAATTATTCCCCAAAACCTTTTCAAACTTGTATTGAGTATTGATGTCAAAAATAAACAGTCCGCCGGTTTTGAGGTTTTCGCGGACTCGCCGGAACATTCTTTTAAGTTTTCTTTTGTCCGTAATATAATTTACGCTGTCCAGCAGTGACACGATGCATTCCGTCGCTTCGAACAGCTCGAAATCTGCCATGTCCTGTTGAATGTACAATACGTCCAATCCTTTTTCAATGGCCTTGTTTTTGGCGCATGACAACATATCGGCCGAACGATCTATGCCGATAACGCTGTATCCCCTCGCGGCCATTTCACTGCAAAAGCTGCCCGTTCCGCAACCGAGGTCGACCAGGCTTTTCGGTTTTGCACCCGTTTTCTCAAATATGGATTCTATGTAATCCGCCCATTTTGAATAATCAATATCGGCGGTCAGTTTGTCATAAACGTAGGCAAAACCTTCGTACATTCCTTCACCTTCTGAAGCAGCGCGCTCAGTAAACCGTCTGCCGCATGGAACAATACATAGAACAAATATATCATTTTATTCTTCCCGTAGCAATAAAAAATTCAAAAAAGAGCGGTCCATTCGCGGTTTTTCTGCCTGCCTTCGGGCTTGCCGGCAGCTTCCATGGCTTTTTTTCTTTTTGTTATCAATCCCCCGATACGGCCGGTCTCCTTGGCCGACAGGCTTTTCCATCCGAACTTCAGGACCTTGTCAAGCAATCCAAGTTCGCCGGCTATCTCGTATTTAAGTTCTTCATTGTTTTTATCCACAACACCCACCTCCATAGGTAATTATGTGGATAAAACTGCAACAATATACATTGCTTCCATATATAGCATCAATTTTTATTGCTGCTTCATTTTTTCCTTCAATATTTTCACTGCCGTTTGCAGCTGTATATCATCTTCGCGGGGTATATTGGCCACAGGGAAACCCTTGTATTCTTCCCTGACCTCTATTTCCACGTCAGGCTCAATTCCCTTTTCATGGATACACACGCCTGACGGCGTAAAGTAGCGCGCTATGGTGATATTAAGTCCCGAGCCGTCTTCCAGCGTTTTCATTCCCTGCACCAGGCCCTTGCCGAAGGTCCTGGTTCCGACGAGCGTTCCCCAGTTATTGTCCTTTATGGCTCCGGCCAATATCTCGGAAGCACTGGCGCTTCGTCCGTTTACTAGAACGACAATGGGCAGGTCTATGCAGCTGGCGTCGGAGTAATGGGTTTCCCTCCTCTTATACTTGTCTTCCGTATATACAATCATTCCTTCAGGCAGAATTATGTCGGCAATTCGCACTACCTGGTCAAAAGATCCGCCGGGATTGTCCCTCAGATCCAGTATCAGTCCTTTTATGCCGTTCATCATCAAATTGGTCATCTGATGGAAAAATGCCGGGGCCACTTCAAAATCGAACTTCTCGATCAGCACATAACCGATGCGGTCCTCGAGGATTTCACTCTTAATGTTCAGACCGGTGACCTTTCTCCTTACTATTTCGAAAACCAGGAGCCTGTTTTCCGATGCCCTGTACACGGTAACAGTGACCTTGGTGTTTATCTCGCCCCTGAGCAGTTCCGAAATCTGGTCCAGGTCTCCGAGGGCGGTAACATCCCTGTCGTCCACCTTAACGATTTTGTCAGCGGGAAGCAAACCGGCTTCGCGGGCAGGAGATCCCTCATAGGTTTCTACCACGGTGGCCACATTGTTTTCATCCAGTGTCACGACGCAGCCTATTCCTACGTAGCTGCCCTCGAGACTCTCCATGTTTTTTTGCTGTTGTTCCACGGTGAGATAACGCGTGTAGGGGTCTTTCAGCGAGCTTGCCATTCCCGCTATTGCTCCTTCCAGGAGCACATTTTCATCGACATCGAGGTAAAATTCCTTTTTCAGCAAATCCCTTACCTGGTTGAATTTCCTGATATTCTTCAGATCAACCGTATTTTTGTCAAAAGTTATTGAATAGTCCGGCGTGTAGTAATCCCATACATAGTATCCCCCTACCGTCGCCGAAAAAGTTATAACCGCCGTGATAACAATCGTTAAAATTCTTTCAGCCAAAAGGTTCCTGCGTTTGAGCCGCATCCGGTCCACTCCTTCACATACCGATATATAATCATGCTTGTGCCCGCCATGCCTTTTCCAGGTTAAATGCATACCATGTTTTATTCCATGCCATGCTTTTTAATTTAAATGCATGCCATGTTAATCAGGTTTTACACTTGCTTCACATGGCATGCATTCCGCATGGACTGACCATCATTGTATGCGTTTTGCCGCATGTCCTGATCATCGTGGCATGCTTTGCCGCATGGTATTGCCGCATAACTTTATTATTGCATGGCATTCATTATATCATATGCCTGTAGAATGCCCCTCATGAGAATAATAAACCCGGAAAACTTCCGGGCCAGTGTATATTCGATCTCCAGTTTTTTTAAGATTTTTTGCGTGATCATCCGACTTTATGAGTTTTTGTCAGATCATCTGATTAAATGCTTTTAAGGCTTTACATAGTTCAAGGGATTTGTTGTGGCGCCGTTGACAATAACTTCAAAGTGGAGGTGAGGTCCCGTGGACCAGCCTGTGCTTCCGACCAGTGCTATTACACTGCCTGCTTCCACTTTGTCTCCGACTTTAACCAGTATTTTGCTGGCATGGGCGTACAGCGTCGCAACTCCGCCTCCATGGTCAATGATAACCGTGTTCCCGTATCCGTTCTGCCATCCTGCAACGATAACGGTTCCCTTCTGCGCCGCTAATATGGAAGTTCCAAAACCGGCTCCTATGTCAATGCCCGTATGGAGTTTGTACACTCTCAGGATCGGGTGCAGCCTCATGCCATAGGGTGAAGTTATTGTCCTGGAAGCCGCGGAAGGCCATACCATCGCTCCGCTGGCATACGTGGTGTTTTTGCTCATCAGGGCCTGTATGCTGCGTGCCAGCTCGGCGGAAATCCGGATTAATTCATCCTCCTGTCTTTCATATTCCTCGAGCGTCATGTTCAGCCTTCTGATTTCCGATTCCTTTGCCGCCCTCGATGTTTTCAGTTGCTCTATGTTCTGCTGAAGCTGCTTTGCCCTGTCGCTGAGCTCTTTTCTTATAAGCTCCATTTCCATCTTTTTTAACTCGTGATCTTTTTTTGCAGCTTCAAGTTCCTCGAGCAGTTTTGTATCCTTTTGGGATATCCTGACCAGGTACTCAAGCCGTTCAAAGAAATTGAGAAGACTGGTGGAATTCAAAAGTGTTTCCATGGCTGATATACCTGAAACCTGGTACATTGCCTTCAGTCTTTTAGCATAAAGGTCTCTCTGCCTCTGATATTCAGCTTCCGTATCCTGGATTGTCTGCTCAATGGACTGAATTTCCTGCTGGACTGCCTCAAATTCCTTGAGAAGCTCTTCATACTCCTTGCTGCGCTGGTTTTCTGCGCTGAGCAGCTGTTCCTTCTGGGTCTCAATCTGCTGCAGCTTTTTCTGCGTTTCGGTCTTCTTTCTTTCTATTTGCGAAAGCTGGCTGTCAATGTTCTGTTTTTTGTTTTGAATTTCGGACAACTGGTCGGCTGTAACCGGAAACGAGCACAACGTCAAAAACATCGCCAGCAGCAAAGTAATGGCTATCGGCTTCCTCATTTGTCACATTTACCCCCTGAAAAAGCTTCCGTTAATATATTAATCCATCCGCACCACTTATATCAATACTTTGACTAACTTATATCAAAGCCTCAGGCTTAAATCAAACCCTCAGGTGCTTCCTCACGGAAATCATGCTTCCAAGGCACCCGACCGAACTTCCGATCAGGAGAAGCAGTCCGAACACCTTAGACGCAATATCCCTCAATGCCGCAATCGATATGAAGTTAATACTGAGCCTCGTTACGTCGCTGTGAAAATTGCTCTCGATGGATGAATATCCGTAGCAAAGCAATATAAAGGCCAAAACAGCGCCCGCAATCCCTATTATAACACCTTCTACCACAAATGGCCAGCGGATGAACCAGTCAGTGGCGCCTATATACTTCATTATGTTTATCTCTTTTCTTCTTGCGAACACCGTGAGCCTTATTGTATTAGAAATAATGAACACTGAGATTCCCGTCAAAAGTGCTACAAAAGCAGTGCTTATCCACTTGACCCAGCTGTTGATCCTGTTCATTATGTCAATGACTCTCTGGGAATACCTCACCGATTCAATGCCGAAAATGCCCTTAATTTCTTCCACGAGCTCCGGCGTCCTGGAAGTATCCTTTATATTAATGATAAAGGACACGGGCATAATATTCTCGCTGTAGCCTTCGAGCATCTCTTCCCTGTTGTCGAGCATTTCCTTCAGCTTTTCAAACGCCTCTTTCCTCGTGACCATCTGGACCGATTCAATTTTGTCGTTATTCATCAACATCTCCTTAACCTGGTTTATCTCCTCGTCGTTCAGTTCCGTGTAACAAAAGGCTTCAAGCTCGGGCTGTTCCTGGAAAGCCTTTATGTTGTAGTTCAGGTTAAGTATTATAGCAAAAAATATGCCGAATATCAGCAAAGTGGCTGTAACTATGCTGACCGAGGCAAGAGACATTAATTTATTTCTATACGTATTTAAAAAACCCTCTTTAACTATATATTTTATTGTCCTTATCTTCATCCCCGTAGATCCCCTTTTCCTGGTCCCTGACTATTTGCCCCCTGTCAAGGGCAACCACTCTCTTCTTCATTGCATCGACTATGGACTTCTCGTGGGTCGCCACTATGACGGTTGTCCCGCGCTGATTTATCTCGCTGAGAAGCTTCATGATTTCCAGCGAAATCTCAGGATCAAGATTGCCCGTGGGCTCATCGGCAATCAGCAGCGAGGGGTTGTTTACGAGTGCCCTTGCCAGTGCCACCCTCTGCTGTTCGCCGCCCGACAGCTGGTCGGGGTACACATCGGCCTTTTTGCTGAGTCCCACGAGCGCCAGGGCCATTGGAACCTGCCTCCTGATTTCCTTTGGCGTGGCTTCCACTATCTGCATCGCAAACGCAACATTTTCATAAACCGTTTTATGCTGAAGCAGCCTGAAGTCCTGAAAAACTATGCCGAGGCTCCTCCTCAGGTAGGGTATCTTGTTTCTCGGCAACGTGGAGATGTTGTAACCGTTAACAATTACTTCTCCCTCCGTCGGGTCCTCTTCCTTCATTATCAGCTTTATCAGCGTGGACTTGCCGGACCCGCTCGGGCCTATTACGAAAACAAATTCGCCCTTCCTTATTTTAAGGTTAATATCCCGCAATGCCACGGTACCGTTCGGATACCTTTTCATTACATTTCTGAATTCAACCATTTTTATCTCCTGCTGTCGATATAGTTTTTTACAAGCATCGCTACCTTGAACACGACTGCGTCATCAAATTTCCTCAGGTCAAGGCCGGTAAGCTTCTGTATCTTGTCAAGACGGTAAACCAGTGTATTCCTGTGCACAAAAAGCTGCCGGGATGTTTCGCTTACATTCAGGCTGTTTTTAAAGAAACTGTGGATCGTGTGCATTGTTTCATCATCCAGCGATTCAAAGGATCCATCCTTAAAAACCTCATCCAGAAAAGCGTTGCATGCATCTTCGGGCAGCTTGTATATTAATCTTCCGATACCTAAATCATCGTACTTCTTTATTCTCTTGTCACTGTCAAAGATCATGCCGATTGTCAGCGCAAGATCCGCTTCGGCGTAGGACCTGGAAAGATCCCTCAGGTTTGACACCACGGGACCAATGCCGACAAACACGTTCTCCATGAGTTCCGCATTCAGCGTATCGGCAATGGTTTCGGCAACCCTGTAAACCTCTTCGCCTTCGGCGGATCCCGCCAGTTCCCTTATGAGCGCGATTTTTTCGTCCTCTATTACAAAAACCGTGTCCTTCTGCTTGTTAGGAAACATTCCCTGCAGCACGTCACAGGCATAGGACTCGCTGCGTGGTTCGGTTTTAACCAGGTATACCACTCTTTCCGAGTCCGGCGTTATACGGTAAAGCCTTGAATTGAGAGCAATATCGCCTGCCGCCAAGCCGCCCCTGAGCACTGCCTTCAGAAAATTGATCCTGCTGCTTCTGTCATCCGTAAGCTGCCTGATGTTCAAAACATTCATGGATAAAAGCGAAAGGTATTTTTCGAATTGTTCCCCGGTTCCCTTTACAAACACGATATACTCAAAGCGGTTCCTGATATACAGCTTTTGCAGCGTATAACCGCCGGATACCCCGGTTTTGCTTTTCAAAGACAGAAATTCCCGTGCAGGTTGGCTCACACTGTTGATTTTGCTGCCGTCGGAGCATGCAATTACAACTCCGTTTTCATCCGCAATGCCAAATTCCGCATTAACAAGCTCACTTGCTTTTGTAACCGCATTTTGCAGCAAATCCAGCACGGAAATTCCTCCAAACAACCACCCGGCACACCGGCCTCCGTGTCAGGCGCACAGGGCGCAATGCACAGTCTTTGCTTTAAGTACAATTATACACTAAAAGAACATGATTCAACAACAAAATACAAAATTCATAAACGGAAATTTCTTACCATTTACCAAATTCAAGACTTTTCAGAGGCCATACAAAAAGCCCGCTCCTGGGAGCGGGCCTGTTTTTGGCAGATTTGTATGATGTTAGTTGATGATTGTCTTTTCGGTTTCCTTGTCGAAGATGTGAATCTTGTTGGCGTCGATAGCTATCTTTATCTTGTCGCCGACTCTCGCGGTGCTTCTCGGATTCACTCTTCCGACGATTACGTTGTTTATGCCTTCAACCTGCATGTAGATCAGGGTTTCGGCACCGAGTCTTTCAACAACGTCCACAACTGCGTTAATCGTGGAATCGGGCATCTGTTCAATATATACAGCTTCGTCATGTATAGCCTCGGGCCTGAAACCGATTATAACTTCCTTGTCGTCGTAACCGGTTCCTGCAAGTTTCTTGGCTTTGCCTTCGGGCAGCTTGATGTCGTGTCTTCCGAACAGCAGGTGGTATTCTCCGTCGCGGTTTTCAATTGTAGCCTTGACGAAGTTCATCTGCGGCGTTCCGATAAATCCTGCGACGAACAGGTTTGCAGGTTTTTCGTACAGAGCCGTAGGTGTGTCAACCTGCTGGATGATACCATCCTTCATAACGACGATTCTTGTACCCATCGTCATAGCTTCTACCTGGTCGTGGGTAACGTAAATGAACGTCGTATCGAGTCTCTGGTGGAGTCTTGTGAGCTCCGTTCTCATCTGGGCCCTCAGTTTTGCGTCGAGGTTTGACAGCGGCTCGTCCATAAGGAATACCTTGGGTTCACGGACTATGGCGCGGCCCAGCGCAACTCTCTGTCTCTGACCGCCGGACAGAGCCTTCGGTTTTCTGTCAAGCAGGTGTTCGATACCCAGGATCCTTGCAGCTTCATGAACTTTTCTCTTGATTTCTTCTTTCGGGGTCTTTCTGAGCTTGAGACCGAAAGCCATGTTATCAAACACAGTCATGTGAGGATACAGCGCGTAGTTCTGGAAAACCATCGCGATGTCTCTGTCCTTCGGCGCTATATCGTTAACAAGCCTGTCGCCGATATAGATTTCGCCTTCGGTTATCTCTTCGAGTCCTGCGACCATTCTCAGCGTCGTTGTTTTACCACATCCTGACGGTCCGACCAATATAATGAATTCCTTGTCCTCAATATCAAGGTTGAAATTGTTTACGGCTGTAACCCCGCCAGGGAACTTTTTGGTGACATTTCTGAACTTTACGTTTGCCATGAAGTAACCTCCCTTAATTATAAGCATACCGCCGTTATGTTATCATATGGCTTTATGCTATAAATATAACACTCAAACGCCGCCTCTTCTATTATCCTTTTTAACAAATTTGACCGGGGGTATTTAGTAAATTTGTATATGCTGTTTGCATAAACACCTGTACTAATCGAAAATAATAAATTATTTGATTGTAATAATTAATTCAACAAATCAAAATGATTAATTCAACAAATTAAAAATAATTAACTCAACAGTTCAAAAATAAATTCATTTGTATAAATTATCAATAAGCAATGCATAAATCACCAAAAAGCTGTTGCATGGATTAAAAAAACATTTGCAAAGTTTACAAAAAACATTTATTCATAGTGAGAAAATATTTGTTCATTGTTGTATTAATTATTGTTGCATTTTTATACCTGCGGATGTATAATTATAAATCAATCGGCATGCAAATGCATACAGAGTGTAACACAAGCTGCTCAGAGCCGGCAAGAACGGCCTGACACGGTAAGAAACGGGGGACCATTATGAAAGACCTTATTAAAAAAGCGGAAATCCTGATTGAAGCGTTGCCGTACATACAGAAACTTTACGGCAAAACCATTGTAATCAAGTACGGCGGCAATGCCATGATTTCGGAAGATTTGAAAAATTCCGTGATGGAAGACATCACTCTGCTTAAATATATAGGAATGAATCCCATCGTGGTTCACGGAGGCGGACCTGACATCAGCAGCACGTTAAAAAAGCTTAACATCGAAAGCCGGTTTGTCAACGGTCTCAGGGTGACCGACGCCGCCACCATGGAAGTCGCCCAGATGGTGCTCGTGGGAAAAACAAACAAGGAAATCGTGTCGCTGCTGAACCAAAAGGGCGGCAAGGCCATCGGTCTGTGCGGCATAGACGGGCACCTTATCGAGTGCGAGCAGTACAGGGCCATGGCTGACGGCAAGTGGATTGATCTGGGTTATGTCGGTCAGATAGTGAAAATCAACTCGAAAGTGCTGGACCTGATAGCAAAGGATGAATACATACCCGTTGTGGCGCCTATAGGGGTAGGTAAGGACGGTCAAAGCTACAACATAAACGCCGATACCGTGGCCTCGGAAATTGCGGCGGCCCTTCGCGCCGAAAAACTGATACTTCTCACCGACGTTGAAGGAATAAAGCTTTCTGCCGACAGCAATGAAATAATCCCGGTCCTGACCGTTCCCGAGGCCTACGAGCTCATTGAAAAAAAGGTAATAAGCGGCGGAATGATACCCAAGGTTCTGGGCTGTATCGATGCTCTCAACAGGGGCGTAGGCAGGACCCACATAATTGACGGCAGGATTCCCCATTGCATACTGCTTGAAATATTCACAAACAAGGGAATCGGAACAATGATAACCAAGGAAAAAGTCCCTTACCACAGCACTGAAAAGCTGTAATTTACAGCTATGCCACGGAGTTAAGCGTATTATTGCTTTTTAGTTTGCGCTTTAATTGTTTAAAGTCTTTTTATACACATTGTTTAAAGCCCTTTTTTATACACAGTTTTAAGTTTTACAGAGCTCAGAGCCTAAGACTGTGGATTGTACTGCGGTTTCAGACTCGGGGCATTTTTATTGATGTTGTTGCATTTTTATTCATTGATGTGTATAATTATTTGTATTATGTACAGGGAGGTTTCCTGCCATGAAACTTAATGAAATAATCGAAATGGACAGCAAATATTACATGAAAACCTTCGGGAACAGGACGCCCGTCTGTTTCGGACACGGCAAAGGCATGTACCTGTGGGACACCGAGGGAAAAAAATACACCGACATGCTCGGCGGGCTCGCGGTAAACGCACTGGGACATTCACACCCCAAACTCGTGGATGCGATTACCTCCCAGGCATGCAAACTTATACACTGTTCCAACCTGTATTATATAGAAACCCAGGCAAGACTGGCCAAGGTCCTCGTGGAAAACTCATGCGCCGACAGGGTGTTTTTCGCCAACAGTGGCGCCGAAGCCAATGAGGCGGCTATCAAGCTTGCAAGGATTTATTTCAAGAAAAACGGCCAGCCGGAAAAATATGAAATCATAACGCTTATAAACTCCTTTCATGGCAGGACGCTGACAACGGTAGCGGCCACGGGGCAGGAAAAATACCAGAAGCCCTTTGCTCCGCTCACACCCGGTTTCAGGCATGTTCCTATCAATAATATAGATGAACTTGAAAAAGCAATCGGCGAAAATACCTGCGCCATTATGATGGAGCCGATCCAGGGCGAGAGCGGTGTCAACCCTGTGACCAAAGAATACGCGCAGGCTGTGCGCAAACTGTGCGATGAAAAGGGCCTTCTCCTTATATTTGATGAAATACAGTGCGGCCTTGGCCGTACGGGAGAACTCTTCGCATACCTGCACCTGGGCGTCGAACCCGATATATTTACGCTGGCAAAAGCTCTCGGCGGGGGCTTCCCGATAGGAGCCGTCCTCGCGAAGGAACCTGTAGCAAGCGCCTTTGAAAAAGGCGACCATGGCTCGACCTTCGGAGGAAACCCGCTGGCATGCGCCGCAGGTCTAGCCGTCATGGATGTACTTCTCAACGACGGCCTTATTGAAAACGCCCGCAAAATGGGAGCATATCTGAAACATAAGCTTGAGGACCTGAAAGCAAAGTTCCCCAGCATAACGGAAATACGCGGAAAAGGCCTGATGATCGGTATACAGCTCAACAACAGCAAAGCGGCGTCAATAGCGTCCGGCCTGCTGGGCAAAGGCTATCTTGTCGGAAGCGTAGGCGCCGACATAATCAGGCTTCTTCCTCCGCTGGTAATAGAAAAGCACGACATAGACGGCTTTGTGGAAGCCCTGGAAAACGTATTGCAGGAATTACAGGAATGAGATAATGCCGGATTTTTAGGAATTAGGGGCTTCCAATTCCGGATTTTTGGCAAATTCAAAACTTGACTGTCAAAAGACAGAGGACTTAAATTTCAAAAGACTGACTGGGTGGTATGAAATGAAATCTGTTTTATTGCTTGAAGACGGAACCTGTTTTGTGGGAAAAAGCTTCGGACAGCCCGGCGAAACCGCGGGAGAGGTTGTATTCAACACCAGCATGGCGGGGTACCAGGAAATCGTGGCAAACCCTTCCTACTGCGGCCAGATCGTGGTCATGGCCTATCCTCTTATAGGCAACTGCGGTTTCAACGAAGGCGATCAGCAAAGTTCCAAACCCCATGTCAGGGGCCTTGCGGTCAAGGAGCTCTGCGACGCCCCAAGCCACTGGAGCTGCACAACTTCTCCCGAAGAGTATTTCAGGAAACACGGTATTACTGGAATAAAAGGTATAGACACGAGGGCTCTCGTGCAGCATATCCGCGACAACGGTACAATGTTCGGGCTTATATCCACCGAAACGGGAAACATAGACTGCCTCATGGAAAAACTAAAAAGGAAAAAACAAGAGAAGCACAATCCCGTCGAGGAAGTTACGAGGCAGCAACCGGTTCACATTCCCGGGCCGTCAAAAAAAGTCGCGGTCCTGGATTTCGGGGTTAAAAGCTCTGTCATTCGGGACCTTGAGAAACTCGGCTGCGACATATACCTGCTTCCGGCCTTTTCTTCAGCGGGAGAAATACTGGAACTGAACCCCGACGGCATAGTCCTGTCCAACGGTCCCGGCAACCCCGAAGATCTTCCGCAAGCAAAGGAAACGGTGCGCGAAATTATAGGTAAAAAACCCCTGCTTGGCATCGGGCTCGGGCACCAGTTGCTCGGCCTTGCGCTGGGCGGCGAAGTGTACAGGCTCAAATTCGGCCACCACGGGTCCAACCAGCCCGTCAGGGATCTGATCAACAATCGCTGTTACGTAACCGAGCAGTGCCACAACTATGTGCTGAGGGACAATCTGGGCGATGACATACAGATAACCCATGTAAATGTGAATGACAACACGGTGGAAGGATTCCGCCACAGGCGTCTGCCCATCCTGTCCGTGCAGTTCCACCCGCTGATGGAAGAGGGACTGCCCGAAACAACTTATGTTTATAACACATTTATGAAAATGATGTCTCAATAGCAGAAATTCGCAATTTACGGAGGACATTATGCCAATATCCAAAAAAATAAAAAAGGTACTGGTAATCGGATCGGGACCCATAGTAATAGGCCAGGCTGCGGAATTTGACTATTCGGGAACCCAGGCCTGCAAAGCCCTCAGGGAAGAAGGCATAGAAGTGGTGCTCGTCAACAGCAACCCGGCCACCATCATGACGGACGGCGAAACCGCCGACAGGGTCTATATAGAGCCGATAACTCTGGATTTTATGAAACAGATAATCCGGCGCGAAAAGCCCGACGGAATTTTGGCGTCGCTCGGAGGACAGACGGGGCTCAACATGGCTGTCCAGCTGTCGGAAGACGGCATCCTCGATGAGCTGGGAATAGAACTTTTGGGCACTTCGCTTCAATCCATCAAAAAAGCCGAGGACCGCGAGCTCTTCAAGCTGACCATGCAGGAAATAGGCGAAAGGGTTCCCCACAGCACCATCGTCAGGGACCTGGACTCCGCCGTGGCCTTTGCCAGGGAAGTGGGCTTCCCCATCATCATTCGCCCCGCATACACGCTCGGAGGAACCGGTGGCGGCATAGCCCACGACATGGACGAATTCCTTTATATCTGCGGAAAAGGCCTGAAATCCAGCATGATCCACCAGGTTCTCCTGGAACAGAGCGTCGCGGGCTGGAAGGAAATCGAATACGAAGTAATGCGCGACGGCGCCGACAACTGCATTGTAATATGCAGCATGGAAAACTTCGACCCCGTGGGCGTCCACACCGGCGACAGCATCGTCGTGGCCCCGAGCCAGACGCTCACCGCCGAAGAATCCCGGATGCTGCGTGCCGCATCCATAAGGATAATCAGGGCTCTCGGCATCAAGGGCGGGTGCAACATACAGTTTGCGCTTAATCCCGAAAACTCCGAATATGTCGTCATAGAAGTAAATCCCAGGGTAAGCCGTTCCAGCGCGCTTGCGTCCAAGGCCACGGGCTACCCCATTGCAAGGGTTACCGCCAAGATTGCCGTAGGTCTCAACCTCGATGAAATCGTAAACTCCGTGACTAAAAACACGAGCGCATGCTTTGAGCCGGCTATTGACTACGTGGTGACGAAGTTCCCGCGCTGGCCCTTTGACAAGTTCGTCACGGCCGACCGCAGCCTCGGGACCCAGATGAAAGCCACGGGAGAAGTAATGGCCATCGGGAGAACCTTCGAAGAGTCATTGCTGAAAGCCATCGACTCCCTCGACGTCAAGTTCAACTACCAGCTTGGTCTGAGCCTCTATGACAACATGACGAAGGAAGAACTCGTACCGTACCTGCAAAAACCTCACGACCAGCGCATTTTCGCCATCTGCAAGGCCCTCCAGAAGGGAATGGAAGTCGGCGAAATAGTTAAAATAACCAAGATAGATGAATTCTTTATAAGAAAGCTCGAAAACATAGTCAGGCTGGCCGGGGAAATCAGGCAGTCGGGCATCGCGTGGCTCGATTATGACCTGTATTCCAGGGCAAAGAAAATTGGCTTCGGCGACTCATACATAGCCAATCTCGCCAATGTGCCGCTGGAAAAGATCACTGCGCTGCGCAAAAAATTCCCGATAAACCCTGTTTACAAGCTCGTCGACACCTGCGCCGCGGAACACGAGGCCAAAACCCCGTATTACTATTCAACCTATGAAGAAAAGGACGATGTGATAGTAAGCGACAGGGAAAAAGTTCTCGTGCTGGGTTCAGGACCGATAAGAATAGGCCAGGGCATTGAATTCGACTACTGCAGCGTTCATTCCGTAAAGACCCTGAGAGAGTCAGGTTATGAGGCAATCATCATAAACAACAATCCCGAAACGGTAAGCACCGATTTTGACACATCCGACAAGCTGTATTTCGAACCGCTCACCGTGGAATGCGTCCTTGACGTTATAAACAAGGAAAAACCCCTGGGCGTCATAGTGCAGTTCGGGGGCCAGACCGCGATCAACCTCGCAGGCCCGCTCTACAAGGCAGGAGTCAACATCCTCGGCACTTCCGTGGAGGATATCGACGTCGCCGAGGACAGGGACAGGTTCATGAACCTGCTCAGGAAACTGGACATCCCGTTCCCCAGGGGCGGAACGGCGTTTTCCGCGGAGGAGGCAAAACGCGTAGCGCAGCAGATAGGATATCCAGTGCTCGTGAGACCGTCCTATGTCCTGGGCGGCCGCGCAATGGAAATAGTGTTCGGTGACGAGATGCTTGAAGAATACATGAAAATGGCCGTTGAGATATCCTCGAACCATCCCGTGCTCATCGACAAGTACATCAACGGCATAGAAGCTGAAGTGGACGGCATTTGCGACGGCAATGACGTACTGATTCCCGGAATAATGGAGCACGTCGAAAGGGCCGGGGTCCATTCGGGAGACAGCATCGCCGTATATCCCCCGAACAGGCTCAGCGAAAAGGCAAAGCAGGCCATTGTGGATTACACGATAAAACTCGGAAAAGCCCTGCATATAAAGGGTCTGTTCAACATACAGTTTTTGATTGACCGCGACGACAGGGTCTATGTAATCGAGGTCAATCCCAGGGCAAGCCGAACTGTTCCGATCATGAGCAAAATAACCGGCATACCCATGGTCAACGTGGCCACGAAGATAATACTCGGGAAAACGCTCAGGGAACTCGGCTATACCTGCGGTCTCGCGAAAGAAAGCGTACTTACGGCGGTCAAGGCGCCCGTGTTCTCCTTCTCCAAGCTGACCACCGTGGATACCTTCCTGGGACCCGAAATGAAGTCCACGGGAGAAGTAATGGGTGTCGGCAAAAACTACAAGAGCGCTTTGTATAAAGCCCTGTTGGCCTCGGGCATTGGCATTCCGACCGGGGGCAACGTTCTTATTTCGGTGGCCGACAAGGACAAGAATGAATGCGTCAACATCGCCGAAAGGCTGCTTAAAATGGGATTTGAAATCATGGCGACGGAGGACACGTGCGATTACCTGGCAAAATCGGGAATAAGGGCAACCAAGCTGAAGTTCGAAGACTTGATGGAGTGTATAAGGAATGACCGGATATCGCTCATCATCAACACTCCTTCGCACGGAAAAGTTCCTGAAAGAATGGGTTTTACCCTGAGGAGAACTTCAATAGAATATAACATACCGTGTATAACTTCTCTTGACACCGTCAACGCAATGCTGGACGCAATGGAATACGTCAGCCAGGGCGGAAAATGTGAAATCTATTCACTTGATGAATATTCAGACCGGCTCACGGAGGGAAAATTATGAAACACTTTATAAGCCTTAATGATTTAACCTCGACGGAAATTGAGAATCTGCTCAAGCTCGCGCTGAGATTTAAAAAGGAACTGAAGGAAGGCATTCCCCATAAAATGCTGCAGGGAAAAACACTGGGAATGATATTCAGCAAATCGTCCACGAGAACCAGGGTTTCCTTTGAGGTCGGCATGTACCAGCTCGGAGGCTATGCCCTGTTTCTGAGCTCGAATGATATCCAGCTCGGCCGCGGCGAATCCATTTATGATACGGCCCAGACCCTTTCGAGGTACCTCGACGGAATAATGATAAGAACATACAAGCATTCCGACGTGGAAGACCTCGCAAGGTACGGCTCCATTCCCGTTATAAACGGCCTGACCGACCTTCTCCACCCGTGCCAGGCCCTTGCCGACCTGCTGACAATATATGAACACAAGAAATATCTTAAAGGTCTGAAACTGGCCTACGTGGGCGACGGCAACAATGTGGCCCATTCCCTGCTCCATGGCTGTGCGAAAGTCGGCATTGACATCGCGGTGGCAACCCCGAAAGAATACATGTGCAACGAAGAAATAGTGGAGAACGCAAAAGCAGCCGCAAAATCTTCCGGTTCCAGGGTGCTGATCACCAACGACCCGGAAGAAGCCGTAAGCAACGCCGACGCAGTCTATACCGACACGTGGGTGAGCATGGGCCAGGAAGCCGAAAGGGAGGAAAGAATCAAGGTATTCATGCCCTACCAGGTAAACGGAGCGCTCTTCTCAAAGGCGAAGCCCGACGCCATATTCCTGCACTGCCTGCCGGCGTACAGGGGATATGAAGTTACGGAAGATGTAATTGACGGCCCGCGTTCGGTTGTATTTGACGAGGCCGAAAACCGCCTGCACGCCCAAAAGGCGGTTATGGCCACTGTAATGGGTTAAGGTGGTGAGGTTATTGAACGTTTTTGCAGCATCCTGCGCGGCATTGAAAACAGTCTGCCCGGAGAATTCCTTTATAATACGGAAAGCGGAAAAAGACGACGCCGAAGCGATAAAATCGATAATTGACGTGTCCTTCAGGATATACATGGAAAAGGCCGGTTTAACGGGCACCATGGAGGCCCTGGAGGAAACGGTTGAAGATATAGAAAGGGATATTGAAAACAAGGAGGTATATATTGCCTTTGTGGACGGCGAGCCTGCGGGGACGATAAGGGTCGAAACACGCCCCGACGGCACGGCTTATATAAGCCGGTTCGGCGTGAAGCCGGGCTACAATAACCTTGGCATAGGCTCGTCGCTTATAAACAGGGTCGAAGACTACCTTAAAACCCGTTCCGTCAGGCGCGTTTACCTTCATACCGCATCAAGGTACACCGAGCTCGTCTGTTTTTACTACAGGCGCGGCTTCTATGTAGACTCTACCACGAAGGACCGCGGCTATGTACGCGCCCTTATGGTAAAGGAGCTGTAATATGGTCAATCCTTTGTAATCTGCTTTGTAAACATCAAATAAACTCGTTCCATTGCAAATAAAGTCGTTCCGCTGAAAATAAAGATGTTCCTTCGGAACAGGATTAAGTGAATAGGTTTAAGGGATAAGGATGTTATCCA
>JAMNXU010000034.1 GCA_023623175.1 Bacillota bacterium
CACTGTATAATGAAGATAAGGGCAGAAACCGTGAAAAACGGCGCCTGCCCTTAAGTAAATATCAGAATCTTATCTCAGATTTTTGAGTTTACACAAAACTTGAAACAGTCTCAATAAAACAGGCTAAACCCTTTCGGGAAGCCTGTTTTTATCCTTCCTGAAATTAACGCCATGCGATGAATTAATATTATGTACCAAAAGCTATGTACAAATAACTATGTACCAAATTTATACTTGTGCCCGACTGATCCGGCATTATCCGCTTCAGTCGCCATGATGCCCCTGGAACAGGTTTGCCTGGTTATTTCCCGCTGCTTTTTACGTTCTTGATGGGAATATTGGCTACAAGAGCCGGCACAACTCTTTCTCCGTCCTCGCTCTTGGTTCTTGTAAGCTGGATGTCAAGCTCGTCTTTGTCAATTTCCATGTAGTTGGAAATAACCTTGATAATTTCTCCTTTGACCATTTCAAGGAACTGAGGAGAAACATTGGCCCTGTCATGGATGAGCACGAGCTTCAGCCGCTCTTTTGCCATATCTTTCGAGGGTTTGGACCTGCCAAACAATTTGGATAAATCAAGAAGCATATTTCTCCTCCTAAATTAATTTGTTTTTATTCCAAACAATTTCTTCAGTTTCACCACAAACCCGTCCTCAGAGTCAAAATCGGCTATTGGCACGTCCTCTCCCAAAATACGGCGCGTGATGTTTCTGTAAGCTTGTCCGGCCAAGGATTTGCCGTCGGTAACGGCGGGTTCGCCTCTGTTGCTGGAAATAACAATCTTTTCGTCTTCGGGAACAACACCTATGAGATCAATTGCCAGTATCTCAATGATATCGTCTATCGACATCATGTCGCCGCGCTTGACCATGTCTGACCTGACCCTGTTTATAAGCAGTTTCGGGTTTTCAATTTCGTGAGCTTCAAGCTGCCCGATTATCCTGTCGGCATCTCTTACCGCGGAAACTTCCGGGGTTGTCACCACGATGGCCTTGTCGGCGCCTACGATCGCGTTTTTGAATCCCTGTTCGATACCAGCAGGGCAATCCAGCAATACAAAATCAAATTCCTTTCTCAGTTCATCGCAAAGCCATATCATCTGGTTAGGCTTTACTGCAGTTTTATCCCTTGTCTGTGCTGCCGGAAGAAGATACAGGCCTTCAAAACGCTTGTCCTTAATCAGCGCCTGTTTAATTCTGCATGTCTTTTCCACTACATCGACAATATCGTACACGATTCGATTCTCAAGGCCCATTACTATGTCGAGGTTTCTCAGTCCGATATCGGTATCTACCAAAACAACCTTGCATCCCTTAAGCGCAAGACCGGTGCCAATGTTGGCCGTCGTTGTGGTTTTGCCGACACCGCCCTTCCCTGATGTTATTACTATGACTTCTCCCATATAAGGCTACCCCCTAGAATTCATTACAGATTAGCCGGTTGTGCCGCACTGCTTGCCGGCAGCTACGCAGCGACATTTTATGGTTTGCTTTCCGTTTTGAACATTTATTAGCTAAAACAGACATTACATAACTTTAATATATATTTGTTTTGCGGGTTTGTCAATCAACGTTGTTTACGCCCGTACCACTGCAACAGCCTATTTTTGAGGCAAATATCTTTCGATTATTACAAGATCGTCCTTTATGTAGGCCAGTTCCGGCACCATGTCTTTTCTAACGTCCCCTTCATCGGGCGCGCGCGTTATCACATCGGCAATCCTCAGCTGCGTGGGCTGCAAATTGAATGCCGCCACGAACGCTTCCTTGTTGCCGTCAGCCCCGGCATGCACTACGCCCCTGAGCGTGCCCAAAACAACTATGTTGCCCGTGGCTTCAACAACGCCCCCGGGATTGACATCGCCGATTATAACCACATTTCCGTTAAAGCTTACAAGTTGCCCGGAACGCACCGTGCCCCTGTAAAACTTCGTCTGTCCCTCTTCGATACCTTTGAAATAACCAAATTTTTTGATCTTCAGCCTGGGTTGCTGAGATTCTTCCTCATCACCCGCCATGTAATTCGTCTCTTCCTGGGTGTCCTCCTCAATTCCCTGTATCTCTGCGCCGCTCTTCTCCCTGAGGAGCTTCAGTATTGCCTCCTCCTCGGCAGGATTGAGCTTTCTTCCCCTGTATCTTACCATGATGCTCGCTCCCCTGAAAAAAGAACCGGCGGCTTCCATCCTTGCTTCCATTTCCCCGAGCAGCGAATCAAAATCCGTTTTGTCGCTGAGAATCAAGGTAAGTCCGTTCCCCGTGCCCTTGAACGTAACAATGTTATCCGACATTTTAACCCCCCAAAACTTCAATCAGAATTTCCTTGCCGACTTAACGCTGTTTTCAATCCTGACGTTTATCCTGGAACAAATTATGTGAAACAATATTGAAACCACACTGTTATAAGCAGTTATGGGCAGGATTCTGTATAATATCGCTTCAACGGGATTAAACGGCTGTTTCAGGTATACATAAAACGCAAAAAGAGTTTCGTAACACAATGTTGCAACGATCGTGAAAAAAACGGTAACTATTACGTTATCCCTGTATAATCTCCGGTTTACCGAGCTTAACGCGAGGCCCAGGAACATGCCGATCAGTGAATACAGCCCGATAACCTTTCCCGAAACCATATCCTGCAACAGGCCTGCGAACAGGCCTGTTGCAGCTCCCTCGACCATGTTTCCCCGTATCAGTGAATAGCAAATTACGAAAACAGCCACAAGGTTGGGCTTGATTCCGAATATTTTAATATAGTTGAGAATCGATGATTGAATAACGGTTAACACAGCCAGGCATATGCCGACATAAAATATCTTTGTCTTCATTACTATTCCATGATTTCCTGTGTTTTTGATTTATATTTAAGTACAATGACCTTGTCCAGGTTGCGGAAATTAACCGCCGGCTGTATAATCGCATACCTACCGAGCCCGTCGCGCGTTCTCCTGATTTCCTTGACAGAGCCGATAAGTATGCCTTTGGGTACGGGAAAGAGATCATTGAGCCCCGAGGTTTCCACTTCGTCGCCGACAGCAATGTCCGTGGAAGCATCGGTTATATCCATCCTGCAGAGTCCCTCTCCCTGGAAGCTCAAATCGCCCTTTACGGTGAAAACATACCCGGATTTTGAAAGCCTGGCCGAAATTGCGCTGTCCACATCAATTATGGAAATGACCTTGGATGTATAACGGCCTGCGCTTATGACTTTTCCAACAAATCCCGAACCTGTTATTACGGGATTGTATTTTTCGACTCCGTCGGCCGTGCCCGCGTCAATGGTAAACACGTTGAACCAGTTGCCCATATCTTTCGCAATAATATTGGCTCCGACGTATTCAAAATCCTTGAACTCGTCCTTCAGGTTGAGGGCTTTTTTAAGATCGTCATTCTCTTTCCTGTATTTATTCAATTCCTGGATTTCCTTTTTCAATTCCTCGACTTCGCTGCGCAGTCTCTCATTTTCCTTCCGCAGCGTACCGGTCTCGGCAAAAAAGGAAACGGTCTCTTCGATCCCGTTTCCCGCCGCTGTCAGCAATTTCTGCAGCGGAAACAAAACCGTGTTGAATATATCGCTGAACCATCCGAGGCTGTCGACGTGAGCTGATGTAACACCAAGGGCAACCAACAGCAAAAGCGTTGTTACAAGCAACAAAAACAGCTTGCTCTTAAGAAACCGCAATAATGGTTACCCCCTTATTTGAGTTTTTTAGGAGAAATCAGCACCTTTTTCAATGTTTCAATCTCGTCGAGCACTTTCCCCGCGCCCAGTACAACGCAGTCCAGCGGTCGTTCGGCTATATAAACCGGCATTCCCGTTTCTTCCTTTATCAGTTTATCCAGGCCGCTCAAAAGCGCGCCTCCGCCGGTCAGCATGATTCCCCTGTCCATAATATCTGCAGCCAGTTCGGGAGGAGTTTTTTCCAGGGTATACTTAATGGCGTCAACTATTGCGTTGATGGGCTCTCTCAATGCTTCGAGTATTTCTGTGGATGTAATCCTTATATTCTTCGGAAGTCCGGTGACAAGGTCCCTGCCCCTGACTTCGACGGATTCTTCCTTCGGTTTCGGATACGCAGCGCCTACCGTCACCTTGATTTCTTCCGCTGTGCGTTCCCCTATCATAAGATTATATTCTTTTTTCACATAATGCACAATAGCCTCATCAAGCTCGTCGCCCGCTATTCGCAACGATCTGCTCGCTACTATGCCGCCGAGGGATATGACCGCTACCTCGCTGGTACCGCCGCCGATGTCGACCACCATGCTGCCATGGGGTTCCTCTACCGGCAGGTTCGCTCCTATGGCCGCGGCCATGGGCTCTTCAATCAGGTATGCCTCTTTTGCGCCCGCCTGGAGTGTCGCCTCCTCGACAGCCCTTTTTTCAACTTCCGTTACGCCCGACGGCACACAGATTACAACACGGGGTTTGGAAAATATTCCCGTCGATACAGCCTTCTTGATGAAATACTTCAGCATGCTCTGGGTTATCTCAAAATCCGCTATAACCCCGTCTTTCATGGGCCTTATTGCTACGATGTTGCCCGGAGTCCTTCCTATCATTTCTTTTGCCACGTCTCCGACGGCAAGTATCTCGCCCGTTGTCTTGTTAACGGCGACAACCGACGGTTCCCTGATAACAATTCCTTTATTTTTTACATGTACCAAAGTATTTGCAGTTCCCAGGTCAATTCCGATATCCTTTGCAAAAAAAGCCATTGCTGATCCTCCTAATATTTTAACTACAACACGCCTTTTTCCTTCAGGCTTACATACCTTCCGTTTCCGATTATGATATGGTCCAGGACCCTTATGCCGAGTATGTTTCCCGCATTAACCAGGCGGCATGTAATATTTATATCCTCCTTGCTCGGTTCCGGGTCCCCGCTGGGATGATTGTGCACAAACGCCACAGCCGAGCACCCTGCCTTGACCACTTCAGAAAACACTTCCCTCGGATGTACAATGGATGCGTTCAGGCTTCCGACGGATACATTGTGAACCCTTATTACATGATTCTTGGTATTAAGCAAAACCACCTTGAATACTTCGCGGTTCAAATGCCTCATTTCTTCCATCACTAAGTTGCTTATATCCTCGGGAGCCTTGATTATTACCGGGTTGCCGTACCGGTAAGCCGCCGCGATTCTCTTTGACAGCTCGAGAGCCGCTTTTATCTGTATGGCTTTAACCCGGCCGATTCCCTTTATCTTCATCAGCTGCTCCAGCGAAAGTTCATGTAAAAAAGCCAGTCCCTTGCCTGCGCGGTCCTGTGCCAGGATTTTTTGCGCCAGTGTCACCGATGTGTCAAACCTGCTTCCTGTCCTGATAATTATTGCCAGAAGTTCAGCATCGGATAACATTTCCGCCCCGTATTTTTCCAATTTTTCATAGGGCCTTTCCTGGACCGGCAGATCCTTTATCTTCAGTCTGCTGTTTTCAACCTCCATTCAAACCTCCTTACAAAATTCTCACTCCGAATTTCTCGAGCATCAGGGTCAGCTTTGCAAGGGGCAAACCTACTACGTTAAAATAGCAGCCGTGAATTTCCTCAACAAAAACAGCCCCCAAACCTTGTATACCGTAAGCTCCGGCTTTGTCCAGGGGCTCCCCGGTCCTAATGTAGGCGTCTATCATGCTGTCGCTCATATCCCGCATTTTTACGCGAGTCTTTTCATGGAACGTCAAAGCTTCCATACCAGGAGTTTCTATAATGGTTACGCCTGTTATAACTTCATGCCAGCTGTTACTAAGTTCACGAAGCATCTTTCGCGCATGTTCGGGATCCGACGGTTTTCCCAGCATGACACCGCCTTTTACAACTATCGTATCAGCTCCTATAACGAGGCATTTCCCGTCCTGTTTCGCCGCAACGTCGCCGGCTTTCCTGCGGGAAAGCTCTTCGACAAATTTTTCAGGACTCAAATTGCCTCCGATTTCTTCATCCGTGGCGGAAGGCCGGACCTCGAATTCGATATTAAGCTGTTTCAATAGCTCCGAACGACGTGGTGATGCTGATGCAAGTATTATTCTGTACATTTGTGCACCTCAAAATGCAGCTGATGTATATTGGTTAATTCCAATATACACCATTTTATTATACCGCTATCTAAGTCGCTTTTCAACAAATTGATCAAATTTCAGTTATAAATCGACAATATTATGTGCACAGAAAACTGTGACTAAAACAATTCAAATAATGAAATTATATGGCAGCTGCTGTTAAAATTTTAATACTTCTCTTTTTAAGGGTAAAGAAGTATAATATGTATAGGCGTACTGCCTCAAGATGTAGCTAAAGGGGTGATATCCTTGAAAATAGAGAGAATCAGTGACAACAAAATCAGAGTTACGATATCGTTGGATGACCTCGAAGAGAGGAATATTGATCTCGAATCGCTTAACTATGATACCCCGGCAGCCCAGGAACTATTCAGGGACATGATGGAACAGGCCGAGCTTGAATTCGGCTTCTCTGCGGAAGAAAATGATTCACACCTTGTTTTCGAGGCTTATCAGAACTCCGACGACTGTTTTGTCGTGACCATTACCCGTCTTGATGATGAAAGCGATTTCGAATCAATCCATAAATATATAAAAAACAAGTACAGGAATCACGATCTCAGGACAGGGAGAAGGAGCAGGAAATTATACTCCTCTCTTTTAATATATCGCTTTAAGGATTTTGACGACCTGTGCTCCGCTGTAAAAGCCACATCAGGCATGTACACCGGCGAAAGCTCCCTGTACGAATACAAAGGCTGTTATTACCTGGTTCTGTCCAGGAACAACCTGAACATAACCAGGCCCAGGGCTTTTGACGCCATAATCAGGGAGTACGGTGAAAAACTGTCGAACCAGAGCTTCTATGACGGTTTTCTCAATGAATACGGGAACCTTATAGTTGAAGGAAATGCCATGGAAGTAATAGACCTGCACTTTTAAGTAACTGCTTTCAGGTAATAAATCGCAAATTTAATCAGCGCCGTCGCGCTGATTTTTATTTTGGATTTAATTTTATTTTAACTTTGCCGGACTTTTTATATTGGGACCCGTTTTTACAACGGCGTCAACGGCTTTGTATTTTTGCCTGTACAATAGGAGCTGCTCCGTTCCCTGAGTCTTACGCGTCACTATTTTATAAACACTGATCTCAAGGCCCTTTCTTCCTGGCGACAGGAGCTTCTGCTCTCCGGGCTTCAGGGCGGGGTCCTCTATATACATTACGGATGGTTCATACTCCTGGTCGATGTCAATTTTCAATTCCACGGATTTAATGTCAGGATCCTTTTTACCCGCAATTCTTACTGTAAGCTCATTCCCTTTTATTTCAGCGAGTATCGCCACGGGATGCCCGAGCGTGTTTCTGAAAGTCAGGTCCGATGAATATTCACCGGCCAGGATGTTAAGCCCGGGGGAAATATAATCCCTCCAGACAGTATCGACGACTTTTTTGATTGAGCCTGTCTCAATGTCTGAAAGCAGCAGGGCGGCATACAGTGTCGACGCCACCTGGCGGTAGCCATTGTCGGAAACTCCAAGTTTATGTCCCGGCCTGGTTATTCTTTCATTGAATGAAAACCTGTTCTGTCCGTTGTTAGCTTCCCTGTCTTCGGGAAGAACGAGAGCGCCGTTTAGCGCATTGGCGGCGATCTGCGCAGATTTCAGGTCCTTCTCCCTCACCGTTGTCCGGTATTCGGCTATAATATCTTCGATGCCTTCAAAATCCTGCGCAGTTCGTTCCGGCAGAACCCGAACCAGCCCGTTCCCTTCTGACACGGTTATCTCGATGGAAGGTTCAAATTTTTCTTCAAGTTTTTGAATTATGTATTCAGCCACCTTTTCCGGATCCAGCTTCAACCCGATGACTTCGCCAACTTTTGAGATTCTGCCGTTCTTCAGCAAAATCCGGGCATCGCGGGGTTTTTTCTCCTCTTTATTGGCAATATCCCTTAACCTGCTTAACAGTTTCTCCATGTTAAAAAGAAAAACAGGCTTGATTTGCCTGCTCCGGTTGAGAAAGTAACTCCGGGACAAATCGATAACAGTCCCCGGCAGGCTGTTTTCCACGATCTTTCTGTAAGTTTCCGATGCATCTATTTTCAGTTCTATATCCCTGTATCCTATGCTGTACAAATTGCCATTTACATCAAGTTTTATCACGCCTTCGTCCACAACGCTGTCATAAAAATTTTCAAGGGCTGTGGTAAAATCAGTCCTGTTCAATCCTCCCGCTTCGAAAAAACCCACTTCTACGCCGGGGGGGATTCTATCGACCAGGGAAAGCGCGGTAAATCCCATGGCTGAAGCCAGGATCGAAGGAATAAGTATTAATGTGCTTACAATAACCCTTTTCTTTAGCATCCAAAACACTCCAATGAAAAAGTATAAGCTCAAAGGAGTCTTATACTTTGCTTCGGAAAACAGCCAAAATTTAACAGAATATTTACGGCCTGTTGTTCATTACCAGTTCAACCAGCTTGCCATTGGCTTTTGCCGCATCAATTATTTCTTCATTGATAACGTCGCCCTCGGCAACAATAATTTCGCCGTTTATCCCGGTTATGGTCCTGGTGGCCTTCCGGCCAATAAGATATTGACGCTGCCTTTGCTCAAAGAGATTTGCCGCTGTGCTTTCACCCTCAGAAGACCGGACATCCGCGCTTGAATTTTCCGAAACGGCTTCGCTGTCTTCAATGGAAAAGTCAATTATATTTTTTTTTTCCTCTTCGCCGCCCTCTGAAGATGTCAACTGGGATATGTTGTCCACAAGGCAGCTCTCGACGTCGTCAGTTACTATAATCAGGTTTTTGCCGAATGTAATTACGTTTTTCCTCGGTATCAGCCGCACTTTCTTCTGGGTGATATCGGCTATATACTCAAGAGCAGTTATCCTGCAGCTGTCATTCTCATCCACGTAGAAATCCTCAATCTCGCCGATCAGGCGTCCTTTCGTGGTGAGCACCTTGGTTCCCCTGACAAGTATGTTTTTCTGCAGGAGATCAATTGCTGCCGGTATTTTGCTGATATCATTGATTGCGCTTTCGTTTTCAATGGTAAGCGCATACTCTCCTATTCCCTGTATGTACTCGGTTGGTATCACCCTGGCGCCGAGAATCTGTATCCCGCTGTCGACTACTATATAATCGATGGCGCCCTTGTCGGCATTGACAAGTATGCTCTTGACCTTGCCGACCTCCATGCCGTCGGAAATACTTATTATTGGCAGTCCGATCATTTCCTGGGTTTTTTTCATTGCAAGCAAACCTCCTTTATGTAATTAAGCAGCAACTAATTATTAAGAGTTTTTCTAAGTTCCGAAAGATTTATTTCATATTGTTTTTTCAGGGCATTGTCCATTTCATTTCCATAGCGGTCAAGATAGCTCTGCAGTATGTCGCAGGCGAGATCCGCCCTTTCCAGGTACTTGTACAACACACAAATATCCAGCACGACATTCATGGTTAAATCCTGGTCCGGTTCCATTGCAAGTATTTCCATGTAATCCTGGATGGCTTCAATATACCGCTCGTTGTTCTTGTGCTCAAATGCGCTGTTGATAAGCCTTTCGAGGGCAGCTTCCCCTGCAACTTCTTCGGGTTGGCTGTTAAGTTCGGGCTCCTTATTAATTCCTTCTGGTCCCTGTTTTGTTTCCGGTCCTGTTACTTGTTCTCCATCCTGTTTTTCAGGTTGCTGTACATCCTGATAATGTACTATTACCTGTTCTGTATCCTGATCCTGTTCTGTGGCCAGCTCTGCAACCTGTTCTGTATCCTGCCCCTGTTCTTCGGCCTGTTCTGCAAACATTTCTGTATCCTGGCCGTGTTCCGTCCCCTGCTCCGTAACCTGCCCGGCAACTTGTTCCATATCCTGTTCGACGACTTGATCGACACCCAATCCTGTAACTTGTTCTATATCCTGTTCTTCAACCGGTTCGTTATCTTTTTCTATAACCTGTTCAATGACTTTTTCGTCGTCTTCGACGGAAACCCATTCTATTTCATCAGAATCATGCTCGATGTCATCGACCAGTATAATGGAATCCCTGAGCTCGGATTTTGAAATCCTTTTGACGTTCTGAGCCGGTTTTGGTGCGTCTGCGCTGTTTTCTATACCCATTTTATCAATTATTCTCTCTCTGTCAACAGATTTTTCCTGCCGGTCGGGCGAATCATGCTGTAAAATGTTGTCTTCTGAAACTGCTTTTACATTTTCGTCGGGCAACTCGGGTTGTTCGGTCAAATTTTCGTGAAATCCCACACCGGCAGCTTTCTCTACCAGCGCACGGATCTTGTTGTTACTGTCAAAGCTTGAAATAACAATCGACAACAGGAATGAAAGAATGGCATATGCAACCAGGGTAAAAACGAGGGAAAGAGCCATGGGGAAGAACCCCTGCGCCTTGCCGTCTTCTGATATCGCGCCGAAAACGCCCGCGAAATATGGGAACGACAGGCTCAATAACAGGGAACTGGCTGAAATCGCTATTATCATCCCGGGCTCAAGTATTTTGTGTTTTTTTAAAATTAACATTATTACCACCGAGGTAACAATCAGAACCGCAAGCACACAAACAACATATTCAAGCATACAGCCTCCAAACATGCACGCTTCGCGAATTATTACGTGTTATAATATTCTATAAATTAATAAAATATCCTTTATTTTTTTAAAATTCGACGTTATAACTCCTTTTTTTATTACAAAAATCGCAAATTCCGATCCATATGTCAACAAAAAAAGGCACCGGTTTTTTTCCGGTACCTCTGTCTAAGCGTTCTTACTTCGCCGCAGTCGCCCGCGTTATTGCTTAACCACATTGGATGGCTGCGCAATATCCTGGATTATGTTGCTTTCGTTAATTATTGCGTTGATGTTTTCCCTTTCCACTTCCTTGAGCAAGGGCCTTTTAACGCCGACCAAAGCAGTTTCAAGCACCGTTTCCATATTGGAGGCAAGCACGAACCTGATTTTGTTCCTTACGTTTTCAGGTATTTCGGAAAGGTCCTTTTCATTGTCAACGGGTATTATCACCACTCCTATACCCGCCCTGTGAGCAGCGAGGACCTTTTCCTTCAGTCCTCCTATGGGGAGAACTCTTCCCCTCAGCGTTATTTCGCCCGTCATTGCCACGTTTTTGCTGACAGGTATGTGGGTCAGCGCCGATATCATTGCCGTGCAGAGGGCTATACCTGCAGAAGGGCCGTCTTTCGGAACCGCTCCCTCGGGCACATGGATGTGTATGTCAAGGTTTTTGTAAAAATCCTTGTCAATGCCAAGCTGTGCGCTTTTTGACCGTATATAGCTCATAGCCGTCCTTGCCGATTCCTTCATGACATCTCCGAGCCGTCCCGTCAGTTCAAGATTGCCGCTGCCGTCCATCGTGGTTACCTCAATAGCCAGCGTTTCTCCTCCCACCGGCGTCCAGGCAAGCCCGGTGGCAACTCCCACTTCGTTTTTCTCGTTTGCCTTTCCGTGCCTGTAAATCCTCTTGCCCAAAAACTTCTCAAGGGTTCGGGGCGTAATTTTAACTGATTTCCGCCCGGTTGACATAAGGTGTTTCGCAGCTTTTCTGCACAATGCGGCTATTTGTCTTTCCAGTTCCCTGACGCCGGCTTCCCTCGTGTAGTAGTTGATTATGTCCCTGACAGTATCCTCGCCAATCTTTATATTCGCAGGCTTGAGGCCATGGGCCCTGATCTGCTTTGGAAGAAGGTGCCTCATCGCAATATTTACCTTTTCCTCTTCCGTGTAACTCGTTATTTCTATAACTTCCATCCTGTCGAGCAGCGGTTTCGGCACGGTGTCCAGGGTATTGGCCGTTGTCAGGAACATAACCCGCGACAGGTCAAAAGGCAGTTCCAAATAATGGTCCCTGAATGAGAAGTTTTGTTCCGCGTCAAGGACCTCGAGCATGGCAGATGCCGGATCACCCCTGAAGTCGTGGCTCATTTTGTCTATCTCGTCGAACAGTATCAGGGGATTGTTTGATCCCGCCTGTTTCAGCGAAGCGATGATTCTTCCCGGCATCGCTCCCACATAGGTCCTCCTGTGTCCCCTTATTTCAGCTTCATCCCTCACCCCGCCGAGCGAAACCCTTACATAATTCCTGTTGAGGGCTCTTGCAATGGACTTGGCTATAGAGGTCTTGCCGACCCCGGGAGGACCTACAAGGCAAATAATGGGCCCCTTGAGACTGTTGTTGAGTTTTCTTATGGCGAGATATTCAATTATTCTTTCCTTTACGTCTTCAAGGCCGTAATGGTCTTCGTCCAGTATGGCTCTTGCGCGGTCGAGATCAATTACTTCCTGCGTGGACACCGACCACGGTAAATCAAATATCCAGTCGAGATAGGTCCTGATAACCGTGCCTTCAGCCGAACCGGAAGGTATTTTCAGAAGCCTGTCCAGTTCCTTTTGTACCTTTTGCTCGACTTCCTCCGGCAGGTTGGCTTTGGCAAGCTTTTCCCTGTATTCTTCCACTTCGGCGACAACCCCGTCCTTATCGCCGAGTTCATTCTGTATTGCCTTCAGCTGCTCCCTCAGATAGTATTCCTTCTGCATCTTGTCTATCTGCTGGCGCACCTTGAAGTTTATGTCCCTCTCAATTTCAAGAATCTCTATTTCTTCAAGTAAAATCTCCAGGACCTTGAGAAGCCTTTCAAAGGGATCATACTGCTCCAGGATCTCCTGCTTATGCTCCGTTTTGAGCATCAGGCTGAAGCCAATGGTATCGGCCAGTTCGCCGATGTCCTCAATCATCAATATTTCATCCGCCACTTCCTGTGACACCTTGTTGCTCAGCCTGACATAATCGCTGAAGGCTGACAGGACTCTTCTTTTCAGCGCTTCAATCTCTTTATCTTCCTTTTGCGGGTATACGGTATATATTTTTTCTTCTATCTCAGCAGAAAAATAAGGCTCAGTCTGCCTGAACTCGCATATTTCCGCCCTGTTCAGTCCCTCTACAAGAACCCTGATCGTCCCTCCGGGAAGCCGCAGGAGCTGCGTGACCTTGGAAATGGTACCGGTCCTGTACATGTCGTCTTCATCAGGAAGATCGTTTTTCGCATCTTTCTGGGTCACGAGGAAAATCAGCTGATTCGTCGACATCGCTTCTTCGAGAGCTTTTATTGATTTAACCCTGCCCACGTCAAAATGTATGCGGCTGTTCGGGAAAACTGTAAGACCTCTCAACGGGAGTACAGGCAATACCCGCTTCTTAATCGTCTTTTTAAACTCTGACATTTTGACCAACCCCTTATCATGTGTTTCATCCGCTGCAACGTACAAATGCATTCAAAACATGCTTTGACCTGAAAAATTACAAGCCGGTGCAATGACAAAATCTCTGCATATTCTCCTGTTGTATTATTAGTCAGAAGGCTTATCAAAAAGACCCGCTAATAAAATTTACCAATTAAAAACAGCAATAAAACATTTCTTGATAATATCTTCTTAAAATGATCAAAATAATCCTTCTTTTCTATTAAGCTTAAATAATTATAACCTTTGCATAAAACCGTTTTCAATTCATTTTATATGGCAGTGCAGGCAACAGCTTCATTTTACGGCATCCTTGCTTTACAAAAATTAAGGAATTTTATGAGATCGGACTTCTTGACATAATCACTCACTTGCATTATGCTTGGGTTGTTAACCTGATTTTTGTTTTAGGTTAACAACTTGCGGTACAAACCATCGGAAATTCATAGAAAGGTGTTGCTGTTAAATGTCACTAATTAAGACAAAGCTTTTTACAACGAAAGAAACGGTACTGATCGGAATATTCACAGCTCTTATGGTAATCATGGCCCAGGTGACGATACCGCTGGGCATATCCCCTGTCCCCATCACGATGCAGGTTTTCGCGCTGTGTTTTGCGGCGTCGGTCCAGGGCGCCAAATGCGCCGTGACATCGCAGCTGATATATATTATGCTTGGTATTGCAGGCGTTCCCGTTTTCTCAGGCTTCGGTTCAGGTCTCAGTGCCGTTGCGGGTCCCAAGGGCGGGTACATAGTCAGCTTTCCCCTGGCTGCGCTGGTTATCGGGTTATTAACCCAACGAAAGGAAAAATTGTCCTTTGTCCGCATCCTCGTTTCAATGGCAGCTGGACTTGTTATTGTCTATGCAATTGGCACGGCATGGCTGGGTTTTTCCCTGGGACTTAGCTTTGAAAAAGCTGTATTGCTCGGAGCAGGATGGTACCTGCCCCTTGACGCAATCAAAATATTCGCCGCGGCGTACCTGAGCCTTCAAATAAGGAAGCGCGTTAATATATGAAATTTCCGGATTTATAAACAGGATTATAATATAAACAGGACTATAAATCGTTATTTGTATCCGGCTTTATGAATACCCGGTTCTGTTAAATGTCCTGCTCATAAAACGCCCGGCTCATAATATATCGGTCAATATCCTGACGAAAAGAAGTAGAAGGACGAACAAGAACACCGGCCTTATAATTTTTTTGCCGTTTTTAATCGCAAGACCCGACCCTATCCAATTTCCGACTATGCCGAAAAACGTCGCGGGCACTGCAAGGGCATAGGCAACTTTGCCCGCGGCAATGAATGTAACGAGGGCCGCAATGTTTGATGACAGATTTACAACCTTGGTGTTTCCCGAAGCAGTCCTGAGATCAAAACCGACAATTTCCGTGAATGCAAGTATCAGGAAGGAGCCCGTTCCCGGTCCAAAAAAACCGTCATAGGTGCCGATGACAAATCCCACCAGCACTGACAGCGCGATGACCCTGGGCTTCGAGCCGAGGCGCGTCTCCTTCTCGCCGAAATTGTTTTTAAACGCGATAAATACCGTAATTGCGGGCAGCAGAACCAGCAGGCAGTATTTTAAATACCTGTCGTCCAGCGCCAGGGCAATCCTGGCTCCGAGCCACGATCCGCACAGCGCTCCCGCAGCTGCGGAAAAAGCTGATATGTAGTGAATTCTGCCGATTTTCATGAAACGGACGGTTGAAAACAGCGTTCCGAAACTTGACGAGAATTTATTGCTCCCGTAGGCATAATGAACCGGCATCCCTGAAAAAAGGTAAGCCGGCAGCGATATGAGACCTCCGCCCCCTGCAATGGAATCCACAAGTCCCGCCAGGAAGACCATGGGGCAAATAATCAACAGTTTCTGCAATGTATCTGTCATGATAAACTTCCTTTTTCTTTAATCAGTCGGGCTGCTTCCTTCATGCAAATAATGGTTGGAACTGCAGCCATGGCAATAATTTTAACACAATTTCAGGGTGTTTGTATACTTGAAAAATGTTATAATTATTTCCACTACAGGATATTAAACTGTTCTTGAGGAGTGTACACCATGAATGCAGAGTATTATGTAAAAAGAGCCCTGGAACTGGGCGCCACCCATGCCGTTGCTTTTAAAATCGAGGACATTGAATTTGACCCCCGGACTCTTCTAAAATGCATGTTCGGCTGCAGCGACTGGGGCAAAGGCCATACATGTCCTTCAAGGCCGGGTTCGCCGATGCCCTGGGACTACGAGAGAATGCTTCGCAGGTACAGTTGGGGTATAATAATTCACTCCAACGATAAAAAAACTTCCCAGCGCGTATCCTTTGAAATTGAGCGGGAAGCTTTTCTTGACGGCAAATATATGGCCTTCTCCCTCAGTGATTGCGCTCTTTGCTCTGAATGCCGCGGACGGAAAGGAGAAGAATGCGTAAATCCCAGGATGGCGAGGCCTGCTTTTCACAGCGTAGGTATTGATGTTTTCAAAACGGTTCGGAAATTCGGTCTTCCCATCGATACCCTGAAAGACCCGTCCGAGCAGCAAAACTGGTACTCGGCCGTCTTCGTGGAATGAGAGAACTGTTGATCATGAAGGGTTAGTCGTACAGGACATTGAATTTCCCGACGCCCATGTCCACGTCGATGACTATCTTGCAATCGGCAAACTCATAATTGGGAGAGGTATAATATCCTCCGATCTTTTCCCATCCGAGGCTTGACAGGTTTGATCTGCTGACTCCACCGTCAAACTTGATTCTCACGCCTGCGTCGACGGGCAGATGGACATTGATGGAGGAAGCTCCCGTATCAATTTCGACTTCGGTAATCGGCACGTTTGAGCCGAGGTAGAGATCCAGGTTACCTGCCCCGGAATCCAGGTCAAACTTCCTGAGCTTGATCTCCCGGAAGTCGAATCTCCCTCCGTGGGCGCCCATGTCCAAGTCAAGCTCCCATTCAACTTCTTTGTTCAGATAAAGTTTGCAAGTGTTATTGCTGCCGCCGGGCAGCCATCTTTTATCTCTTAATCTTATTTCAGCCCTGGTGCCGTTATCTTTATAATCCATATCGCTGTCTACTTCCCTGCCACCCATGTCAGCCCTGAACAGGAATTCGTCATCGGAAGCCTCCACATCGAAACTGTAACTTCCGAGATCCGCGTCAATAACGGCGCTTTGCACCTTCTCAGATTTACCGTACTGGATAACATAGTTATCGACTATATATGTCCGTCCATTTGGAAAACGCCACGAAAACGGCTCGCTGACGAAAAGGCTGTAACAGATTACAACGACGATAAAAACGAGCCACGTTATTATCCTCACAATTGAGTTGTTTCGGAATAAAAGGTTGACGCCGATGACAACAAGCGCCAGAGGCCATAAAAGCTTCAGCGATTCAAATATTCTCCAGTCAAGGATGTCAAAATTGAAGAGCAGCCATATGATACCTGCCGCTAAAAGCAGGATCCCGAGCGTTATGTTTTTCTGTTTCATGTTTTCAGTTTCTCCTCCCCCTGTAAAGGAGTGCCACTCCCAAACCTATTAAAATCAAGGGCCACAACTGGGACAGGTTAAAGTTGAAAAACTGCTTTGCAAGGAACAAAATACCCGTCAGCACGAGGACCGCTCCAATAATCATTGTGCTTTTCTCCACATCGTACCTCGGCCGGTTATTCCACGAGGTATCCCTCCAATCCTCCCTGTCGCTTCCGAAACTTTCAGCGTCGCCATAACCGCTTCCGGCACTTTCCTTGCTTTCTTCGGGCATGATAAACGCGGCAACGATATATACAACTATTCCCGTGCCCCCGAAAATACTGGCAATCACACATATCAGCCTGACTATTGTAGGGTCTATGTCAAAGTATTCTCCGAGGCCTCCGCATACTCCGAATAAAACCCTGTTAGTCCTGGAACGATGCAAAGTTTTTCCCATAACTATCTCCCCTTCTGTTTCCGTAATTACTGTGCTTAATTATCACTTTCATCAAATAATACGGAAATGAAATCTCAATGTCTTATTTTTTGCAGCTGATAAATCATTTTTTTCAATAGAAAAAGCCGGAAAATAATCACAGGATTATTCCCGGCCTTTCCCGCCGTTCTCCCTGTTATTCACTAACTTTGTTGGCACAGCATTTTTTGTACTTTTTGCCGCTTCCGCACGGGCACGGGTCATTACGTCCGATCTTGTTGCTGACAGCAATTCTCGACCGATTAAATTCCTTTCTTATTTCCTTCCTTCTCTCTTCGCTCAGCACTCCGTCCCACTGGGGAAGGTTGTAGAGCCAGTCGGCTCTTGCGTCAAGCATATTGTAGTAAAGCTTTTCAAAATCAATTTCGAGGCTTATTTCCGAGTCTTCCGAAATCTCTTCCAGGTTAATCTCATTTACAAGGCTCGTGTTGATTCCGTCCAGGAATCCTGTGAAAGTCACGGTGTCCATGCCAAATTTTTCCGCCAGCTCTTTGACCGTGCCGCGGACAACCTCTTCGTGATTTTCGAGCAGGTACTCGTAATTCTTCGTCTCAGCGGTCAGATATTCGGTCCAGAAAGCGTTGGTTTCTTCTTTCGTACGTTTTTTCGACGTCAGCTCCTTCCACTGTTCCAGCAAACTCATATGTACCGTCCTTTCCAGCAAAAGTTATTCACAAATCGATATTATAACATATGTTTTTCTAAAAACAAGATTTATCGTTTCAATGCCGAAATCACGCAACAGGCTTCCGGCGCCTCCACTTCGATGTACATCTGCCTCTCGAGTATATCACCCAAATAATGGGCGTCGGAAGAAGTTATTATGTTATAATTTTTCACATCGGGAAACCGCCGCGCAAGCGCGTCCGGTTCCGCCGCGCCCGATACTTCAAGCCACTTAAGTCCCGGAAACGGCGGTACCATGCCAAAATTTGAAAGCAGTCCGTGGGATTCCCTGTCAATATGGGCGGGAATCATGACACCCCCGGCTTTTTGCACTTTAAAAAAAGCTTCCTCGGCTGTTATCGCTGCAGCGGTCAGAAGCATCCTTTTTTCATGACCAGTTATGTTGTCATTTTCGTCCATTATCAGCTGCCTTCCAAATATATCCTCACGGTTGTCCAGCGCGGGCATAAGGGACTGTATGTATTCGCCGAACCCGACAGCTTTTGAAATCTCCGGAAACAGACACACCATGTGGACTTCTTCAATTGTTTCAAGCTCAATTCCCGGAACAACTGCGAGTTTTGTCCCCGAAGCACACTTCATTACCGCTTCGCAGTTGGATGCAGAATTGTGGTCGGTTATGGCAATAATATCCAAACCCTTAAGAAGCGCCATGTTAACGATGTTGTTGGGCGTCATGGCGTCGTCGGCACACGGGGACAGCGCAGTATGGATATGGAGGTCAACAGCTGCTAACAATGGCACCACCTTAATCCGTTAAAATCTCATGGGCTCTCCAGCATATTTCATAGGTGCTCATACTGCCGGACAATATGGGGATGCCTTCCAGGCGTGCCCTGTTTAAAGTGGTTTCTTCCACGGGAATATCCTCCGGCACGATTATGCATGAAAGATCCGAAAGCACGGCTACAGCCACCGTGTTGATATGGGTATGCACGGTAATCCATGCGTCTCCCCTGGAGCTTTTGGCCATAACGCGGCTGAGCAGGTCAGAGGCATACACTCCTCCGACCTCCCTGTCCAGCCCCGCGTCGCCCGTTAAAATCCTGAGCCCGAGAGCTGCTGCAAAATCCGATACCTTCATGTCATTCACCTTTTTGAACCATCAATCATGTATTCAATCATAAATTTTCTTTTTTCCCTGCAAATCTACGTTCCAGTTATTCTCCGCCTGCGCTTTTGTCCAGTACCGGGGGCATTTTGCCCTCGAGTTCCATCATTTCGAACGCCAGCTGCCTGACCTTTTCCCTGAGTTTGAATATACAGTCGGTTTCATTCGCCATTCCCCGGACTATGTCTTCCGCAAGAGCCCTGCAGCTCGGCGCGCCGCATGCGCCGCAGTCCAGGCCGGGAAGTTCCTCGTTTATTTTCTCCAGTTGTCCGAGTTTCTGCATTGCCTTCGCGAGATCCTCATCGAGCTTCATAACCGGTTTGTGCTGTACGGTGCAGGTCCAGACGAATTTGCGCCCGTCCCTGATAATCGATTCCACGATGCTGCGCCTGTTCTCAGCATCGCTGTTTCTTGCCTCGTCTATGCGCCTTTTCAGCCTGTTCTTAGCCACATACACATTTTCTACCGCGAGAGGCCCTCCAAGGCAACCTCCGGTGCAGGCGAGCGCCTCGAGGAATTCCACGTCCTCAAGCCTGTCATTTTCTACTTCTTCGAGAATATTTATAACATTGTGTATACCGTCAACAGCCAGGAAACTGTCAGTGCCAAGCGCAAGGCTTTCTCCGCCGGATCCGGCCCACCGGATCCCTTCAAATCCTGCTATATCCAGCGGTTCAAGCTCTTTCTGCCTGCCCAGGCCGGACAGTATCTTGAGATACACATCCCTGATGGAAATAACGGCGTCCACAAAGGATTTCTCCTTTTCATAGGGAGCCTTTACGCTTGTCACCTTTGCAGCGCAGGGAGAAATGAAAAACACACCGATGTCTTCGGGCTTAAGTCCCAGCGTCCTGACCGCCCTTTCGCGGGCAAGACCGGCTGCGACCTCCATCGGTGATTCGAGTCTTAATATATTGTCAATTAGATTGGGAAAACGCAGCTGTATCAGTTTAACCACGGCGGGGCATGCGGAAGAGATTATGGGTTTCGGATATTCACCGGATTTAATTAATTCCTTGGTCGCTTCGCTGACAATTTCGGCAGCGAAAGCCACCTCGAAAACATCGTCAAAACCGACGGCCTTAAGCGCGTTCAGTATATCGTTTCTCGAGTGGGAGGTCTTGAACTGCCCGTACAGCGTCGGCGCAGGAACGGCAATCCTGTATCTGAAACGGTTAATGGTGTCAAGGGGATCCGAGATGGCCTTTTTGGCATGATGGGGACACGCCCTTATACACTCGCCGCAGTCGATGCATCTTTCATTAATAATCCTGGCCTTGCTTTTCCTGACACGGATGGCTTCAACAGGGCATCTCTTGATACAGTTTGTGCAGCCCCTGCATTTTTCCTCGTCCAGTGTAACCGAATGAAAATACTCTCCCATGGAATCACCACCAGTCCGTAATTAACGATTGAAATAGACCACGATCCTTACCCTGGTTCCCTTTCCTACCTCCGACTCAATGCTGAACTCATCGGCGTTCCGTTTTATATTGGGGAGGCCCATCCCCGCCCCGAAGCCCATTTCGCGAATTTCATCAGGGGCTGTTGAATACCCTTCCGTCATGGCGAGCTCAATGTCCGGTATTCCGGGTCCGTCATCGATCACTTCCACGACAATGAAATCCTTTGTTATTTCAACCTCCGCCCTTCCCCCGTAGGCATGAATAACCGCATTGAGTTCAGCTTCGTACATGGCGACGGCTGTCCTTTTTACGATGCGCGGCGGGATTCCAAGCTGGTTAAGTATTTTTTTCACGTTGCTTGATGCCTCGCCGGCCATTAAAAAATCGCCCACAGGTAACACATAATTCAAACGGATATCGCTCAAGCTAATCTCTCACACCTTTCCCCCGGAGACCTGCGCTGTACAGCATGCCGCAGGCTATAAACATGGGGTGCCTGGTAACAAGCAGTGTTATGCCTCTTTCCCTGGCCATGTCGATTACGGAGGGAGTTACGTTCTTGCCCCGTACAAAGCAAATCACCCTGATATCCATCATCTCGGCGGTCCTTATAACCTGGGGACTGACAAGGCCTGTAAGGAGCAGAACATTTTCTTCGACGTAAGCCATTACGTCGCTCATGAGATCGGAACCACAGGCGTGCATTATTTCAAGTCCGGGATCGTGTCCTGATGTAAGTATTTCTGCGTCCAAGATCTTGACTATTTCCTCAACTTTCATAAATCACCTCATATATGAGTTAAGAATGGATTTTGAATGTTATAAATCAAATTGTACAACAAAACCTTTTAAATTTAAAATTGTTTAATAGTAATTGCCAATAAATTCTTCAAACCTCTTAGCAAAAAATGGCTGCAAAAACTCCTTATTAAAAACTGGTTGAATCCTTAGAAAAAATTGGTTGAATAAAACAGCTTAAATCAGTTGTATTAAATTGCCTAAACTTAAACTGAATTATTTAAATTTAACTTAAACTGAGTTATTTAAATTATAACACAAAGCATAACGTATGTTAATCAATTAACAATAATATGTTAAGATAAGCTTTCTTCCCAGTGACTAAGATCCCAGGCTTTCATCCAATTCATTTGAAAAAGCCGGTCACTGTTTCCCATAACCGGCTAATCAACTTGTTTGCTATATATTTAATTTATGGTTTGAGCTTATTCCAGGTTCAGGCGTTTCGTCAGTATCAGGTTTGTCAATAAGAAGTAACCCGCTGCAAATACCGCGTTGAATACAATTGAAAACCACATGACGCCGTGCATGAAATTAATCACTGCGGAAAATTCACTGATACTGCTGATATTAAAATTATAACTAAATCCGAATCCGGCAGCCACAGTGCCGATTATGGACAGAACGATCTGGGGGACTGTATTCAGCGCTATAAACGCTCCGATACCTGCGAGGATTTTGTAGCGGTTGGCCAAATGTCCCATAGCGATGGAGGCATAGATCAGGAGCATATTAGATAAAATGCTTGCTATGGCGGCCAGTATAATCTCTACTGTCAGGAGCACTGCCGTAGTGCCAAGGTAGTTGTAAAATTCCTTCAATCCATTGACAAAAGCTCTTATCACCTGCGGGGTCAAAACATCGTCGGCAGCAATGATAACGACCGAAATAATCGACGCAATACTGCAGACAGCAGTCCACATAAGCGAAACTGCCAGCTTGCTGACTATATGCTGCCATGCTTTTACCGGCAGCGTAAACATCAGGTAACCTTCATCAGTAAGCAGGTTCTTGTAGAACCTTTGAATCATAACAACCAGCGTTACGACAAATACACCTATGAGTATAGATATATAAAGCATCATGCTGATAATCTTCGGCGCCCGCATCGTATTGCCTGACAATTCGGAAACCGTCCGGTTAATGCCGGCAAAAATCAGCAGTACTGCCACAAGAGGCAGAAATATTCTGGCTGTTGCCTTGATCTCATATTTCAGAAGCTTGCTTAGCATTTGAATACCTCCCTGAACAGCGCGTCTAT
Source organism: Bacillota bacterium (assembly GCA_023623175.1). Classification (GTDB taxonomy): domain Bacteria; phylum Bacillota; class Clostridia; order Acetivibrionales; family JAMNXU01; genus JAMNXU01. Next base: position 22,498 of record JAMNXU010000034.1, read on the forward strand.
CGACTTGCCCTTCTCATTCCTGATTTCGTCCGCCGGCGCTGATAATACAATCTGCCCCCCGTTTATAAAGATAACGTGATCCAGGATCTTCTCCACGTCTGAAATAAGGTGGGTTGATATGATAACCGTGGCATCTTCGCTGTAATTACTGATAATAGTTTCAAGGATATAGTCCCTGGTAGCCGGGTCCACACCGCCTATTGGCTCATCCAGCAGGTAGAGCTTCGCTTCGCGGCTCATAACAAGTATCAGCTGTACCTTTTCCTTCGTGCCCTTGGACATGGTCTTAAGCCTGTCGCAGGGATCTATGCCGAGCCTTTCCAGCATGTCGTATGCCTTCTCCGGTCTGAAATCATCGTAAAAATCCCTGAAAAACTCAATTATCTGGTGCACGCGCATCCAGTCATTGAGATATGTCTTTTCAGGAAGGTAGGAAACTATCTTCTTGGTTTCAACGCCCGGTTTCATACCTGCAATGAATATTTCTCCGCTGTCCGGTGTCAAAAGCTCATTGGCCAGCTTTATCAGCGTGGTTTTTCCACTGCCGTTGGGTCCCAGGAGTCCCACTATTTTTCCGGGTTCTATTTCCAGGTTCACATCCAGCAGCGCCTTCTTCGTGCCGAAGGTCTTGGTCAGTCCTTTACATGAAAGGATTGCGTTCATTTTTTCATCTCTCCCATCATACTGCTTATAATTGACATTATTTCCTCTACGGTCAGACCCAGCTTTTTCATCTTTTCAAGGAATTCCCTCGTTTGTTCCACGGCCATCTTGTTCCTGGCTTTGTTAATTATACTCTCATCCTCAGTCACTGAGCGCCCGCTGGTGCGATGCGTCACGATCAAACCATCCTCCTCCAGCTTTGCGAGGGCCCTTTGCATCGTATTGGGATTCACGGACGCTTCCTGGGCCATTTCTCGCACGGGGGGCAACCGTGAGCCCGGGGGATAAATGTTGGAGAAAATCATTAGTTCAATTTGTTCTATGAGCTGGGTATATATCGGTCTGTCAGGCTTGAATTCCCACGGCATGGTATCACTTCCTGTATTATTGTATTAAGTGCTTAATACAATAATACAGTAATACAGTTAATGTGTCAATAATTATTTATGATTATTTTGATATTAATGAGAAATCAGCCCAAAGCCTTGATTTAAGTCGCTCAATCCAATATTCTCCCGATATGGATACTTGTACCTTACCATCCGGGTGCCGCGTATGTACGACAACGGAAACTTTACCCTAAAAAACGAAAAAAGAATAATGCTGCCGGTCAATTTGAAAAAATGATCTCCCAATCTTGAAATCTGTTATGATACTATTTAATTAAATATAAACAAATACTATTTAAATATAAACAATAATTCGATGGAAAATGGAAAAGTGAGGAAAATGAAATCTCGCGTCAAATTTTCCAAAAGACTTATATATATCGCCGTCGGGCTGGTTCTGACGGGTATGGCAGTTTTCCTGTCGAAAACGGGGCTGTCTGAAAGGCTTTTCAAGGAATACAAGCCGAATTGGGACATTTTGCCCGGGCCTGGTATAAACCTTGCGCAGGAGTACCTGGAAGTTGAAAAGATTGACTTTCCGTCGGACCGTGATGGCGACGGCATCAACGACCTTGACGACATTGTGGAAGGCGCGCGGAAAGATGCTGAAAACAAGCCGCGGTACAGGAGCAGATATTACAGCGGAGGCTATCCTCCGGAAAATGAAGGCGTTTGCACCGATGTAATCTGGAGAGCCCTTTTAAACGCCGGATATAATCTCAAGGAAATGATGGACGAAGACATCCGGAAAAATCCCCAGGATTATCCCGGAGTGTCAGTTCCCGATCCAAACATTGATTTCCGGCGTGTAAAAAACCAGCTGGCGTTTTTTAAAAAATATGCCGAAAGTCTCACCCTCGAACTTGTGCCCGGAGACCCGGAAAACCTGAAGCAATGGCAGGGCGGTGACATAGTAACCTTTGACAATCCCGAACATATCGGCATCCTGTCAACGAAGAGAAACAAGTATGGCGTCCCGTACCTTATACATAATGCCGGTCCCTATACAAGGGAAGCCGATGATCTTATGGACTGGTACGACGGCATTACCGGGCACTTCCGTTTTCCTAAGCTGCAATCGCAGCAAGCCGAATATTAATTGCAGAAGGTAAATTAAGACAATTCAAATAACAGGCGCATCCAGGCCGACCGCCCCGGTTAAATTTAAAATGTATATTTCTCGGTTGCTGACAGATAATATTAAAGTAATAATTTACAGGAGGCGGTTTTAATGCGTGTAAGCAAGACCAACAATCCCATCAGCAGGGTAAAATGCGTCGTGAATACCTGCCATTTCTATGTTCCGGGAGATCATTGCGCCGCCGAGCAAATTGAAGTGCAGCCGCGCAATGCTGTAAGCTCCCAGGAAACTGACTGCGCAACCTTTGCTCCGAAAAATGAATAGCGTTTGCAGCAAACAAGCCATCGATAAAAACTCCCACCCCGAATCGGGGGCGGGAGTTGCTTTTTCCAGGCATGGACAAGGGGACCAGGGACACGGGGACGGTTCTCCTGTCCCGATTCTGGTACACGGGGACGGTTCTCCTGTCCCTATAAGCAGTACCTGAAACGGGTGAAATAAAGGGATCGTTCTCGTGTTTCGCGACCCAAGTGGGACAAGAGAACCGTCCCCTTGTCCCGCAGGTGGGACAAGGGAACCGTCCCCGTGTACCGGTGTAATGGTGCTTAAAGAATATAAGGCAGTTCCCTTATCACTTCCACAATGAATTCGACGGCCTGGGAACACTCCACTCTGGCGCGGATGATATCCGCTGTAACGGCAAGTTTTGTTCCCGGCGCAATTTTGTCCGGCGCCCTTAATTTGAAACAAAAATCGTGGTATCCTGCCGCAGCGGCAACGGCGCTCTGTTCCGGCGCCTCGCACGTGAATCCGGCGGGGAGGTTCAGCTTCGCGGTAATCAGGGCATCATATTCGTTGTAATTTCTCACCCTGAGCCAGACCTTGAATTCTGCGCCAGGCAGAACTTCGGCAACATAGGGGTAAAAGCATGCCCAGCGGGTATCTATGCCATAAAGAGGCGCTTCCTGGTCTATAAGTTCCGAAAGTCTCCTGTCCAGTTCATTCGTCCACGCCACGTATCCCTCGAGCATGCCGGGCTCAACAACCGTCGCTCCGGTATGTCCCGTGCAGAGTATGTCAGGCTTCATTTCGAGCATGATCCGCGCCGAACGCTGCAAATGAGCCGGAATCATGACATTTTTGAAAATAACCGGCGTCACGAGATGCCCGTCGGTGGCAATCCATATATTGTCCCCTGTAAACAGGACCCTCCTGCCGTCGATGTCCGCAAAAAGACCCTGGGCAAACTCCGTTTGCCCAGGCATGTGGTAGAAATAAAGGTCAAACTCTTCCCACCTTACCTTTGACCCCGACTTCAGAACAACGGCGTCAAGGTTTGACGGAAACAGGCAGGGTATATTGTAGCCCTTTGGATTCTTTAAAATATCCGCCATTTCTTCAATCGTCCAGACCTGTGTTTCAATCTCCAGGTCCCGGTGGGGTGATGACGCGTGCCTGTACTGCATTTCTGAAATCCTGGCTATGTGGTCGTCGTGGTAATGGGATATGGTTATAACGTCAATGTGTTTCAGCCCGAACTCCTCGGAAAGCCTTTTGATGCAGTTGTGATCCACATAGCCGAAATCCACAAGGAATCCTTTCCCGCTCTCCGAAATGATGATGTACGATGTAAAATCAATATATACAAGGTGAGGTAAAACCCTCGAAAATGCAGGCGTTTGATGTGGACGGCGCTCCGGGTGCAGAAATTTCTGCAGCTCCGAAACCTTCCGGGCAAGCAAATCCAGCGCTTCATACCCGTTCTCCATGGGACTGCCATGGGACGGGCACAGCAAATCCATGTCCATGGACTTCAATTTTTCTATGGATTCAAGCCAATACTTGAAAATCTTATAGTTACTGGGCATGTAATCCCATTGAAAATCATAAATATTGTGCACTTTTCCCGGGGCTGAAATGATGTCTCCGCAAAAAATGACTTTTTTCCCGTCAATTTCAGCCCTGATCGATATGGAATTTCGCGAATCGCCGGGCGTTTCAATTATTTCGAATGTGTACCCGCGCCATTTTATGACGTTTCCGCCATTTACTCCGCTGCAGCGAATGTTTGTGGTCCTCGAAAAGAAAACCGAATCCTCGCGATAATTCACATAAACCCTCTTATTGGCCCACATTTTTTCAACACTGTCAAACAGCGGTCTTTCAGCTTCGGGAACGAGTATTTCCGTATCCTCGCCAAGAAAATGGTCACCGCAGCACATATCCCTGTGGTGATTGGTGTGGATCAGCTTTTCCACGCTTCTAATGCCAAGCCGCTCGAGGCACTGCAGGACCTTTCCCGTTCCGAAATCTATCAGCAGCGCGCTGTTCCCATCCCGGATTATATACACGTTGCAGCAGTCCCTGAACAAATACAGGTTTTGACTCAACCGCACAAGCCCGTTAATGCTGTCAGGCCGAGTATCCATAGCTTCTCTTCTCCCTTTCCCGGCATATGTTAATCCTTCTCAATACTCTCAATAAAAGCAGCTTCCGCCGATGAATTCGCGGATGATTGAATTTGCAGGAATTTCATCGGACGGGATCGGCAGGAAGTTACCGAGGAATTCAAGCAGCCTGCGCGCCTCCGAGTATTCGGGGCAGTTCCTGTCAATTTCCATCAGCAGCGGTTCGGCATGGACTTTCAAAACGCCGATTTCGTAAAGCAAGGCGGAATTAAACATTACATCGGCTTCCTCCTGGAACGGGAAAATGTTCCTGTCCTCGCCTTTTCTCACCGAAGGCCAGCGCCGGATTGTGTCCAGTGCACTGTTGCCCCGGTACTTGTGGTCCCGTGTTATCCTGCGGATCATCCTTGCATCCGTAGAAGGAATCCGGTTGTGGTCGTCTATGTTCAGCGAAGTCAGCGCGCTCACGTACACCTTGAATTTCCTTTCCCTCGGAATGGACGGAGTCAGTCTTTCATTAAGCCCGTGGATACCTTCAATCAGCAATACTCCGTTTTCATCGAGGCGGATTTTCCTCCCGTGCGGTTTCCTGGTTCCCGTGTAAAAATCAAATATGGGAATCTCAACTTCTTCACCGCTGATTAGCTTGTTGAGGTGCTCATTAAACAGCTCCGTATCGAGCGCTTCCAGCGCCTCGTAATCATATTCTCCGTTTTCATCCTTCGGCGTGTCGATGCGGTTCAGGAAATAGTCATCGAGGTTAACAGTCACGGGCTTCAGCCCGTTAACCCTGAGCTGGATGCTCAGCCTGTGGGCAAACGTGGTTTTCCCCGATGAAGAGGGCCCTGCAATCAAAACAATCTTTTTTTGATAGACATTTTCAGAAATCAAGTCCGCTATCCGCGCTATTTTCTTCTCGTGCAGCGCTTCCGAGATCCTGATTACTTCACCTATCCTGCCCGACCTGACAATGTCGTTCAAAATACCCGCATTTTCAATACCGAGGATCTTTACCCAGTTTTTATACTCTCTGAATATCCCAAAAAGCTTTTTCTGTTCCACGAAGGGCGGAATTGTGTCGGGGTTGTTCTGATCCGGAAACATTATAATCAGCCCGGGCGGGTAGTATTTCAGTTCGAATTTCTGCAAATATCCCGTGTCGGGCGCCATGTATCCGTAAAAATAATCATAAAATCCGTCGCAGCTGTAAACCGTCACATAGGGTTTCTTCCTGAATTCCAGCGCAATGTACCGGTCCATGCGCTCATGCTTTATTAAAATCTCCCTGGCCTCTTCAACGGACATTTCATGTTTAACAAAAGGAATCCTTTTCGCGACGAGCTTTCTCATTTCAGCCTCTATTTGGGCCACTTCCTCGGCGGTCAGCTCGGTATCGCCAAGGACTTCGGCATAAATTCCCTTGCTTATCGAGTGCTTTATTATTGTCTTCCTTTCCGGGAAAAGGTCTTTAACTGCCTTTATCAAAAGGAAAATCAGGCTTCGCCTGTAAATCCTCATTCCGTCAGCGTCCGTAAGATCTATAAACTTGATCTCCGCATCGTCCTCAAGCCGAAAGGACAGTTCCCTGATTTCATTATTCACCTTTGCTGCAATTATTGGATACCTGAAATGTCTCTGGTATTCCCCTGCGAGTTCCGACAGGAAAATTCCGCGGGGCGCCTCGACGCAGCCCACTCCATCAATATCCGCATTTATCATCGCAGTGTCCTTCTTCAACGGCTTTCACTCCTGACGTAAAATAGTAATTGGATATATATAATATTATAGTCGTGTATATATTTCAAGGTAATAAATTAAGGCAAAATTCAGGATAAAAGCCGGATGTACGGAGATTGTGCGTAAAAGCCGCATTGTTTCTTTATTACAGGAATGAATAATTTGTTCGTTTCAGAAATGAATAATTTATTCGTTTCAGGTTTTCATGTCTCAGATATAGTTTTCGGGAATTTCGCTGAAACTTAAGAATTTTATTATTCTATGTACAAAAAATATTTTTATAGTAGAATACTAATATAGAAACAATTATTAACAATGAACTGATTTTACAGTATTTTACAGTCTACTGGTAAAGGAGGACGCGCATATGGGCAAATCTGTAATTGCTGCGCAAATGTACACTCTTCGCGAGTTTTGCGAAACTCCCGAGGGTATTTCAAATTCGCTGAAAAAGGTAAGGGAAATCGGGTATGAAGCTTTCCAGACATCGGGTCTCGGACCGATTGATCCCCATGAGCTCAAGGAAATCATGGATCGCGAAGGCCTTACAATGTGTGCCACCCATGTTTCCTTTGACCGCCTGAAGAACGATATTGACGCGGTAATCAGCGATCACAAGCTTTGGAATTGCAAATATGTAGGCCTCGGCGCAATGCCCGGCGAATATTCAGGCAGCAAGGAAGGTTACATAAAGTTCGCGAAGGAGATTTCGCAGATAGCGAAAACGCTTAAAGACAACGGCCTGCAGTTTATTTACCACAACCATGATTTTGAGTTCGAAAAATTTGACGGAAAAACCGGTTTACAGATTCTCCTTGAAGAGTGCGACAGGAGCGTCGTGGACTTTGAAATCGACACGTTCTGGGTACAGGCCGGAGGCGGAGACCCTGCCCAGTGGATAAGAAATGTTAAAGGTAATATGAAGGTAGTCCATCTCAAGGACATGGTAATGGGTCGTACAAACGGCGAAAGGAAACGCCTGATGGCCGAAGTCGGCGAAGGCAATCTCAACTGGCCAGCCATCATTGACGCATGCAGGGATATAGGCGTTGAATGGTATGTGGTTGAACAGGATGTCTGCCAGAGAGATCCCTTTGAAAGCCTTGCCATAAGCTTCAGAAATCTCAAGGCAATGGGGCTTGAATAGTATTATTGGTATTTAAGGCATTATTAGCAGCAATAAATCTGAAAGCAGCATTAAATAAATATAAAAGAATAAAAAGCAGTATCAAACTGAACGAATTATAAAGCCTGGATGGCTGGGTATTCCACCGTCCAGGCTTTTACTCCTGCTTACGGCCCATGCTTTTACATCATGGCTTTTGCATTAGCATCAATTATTTATTTCTTTTGAGCTGTTTAAACCTCTTGCCAAAAAACACGATTGTTTCCTTAGAGCTATTTATACCTCTTGGCTATAACACGATTGTTTCTTTTGAGCCATTCATACCTCTTGATTAAAACACGGCTGCAAAAACTTTTTATCGATCATTTAACCTTGCCGTGGCAGACCTATTTTGCCGCCAGATACCCCTCGGCTTTCAGGAGCTCTGCCGTCAGCACTGCTCCCCCGGCGGCTCCGCGGACGGTATTGTGGGAAAGGCACACGAACTTGTAATCAAACAATGAATCTTCCCTGAGCCTTCCGCAGGTCACGCCCATCCCGTTCTCATAATCCCTGTCCAGCCTTGTCTGGGGTCTGTCATTTTCCTCGAAATATTTAATAAACTGCTTCGGCGCGCTTGGTAAATTCAAGATCTGCGGCTTGCCCTTATATTCTCTCCAAAGCCTGATAATCTCCTCTTTTGCCGGCTTTTTATCAAAAGATACAAATACTGCTGCAAGATGCCCGTCGCTGACGGGTACGCGGATACACTGGGTGGTTATGACGGGCTTTTCGGCTTTGATAATTACGTCGCCCTCAATCCTGCCCCAGATTTTGAGCGGTTCAGTTTCACTTTTTTCCTCTTCGCCGCTTATGAAAGGAATAATATTGTCATTCATCTCGGGCCAGTCTGCAAAGGTCTTGCCTGCTCCGGAAATCGCCTGGTACGTGCAGGCCATAACCCTGCTCACGCCAAAATCCCTGAGCGGATGAAGCGCCGGCACATAGCTCTGGATGGAGCAGTTGGGCTTTGCGGTAACAAAACCGTATTTCGTGCCGAGGCGGGCTCTCTGTTTTTCAATGATTGCAATATGCTCAGGATTAACCTCGGGTATAATCATCGGGGCATCGGGCGTCCAGCGATGGGCCGAGTTGTTTGACACAACGGGCACCTCCGCTCTTGCATACCTTTCTTCCAGGGCCGCTATTTCGTCTTTTTTCATATCCACGGCGCTGAAGACAAAATCCACTTCGTCAGCAACCGCTTTAACGTCGGCTGCATTCTTAACAACTATATCCTTAACCTTTTCCGGAATCGGAGCGGCGAGTTTCCATCTGCCTTCCACGGCTTCCGCATATGTCTTTCCCGCGGACCTTTCGCTCGCAGCTATGCAGACTACCTCAAACCAGGGATGGTTGTCAAGCAGTGTCACAAAGCGCTGTCCTACCATTCCGGTTCCGCCTAAAATTCCTACTCTCAGTTTTCTTTCCATAATTCCCACCTCTTGCTGTTAAAATTAAACGGCCCAGCCTCACAGGAATGATGCCGCAAAGGATTTCAATACATCAATATGCCGCAAATACTCTATCGTATAAACATTAATTCATTATACTTTACAGCCTGTCGCGTTGCAATAGATAATATCAGCTGGATTCCTCCTGATATCAGCGAGATTACACCGCTTTTTCAGTTTTATTGTTTTAAGCAGGATTCCTTATGTTTGTCCTCCGTACGTACACATTTGTCTGTGAATAGTGAATTTATATTTTGTAATTTTAACACATAACAAATACGAAAGCAACAAAATTGCTTAAATATTAAAATTATTTCGTTATAAATAATTCAAGTTATAAAACTAAATAATTCAAGTCGATAACTAAGCTATATTAGCATGCAAAAAGTCCGGCCTCTTCACAGCCTTCGAAGGCTTGTAAGCGCCGGACCTTTTATATTTTTTCTTTTCAGGTTTACGGAGTTCAGCCAAGTTTCTCAAGTTCTTCTAGCAGCGCTTTCCTGAAGCTGTTATAGTCTTCATAGTCAAGGCTGAAAAGCTCTTCCCTCGGCTTCATGCCTGAATCGGCAGGTATGAACTCGGTAATATTGCCGGCCCTGATGATCCTGCTCCACAATTTTTCAAGTACTTCCTCGGCATCAGCACGTTTTCTCCTGAGCATTGCTATCAGTTCATAGTCCTCGATGCCTCGCTTGAGGTTCTTGTAGCGCAGTGTCAGTATGGGCCTTCCGTCATTGGCCGGATATACGAAGTTGGTGTCTCCCGCGGGCCACCCGGGGCTTCGATACGTAATTCTTTCCCTGGGTTTTTCGGGCCATACGGTATAGTTCCACCTCAAAAAGCCGTCGAGCTTCATGTAGGCCGTCAGGATTCCGATAAGGCGGCTTTCAACGAGGTCGGAGCGAATAAACGTGTTGGGATACCTGGGTCCGCAGCACACGTACCAAAGCAGCCTTCCGCTTATTACTTCCCTCATATTGCAAAGAAGGTCCCATTCCCTGCACACGCTTGCCAGGTTGGGCACGAAATCCCTCGTGGTATCCTTGAACTCCGCTATGAATTCCGCATGGTTTATTGCCGTTTTGAATTTAAATGACGGGGCCGCCTTCGCGATCATGTTGAGGCTTTCGCGGTATTTCTCCACGTCGACCGGTTCGTCCGCCACTATCAAAACCCTGTCGATCAGTCCCGTTTCCTTGAAATAACGTTCCAGCGCGCTGATATATTCAATAATTTCATCGGCCGACTTCATATACTTGTAGCAGCCGTCGCCGCGGTCATAGTACCTTATCCTGACGGCGTCGGGGTAGTCTTCGGCGACCTTGCCGTAGCCGCTGGAATCATCGGTCCAAATGTTAGTCAGGCCGAAAACTTCAATTTCCTTGTCGATACCGTACTTGAAGCAAAGGTCGATGTACCTCTGCATCGCGGAGTAATCACAGGAAAACCTGCCGTCAGCATCCTTTTCAACCCTGATCATGCTGTACTCAAACAAATCCGAGAGATAGCTCCTGGTCCTGAAGCACATCTGGCCCGACCAGGGTATTTCGGAAGCTATAACAGTTATAGCCTTCTGTCCCAATTCGGCAAGGGACTTCACATAGTTTTCGACGACCGCAAAATGCTCGTCGCTCCAAAGCGGGACCTCGTGCTTCCGCGAAATGTTGGACAGGTGCTGCCACAAATCGAGATGGAAAACATAATCCCGGGGCACAGGCATGATTACGTTCCTTACCTCGATGGCGAAAGGCAACTCAGCAGCTTTCCTTTCGTCCTCAAACATCCTGTGGGTGTAAAGAACCACCCTGCCCGCATAAATCCCCGGCACTGTTTCCCGCGGTATAACAGCCTCTATCCAGACAGGCTGCACGCTGTTAGCGCGGACATGAACGTTTTCATTGTTCAATATAAGGTCCGCCGTGGGTATTCCGTAGTCATCCTCTATCAAGCCTATCGGGCTTACTATTATTGCAGCGCCGGGAATACCTTCTATGGCGCACTCAACCCTTACATTGGGAAGAGGTCCCACGGGGCTGAATACCGGATCCCTTCCGGTAGACAGGGTAAAGTCCTCGTCGGAGGACAGGAGGAGCTGGAAGGCCACCCAGTCGCCCCGGGCCGCAACCAGCGTAACTGGATCGCGGCCCAGGTTTTCACTGTCCGTATTATATTTATAACTTTCATTTGCCAGGCGGTAAAAAAGCTTCATGTTTACCTCCTAATTGGACTGCCAGGCGCCGACATCCCAGGATTTATCCCTCTTTTTTCCGAAGAAGTCATCGGCAACTTCTTCGAGCTTTTCACCCTTACCTTTTATTTCTCCCACTTTGTCCTTTACAACTTTAAGATTTCCGTTTGCAGGATCGACAAACCAATCCCAGGGCACTTCCGTGATATTGTTTTGCAGGAATGCCTTGGCACCCGTCTGTCCCGTGCACGGGCTTATTTTTCCGCTTACAAGGTTGTTCCTGATATCGACATTGGAATATTCATGGGCATACTTTATGGCATAATGATATTCGGAATTCTCGTTGACAACGGTGTTGTTGTAAATTTTCGTGCCTACTGCAGCCACTATCTCCATGCCGATTTTGTCCTTGGGCGAAACTATCATATTGTTGCGGATTATACCGTCTTTCATGTGATATTTTACGTTTTCGGGAATATGCGGATTGCCGAAGGCTATGCTCCTGTCGCATCCGATAATGAGATTTCTTTCGGCGATGGCTTTTTCAGAACGGTTCCAGATAAATATGGCTGCGCGGCCGTTGCCATTGGCTCCGCGAATATTCTTGAACACGTTGTCCCTGATAATCCAGTTCTTCGTATGATGGGCGTCTATACCCGCTACATAGTCTCCGTCAAAACCGTCGTCTCTTCCCTTTTCAATTTCGGATATCTGCTCAAAATAGCAGTATTCCACGATTCCGTTTTCCACCGGCGGAGCCGTGTCATTGGCGTTGACCTTTATGGAACGCTGTCCTATGTCAATAAATGCTACATTATATACATGGAGATTGTGGGGTCCCTGGTGACCCTGGACGGAAATGCCGTGAACGCTGAAATCCCTCATTGTCAGGTTTGCTATGGTTACGTTTTCAGCATGCCCGATCAGGAATCCCTGGTCCGGTCCGAGGTAATTGTCGCCCTTGAATCCGTCGCCTACTAAAACTACCTTGCTTCTGTCATTTGAAGCTCCGCGGATGGTGATATTGTTCTTATCAATTACCAGTGTTGATGTAAGCTGGTAAACACCTTCATTGAGTACAATCGTGTCGCCGGGCTGGGCGCTGTTGATCGCGGAATAAAGCTCTTCAAAGGTCGATACGGTTATCACGTTGCCTTCCGGTTCCGGTAGCGGCGGAACTTCCTTCCCCAGCCAATCCAGTTCCGGGGCCAGCAAAATTGCGTCTTTATTCCTGGAACTCATCAATTCTCCTCCTCTCATGATAGCGAAAATAATTGCAGCTGAAACTACGGCTACCAACAAAACCAAAATTAAAACCCGGCCTGAAGATTTCATGGAAAGCACCTCCCTCAATATTCTTGGCGGTTTGCTCCTACAACACCACCCTTTTGCCTGCAGTTTCAAGCTTCTTTATTATCTCGCCCACATCAAGGCCTTCTCCTGCGTAAGACGTGAGCGGAGATATCTCCACCTCTCTGCCTTCGAGCAGTTTTTCCGGCACACCGGCCTCAAGCAGCCACTTTTTATGAAGTCCAAGCAGCAATGCTTTGGCAGTGGCAGGACTGTCTTCGCCTTCCGCGTTTTTTACCGGCGCAAATTCTTCCTCCCTGGCAACACGGAAAGCAACCAGGTCAGGCAGATAGGCAAAAATGTCAAACATGAACATTTCAAACTTGTACGCATTTGGCTTTTCCGGCTTCACATGATTGCCGCAGGAATCGACATGGGGAATCTTCTTGTGGGCAATGTGATAGGGCAGTCCGGACAATGCGTACTTCTCAATGAAATCCCTTCTGAACAGGTGAATGGCTATGGAACCGTCAGCGAAAACCAAATCGCCTTTTTCGTCCCTTTTGTACATCAATTCTTCAGGTAATTCGGAATATTCAATAAGATAAGGCTTTCCATCGCAGTAGCAAAACACCGCGACCTTTTCCTCGGGTCTTGCCTTCTTCACGACCTTGCTCGATGCAGGCATTTTCGAATTTATTGTAAATCCCACAAAAGCAGGATCTGCAACGCGTATCAGCGCGTTATCGACTCCATAAAGAAAAATCCATTCGACGCCCCTGCGCTCCATGTCGCGCAGTGCTCCTGACTTTTCAAGGGCAGCAAAACATCCACCGTTGCCGTTTGGTCCCGAGCTAATGCGTCCTTTGTCCGAAAGCAGAATTTTTCCCTGTTCATCAACGACGGGCAGGGAATCCTGGATGAAAAAGAACATATCCTCGCGCGGATATCCGAAAAAGTTATTGGCCTCGAAAAATTCCACGGTGTCCCTGTTATTTTCCTGGCTCGTCATTATGTACCAGGGTATTACGCTGCCGGCATCGCGGGACAGTTTTGCAAGCCTTTCGCACTGGATCTGGAAAAGGGATTTTCCTGATGGTATGTCAAGTTTAAACGTTCCCTTAGGTCCGTCATACCCCAGGCGTGTTCCCTGTCCTCCCGCAACCAGCACTGCAGCGACCCTGCCATCTTTTATGGCTTTCATCCCGGTGTCGAAATGTCTTTTCTTTTCCTCTTCGGAACACCCGCTCCAGTCAAAGGATTTCAGGGGCTTAAGATCCGAAGGGAGTTTCCTGTCATGGCTGCCTGCCGCAAGGCCATTGTACAACCGGGTTATAAGTTCAAAATCAGTTTCGAGGATCTGACTCAGCAGCGCTTCCTGTTGTCTCCCGTCAAGCTCTTCATAAAACTTCAAAAGATGCTGCTGTCCGTATTTATCCAAGATGCTTCTGGCATTTGCCAACATGCTGTGCATGGCATTCATCCTTACATGACATTCATATTTGCATTTTTATATTTGCATTGCAGTATATTGACCTGCCGGAATATTTATGCCAATTCGGTCCGGTCAAGCCTGACGCCGGTATCCTGCTTGATAATTCTGCCGGGATAGCCTATTTCCTTAACGGCATTCAAAATCCTTTCACAGTCTTCGTCGCGGGCATATACATAGAGGCAGCCGCCGCCTCCGGAGCCGTTCACCTTTCCGCCGAGGGCCCCGTTTTTATAAGCTGTCTCAAGAATCTTTTCAATTACCGGTGTCGAAATATTCAAAGCGTCCCTCAGGTTTTCATGATGAGCCCTGATGAGGGAGCCGAATTCTTCCGGTGAAAAGCTTCCGTCTTTAAGCATCTTTTCTCCTTTTTTCAGTATCCTGTAGTTGTCAATGCTGCCAGCCAGTTTAACCTTCTTAACCTCATCGAGGTTATCGAGCAGCTTTAACCTGGATTCATCGTGATAAAAATCCCTTATGCTTTTGATTCCGTATGCCTTCAAGTCTTCCAGCGCCGCAAGAACGGGATTCTTGGCGTCGGCGAGAACTTTCAGCGTATTTTTTCTTTCCAGGGAATCGAACAGTATAAAGCTCCCGGGTATCACCGTGTCAATCTTCTCAACTTCGGTTGTCTCGTTGAATTTCAGGTGAACGAGACCGCCTATCGCTGACGTGTAGTGGTCCATCATTCCGCCCGGCTCATTGAATTCGGCGACTTCAGCCTTGAAGCCAAGCAATGCGATTTTATTCACATCATCCTTGTCGGGAGAATCTATCATTTCAAGCAGGGTTTTGATGAGCACGATTATCATCGTGCTTGACGAACACATTCCCTTGCCTATCGGTATTTCGGAATCCATTGTTATGTCATAACCGCGTTCCAGTTTGTACCCGTTCTTGAGAAGAACATTGACAACGCTCTTGAGATAGTCGCGCTGTTTATCATAAACAATCGGCTTTGAAAGATCTATTATCTTTTCTTCGTATTCTCCACCGGTGTTTTCCGCCCCGAGGTAATGGAACTTCTCATCCCTGATCCTTATTCTTATAATTTTATCGTCCCTTTCTTCAGCCGTTGCGTAAAACCTTAAATTTACGGCGGAAGCGATAACCTCCAACCCAAGATAATCCTGGTGCTCGCCAAAAAGGCAAATTCTGCTGGGTGTAGACGTAAAAACTCTCTTCTTCAAAATTGCAACCACCTTTCGCGATTTTCAGATTTGAACATTAAACAGCCCTGATTGCAAAACATCGATTTGAACCGATAAATACCCGATTGCGGAAAAATATGACTATTTTTTCATAAATGATTATACCATGCTTCAGACTTCCAGGAAATCCTTCATTATCCTGATTATCCGTTTCGCTTCCGTCTCGCTTTCCATTTCAGCAAAAATTCTCAGGAGGGGTTCCGTGCCCGAAAACCTCGTAATGATCCATCCCCCGTTTTTGAAATAGACCTTGACACCGTCCATGTAATTTACTTTTTCTATTTCCATGCCGAAATCAGGGAGCTGTCTCTCAGTAAACAGCTTAACCGACAGCTGCTTTTTAAGCTCCTCGGTCAGCCTGCAATCGGTTTCCTCCATGTAGAAATTGCCGAATTCGGCGTGTATCTGGTCCAGCATCTCCGATATTTTCTTTCCCGTGGCGCATATCATTTCCACCAGGAGGCAACCGGCAAAAATTCCGTCCTTGCCGCGGATATGCCCGCGAATGGTCAGACCTCCGCTGCTTTCGCCGCCTATGACAGCATCGGTTTCCTCCATCTTGGAACTTATATGTTTGAAGCCAACGGGCACTTCGTAGCATTTCTCGCCGAAAGCGTCGGCAAGCCTGTCGAGCAGGTGGGTCGTGGCAAGATTTCTTACGACTCCGCCCCTCCAGCCCTTGTATTTGACAAGGTAATAATACAGCAGCACCATTATGTCATTGGGATGAATGAAATTGCCCTTGTCGTCGATAATTCCGAGCCTGTCGGCGTCGCCGTCGGTGGCAATGCCCAGGTCGTACCCCCTCTCAAGCACGATTTCCTTTAGCCTCGTCAGCGTGGCGGCAGAAGGCGACGGCAATCTGCCCCCGAACAGCGTGTCGTGCCTGTCGTTAATGATGTCAAGCTGGCACCTGGCGGTGACAAGAATGGTCTGGAGAGAGCTTTTTGAAACGCCGAACATGGGGTCCAGCAGTATTTTCAGTCCCCTTTTCCTGATCACGTCCACGTCGATCAGGCTGAGAATCGTGTCTATGTAGTCGTTGAAAGGATCTATGATCTCTATGATATTTGAGGACAATCCTTCTTCGAAGGGAATTCTTCTAACGTCCTGTTTGTCAAGGGTTGCTATTATACTTTCAAGATGCCTGGTAACAGTCTCCGTGGCATCCCTTCCGCCTTCGGTAAACACCTTTATGCCGTTGTATTCCGCGGGGTTGTGGCTTGCGGTAATGGCAACGCCGTATTTTGTTCCGAGCTTTTTGACGGTAAACATGATCATGGGCGTCGGCGCAATTTTGTCGATCAAGTACACCTTAATGCCGTTTCCCGCGATAACTTCAGCAACCCATTTCGCAGCCCTGTCGGACAGGAATCTCCTGTCATACCCGATAACGAAACCGTTCTTGTCAAAACCCCTGTTCAACATGTCCACTGCAAGGGCCTGGGACAAAAGCCTCACGTTATCTGCTATGAAATCCTCGCCTATTATTGCTCTCCATCCGCCGGTACCAAACTTTATCATGGGCTACCTCCTGATATTAGCTTATCCTGAAACAGGAAAAATCCGATTGTCCTTGAACAGCTAAATCCGGTTATGCCGGTACAGGGAAATCAGATTATCCTTGTAAGAAAAATCCGGTTGTCCCAGTACAGGAAAATCGGGTTGTCCTGGTGCAGGAAAGAAACAGGTTTGTCCTGATACTGGCAAAACCGTGCCATACATAGTTTAACTCTAATTCATCGACTTGTATATAAAAATTTTTTCATACAATTTTAAATTTTTATAAAACAAGAAAGGGACATCTGTCCCTCCCGTCATGGATTAATAGTCTTAAATTTAGCTTTTCACTGGTTTTTGAAAACATCTATCAGTACTTCAATATTTTCAGGCGGTACGTCTCCGGGCACATCATGGGTCGGCGCCGCAATATATCCTCCGTTTTCCCCGAGGATTTTCATGGTCTCAATCGTAACGCGCCTTACCTCTTCAGGCGTCGCATAGGGCAGCAGCTGCTGCGTGCTGATTCCTCCCCACACGGCGAGGTCTTTTCCGTATTCTCTCTTGAATTCCCTGATGTCATATATTTCAGGCTGGAATGTCTGGTAAACATCCAGTCCTATTTCAATCAGGTCCGGGAACAGTTCATGAATATCGCCGCAGGAGTGCAGGCTGACAAATTTGCCTTTGCTCTTGACAGCCTCGAACATCCTCTTCATTCTTGGTTTTATGAACTCCCTCCAGAGCCTCGGCCCCATGATCAGCCCGCGCTGCTGTCCCCAGTCGTCGCCGAAGTGAATGGCGTCTATGTCGTATTCGAGAGCTACATTTATAATCCTCATATTGAATTCGCAAATCTCGTCGAGCAGTTCGTGGGCAAAGGAAGGCTCTATCAGCATGTCCGTCAGGAAATTTTCCATTCCCCTCAGCGTCCACGCCCTTTCAAACATGGTGAAACCTATATCCACCATTTTGAACGTGTCCCTTTCACTGTCGGCCAGCTGCTGGTACTGCCGCCTCAGCACGTTAAAATCGATCTCGGGCAGCCTGAAGTTTTTCAGATCCGGTTCAGGCAGCACGAGGTTGTCTATAACCCCTATGTCCTTGTCAATGCCGCTCCTGTTCCAAATCACGCCGAAATCGTCAACGAAGTAGCCGGGCTTGTCCTTCATCTCGCTTTCGGCTTCATTTATGAATCCGCTGTAATAAACCGTGTCAATATGGTTACCAATTTTGTCAATAAAGTCCGGATCGCCGAAATATTCAGCCATTTTTTGCTTTTGCGGTATGGTGAAAGTAATGTTGTAGGGGATTATATCGGTGGATTTATGTTTCAATGCCTGGATAACTCTTTCGCGCCTTGTCATGCCAATAACCTCCTGCCGCCAAGCCTTCATCGGTGGCTAAGTTATTTGTGTAATTTAAGTTTATCATAATTGTGCAAATTAATCACTACGGCAAATAATCGACAGTCTGAGCCAAATTTCGCAGGCAGCAAAGCAGCCTGATTTTGATGATAAAACTTCCCGGTGAAACGTCTCATAGGTAATAAATTGCCTCTCAGGTAATAATATTATCTGCAACGACTGAAAATGCCGGTCTGTGGAGGAAATTATGCTGAAACATTTTATCGGGGACCTTATATACAGGATTCGCGACGACAATATACAGGCACTGGCAGCCCAGTTCTCATACTATTTTATACTGGCGCTTTTCCCGTTCCTGATTTTTTTCATTACGCTGGTCAGCTACACGCCGCTTACCGGCGAACAGGCGCTGGAAACGCTGTCACGCGTCATGCCGTCAAGCGCCTATGCCGTTATTCGCGAGACAATTGATGAGATAACCCGGGCAAATCGCTTCAGCGCATTGTCCCTTGGAGCGGCAGCAACGCTTTGGGCAGCATCCAACGGCGTAGTAGCCGTTATCAGGGGACTGAACAGGGCATATGACGTGCACGAGACAAGGTCGTTCATAAGGGTCAGGATTATATCGATCGGTTTCACGCTGCTGATTGTTTTTCTCCTGATATTTTCGCTGATAACGCTGGTGTTCGGAGAAATCATAGCAGGTTACGTATTTCGCTTTTTAAGGTTTGAAAAAATATTCGCCCGGATATGGAATCCGGTGCGTTATATTATTTCTTTCGCAGCAATTTTCATCATGCTTGCCGTAACATATTACTTCCTCCCCAACAGAAAGCTGTGCGCGAAAGAACTGCTCGCCGGCACGCTGTTTGCGGCGTTGGGGCTTATCGCTGTTTCAACGCTGTTTTCATTTTATGTTAATAATTTTACCAACTATAACCTGATGTACGGAAGCCTCGGCGGAATAATTGCACTGCTTTTGTGGCTCTATTACTGCAGCCTCATACTCCTGCTGGGAGGGGAAATCAACGCATCCTGCGCTTTTTACAGGGAACACGGGAAACTCAGGAAGGACTGCAAAGGCTGAAATTGCTGAAAAAAGGCAAAAAAATAAAGGCCGTTAATTACAGCCTTTATTTTTCGGTTATTTTAACTTCGACGGAATATTCCCGGTCATTCAGAAGCGTGCTCCCTATTCCGGTCATGAGAATACGGGCGTCCCCGCCGGAAACGATTTTGCTTATGGCAATTGAAAAGGCTTCTTTACCTGCCACATTGTGTTCAATGCTATTTTCTGAAACTACGCTGTTTTCGGGTGTTTCTGCGGGGCTTTCATCCTGGTTTTCCGCAGCGAGGTCCACGTTTTCAACCTTCCTTTTTTGCTGCCGCGCGCGCCGCGGTTTTAATTTCACCGGTGTTTCGTCTTCGTCCTGTTTCTGCTTTTGTTCCGACTTATCGCTGACATACCTTGAAATCATGTTATATACGATGGCAGGACTCACACCAAGTTTGACGGCGAGGTCCTTTTTCTTGGGGGTAAGCGCGACAAGCTCTTTCCACGCCTCTATTTTCTGTTCCTTTGGCAGTTTTTTAAGTTCGGCATATGTAATATTCTCGTACAAAATTTCACATCCTTTTTCTTGGAATTTGTGAATTAGAATAATTTATCATTTACACTATAATTAATGTTTCCCATATTTTTCAATTTTAAACATTGTACGCTAATATTATATTTTATTAACAAAAGTTTCACCTGTTTTTACTCATCTGTCAATAGCCGGCAATATTTCCGGGGTAAAAAACCCGGTCGGGCAAACAGCCCTCCGGGCATTCGTCATATATATCTTCTATTACACTTTAACAATTATTTTTAAAATTTCATTCCAATAATTAATTCCAATATTTCATTCCGCTTTAAAGAATTCCATTCCTCGACTGACGCATAAAACTAAAACTTGGGCAGTATTTTCTCCCGGTTGTTCATGTACGGTCTCAATACCTTCGGAATGGTAACGCTTCCGTCCTCGTTCTGGTATATCTCAAGCAGCGGAATTAATATCCTGGGCGATGCAATCCCGGTGTTATTGAGCGTATATGCATATTTCAGCGAGCCGTCCCTGTCACGGTACCTGATGTTTAGCCGCCTGGCCTGAAAATCATTCAGGGTCGAGCACGAATGGGTTTCACAATAGTTGTTTCTGCTGGGCATCCATGTCTCGACCTCGTGCTTTCTCACCTGGCCGATGCCAATTTCTCCGGTACAGGCCAGCGCCACGCGATACGGCAGTTCGAGAGCCTGCAGTATTTCCTCGGTGTTCCTCAAGATTTCGTAATGCATCTCCTCGGCTTCTTTATCATCATTCCTGCATATGATAACCTGTTCCACCTTCTGGAACTGATGGACCCTGTACAGCCCCCTTGTATCCTTGCCGTATGTTCCCGCTTCCCTCCTGTAACAGGTTGAATACCCCGCATACCTTTTGGGCAGTTCATCATAATCCAGTATCTCGTTTTGATGATAGGCAACCAGTGAAACTTCCGATGTTCCAATCAGGAACAGCTCATCCTCCGTAATCTTGTATGCCTGGTCATACCCTATGGGAAAATACCCCGTACCCTGCATCGCGCATTCCCTTACCATATGGGGCACCGTCATTGGAGTAAATCCCCTTGATACAAGAAAATCAATCACGAACCTGCATATAGCCATCTCCAGGAGAACTCCCTCATTTTTAAGGAAGTAGGATCTGCTTCCCGCAAATTTGACTGCACGGGGTATATCAATGATATCAAGCTTTTCTGCCAGTTCAACATGGTCTCTTGCAGGAAACCCGAACGTTGGAATCTCTCCCCACCTCCTGATTTCAACATTGTCTTCCTCGCTTTTCCCGACGGGAACTTCCGGCGCAGGAACACTCGGAACCGTCAGCATGATAGCGTCAAATTCAGCTTTGCTTCGCGACAGCCTGTTCTCAAGTTCAGCCAGTTCCTCCTTTATTGCCCTGACGCGCTTTATTGCAGCATCCTTTTCTTCGCCCTGCATCTTCGGCATTTGTTTTGACAGGCTGTTTCTCTCTGCCCTCAACGATTCCGCGGAAGCGGTCATACTCCTTATTGACGCATTGATTTCAAGCAGCCGGTCTATATCCACGTCCATCAGCTTGTCTGCGACCGCTTTTTTAACAATGTCCGCGTTATTCCTTATATAATTAATATCCAGCATCTCATACCCTCCTTGAAATTCGCAGTAATTTGTTAACCCTGATTACAAAACTCATTTTAAAATAAACTAAAATGATCACCTCGATTTCAATAAAGCGGGCAATTAATGTCCTTCCGCTTTTTGGATACAAAATAAAAACCTCCCGCCCCTGGAATGATCCAGGGACGAGAGGAATTTCCCGCGGTGCCACCCTTGTTGGCTGGATAACTACTCTTGCTGGTCGGTTTAATCCAACCCGGCTCTGACGCACTTTAACCGGTGCAGCGGTTTGGTTCATCGCCAACGTCTCAGGAGCGGAATTCACTCTGCGCCCGGGCTGGTTCGCACCTGCCACCAACTCTCTTGATCCGGACACAAGCTACTTTTCTCCGTCATTGACTTGTCATATTCGATTATCGGGCCCGATATTTCCATATATTCTATACCTTTGTACAGACAAATGCAAGGGGGTAAAATTAATTTTGGCATTCATCATAATCATTCATCATGATACAGCATGAAATCCGTAATGATCCATCATGGGACCAGCCCGGGTCTGTCGCCTGCATCATTGTTCCGAATAAAAATAAAGAGGACATATTCACTCATGGAGTATTTTTCTCCAATGCTGTAATATGTCCTCCTGGTGAGCCATCCGCGATTCGAACGCGGGACACCTTGATTAAAAGTCAAGTGCTCTGCCTACTGAGCTAATGGCCCATATCGGAGCGAAATCTCACTCCTGGTGGCTGGGATGGCAGGATTCGAACCTACGAAATGCCAGAGTCAAAGTCTGGTGCCTTACCGCTTGGCTACATCCCAATATTTTCAGTTTTGTTCGGACCAGATAATTTGAGGTCGGATGATGACAGCTGGAAGCAATCCAACTGTCAGTTTCCCACCTCAGAATTTAAATGGGGTGAATAGTGGGATTCGAACCCACGGCCTCCAGAGCCACAATCTGGCGCTCTAACCAGCTGAGCTATACCCACCATATCGGCTGTCAAAAGACACATCGTTATTATAAGGTCGAAAGGTCTTGTTGTCAAGAGCAAAATTGGGGAGCCAGGCAAACTATCGACCTTTTTCAGCCTGTTATACGCTGTTTTCCGCCCTGTTCCCAGGCTTTTTTTATCTCCGGCGGCGCTTTATATATCAGAACTTCTTCAATATAAGAGCTTTTCCAAAAACAGCTTTCAGCACTCATCCAGTTCAGACAGCCACAGCGCCGCGCTCGCATCGCTCGGCATTCTCCAGTCGCTCCTCGGCGAAAGGCTTATCGTTCCCACCTTGGGCCCGTCGGGCAGGCACGAACGTTTGAACTGCTGCGAGAAAAACCTGCTGTAAAATACCCTGAGCCAGTTCTTTATCACATCCCTTTCATACTTGCCTTCAAAGGCCTGTTCCGCCAGGAAAAGTATCTTCCGCGGTCCGGCTCCGTATCTCAGCGCATAATAAAGGAAAAAGTCGTGCAGTTCATAGGGACCCACGATATCCTCGGTTTTCTGCGAAATCTTGCCCGACTTGTCCGGAGGCAGCAGTTCGGGGGTTATGGGAGTGTTCAGAATCCTGTGCAGCACGTCCCTGCTCTCTTCAAACATGTTATCTGCAGCCCAGCGGACAACGTGTTTTACAAGGGTCTTGGGAACGCCGCTGTTAACCGAGTACATGGACATATGATCGCCGTTGTAGGTGCACCAGCCGAGGGCGAGCTCCGACAGGTCCCCCGTGCCTATGGCCAGGCCGTTTATCTTGTTGGCAATGTCCATGAGCACCTGGGTGCGTTCCCTGGCCTGGACATTTTCATATGTTATATCATGAACCGAAGGGTCGTGTCCTATGTCGGCAAAATGCTGCAAGCATGCCGGTTTTATATCAATTTCCCTGATTTTGATACCGAGGGATTCCATGAGTTCAACGGCATTGGCGTGCGTTTCCTTCGTTGTGCCGAATCCCGGCATGGTTATGCCCACAATGTTCCTGCGCGGCAGGCCAAGCAAATCAAAGGTCCTGGCCGTTACCAGCAGCGCCAGCGTCGAATCCAGTCCGCCGGAAATGTTAATGGCCGCATTTTTAAGCCCGGTAGCAGTGTAACGCTTCATCAGCCCTGTGCACTGGATGGAAAAAATCTCGCTGCACCTTTCGTCCAGCACCCTGCCTTCAACGGGAATAAAGGGATTGGCATGTATTTTCCTTGAAAGGCGCTCAATCTCAATCTGCCTGAGCCGGAAAGGCATCTTCCTGTACATCCTTTCTCCCGGCGCCGTCATGAAACTGGTATTTTTCCTGCGGTCATTGGCGAGCTTTTCAATATCGATTTCCGATACAACCAGCTGAGCGTCAGGCAAAAACCTTTGCGACTCGGCCAAAATCACCCCGTTCTCCGCAATCATCGCATGGCCGCCGAAAACCATGTCAGTGGTCGATTCGCCTATACCTGACGAAACATATACATAGCCCGCCAGGCACCTTGCGGACTGCTGCTTTACAAGGTCTGTCCTGTATTGGGCCTTGCCGACGAGTTCATTGCTTGCGGAAAGGTTGAACATGAGCGTGGCTCCACCGAGCGCCTGGTATGAGCTCGGGGGGATCGGCACCCAGAGGTCCTCGCATATTTCCACGCCAAAACAGACATCGGTGCGGCCTTCGGCTTCAAAAAGCAAATCCGCCCCAAAGGGAACTCTCTGCCCGCAAAGTTCTATTATGCTGCTTACTGCTTTTGTTGCGCTCGCAAACCAGCGGTCCTCGTAAAACTCGCTGTAATTGGGAATGTGGGTTTTCGGCACCACTCCGAGGATTTTCCCTTCCTGGAAAACAACAGCGCAGTTGAACAGCTGGTTGTCAGCGCTTACGGGCATCCCCAGTATAACTGCAATTTGCAGCTTTTCTGTGCTTGCGACTATCCTCTTAAGCTGAATTTCGGCCTCCCTGGTAAGCGGCTGCTGGTGAAAAAGGTCCGCGCAGGTATAGGAGGTGACGGCAAGCTCGGGGAAGGCGAGGATTTGGATTCCCTTCGCCTCCCCTTCGTTTATCATCCTTATTATTTCATCCGCGTTAAAGCCGCAGTTTGCCACTTCAAGCCTCGGGACCGCAGCCCCGACTCTGATAAAACCGTAATCCAAGTTACCACCCGCTCACTTGTGATTCTCCAATAGTTTTAACCTTTCGACAACTTTCTGATACATGTCGCGATATTTTACCTGTTTTTCGCGCTCTTCTGCCACAACCTTTTCCGGAGCCTTTGAAACAAACCCCTTGTTGTTCAGCAGGGCATCCACACGGGCCAGCTCTTTTTCGAGATTTTCCTTTTCCTTCGTCAGGCGTTCAATCTCCTTTTCCAGATCAATGAGCTCTTCAAGGGGTATGAAGATCTCAGCGCCTTCTATTACTGCGGAAACCGCGTTCTGGGGTATGCCTTCCCTGCTCGTGGTCAGAACCGTTTCCTGGGCCCCGGCAAGTTTTTCAAAGAAAATTCTGCCCTCTTCCAGTGTCCTTATGCCGTCTTCCGCTGCAACAATTATTACCTTTGCCTTTTTCGACGGCGGTACGTTCATTTCGGCCCGGATGTTTCGTATGCTCCTGATGACGTCCATTATCAGTCTCATCTTACGCTCATCTTCAGGATAATTCAGTTCTTCGGAATACTCGGGCCAGCGGGATATCATAACGCTGTTGTCGCCGGTAACCAGGTGCGAATAAATTTCTTCCGTAATAAACGGCATAAACGGGTGCAGCAGCTTCATCGAATTTGCCAGGACCCTGTTGAGCACATACAGCGCTTCAAGTCTTGTTTCACTATCCCTATCATATAGTCTCGGCTTGACAAGTTCAATATACCAGTCACAAAATTCCTCCCATATAAACTCGTATATCTTCTGGAGCGCTATGCCAAGCTCGAATCTTTCAAGATTTTCCGTGACTTCTTTCGCTATGGTGTTCATCCTGCTCAGGATCCACCGGTCGGCAATGGTGAATTTTTTCGGGTTTACGCTGCCGAAATCGGGCTCCTCGTCGAAGTTCATCAGTACAAATCTTGACGCGTTCCAGATTTTATTGGCAAAGTTGCGCGCCGCCTCGACCTTTTCATCCGAGAACCTCAGGTCATTGCCCGGAGAATTGCCTATCGTGAGCGCAAATCTCAGAGCGTCGGTCCCATACCGGTCGATTATATCAAGCGGGTCAATACCGTTGCCCAGCGATTTGCTCATCTTTCTTCCGAGAGCGTCCCTGACTATGCCATGAATGAACACGTATTTGAAAGGTTCTTTTTTCATGTGCTCGAGACCTGAGAAAATCATTCGCGCAACCCAGAAGAATATAATGTCGTAACCCGTGACAAGCACGTCGGTGGGATAGAAATACCTCAGTTCCTCGGTATCATCGGGCCAGCCGAGCGTTGAAAACGGCCACAGGGCTGAACTGAACCAGGTGTCGAGCGTGTCGGGATCCTGCTCGAGGTTTTTGCTTCCGCATTTCGGGCATTTTTCAGGATCTTCTCCCGCTACAATTGTTTCACCGCATTCCCTGCAATACCATGCGGGTATCCTGTGTCCCCACCAGAGCTGCCTTGAAATGCACCAGTCCTGGATGTTTTCCATCCAGTTGAAATAAATCTTTGAAAATCTCTCGGGCACAAATTTAACAGTGCCGTTTTTGACAACCTCGATGGCGGGCTCGGCCAGCGGTTTCATTTTTACGAACCACTGTTTTGAGATTATGGGCTCAATGACCGTGGAACAGCGGTAACAGGTTCCCACGTTGTGGCTGTGGGCTTCGATCTTTACAAGCAACCCCAGTTTTTTAAGATCTTCAACAATCTGCTTCCTCGCCTCGTAACGGTCGAGTCCCTCATATTTGCCGGCATTCTCGTTCATGCGGGCATTGTCATCCATGACCCTGATCTGGGGAAGGTTGTGCCTCAATCCCACTTCGAAGTCATTGGGGTCGTGGGCTGGTGTAATCTTAACAACGCCGGTGCCGAATTCCCTGTCAACATAGGTATCGGCAATCACGGGGATCTCCCTGTTCATAAGGGGGAAGAGCGCCGTCTTTCCAACCAGGTGCGCGTACCTCCCGTCCTCGGGATGCACCGCCACGGCCGTATCGCCGAGCATGGTCTCGGGCCTCGTTGTAGCAACGATGACATACTCGTCGGAGTCCTTGATCGGGTACTTTATATGCCAGAAATGACCTTCCTTTTCCTCATGCTCGACTTCCGCGTCGGAGATGGAGGTGCAGCACTTTGGACACCAGTTTATTATCCTCTCTCCGCGGTAAATCAGGCCTTTCTCATAGAGTCTCACAAAAACCTGGCGTACGGCGTTGGAGAGTCCTTCATCCATCGTGAATCTCTCGCGGTCCCAGTCGCACGAACTGCCAAGCTTTTTCAGTTGTTCAACGATTCTGCCTCCGTAGTGCCTTTTCCATTCCCAGGCCCTTTCGAGGAATTTTTCGCGGCCAAGCTTTTCCTTGCTCAGCCCCTCCTGCGCCAACGCTTCTACTATTTTGGCTTCCGTCGCAATACTGGCATGGTCCGTACCCGGAAGCCACAGCGTGTTGTATCCCTGCATTCTGCGCCATCTTACCAGGATATCCTGCAGGGTATTGTCAAGGGCATGTCCCATATGAAGCTGGCCTGTTATATTCGGGGGAGGCATGACGATTGTAAAGGGCGTCCTGCTTTCGTCGGGCTCCGCATGGAAATATCCCGCGTCGATCCACTGCTTATAAATCCTGTCCTCCACCTGTTTTGGATCATAAGTCTTAGCCATGTTCTTCCTGCTGTCCATCTGAACCACCTCGTCGCATTATAGAAGTAATTGACTTTTGCTTTTAATTTGTTAATAAACTTTTTAATAAAATTTCATAAACAGTTTTTTCTGAATTTAATTTTGATTGAGCTTTCTTCAATTAACTTTTATAAAGCTCAAATTAGTTTTTTATAAACCTCAAATTGGCTTTTTATAAACCTCGATTAGCTTTTTTATAAACCTCAGTGTAAATTCTATAATCCCAATCAGCCTTTATAAATTAAGAATATATATCGCAAACTGAAACATTCACTGCCCCCAATTACCTGAAAGCGAAATACACAAGCACCACTCCCGGCAACAGTATAAGCATTCCCAGGAGCTTCAGATTTACAAGTGCCCTTTGAAATTTATACTGCTTTATATCCTCCTCGTTCATTCCCTCGGGCACGGGACCTTTTACTCTCTCATCGAAATGATATTTCTTCACCAGTTTTTTGGCGGCAAACACCAGGTAAAATCCCGGTACGAGAAATACCAATGCAAGTACTTTCAGCAATATGTCCAATCCGTTTTCACTCCCTTCTGCCAGGATAGAAATAGGACATGGAACCGTCCCCTGTCCTGTAAACTAAAAAAGCCTTTCATCCAGAATAGTTGGACGAAAGGCAAGACTTCCGCGGTACCACCAAAATTCCCTCAACTCAAGTAAGGGCTGCTCATTGAAAATAACGGCTTTCACCGCTGCAGCTTACTGAGCTTTCAGCCGCAGAGCTCCCAGGCGACCTTCAACAGCCCGTAACCACAGCGGCTTGCACCCGGTGACCGCTGCTCTCTGCAGGCCCGGAACTGTTTACTCCTCCTGATCATTGCTTCTCTATATACTCTGTTATAATTTCATACCTGTTTATGTAATGATACTTATATCATCAAGATATGTCAAGGCCCATTTTCACCCGCCGGGACACGGGGACGGTTCTCCCGGGACACGGGGACGGTTCTCCTGTCCCGAGTGGGACACGGGGACGGTTCTCCCGTCCCATTCATTGGGCATAAAAAACCTTTCTCCTGCCCGACCTGTCAGAAATGTAACGCTTACTTTATATGAATATCCCATTATATGAATTTCAACTTGTAATCAATGCGGTTTTCCAGTGTAAGCTTTATAGTGACAGGACCCTTACAAGCCAGCAACTGTGCCCTGTCAAATGAAATCAGCAAAGTATTGCTCCCGCGCATGCCATATTGCCTATATGGAACTTCATATCCGTCAGCGTCCATTACCTTGAAATACGGTTTGTTTTGTCCAAATTCCATGCTTCTTCCCTTATTTATCACTTTATAAAAAGACAAGTATTTCCCTTTAACAGGAGTTAATTTTTCCCTGATTTCAATAAAAACTGTAACACTGTCCTGGTTGTTCATATTGGTTAAAGCGATTTTCCTGAACAGGATTTCCGAATTACAGCGTTTTGTAACAACCTGGTTTGTAATTATTTCACCATTCTTTGCAGAATCCGTCAGTTGCTGTGGGTCAAAGCTGAATTCAAAAGTTTCCCTGTAATCATTATTTGTAAACTCATATAATTGCTCAGGCAAATTACCGGTTATATATACACCAGCTACATAAAAAACCAGTGACAGAATAATTGCCAAACATAATATAATTACATTTTTTACAGGCATATTCAGTACCCCTTTAAAGCGTAATTGTCACCCTTTCACCGTCAGCGCTCACGACTTCAATAAGCGGCAGTTTTGGAAACGTCTTTTTTGCCCGTTTCAATGCCTTCAGCAGAACCCTCAATTGCTCTTTTGAAAGGGAACCATCGGTATGTTTTACAGTTCCTAAGCAATTAGAGCAATATAATTGAAATAACCATATCTTACCTACATTATTGCATGAAAGTGGCATTAATGGAATAGAGCAGTCGTTGAAATGTTCAACTTTCAGTTGGTTTTTTAACTACCGGCGGTTGATAATGTGCAGTGAGTCCTCTGCCTTCTTCCCATGGCCCCGGCTTGGACAATATAAAAAAGTTAAGAATTCTCCGTCCTTGCTGTCCGTCTCCTGCAAATACCGTTAACGATATTGTGATGGATATTCAGTACTGCATGTTTCCTTTCACATATATAGTTACATTAAAAGAAAAAGGTCAGGTAATGGTAGCTCTGCGAGACGCAGGCAAAACATTTTTTAAGAACGTGTATTTAATATTATAAAAGTCGAAAAAACTACAGTAATTATAAGTATAGCAATTGTTATATATTTTTTAATCATCGTTAAAACCCGCACCTGTGGCATTCACCATACATTTCACTTATACCACTGTGCCTGCAGGCTGAACAGCCTTGCATACTCGCCGCCTTTTTCAATCAGCTCGTCATGGGTGCCGCTTTCAGCAATCCTTCCGTCCTTCAAAACAAGGATACGTTTTGCGAGGCGCGCTGAGCCTACGCGGTGGGATATGATTATCGCCGTCCTGCCTTTTGTCATCTGCAGGAACCTGTTAAACACCTCAGCTTCGATAAGCGGGTCAAGGGTGGCCGTCGGCTCGTCAAGGACTATAACATCGGAATTGCGCATCATGCCGCGGGCAATGGCCACTTTCTGCCATTCTCCTCCCGAGAGTTCCTTTCCGCCGAATTCCCGGCCCAAAAGCGTATCAAGGGAATTGTCACATATATCCGAATAAACCTTATCCAGCGAAGTTTCTTCTATAATGTTCCTGATATGGTCATCGTCATTGATTCTTTCCAAATCACCAAACCCGATGTTCTCCCTCAGGGTCAGCGAATACTTCTGGAAGTTCTGGAAAACCGCCGACATTTTCCTGTAAAACGAATTTAAGTCGTATTGACGGATTTCCATATCGTCGTATTTCAATTCTCCCCCTGTGGGAGTGTATATGCCCAGTATCAGCTTTGCGAGTGTTGACTTCCCGGCGCCGTTTTCACCGACAATCGCAATGCTGTCCCCGCTGTTTATGGTCAAATTTATATCTTTAAGCGCAAATCGCTCACTTTGCGGGTAGCGGTAGGAAACATGCCTGAGCGTTATTGCATTTTTCAATCCATCAAATTCAGCATCCCCTGCAGGAATCTCGGGCATATCCAGGAATACCACCAGGTCATGGATGTAGTTCAGGCCATTAGAAAGCTCCCCAAACTGTACAAGGAACGATGTAAAATTGCCCTGGACCGTTTTGATTGCCGGAATGGCCGCTCCGAAGGCTCCTACATCCAGCCGGCCTTTCACAAGCAAATAACCGGAAAATGCAATTCCCAGTCCATAACCCAAAATAGAAGACATATCGACGAAGATCTGGATCAAACCCTGTTTTTTCGTGAAATTCCATTCCTCAGCCTGTATTTCATTTTTAACGCCGGTCCATTTATTTACGATATAGCGGTGAAATCCGAACACACGCATCTCCTTTATACTTTTCCCCGACGTCATCAGTTCGCCCAGGTAATTAAGTATACGAATTTTCGGCGTATGGTAAAGCTGTATGTAATAATACCGTTCGCCCCTGATTTTCCTTGCAACCGCCGATGGCAGGATGCTGACAAGGCAAAGCAGCACGAGCCACGGGCTGAATGTCATGAGAACAAGTGTATTTGTCACCATCGAAACTGTTAGCTGTATCAATGAAAATACAAATCTCAGCAACCGGCTAAACCGTTCGCTCGTAACGACATTGCTGGCGCGGTATATGGAATTGTACAGCCCCGTGTTCTCATAATTCTCCGCCGGTATCCTTGAGACTTTCTCATGATTTTTCGAAAGCATTTTGATTTTAATCATTTCATTTATTCGCAGTAACGTTGTGGCATTAATATAGGCTGTTATACTTTGCAGCAGTTTATAGACCAGAATTGCCGCGAGAATAATGATGAGGCTGTTAAAGGAGGATTTGCCGCTGAGCAGATTATATGAAACGGTAAACAGTTCCTTCCAGATAAGGGTTTCCGCAGCCGGGAACAATCCAGGTATTATCGTAAGTAACATTACTGCACAAAATTCTTTGGGAGCGGTTTTAAACATTAGCGACAGCGTCTTTCTGAACACAACGGGTTTCGGGAAATGTTTCAGCATACGGCCCCCTCCGTTTCAGCATCCTCGAATGCAGTGCTCTCTCTCGAAGTATTCTCCGCCGGGTTCTCTCCTGTGGCACTCTCCCATGCTGTGTTCCCTGCTGCAGAGTTCCCCTCCGAGGAACTCTCCCTTACTGTACTCTCCGCTGCAGAGTTCTCTCCCGCGGCACTTTCCATTGCAGTTATCTCCCCTGCGGAGTTCTCTACTGTGACACCCTCCCCTGCTGTGATCTCCACCGCGGGTTTCTCCGTGTCTCTCTCCCTGTACCACTGGGCCTGGGCGTCAAACATCGTCTTGTAAAGAGTGTTTGAGCTCATCAACTCATCATGGGTTCCTTCTTCAACAACTCTTCCTCCCTTTATAACAATGACCCTGTCGGCTATGCGCGCAATTCCGAGACGGTGCGATATCAGTATACAGGTCTTGTCCTCCGCGCTTCGCGCAAAGCTTTTATAGATTTCGGTTTCCGCCGCGGGATCAATGGCGGCTGTTGGTTCATCGAGTATCATTACCTCAGCATCGGAAAAAACAGCGCGCGATATTGCAACTCTCTGCCACTGCCCGTAGGACAAGTCCGTTCCTCCTTCGTATACCTTGCCCAGGATCGTTTCGAGTCCCCCTGGCAATTGGGAGACAATAGATTCGGAACCTGTTTTTGCGAGAGCCTCGTTTATTTTCTGATCGTTGTGAATCTCGGAAACATAGCCAAAGGCAATGTTCTCCCTCAATGTCAGCGAATAGCTGCAGAAATCCTGGAACACGGCGGCAAAGAGCTTCTTTCGGCTTGCGTTGTTTATATTCCCGATATCAACGCCGTCAATGGTTATGCTGCCGCTGTCAGGCCGGTACAGGCCAAGCAGAAGCTTTATTATCGTGGACTTGCCCGCGCCGTTTTCACCGACGACGGCAATTTTCTCGCCGCGGCGAAGCGCGAAGCTTACGCCGTTCAATATGTATTTGTCAGTGTCGGGATATTTAAAATACACATCATCAAACCTTATTTCCTCTTTAAAGTCCACACTCACCCTGTCGCTGTCATCCTCCTCGGGAAGATTCAGAAATTCATCCAGTTCCCGGCAGTACATGGCATGCGTTTCAAATTGGGATATACTATATGGGATCAGCCAGGTGATCATTTGAACCAGCTGGGGAAGGGAACTTACCAGCGCGACGAACTTTCCGAAGCTCATTTTTCCGTTCAGAAGCGAATATAAGAATATGCAGATACTTCTGAGCAAAAAAATGTAATTAAGAACGTTTTCCAACATCCTGACGCTGTTCTGCCTTTTCAGGAATTTCATCCGTTCATTCAGGTTGATGATCTTTTTCTCAAACCATTTTGCGTTCAGGTAATCAAACAGGCCGAACAGTCGCATTTCATTCGCCGCTTCCCGGCCTGTCATCAGGGATGAAATGTAACCGGCCATCCGCTCGGACAGTGTCTGGCTTCGCCAAACATGAAGATTCTCCCGGACATTTTTTATGCTTATGTAAAGCGACGGTACCATAAGCAGCACGCAGCCGGCGAGGATCCACCAGCCGGAGGAGAAATACAGCATTGCCAGCCCGAGCAGCGTTACAAGCTGATTTGGTATATAAAGCAGGTCCCAAAACATGTTCGCAATACTCTTTTCAGGAGAGTTACCGATACGGGATATCAAATCCGCGGTTTTGGAATTTTCAAAACATGAATATTTCATTCTTTCGTATTTCTGCGCGATTATCGGTACGAGATTGTCCCTGAGCCTGTGCGTTATGCGTATTTTCAAAACCATTTCCGTAAGTTCGCGGATATTGTAGACGACGAGGACCAATATAAGTAAAATAATCCACGATAGGAATGTTTGTATGTCTCCGTCCCCTGACAGCCGGTCAATCCCGGTATCTATTGTCTTTTTGGTGAGCCACACCGACAATGGGCTTAACGCTCCGTTGCCGATAACAGCAACTGCCAGAATGACTGCAGGTAACCCGCCGGTCCTGAGCACGAGTTTCAATGCTTTAAGCACATCCGCATACTTTCGGTTGCCTTTTCGCTCCTTTGCAATCATTCAATCACCTTAGACCCTGTTTTCAGGGTTTATTGTCCACTGTAAATTTCTTCATGAATTGCTGCCTTCGGACAAATTATACTACATTTTTTATACAGTTTGTCCAGCCTCCAATGGGGTTCTGCTTTCCCCTGCCACTCAACCCATCACCTTTATACTCCTTAAAAACTCCACGGCATGAATTTCTTCCTGCGGCTCGCCTTCTCGGATTTTATATGTCCTGTCCGCTGCCGTTTTCCCTTCGCTGACTGTGAGACTTCTCAATCCAATGCCGCCTTCCAGTTCTTCGCTTAATTTTTTCCTGCTTTTCAGCAGCTGGTAATTGTGGGTTACAAAAAGGATTATGGGCTTTGCCGGGGACAATGCCTTCAGCACGTCACAGGCTATTTCGCAACCTTCCCTCTCCGTAGTCGTTGCAAAGGATTCGTTGAGAAGCACCAGCGCATTATCGGCCATCATTGGTATCAGTCTCCTGAACCTTGAAAGCTCCTCGGCCAGTTTGCCATAATTGAGATCCCCGTCTTCATCCCTGGGAAAATGGGACACGAAATTTTTGAAAACAGGACAGCGGTATTGCGCCGCCGTTACCGGCAGGCCGGCCTGGGCGAAAAGCTGCGCGGTACCTATGCTTTTGAGAAATGTCGTTTTCCCTCCCTGGTTGGCGCCGGAAACCAGGTAAAAATCGTCGCTCTCATCGGTAAAATCATTGGGCACCACATTTTTGCAGGACTTTCTTTGAAACATTAGTCCGAAATCATAGAGACCCAGGGCATGGATTCCGCCGCCGGTCCCGATTTTCGGAAACACGGTTTTTACGCCGTTCAGTTCCAGGAAATTAATAATCTTCAGCGCGGCAATATAAAACAACAGCTGGTCGGACAACTTGCGGCAAAACTTCAAAATGTGTGCATTCAGCGATGACAGCATTGAGCAGAAATTCTGTATGGCCGCCTCGGTAATACTTCCGACCTGCAGTTCCGCTATATGGTCATTGCCGTAAAAAACTTCGTCCGATGCCGGTTTTCTTAAGTTAAGGATGCCGGCTTTAATGCCCGCTTTTCCCCTTTTTGAGTTTCTGCCTTCCGAATAAACCGACGCGCTCCTGAACTTGAAAGCCGAACCGTATTCTACAAGCAATGATAAATTGCGGCCCAGAAGCCACCGCATCATTGTGTTGATCTGATCCCTTATTTCCGCCAGTTTTTCAGTGACATTGAGCGCGTCATGGAGCTTTCTCAATTCCGCACTTTTAAACTCTTTATACTTGAGCAGTGATAACAGTTTGAGGGGAACCTCGAGGTTTATGTTTATTATCTTCACGTATTCTGTGAGCTTCCTGTCGAGGGGGAAGGAACTGTAGCCCCTGTTGAATATGGGAAATTCATTCTTTTTTGCATTGTCGCATACCGCTTTCAAATCGTCGGCCAAATGGGCATGCTGATAAAAATCCCTCAGTATATTCTGCCTTTCGGCAATGAGTTCAGCGTCCGTCAACGGACGGCTCAGCGTTTCGCATAACGCCCTGTATTCGTCGGGTTCGAGCAGCTCCCCTACGATATCCAGGCCCATGTCGGTCAAATAACCGTCGCTGATATGCCCTGCCGTTTTGCCTGATATGAACAGCAGATCAATATCTTTCAACTGCGCCACCCCGCAATCTCGTCGCGAATCTGTTCGTAGGTCATGCCGCATTTCTTCGCAATGTCCCTGGCGTATGCCAGTCCGCTGCCTTTAACTTTAAGAATTTTGTAGGTCCTTTTCCCTTCGTCGTCTATGCCGCCGGACAGGGACACTATCCTGTTATTGCCGTCTTTATATATCTCCGGAATTTCATAGTAGTGGCTGACAAAGCCAACGGAGCACCCTGCCTTTTCAAAACGGCTCAAATAATGCATTGCAATCTCCATGCCGTCCTTCCTGCGCGTGCTTGCAAAGCTCTCGTTGAGCAGTACGAGGGTATTTCGTGAAATGTTGCACATCATTTTTTCCATCCTCTCGGTTTCTTCAACGAGACGCCCCTTGCCTGGGACCTCTTTCTGCATGAAATGGGTATAAATCATGTCATAGAACGGTACAGCACACCTGCGGCTGAATACAAGGCATCCGCACCGCGCCAGGTAGGCTGTAAGTCCCACCGTTTTCAAATAGATTGTCTTTCCTCCCTGGTTGGGTCCCGAAAGAATGAACATGCCGCCCCTGGGCAGTTCAATGTCATTGCGGACAATGTCCCGCAGCGGCAATCTAATATCGATAAATTTCGCCACCAGTGAAGGATTGGCGCAATCCAAAGCTTCATACGCCTCATCTCTGAAAACGGGCCTGCACACCGGTATGCCGCCCTGCGCCGCGGTTTTCACAAACCCTGCATAGCCCAGGTAAAATGCCAGCTGGGGTCTTAATTCCGCCAGCACTTCAATATATTCATGAAAATCAGAGCTTTTATTGCAGAAATAATCAAGCCTCTGAAATATCTCGCCGTTTTTGGCCATAATCAGCCTGAGCGCTTTTTCCTCTATGTTTGACAACGGAGCAGGATCGACTATGGAAAAACGGTTTTCCAACTCGATGCCGAAAACATCCAGCACGCTGTTTTTGAACAATTCGCTTAAATCCAATTCCGGGTCGCGTTTTTCAAAGGTAAAAACCTTGTCGGCAGGGTTGATTACAAGGGCATTATTTCGCAGAACAGTTACTGTTTGAGAGAGGATTTGGGCTGCTTCTGCCTTGATTGATTTAAATTTCTCACTGCGGGTTATTCGCTCGCAATAATCATGCAGATTCACAAGCCCCGAAGATTTGCACTGCAAAGTAATTTCTTTCAGCCTTTCAATCAGCTCAAAATAAAAACATACCAGCCTGGTGAAGCGATATTGTTTCTGCTGCGGGAATTCCTCCCGGGACCATTCAAAAATGTCCCTGTGAAGCTTTTTCAGTAACTTGTTGTATTCCGCAAGACTATTGTACAATGACTCATCGGCATATATCTCGTACATTGTTTCAAGCCTGTAATCGGCGTCTTCTTCTCTTATGCAGGGTTTCTCCAGGTATTCTCCGCAAAAATCTTCATCGGATTTTTTTATATGCCGCACAATATCGGGCAGATTCAGGTCAATCCATGCCTGTTTCCAGTCCGATTCTTCCTCAAGCCACCGGTCGTGACCTTGCCTTGTCGCAAACATCAGATCAATATATGCCATAGCCACCAGCTCATACCAAGGTTTTTATAAATTTTGTTCCTGCATTTAAATTTTACCAATAATAAAAAACTGTAACAAGCAATGATTGGTTGCGTTTTTTTATGAAAAACAGGCTGAGTTTTTTTATGAAAAACAGGCTGACTAAAAGCGGCGCCCCCCGCAATAATGGGGCTTCGCCGCCTTAAATCAGCCCGTATTGCCGCCTGGGATTTGATATACTGCGGCCTGCTGCATTCAATATTTTTTTAAAAGATCGAGCATTTTCTTGTCGAGCTTGTGGCCCCTGTAATCCACATATTCCACATCCGTCCGCCCGCTGTCGAGTATGCCGAAAGCGCCCCTGAAGTTCCAAAGGGCGTAACCGATATTATATGCCTTCAGTATTTCGAGCAAATCCTCCATCCACCGCAGCGCTATGTCGTGGGGAGTCTTGTTGTAACACCCGCCTTCCCCGCAGTGGATGCCCATATCGAAGTTTTCAGCCAGCGCTGCCCATGCTCCGTAATGGCGTTCAAGGCGCTCGCGGTCCCATACGCCGTCGCGGTCAATGCCGCCCGGCCATTGGGGTTCCGGGAAATTACGCTTGCGGTCCACCCATAATGCGCGGTAATGGGTTATACCCTCGGGTATGTAGGCCCGGCAGCTTTGGGCGACGTTTGTTTTCGCAAGGTCTCCGAGATCGGGCATCGGTATGGTTCCATACTGCAGTCCGTCGAGCAGTATGAGCCTCTCGGTGTCTATTTCCCGAATGGCGGCTACCGTGGCTCTCATGACTTTCGCATGGGAACCGGGATCCACTCCGTAGGGCTCATTGACAAGGTTAAAACTGATCCTGGACGAAGGTATGCCCTTATAGCGGCGTGTAAAGGTTGTCCAGTGCAGGATGAAAGCTTCCAGCGCCTCACTGTCGCGCCACAGGTCAAAAGGTTCCACGCGGTCCTTCGCCACCGAGTAACCGGGAGCCCTGTGAAAGGCTACATTCACATGAAGGCCGTATTTTTCGCCCCATCGAATCGCCTGGTCAACCGGCTCAAGTTTGCTTTCATTGATTTCAAAGGGATCGTTATAGTCGATCCAGAAAGTGTAGTTAAGGGGTAAACGGACAAAATCAAATCCAAGATCGGAGATCATCTGGAAATCTTCTTCTTCGAAGTACCCGGGAGAGTTCATCAGGAACATCCCCTGAAGGTTGAACCCTCTCCAGCGTGGCAGTACATTCTGTCTTTTCATGCTGTATCCCTTCCTTCATTGTATTGAACTTATATGCTCATAAAACCTGTACACCCGATAAACATGCCCACTCATTAAACCTGTACATCCATTAACCTGTATTCTCATTGAACCTGTATTTCAATTGAGCCTGTATTTCAATTAAACCTGTATCTTAATCGGACCTGTATTTTAATTGAACCTATATTTTAAATGAACCTGTATTTTAATTGGTCCTGTGCTTCAATTAAACCTGTATTTTATTTGAACCTGTATTATTTGATCCTGTATTCCAACCGAAGCTGTGTTCAAGTGAACAGGCAATTTTCAGCCTTTTGCATCAGTCTTTTCCGCCATAATTTTATACAATTTCTTAACAATGTTCGCCGGGAACAAATCCTGCTCGAACAGAAGCATCATTGATAAAGCGGCTCCGACCAGGCCGATTACAAAATACAGGACATGGAGAAAAACTACTGCCCTGAGCATGATACACTGGACCACGATCCAAATGACCAACGCCCCGCTGAATACACCGCTTATATATCCCTGGTATTTTGATTTAAAACGGAACATTAAGGCGCTGGCAACGTTACCGATTCCGATTACGGTAAACAGGATTATACCCGGAACCAGGTAATTCCTGAAAGGTGAGTATTTCAATGCTTCTGCCGGCATTCCGAGGGGTGTATGAGGATCGAGAATTGCTGCCGCTCCCCCGAAAAGGGCTCCGATGCCGACAAACAAGTGCAATATAACGAGCGAAACATGCACTCGCTTCATTTTTCATCCTCCAATACCCGGTAAATTTCAATGATCAGTCTAAAACCCCGAAGTCCTGTTTAATTTATGTTTCGCATATACCGCGGCACCGACTGCTCCGGCTTCATTACCCAAAAGGCCGGTCGTGATCTTACATTTTTCACCGGCAATTTTCAGGGCGTGTTTTCCAGCCGTTTCCCGGGCCGTTTTAAGAAGCCTTTCACCGGCAGCTGCCACGCCTCCGCCGATTATTATAATCTCAGGGTTAAACAAATTTATTGTGTTTGCAAGTCCATAACCCAATATTTCACCGGTTTCGTGCATGGTTTCAACTGCGGTTCGGTCTCCCATATCATACGCGTCGGATATCATTTTTGCCGTTATTTTTGACAAATCACCCCGGACCCATTCGCAAACAACGCTGTAAGAGCCGCTTTCAATTTTTCCCCTTATTGTGTCGACCATTCCCGTCGCAGAAACATAACACCCGAGGCACCCGGCGCTTCCGCATTTGCAGGGACGTCCACCGGGGAACATGACAGTATGCCCGATTTCTCCCGCGCTTGCCGTCGCACCGTACAGGACTCGTCCGTCCATGACCACCGCTGAACCGACGCCTGTGCCCAGTGTCAGCAGTACAACATTGTCGTATCCCCTGCCGGCTCCGAAATGCCATTCACCATATAAATTGGTCCTGACATCATTGTCTATAAATACCGGCACTTTCAGCCTGTCTTCAAACCACCTTGATACAGGTATGTTTTCCCAGTCAACCAGCGTTGCCGCGAACAATGAAATACCCGCTTCAACGTCCATCAATCCCGGCAGCCCGATGCCCATGCATGCGATGTCACCGGTAGTCAGTCCTTTTTCGCCAAGCATTGAACAAATCATGCCGTACATTCTGACAAGCACATGTTCTGGCCCTTTTTCCGCTTCCGTCGGGATATTTCGCTCAACAGCGCAGTTCAGATCCCTGTCAAATAAGGCGCCCTTGATATTCGTTCCGCCCAGATCTATACCTATATAGAATTTATCCATCTTTCCACCACCATTAGCATTTTTGACAGGACGGTTGCCTGCCTGTCCGCAGATTACCTGTAAATAATGAAGTTTATCAGGCTTGCCAGGAACTGGCGCACCTTTTCACCCGATAAAACGGAAGTTACCGCCACAACCAGTACAATTGAGTGGAGCAACAGTTTTGAATACCTGTAAGCCGCCCATATTTTTACGAACCGGTTATATATCAGGATCCAGAATACCAGGAAAAACATTGTTACAAATGAAAAAACCGAATATGTAAAGCAAATGAGGAAGAACAGTGCAATAATCAAAAACATCGCAAAACGCAGCAATTGCTTTTTTGGAGGATTGTCGTCCGCTTCCCTTTCTTCCAGTTCGTTCAGTATCCTGAAAAATAACTGCATAGCACCACCTGAAAAATAAAGAATTAACTTCCGGGGCACAGGGACATGGGGACCACCGGGACATGGGGACGGTTCTCCGGGACATGGGGACGGTTCTTGTGTCCCACTTTTGGTAAAGGCAGCAAATGGTTCTTTCTGATCCCCCGGGCAACAAATCATAAATCGTTTTTTCATCTGGGACAAGAGAACCGTCCCCGTGTCCCACCCGTCTGGGACAAGAGAACCGTCCCCGTGTCCCACCCGTGTCCCTCTCAGTCATTTTCGAGCAATTCAATTATTGTTTTGAGATCTTCGGTGCTGTCAATGTAAGCGTACCGTCCGCCGGTGTATTCTCCCTTCTGCACAACCGGCATGCCTATTTCCTGGAGCTTTGCAACCTTACCCTGCATGTCTTTGATTACGAAACCTATATGATGTATCCCTTCACCTTTGGTTTCAAGGAATTCCCGCCAGGTTGAAGGGTTTTCATCGGGCTCGATAAGTTCAATGGTGAAGTTGTCCTGCATCTTGAAAAAGGCGAGTTTGGCCCGGGCCTGGGTTGCTTCTCCCCTGTACCGGATATGCGTTTTGTCAGGCGTATTGGTCATGGTAATCTCAGGAACATCAACCCCGAAAAACTCAGCAAATTTCGTTGCTGTCCTGTTTATATCCCGAACCACGATTCCAATTTGAACTACTGCTTTTGTGCCTAGAATACTCATTATTACCCCTCCTGGTTTAATGTTATTTATTTATGATATTTATTTTATTTATGAGACCGGGACATGGAAACGGTTCCTGTATCCCAGTCTGAGTAACTTAACACACGGTATTTGTCACACTCCCGGCTTTTTCACACAAGATCGCTTTTTTCCGCCAGTATGTCGTCTTTCGTCAGCCTGTATTTCCTTGCGATGTCATAGGCAAAACTCTCTCCCAAAACATCGCCCTTAACAATCTTGAAACTGCGTTCCCCCGTAGTTGCGTCAATTTGCGCCGACAGGTTCTCAACTCTCGATCTGTTCGACGAATCCGTATTTATCTCGCCAACCGTCCTGCACAGATCATGGAGATGCGTCGTGAAAATTCCCTTGCAACCAATACGGGCATAGGCAGACAATACTTCCTTTGCAATAACGGTTGACTCGACACTGCTTGTGCTCGACAGGCATTCATCGAATAAAAACAGGCTCCTGCCCGTAATTTTCCTGCTTATCGCTGAAAGGTCAGCGCATTCCGTGGCGAAACGCCCCTTCCCGTAGCTTTCGGCTTTTCTTGCAGGAAAATACGTGAAAATGTTGTCCACTGGGCTCAGGCACGCTTCCCTTGCCGGCAGCAGCACACCCAGGTGGAGCATGGCATACAACAGCCCCACCGAGTACGTATATATGGATTTCCCGCCCTGGTTGGGTCCTGTAAGTATGTATATTCTGCCTTCATCGTCAAACCACAGGGAATTTCTCACCACTTCCGTCCTGGAGGAATGCAGCGCGAGGCCTGCATTATACAACTCGCTGACATGTTCTTTTTCGCCGAACCGTGCGCTGCAAAGCGGATAATTCTTTTCATACAATGTAATCAACGGTTCCATGCATCCGATGATAAAGTAAAACTCGGGCAGCAGCCCGCACAGCCACGATATTTTCATCCCTGAATATGTTTTTATGGCGCTTTTCCAGCTTGCCATTGATCTCGAAAAAACACTGTAAATACCGCTGTTTATGGACATGGCCAAAGCTATTCTCTGTTCGTTGTTGAAACCTCTTTTAATGGGTTCCAGCGGAGCCATGCATTCAAAATCATTTTTGCTGAAATCGAGGCGCAGAATCTTGTCAATTACATTACCGGATACGTAGCTTTGGTCGTTTATACTGACAATCCCCGCTTCCACGGGCATGAACTGCGCATCCAGATTGACGCCGACGGTAATGCTTTTAATATTGTTTATGTGATGATCGAGCTTTTCAGTTTGTCTGCACAACCGCGCGAACTCGTCGCTGTTAAATATTTCATTAATAATGGCTACAAATTTCCCAAGCGACGGGCATTTTAATGACCTGTCCCTAAACAGCCCGTGGAACTTCTTTATTACTTCAATATACATTTCCAGTTCCTTGATTGCATACAAATTGGCTTCTATGGTTTCATGCCCGTGCCTTATTTGATATAGCTGCAGGATATCCTCGAGAATTCCGACAAGCTCCTTCAGGTAATCAAATATGTCCCTGTTCTCCAGCAGATCCTGGAACAGTTCATTTCTGAGCGAAATTGTCTCCCTGTTTACCGTGAAGAAATCCCTAAGCTCCAGTTGTATGTCTCCTGCTTTCTTCATTGAATTGATGTTGAAAATTGTTTTCAGGTTTAAGTCGTCTATAAAATTAAAATCGATGAAAGATTTCCTGTCATCCCCTGCGCTCCAGATTAAAGAAACCTGCTCCATAAGCGCACCCCCGCGAATTGCTGTTATATAAACATTTCGTTAATTATAAAATTCAAAAAAACCGATATGGCCCTGCGTACCGCACTGCCCAGCAAAAACGCGCTCAACGCCACAGCCAGCGAAAAAACATGTATCAGCAGCCTGGAATACCTGAAAGACACCCAAACCTGTACGAACTGGTAGTAAACAAATCCCCAGTTCAACAATAAGAAGAGGGTTATATAGCTGAACACCGAATAGGAAAAGCAAATCAGGAAAAACAATATAACCAGCAAAACAAGTAAAAAAAGCAATATTTGTTTCCTGGGAGGGTTGATAAGTATGTCTTTTTCCCACAGTTGATTTAAAAAAGAGTAAAATCGGTCCACCGTATCACCATCTACAAAAAGGCTATGTAGTTCAAATAGATTCAAAGGATACCAAAATTAATCGCATCAAATTATGGCATCCAAAACTGGCACTCCCCAATGTTAGTTTATCATATATTTGCCAGGATTTGACCACATACCTGGGGTTTTTTTTGCCTATACCAGCCAGACATCCGCACATTGATTAAGTGATTCATACACGTTTCTTATTTGATTTTTTATTCACGTTTCTTATTTGATATTTTATTCGCATATTTTCCGTTTTCGCGCATATTTCATTGAAACCGCTCTCGCTGTTGCAGTATAATTTACCTGTTAAAGCATGTTTCTGTACGTAGCCTCAAATTTCACGTTCCGGAGGGATAGAATGAAGATAATAAACGGCGGTGTCACGGCACCGGAAGGATTTTTCGCCACAGGAGTGGCATGCGGACTGAAAAAGGACGGTAAAAAGGACCTCGCCCTTGTTTGTTCGGAAGACCTCGCGGCTGCCGCGGGAGTATTTACAACCAATCTCGTTAAGGGTCATTCGCTGCAGTTGACCATGGAGCACATCAGAAACGGATTTGCCACTGCAGTGCTCATCAACAGCGGCAACGCCAACGCGTGCGTTGGCGAGGTCGGGCTTGAAAACGCCAGGGAAATGGCGGCTTTAACTGCAAATTACCTGGAGTGCAGACCTGAAGACGTGCTCGTGGGTTCTACGGGAGTAATTGGTGTTCCTTTAAATATGGATGCAATCAGGAAAGGAATCGAGCTTGCGATAGAAGAACTTTCTCCCGACGGAGGCCATGACGCCGTGGAGGCCATAATGACCACTGACCTTTTACCCAAGGAAATTGCCGTTGAGATAAATATCGGTGGAGAAAAGGTTGTCATCGGCGCAATGGCTAAAGGTTCGGGCATGATACATCCCAATCTCGCCACAATGATTGCGGTTATTACGTCCGATGTAAATATTTCGCCCGCCATGCTCAACAGGGCCCTGAAAAAGGCCGTGAAACACACCTTTAACCGGGTGTCGGTGGACGGAGATACCAGTGTCTGCGACATGGTGATTGCAATGGCCAACGGGCTTTCAGACAGCCCAGGCATCACCGAAGAGGACGGGAATTTCAACATTTTCTTCGAAGCCCTTGAATTTGTGTGCACCGAGCTTGCCCGAATGATTGCGCGCGACGGCGAAGGCGCCACCAAGCTGATAGAAGTGGTCGCCGAAAACGCTCCCACGGAGGAAGACGCGTATAAAATAGTCTGTGCAATCGCAAAATCGCCGCTTGTTAAAACCGCCGTTTTCGGAGAGGACGCCAACTGGGGAAGAATTTTCACGGCAGCGGGATATTCCGGTGCTAAATTCAATCCTGATCTGACGGACATATATCTCGGCGACCTGATGGTGTGCTGTAACGGCGTTGCCGTGCCTTTCGACGAAGCGGAAGCCGCCCGGATTCTACACGAAAAGGAGATAAAAATCAGAGTCGATCTGAAAAGCGGAAACTTCAGCGACAGGATGTGGACCTGCGATTTCAGCTATGATTACGTAAAAATCAACGGAAGCTACAGGAGTTGAATTTTCCCGCTTATCCCCGCAGCTTGCAGTCGAATTATGACAGAATTCGTTGCCAAATTTAGCTATAATTGATATAATTAATTGAAAAACAGCCTTTCATTCAGCAAATCCATACTGTTAATACCTTTTCGGGGGGACGTTTATGGCAAGCCAGAAATTATTAGTTTTTGACATCAACGACGAGAAATTCAGCGTGGACATAACAAACGTTGACTCCATTCATGAAGCCATGGAAGTTTATAAAGTTCCTAACCAGCCTGAATGTATTGAAGGCCTTATCAATCTGAGAGGAAAAATTTACACGGTTTTCAACCTCAGGAAAAAATTCGGTCTTCCTGCAAAGGAACTGGACGAAAATGCGAAGATCATAATTATCAATTACGAAAATATGAAAGTTGGCTTTATTGTTGACCAGGTCAATGAAATTGCCACGATTGACAGCGGGAACGTCGAACCCGTACCCGATCCCATCGACAAGGCCCACCACAGGTACATGAGCGGAGTGGCAAAAAGGGAAAAAGATATTTTGCTGATACT
This sequence comes from Bacillota bacterium, assembly GCA_023623175.1. Lineage (GTDB taxonomy): Bacteria > Bacillota > Clostridia > Acetivibrionales > JAMNXU01 > JAMNXU01. Next base: position 67,037 of record JAMNXU010000034.1, read on the forward strand.
TGATCTTGCAAAAATTCTCTCCATGGAAGAGGAAAAGGTTGCCGCTTCCATGACGCAGCAATAATCGATGCCTATTGCCATTTTCTGACGCCTTCAATATGCAAATATCTTATGCGTCGGTAATTATAGTTGCTGACCGGGTAATCAAGCCTGTCATAGGTGTGGGCGGCTATAAGGATATTTTCGGGAGACGGCACCGCTCCCGTTGAAACGATGACCGGTGAATGGTCAAAAATATCGTCCCCGTCATGAAAAGACAACTGCACTATGTCTCCGGGCAAAACATCCTTAGCGTCCACTTCCGAGGCAAAGGGACCGACTCCCCTGTTTTGAGTCAGGAATTTATAGAGGTATACAACCGCAGTCCACGAAGGGCTGCGGTTATTTAAATTTATGTAATACCAGCCGTTTAATTTATCGTAGTTCATAACCCCGCTGCCAGCATATATTACCTGGGAAGCAAAATTGGTACAGTCTCCGCCGAGCTTGTCAAAGTTATAATACCGCGGATTTCTTTTAAATGCCCATTCCCGCGCATACTGCACCGCTTTTGCCCTGTCATAGGGTACAATTTTAAGCTGCCTGACCACGTACCAGTACATAAATTGCCCTTTGCGATCATACCAATGGTTTCTGCTAACTACATATTATGCGTGGCACATGGAGACGGTTCCCCCGGTGCATGGAAACCGTCCCAGTATCGCGACCCTGGGACAGAAGAACCGTCCCCGTGTCCCAGCTGCGGGACACCCGTGTCCCAGCTGCGGGACAGAAGAACCGTCCCCGTGTCCCGTCCGCACAAATGGACATGAGCCGCATTTTGTATTATTATTAAAAGGAATAATAAAGAAACAGGACGTTTTGAACAAAATAAATATTGGTTGGAGGTTCGGTAATGAAAAACAAGATTTTCCTCGGTACCATATTGCTAGAAAAAAACCGTTGGACATCCCGCATCCCTTCCTACAGGGTCAGTGAATGGTATGAACGCATCGTGCAGGATGGATTTGACGGGATAGAGCTCTGGGAAAACCATTTTCTGAAGGCGGATGCTGAAGAAAAGTCAGCCCTTATTTCAAAAGCCGCTCCCGTGGCAGTATTCAATACCTATGACGAATTTACCGATGAAACGAAAGAATACAGGCTGCAGACGGCCGCCGCAATCAATGATCTCAAAGCTAAAGCGGTAAAATTCAATTTCGGAAACGATCGTTCCAGGATTGATGAATATGTAAAGAACCTCGTGGAATGGGCAGCCCTTTTGCCGCCTGACTGCCGTCTGCTCTGCGAATGCCATCCCCATACCGTGATGGAGCATCGCGATATTGCCACCGAGGTCTTCAACCGTCTTGGCGACGAGCGCTACCAGGCGATAATCCATGTATTTGAATCTCCCGAGTCAATAAATCCGTGGTTTGAAGCCATCGGAAGCCGCATCGTACATGCCCATGTCAGGATGACACAGGATAGCGCATATCTGAAGTTAAGAAAAAAGCCCGACAAGGTGAAAGAGGGTCTCGACTGCATGTTCAGAAATGGTTTCAACGGGACATTCACCATTGAATTCACTGAAGGCGTAAGAACCCCGGATGAAAACATCGATGACCTGTATGCCTGTGCCCTTGATGACATGAAATTCCTGAGGGAGTGCCTTGCCCAAATGGGATAAACCCGGTTCAGGAGTGATTAAGTTTTAAGAGTTCTTTAAGTTCTAAAAGACATATAAATTCCGAAGGTAAAAAGCCCTATAAGTTCTGAAGGTAAAAGTGATCCAAAAGAAAAGTAGAGCCGCTGTCATTTAATACAGCGGCTTTTCCACTTTTCAATATTGTCTGCTGTTTTTGGTCGCTTGTTATTCGCTGTTATTCATTATTTCAAATTATTTTTTTCTCCCATTGCAATTTTTTTATTCTCATTGCTCTTTCTTGGCGATATTCGCAGCGGCAGGGTTCAAAATCGCATTGTTCTGATTAATAAACACCAGGTTGCCGTCCCTGACATCAACGCCAATTGTGCATCCCTCGGTGAAAACACCCTTGAGATAGAGCTCTGCCAGTTCATCCTCGATATATCTCTGTATGGTCCGCCTCAGCGGTCTGGCGCCATACCTGGCGTCATAACCCTTGTCAAGAATGAACTCCTTGACCGCGTCGCTTACGACAAGTTCCATTCCCTTTTCGCGCACCTGGTCGATTACTTCCTTCAGCATCAGGTCAACAATCTGCCTGAGCTCATCCCTGTTCAGTTCAGTAAATACTATTACTTCATCAACCCTGTTGAGAAATTCGGGTCTGAAAGTTTCCCTAAGGGCATTTGTCACCTTGTCTTTCAGCGAGCCGTAGCTGTCCCCGGTAAAGCCTATGCTGTGGGACTTGAGGCTTGTGCCGGCATTCGAGGTCATTATAATGATCGTGTTCTCAAAATTGACCACACGGCCGTGGCTGTCCGTGAGCCTTCCGTCCTCCATGATCTGGAGCAGCATGTTGAACACGTCGGGATGAGCCTTTTCGATTTCATCCATCAATATTACCGAATAGGGCTTGCGCCTGACTTTTTCCGTAAGCTGCCCTCCGTCGTCATAGCCCACGTAACCCGGCGGCGAACCTATCAGCTTGGAAACAGTGTGCTTTTCCATGTACTCTGACATATCAAGCCTTATCAGCGCCTCTTCGCTTCCAAAAAGCTCGACCGCCAGGGCTTTTACAAGCTCCGTCTTTCCAACGCCGGTCGGTCCTATGAATATGAAGGACGTAGGCTTCTTCCTCTTCTTGAAACCGGCCCTGCTGCGCCTGATGGCCCTGGAAACGCTTTCCACGGCTTCATGCTGGCCTATAATCCTCTTATGCAGCCTTTCCTCGAGATTGAGCAGTTTTTCCGATTCCAGCTCGGTTACGCGCTGCACGGGTATCTTGGTCCACGATTCAATCACGTGGGCCACATCATCTATGGTTATTTCTACTTCCTTGCACTTTTCCTCTATTTTCTTGATCTTTTCAATGAGCCTGCATTCCCTTACCTTGAGATCCGCGGCTTTCTGGTAATCTTCGATTGAATCGGCCGAAACGGCGTATTCCTTTTCTTCCTGGACCATCTTCAGTTCTTCCTTGAGGGATGCGAGTTCCGCCAGGTAGACATTCTTCAGGTTAGCCCTCGATCCGGCCTCATCTATAACATCTATTGCCTTGTCAGGCAGAAAACGGTCGGTAATATACCTCTCCGAAAGCACCGCCGCGGCTTCAAGCACCTTGTCGGGTATTTTGACCATGTGGTAGTCTTCGTAATAGTGCTTGATACCTTTCAAAATTTCAATGGTTTCCTCCACCGTGGGCTCATCGACCAATACGGGCTGGAATCTTCTTTCCAGCGCAGAGTCCTTTTCAATGTACTTCCTGTATTCATTGAGGGTTGTTGCGCCTATCACCTGGATCTCGCCCCTGGAAAGCGCCGGTTTTAGGATATTGGCGGCATTCATCGCGCCTTCGGCTTCACCGGCTCCCATTATATTATGAAGCTCGTCTATGACAAGGATTATATTTCCGTTAGCCTTCACCTCATCAATAATGCCTTTCATGCGGCTTTCAAACTGTCCCCTGAACTGGGTGCCCGCTACAATACTCGTAAGATCCAGCACATAGATCTCGACATTAAACAGCTTGGCCGGTACCTTTCTCTCAACAATTCTAACGGCAAGGCCTTCGGCGATAGCGGTTTTACCTACGCCGGGCTCCCCTATAAGCACCGGGTTGTTCTTTGTCCTGCGGTTTAGAATCTGCACTACACGGTCTATTTCCCTCTGCCTGCCGATAACTGTATCAATTTTGCCCTGGCGGGCCAGTTCGGTTATATTGGTACCGTACATGTCGAGGTACTTCTTCTTTTTATTGCCCTTCTTTTCCTGGACCTTGGTTTTTGTGCTGTTCCTGCTATCCTTTTCCGCATCCTTGTGCATATTCTTTTCGTCCTGGCTGTCACTGTCCTTTGAAAATGCCCTGTTTATAAAGCTGAAAAACGGATTGATCCGTTCTGAATCCTGCAGCTGGGTCATATCTCCCATGCTTGTTTCCAGGCTTCCCAGGAAATCTCCCATCTGCCTGCTGAGATTATCCAGGTCTTCCTCGGTCATTCCGGTCTGTTCCAGCAGCTGGTTAATCGGCTGTATATTCTGTTTCCTCGCGCAGGACAGGCACAATCCTTCCTGCTTCTGCTGACCGTTGATTATTTTCGTTACAAAAACCACTGCTATATTTTGTTTGCATACTGAACACAACATCATTGCCATCATCTCCTGTCCAAATAACAGAGAACGCCGGGCAAAGTCAAATCTTAGCCCCTTTAAGTATACCACACATCAGGAAGTATGGCATAACGTACAAATCTTTCCTGTCGGCACAATCAGGAAATTAAAGGTAATTTACTCCAGAAAACAACCGTTTTTTAAACGGCGCTTCTGCCTCCCGAAACCTTTGTCTTTTGGGGAGCCAGGATTTTTCTGAGGAACTGGCCTGTATAGGAATGCTCCACCATCGCCACTTCTTCCGGCGTTCCACTGGCTATAACATAACCGCCCCTGTCTCCTCCTTCCGGTCCGAGATCAATTATATAATCGGCGGTTTTAATAACATCAAGGTTATGTTCTATAACTACCACCGTATTGCCCGTCTCAACCAGTCTCTGCAAAATATTTATCAACCTGTGAACGTCCGCTATATGGAGGCCCGTGGTGGGCTCATCAAGAATGTACATTGTGCTGCCCGTGCTTCTTTTGCTGAGCTCGGTGGCCAGCTTTACCCTCTGGGCTTCACCGCCCGACAGCGTCGTTGATGACTGTCCAAGCTTGATATAGCCGAGCCCCACGTCATACAGCGTCTCCAGTTTTCTCCTGACTCTCGGCAGATTCTCGAAGAACTCCAGCGCTTCCTCCACCGTCATGTCAAGCACATCGGCAATGTTCTTGCCCCTGTACTTGACTTCGAGCGTCTCACGGTTGTAGCGCTTGCCCTTGCAGACTTCACAGGGAACGTAAACATCGGGCAGGAAATGCATTTCGATTTTGATTATTCCGTCGCCGTTGCATGCTTCACAGCGTCCTCCCCTGACATTGAAACTGAAGCGTCCCGGTTTGTATCCCCTCATCTTCGCATCGGTCGTTTCGGCAAAGACTTCGCGGATTAAATCAAATACCCCTGTATAAGTGGCAGGGTTGGACCTCGGCGTTCTGCCTATTGGCGACTGGTCTATGTTTATGACCTTGTCAAGATACTCCAGTCCTTCTATTCCCGTATGCTCCCCGGGCCTGCATTTTGCGTGATTCAGATCCGCCGCGAGCCTTTTGTAAAGTATTTCGTTCACAAGGGAGCTTTTTCCCGAGCCCGAAACACCGGTTACGCACGTGAACACTCCGAGCGGAAAGTCCACGTCGATGTTCTTGAGATTGTTTTCGCGCGCTCCCAGTACCCTGAGCCATTTGCCGTTGGGTTTGCGCCTCTGCTTCGGGATCTCGATGGTGCGTTTCCCGCTGAGGTAAAGACCCGTCAGCGACTCTTCACATTCCATTATATCCTCAACTGTTCCCTGGGCTACTATATATCCCCCGTTTTTCCCTGCTCCGGGTCCCAGGTCTATAATATGATCCGCTTCAAACATCGTTTCTTCGTCGTGTTCCACAACAATAAGAGTATTGCCGAGGTCGCGCAGTTTCTTTAACGTGGCGAGCAAGCGGCTGTTATCCCTTTGGTGCAGCCCTATGCTGGGTTCATCAAGAATGTAGAGGACTCCTGTTAATCCCGAGCCTATTTGGGTTGCAAGCCTTATTCTCTGCGCTTCTCCGCCCGACAGTGTTCCCGCGGGTCTCATGAGCGTGAGATAATCGAGCCCCACATCGATAAGGAAGCCCAGCCTTGCGTTAATTTCCTTGAGTATCTGGTGAGCTATCATTTTCTGCCTGTCGGTAAGTTTCAATTCCTCAAAAAAGGTTTTTATGTCCGAAACGGGCATAGATGAAAGTTCAACAATGTTAAGGCCGCCGACGGTGACGGCAAGGCTTTCCTTCTTCAGGCGCGCTCCCTTGCAATCGGTGCAGAGATTTTCGGACATGAATTCCTCATAATACTGTTTCATGCTGTCCGATGAAGTCTCCGCATAACGTCTCCTGGCAATGTTTATCACTCCGTCAAAGGTCGTTTCAAAGCTGTCCTCCCTGTGGTTCCTGTTGAAAACGACCTTTATTTTTTCTCCCCTTGTGCCGTAAAGAATTATATCCACGATATGGGGCGGCAGCTGGTAAACAGGCGTGTCAAGGCTGAATCCATAGTGCCTTGACAGGGCTTCAAAAATTGCCCTGCCGTATGCTTCCTCATCTTCAAGGTTCCAGCCGTTAATGGCAATTGCTCCTTCTGAAAGGGACCGGGACGGATTGGGTATTATCAAATCAGGGTCAAATCTCATGAACGTCCCAAGCCCGGTACAGGTCGGACATGCCCCGTATGGATTGTTAAACGAGAACATCCTGGGCGTAAGTTCCTCGAGGGCTATGCCGCAGTCGCTGCAGGCGAAGTTCTGGTTAAAAATCAGCTCCTGTTTTCCGATTACATCAATGACCACAATCCCGCCGGTCAGGCGAAGTACCGTCTCAATCGAATCCACGAGCCTTTTTTCAATGCCGGGCCTTATAATCAGCCTGTCAACTACAATTTCTATCGTATGCTTCTTGTTCTTCTCAAGGTTTATTTCTTCATTTATATCCATGACCTCGCCGTCAATCCTGACGCGGACGTAACCATTCTTCCTCGCGTCCTCTATGAGCTTGCGGTATTCACCCTTCCTGCCCCTGACAACGGGCGCAAGCACCTGTATGCGCGTGCCCTCCTCGAGCGTCATGACCTGGTCCACCATCTGGTCAATGGTCTGCCTCGAAATTTCCTTTCCGCAGGACGGACAGTGGGGCGTGCCTATGCGGGCGTATAGCAGCCTTAAGTAGTCGTAAATCTCCGTTACCGTGCCCACCGTTGACCTCGGATTCCTGCTCGTGGTTTTCTGGTCAATGGAAATGGCGGGCGAAAGCCCTTCTATATAATCCACATCGGGTTTTTCCATCTGCCCGAGAAACTGCCTCGCGTAGGAAGAAAGGGATTCCACGTAGCGCCGCTGCCCCTCGGCATAAATTGTGTCAAAAGCAAGCGATGATTTACCCGAACCGCTGAGGCCCGTGATAACAACGAGTTTGTTCCTTGGTATCTCTATGTCAATGTTCTTCAAATTGTGCTCGCGCGCACCTTTTATGTAAATTTTGTCAAATCCCATACACTACACCTTTTTCATTTGATAAAATTAAGTAAACCATCAAATAATTAAATAACACCAAATCCGTTAAACTAACACAAAATAATTAGGGCAACAAATAAACACGGATAATATTATACCAGATTGAAATCAAATTGCAAACGTTTGTTCGGATGTTTTTTCTTCTGACGGCAAATAAAGGATGTATAAAATTTGTTCAACTGAATTATGCCCATAATGGCAAAAGATCTATCACAAAATTGCGCCGTTGTTCTTTTTGTTTTATTTCAATTATGCTATAATTCTCGTATTATACATAAACTGTCGTACAAATATAAAATTTCTATAAAATTTCCTTGAAGGACGGCAGGAGAAGCAGCAGAATGAATCCATGGGGGTTGTGCCATTATGTTCTATGATGACAAAGGTTTCGACGAAAATCTGTTGTATATTATCGAGCCCAGGTTTCACACCAAGGAAGACCTGAGAGCCATTCTCAGTCAGCATCCCCAGATTAAATTCGTTTCACTCGCAGGTATAGATTTGAGAGGCAACGACACCGACGAAAAAATACCCATTGGTTGTTTTTTGCATGATATAGACGAGTTCCTCAGCGGAGGCGTCAGTACGGACGGTTCCAGCGTTGTGCTGCCCGGTATCGCCACGCTGAACGACGGCCAGGTTGACCTTGTCGCCGACCTTTCGGTAAACTGGTATATCGACTATAATTTTGAGCATCTCGACGCCGTTACGGGAAGACCCGTGGGAACTCTCAGGATACCGAGTTTCCTGATACATAACGGCAGGAGAGTTGACTCCAGGTCCATTTTGCAAAATTGTATAGAATTCCAGAAGAAAGAAATAATGAACCTTCTTAAGGAAAATCCGAAGGCCGTCCTGTCCGCTGGCATAGACCCCGACGACATAGCCGACATAGAGCTTGTGGCTGCCACGGAACTTGAATTCTGGGTCAAGACCCCCGGCGACAAGGCCGAGATCGAAGAACTTTCGGTTTCCCAGGTCCTCAAGGAACAGTATTGGAAAAGGACCAAGGGCAATGTCCGCACAGCCCTCGAAAAATCGCTGCTGATTCTTGAGCGATACGGACTGGAGCCGGAGATGGGCCACAAGGAAGTCGGCGGTGTCAAGGCGCAGATTTCCGGGGACGGGAGTCTCAGTCACATAATGGAGCAGCTCGAGATTGACTGGAAATATTCCAATGCAATGCAGGCCGCCGACAATGAACTCCTTGCAAGGATTTTAATAAAGGAAACTTTCAGGCATCATGGCCTCGAAGTCACTTTCATGGCCAAACCCATTGAGGGCGTGAACGGCAGCGGCGAACATACCCACCTGAGCATTATTGCCACGCTTAAAAACGGAAAGAAAGTCAACCTGTTCACTCCTGCGGACATGAAAAAGGATTACCTAAATGTTATCGGTTGGGGCGCCCTGATGGGATTGCTCAAAAACTACGAGGTTGTAAATCCTTTCATTGCCTCGAGCAATGACGCAATCAACCGTTTAAAGCCAGGATTTGAAGCCCCGATCTGTATAGTTGCGTCTATTGGCAAAAACGTTGAAACCCCTTCGAGGAACAGGACCGTACTGGTCGGTCTTGTAAGGGATACGGACAATCCTCTTTCCACAAGGTTTGAGGTAAGATCCCCGAATCCTCACACCAATTCATTCCTGGCAATAGCCGCGCTTTACCAGGCAATGCTTGACGGAATAAAATATGCCGTGCGTTCAGGAAAGACCGCGCAGCAATTGCAGGACGAATTCTGCAAAAAACCCGGCGAAAAGGTGGATTACCTTGAAACCGAAAGAGCGTACAGAAGCGAAGAGGATGTATTTGAATATTATACCGAGCAGGAAAGGAATGCCATATTCGGAGTACCGCCTGCCACCGTGTGGGAGAATCTCAAAAACTTCGAAAAATACCCCGAAAAGGTGAAGGTGCTTTCAGAAGGCGGCGTATTTGAGAAACGCATTATCGATTCCTATGTCTCAGCCATACGCGAGCAGTGGCTGATGGAACTCAGCGAAAGGATCATCCACGAGAACCTGATGCTTGTAAAAAGCTGCATGAAAATTCACGACGTCGACGAGTTCAACGAATATGACGAGCAGCTTTGGGAAAAGATCAACAATCTGCGCCGCTACCTGATGAAGGATTCCCTTGCCGACACATCATTGTTCACAAGAATTCGCAAAGCCATTGAAGCCGCCGACTACGACACCGTTTCCTCGCTCCAGCAGGAAATGACACTGAAAGTCAACGAACTCAGGAAGCTTTACGCAAAATACAGGAGAAACATAATGAACTGGAACTGATAACCGGGATACGCAGACCCGGGACAAGGGAACCGGGACACGGGGACGGTTCTCTTGTCCCAGCGGGACACGGGGACGGTTCTCTTGTCCCAGCAATCATGCCAGCCTCTTTTTCAGTTCGATTATTTTGTCCCTCAGCTCAGCGGCACGTTCAAACTGCAAATCGGCCGCGGCTTTTTTCATATCGGCGGTCAGTTTTTCAACGAGCCTTTCCAGTTCATCGGCGCTCATCATGTCCATGTCGCCACGGGCCTGGAATTTTTCTTCCTCCTCGACCACCCTTGTGGCTTCTATTACATCCCTGACGGCCTTTTGCACGGTCTTTGGAGTAATATTGTTTTTAATGTTGTATTCCATTTGCAGGCGGCGCCTGCGGTTGGTCTCATCAATAGCCCTGCGCATGGAGTCGGTGATGGTGTCGGCATACATAATTACGCGGCCCTCAACGTTTCTCGCCGCCCTGCCTATGGTCTGTATCAGCGATGTCTCGGAGCGCAGGAATCCTTCCTTGTCTGCATCCAGTATGGCGACGAGCGAAACTTCCGGCAGGTCCAAACCTTCGCGCAAAAGGTTTATGCCCACGAGCACGTCAAAAACGCCAAGGCGCAAATCCCTGATTATTTCCATTCTCTCGAGCGTATCCACATCGGAGTGGAGATACCTGACCTTTATGTCCAGTTCTTTCAAATATTCCGTCAGGTCCTCGGCCATCTTCTTTGTCAGAGTTGTTACGAGCACCCTTTGGTTTTTTGCAACAACGCTGTTTATTTCTCCGATGAGATCGTCAATCTGGCCCTTGACTGGTCTCACTATAACTTCGGGATCCACAAGGCCCGTCGGCCTGATAATCTGCTCCACGATGCAAACCGAGCGTTCCCTCTCATACTCGGCCGGCGTCGCGCTTACATATATCACCTGGTTAACGCGTTCTTCAAACTCCTCGAATTTCAGCGGCCTGTTGTCGAACGCCGAAGGCAGGCGGAATCCGTATTCCACCAGCGCTTCTTTCCTTGACCTGTCCCCGTTGTACATAGCCCTTATCTGGGGTATGGTTACGTGGGACTCGTCTATTACGAGCAGGTAATCTTTCGGGAAATAATCCATCAGCGTGTAGGGAGGGCTCCCGGGCGCCCTGCCGCTGATATGCCTCGAATAGTTTTCTATGCCCTGGCAGAATCCGATTTCCTGCATCATTTCAAGGTCATACAAGGTCCTCTGCTGAAGCCTCTGGGCTTCCAGCAGCTTGCCCTGGCTTTTCAGGAACTCCACCCTTTCGCGCAGTTCTTCGCGGATGGAAACTATTGCTCTTTCCATCTTTTCCCTGGTCGTCGCATAGTGGGAAGCGGGAAAAACGGCAATATGGGACCTTGTGCCGATTATTTCCCCCGTCAGCGCATTAATCTCCACGATCCTTTCAATTTCGTCACCGAAGAATTCAACCCTCAAAGCCCTCTCCGACGAATCCGCCGGGAAAATCTCGAGAACATCGCCGCGGACCCTGAACTTTCCTCTTCTGAAATCATAATCATTTCTTTCATATTGGATCTCAACAAGCTTCCTTATTACTTCATCCCGGTCCTTTATCATGCCGGGCCGGAGCGAAAGCATAAGATCGCGGTAATCCTCGGGGTCTCCCAAACCGTAAATGCACGAAACACTGGCAACAATTATCACGTCCCTGCGTTCAAAAAGAGCTGCCGTGGCTGAATGCCTCAGCTTATCAATTTCATCGTTTATTGACGAGTCTTTTTCAATATAGGTGTCCGTTTCCGGAATATATGCTTCGGGCTGATAATAGTCATAATAACTTACGAAATACTCAACGGCATTGTTGGGAAAAAACTCCCTGAACTCCGAGCACAACTGGGCTGCGAGCGTCTTGTTGTGGGCAATTACAAGAGTGGGTTTCTGGACCCTTTCAATAACATTGGCTATTGTAAAGGTTTTGCCAGAACCTGTCACACCAAGCAGCGTCTGGTGCTTGTATCCCTTTTTTATTCCCTCGCTCAGCTGCTCAATTGCCCTTGGCTGATCGCCGCATGGCTTGTAATCGGATACCACCCTGAATTCAGGCATGACTGCCTCCTGTAACAGCAAAATTATCCGGTTTTGTATCGCCGGACATCTTTAAATATACCACCTTGTCGATATGAATAAAAAAGAAAGCTTTGCAAAGCCGCATCACAGGCTCTCCAGCAACTCCCAGGAGATTTTCTTCATATCATCCACTACCACGTCAGCAAAAGACAAATCCTGGGGTTTCGTTTTCGGGTTCCTGAACGCAACGCACTTCATGCCGGCATTTTGCGCCGCCCTGACACCGTTGTCCGAGTCTTCGATAACAATACATTCCTCCGGCCTGACACCGAGCTTTTTCGCTGCAAGCAGGAATGTGTCCGGCGCGGGTTTGCTCTTCGGCACCTCTTCGCCGCTGGCCACGGCTGCAAAATATTGCCTTATATTAAATATATCCATCACGAGCTCAATCTCTCTTACGGGAGCCGATGAGCCGATGGCCAGTTTTACGCCCCTGCCTCTCAGTTCCCTTATAAGGTCCAGCACGCCCGGTACCGGCAGTACGTCATTGTTTTCGTTACGGCGCAGATAATCAATGTATCTTTCATCTTTCATGTGAACCAGTTCATCCACGCTTTGGCTCAAATTATATCTTTTCTTCAATATTTCGCACATATTTCTCGTGGTTGTCCCCACAAACGTGCAATGCACCTCAAACGGAACACTGATTCCAAGATCGCTGAACATTTTAACTTCAATCTTCTGGTGCAGCGGTTCGCTGTCAATTATTACTCCGTCCATATCGAAAATTACTGCTTTTATCATTTCTGCCTCACCTGTATAATATTTCAAAAACAAAATACCCTGCGACAGCAGTGTTATAATAATAGCATACATTGATCCTTTTTGCCACTTGCATGCAACAATTGGCCGCAACCGAATTTCCGCGGCAATAATTTTTCCGTCAATCGCTTTCCCTTATCTGTCCACTAGCTTGTGATACGCGTCGAGAAGCTCGATCATCCTCTCGCTGTCTCCTCCAAGATCCGGGTGATACTTTTTCGCCAGTTCGCGGAAGCGCCTTTTTATTTGTTCGTAGTCCGCGTCAGGCTTAAGGCCCAGAATGCCCAGCAAATCAGGATCATATACATTGGCCGGCATAATGCCGTTTTCCCGGTACACCTGGTAATATACCCTGTAAAAATATTCATCGATAATATCCTTCAACCGGGTTTTGTCCAATCCCTCAAGATCGTCAAGGATGTACTTTGCTCCAGCAGCATTGCAGCCCTTTCGGCAATCAGAAGTCGAAAAAAAGTCATCCCAAACAAGCCTGATCCTGCTGTCGCCGGGCATTACGCCCCCGAACCGGATTTTTATCTCGAGCTTTTTCAATTTCCGCAACCTGCGCTTAAGATCATCCCTTTCCATACAGCCCCCTGCTTTTGAAACCAGTGCTCATATGCACAGGAATCTGATAAAATCATTTTTCAAATCATTTGGAAAATAAGCGGTCCATTTTCTTCATCTGTTTTTATTGTTTAATATCATATAACAAATAACCGCGTATAACAAGGATGTCTCATACAAAACGCACACTCCTGCCATTTCCCTGTAAAACCGGCCTGCTGTTGACGGAGCAAAAGGAATATTTATATAATTATTTTTGTTTATGCATTGATGTTTGCGGAAAAGTATATTTATTTTATGCAAAATGCCGATGCACTGATCGTTAGTTTCAGAAAATATCGGTTGACAGCAACTCTTTTGCATTATTAATAAATGTTTTAATAAATATTTTGTTTAACAGTTACAATATTGATATTAAAACATTATATGAAAACATTACAGGCCGGGTGATTTTACTGCAAAAACGAAATTTGCTTTAATGGTCCGTTCGTTTGAGACGCAAGGCGAGACGTTGCTGATTTCAACGGATCTTTGCAAATTGAGTTTTTGCAGGAAAATCATCAACATTTATAAATTAAGATTGAATTTGAAAAGAACAATCCGGCAAAAGCGCTTTGGTATTTTGAACAAGTTTTTGTAAAACACAAATTACAGGATATTTTTCAGGAGATATATTATGTTTTACTGGTTTGTTTTAGCGTTGGTTTTGCTCGCCGTGCTGCTGTACATGCGCTTTGAGGCGTCATTCCTGAAAGTGGAAAACATAAGGTTTACCAATGACAGCAAAGCCCTGAAAATAATGCAGATATCAGACATTCATATAAACAACCTGAAAGTGAAGCCCAAAAAGGTAAGGGACGCCATTGCAACCCGAAAGCCGGACCTTATAATTCTCACAGGCGATTATCTGCAGACCGCGGGCGATGTTCCCAAATTTTTGGATTTTCTTGATTACATAACCGGATTCTGCCCTGTTTATTATGTTTTCGGAAATCACGACTACCATGCCTTCAGAAAAAATCCCGAAGGCATTGAAGATTTTGCAAAAGCCATTTCTGAGAAAGGAATCATTTCACTGCACAACCTCTGCATTCAAATTGAAAAAAACGGCAAGGTATATGACCTTGCAGGGCTTGGAGACGTCCGGTATAAAAAACATGATTTTCAACAGGTTGCCTCCGGTTTTTCGAATAAAGCTTTTGCGCGCATAGGGTTTTCCCACAACCCCGATATTGTGCTCGAGCTTCCGGAAAATGCGTTTGACTACATGTTTTGCGGGCATTTTCACGGTGGACAGATATGGGCGCCCTTTGCGCTGGAATTCAGGCTGCTGCGCAAGGACCTGCTGTGCAAGAAGGGCATATGCAGCGGCCTGCACAGGTTCAACGGCATCAACCTGTATATCAGCAGGGGGCTCGGCAACGTGATAATACCGCTGCGTTTCCTTTCCAGGCCCGAGATTACGGTAGCGTATTTGCCATGATATAAAACGAATAAGCCTGGCTCACGTCCAGGCTTTTGATCCTGAATGCAGGTAAATCTCACAGATCACCCGAAATCAGGTACTGGCTTTTTCTCGGCAGTTTCCTGTAATTCGGTATTTCGTAACGGTTGTCGTTGGCGTCGCGTATCAGCACCCTGCCGCTCGACAGCAGTTTTATGTCGCTGTGCCGGTGCTGTATGTCAAACTCGTAATCCCCGCGGTCTGTTTTAACCCACCACTTGAGCGATCCGAATTTCTCCTCGATACGCTTTATCTCTCGAATCTTAGGTATCAGGTAATACCTGTCAAGCGCCGTGGATATATTTTTGTAGGATTCCTTGTCAAGTTGCTTCAAATCCTTGATTATGAACAGTTCATTGTCTTCCTTGTCCACAATAAGTATAAACATGTCGGCGTTGCTAATGGGAAACATCCGCCTGGGTTCCACGTCATCATAAACCTGCCCGTCCCTGAGCGTAATCCTCAGGCTTATCCCCGTTTTCAACTCTATTCTCATATCTGCGGGATCAATATATTTCCGAGTATTCATCCTTATCAACACTCCTCACGGTAAACATTCCGTCGCTCAGCGACTGGATCTGGACAAACCTGTAATACTTGCCTTCAAGGCTCATGAGTTCTTCATGGGTACCGGACTCAATAATCTTTCCGTCGTCAACGACTATTATCTTGTCTGCCTTCTTCAGCGTAGACAGCCTGTGGGCGATCATGATGGAAGTCCTGCCCTGTATCATCCTCTCGATAGCCTGCTGGATCAGGTTTTCCGTTTCCGAATCCACTGAAGCCGTGGCCTCGTCCAGTATCAAAATCGCGGGATCCTTGAGCACCGCGCGCGCAATGGAAATCCTCTGCTTCTCTCCTCCTGACAAGCCCACTCCCCTTTCACCAAGGAAAGTATCATAGGCATCGGGAAGCCGCTTTATGAAGTTATGGGCATTCGCCACGACCGCTGCTTCAATTACTTCTTCCACCGACGCATCAGGCTTGCTGTAGGCTATATTGCGGTAAATCGTATCGTTGAACAGCATCGGCTCCTGCAGTACGTACCCTATCTGCGACCTGTAATATTTCAGGTCAATATCCTTTATGTCAATGCCGTCAATGAGTATTTCACCTTCGTAGTTGTCATAGAAACGCATCAGCAGGTTAACTATCGTTGATTTTCCTGAACCCGTCGCTCCCACTATGCCGAGGCTCTGGCCCGGTTCAATCACAAAGCTTACGTTGTCCAGGACCTTCTTACCGCTCTCATAGCTGAATGAGACGTTCCTGAACTCTATCCTGCCCTTGATGGATTCAGGCTTGTAGCCTTTTCCGAGGTCCGTTTCCGGTTCGGCATCCAGGATTTCAAATATTCTTTCGGCCGAGGTCAGGGCGTTCTGGAATGTATCGCTAAGGCCGGCAAAGAACTGGATGGGCCCGTAAAACATATGGGTATAGGAAATAAAGGATACAAGAACACCGACGGTAAGCCTGTCAGGCGAGTTTATCACCCAATATCCGCCAAGGCCCCATATAACGAGACCGCCGCACATTACGAGAAAGCTGACGACAGCCGGAAATGCGCTGGTAATTTTCGCTGCCCTTATATTCTCATTCAGCAAATCTTCTCCACATTTTTCAAAATGCTGCACAGCCCTGTCTTCCGAGGTGAAAGCCTTCACCACCCTGATTCCGGGCAGGGTGTCGGCAAGAATGGAGCTGATTCGCGAACGTCTCTTCCACAACCTCCTGTAAAATGGCCTTATGTGTTTTGAAAACACCCTTGACCCGTAAACGACAATCGGTACCGGCAGCAGCGAAAGAATCGACAGTTTCCAGTTCATGGCGAACATGATGGCCATAATGCCTATCATTGTGAAAACCTGGATTATTACATCCTGGCTTATCCTGATTATGAAGTTCTGCAGGTTCTGGGTGTCGCCGTTGATACGCGACATGACAGAACCGGTACTGGTCTTGTCATAGTATTTCAGCGGCAGCGTTTGAGCCTTTGCATAAACTTCGTTTCTCAAATTTGTTACTATTTTTTCTCCCGTTATTCTCAGGGTGAAATTCCTGACGGCGCCGATTCCGGCCTGGAATGCGTATATTCCGAGCAGGAGCAGGACAATTTTCCTCAAACCTGCGATATCTCCATTTTTTATGACATTATCGACGAGCTCCTTCGTCAGGTACGGAGGAATCAGCGTCGCAGCCGTTGTGGCGCTGGAAAGCACCAGCGAAAAAATAAGAACGGGTATATAAGGCTTGACATAGCCGAATACCCTCGTCGCAAACCTCTTTTTATCCGCGCATTTAAGGCAAACCGGATTTCTCCTGGAAAGCCTGCGCCCGCATTTGGGACACGTCAGTTTCCTCTTCGTAAACCGTTCGCGGATTAACTCCAGTTGTTCTTCCGGATCCATGCCGCTGTTCACATTGTTTATGTAATTGGCAGCGGCATCAAAAAGTTCAGTCACCGAATATGTAAACCGGTTTGTTTCTATCACGCCTTCATCGGTCTCTACACACAGCACGGCATTGCTGTACATTCTTTTTACTTTTGCGTTTTTTATGCGGGATATGTCCAGTGTCAGAACGCCGGAAGGAAACGTAGGGTCCACTGAAATGATTCTCGAACGCGTAACTCCAAAAGTTGAATTTCCATAACTTCCATCCATCAACAGTTCTGCTGAAATGGCAAAAAGGAGTTCTTCTCCGTCACGCAGGCTTTCATACAGTTTCTTCTTAATATCTTCCGGTAACGGCTTGTTTACCAGCAACTTTGCTTCGACTTCATTACGCATTTTGCTCCTACACCTGCCTGTGTTAAATTTGCCATATTGCAAAGCTGTTTAATTATAGCATATTGGCTTTTAAAAAGTAATCCACAAAACTGTGGATAATTCTGTTTTCCATTAAAATGGCCTATTACACCGGGTTTAAGAAAGAAAATCATCAAAATTGCAACTTTTAATCCCGATTCCTGCAATTTTCTCAATAAAGTATAATACTGCAAATAATCCGAAATAAAAAACAAAAGCAGAGATGGCTTCAAATCTCTGCTTTTGTCGGGTTCAAAGAATCATTTTCCGAGCCTTTGCTCGATACGCCTTTTTTCCTCCTCGAAACCTGGTTTGCCGAGCAGCGCGAACATATTCCTTTTATATGCTTCAACGCCGGGCTGGTCGAAAGGATTTACCCCGAGCAGGTAACCGCTTATTCCGCAGGCTTTTTCAAAGAAATAGACGAGATTTCCGAAATAATAGGCGCTGAGCTCGGGTATCTCCACCGCAAGGTTGGGCACCCCGCCGTCGACGTGGGCCAGCATCGTGCCCTCCGCCGCCCTGCCGTTCACGTAATCCACGGTCTTGCCGGCGAGAAAGCCAAGGCCGTCGTTATCATCGCCGTCACTGATCACCATGTCCCTTCTCGGCTTCTTCACCCTGAGCACCGTCTCAAAAATGATCCTGAGTCCGTCCTGCACATATTGTCCCATGGAATGCAGATCCGTGGTAAAATCCACACCGGCGGGGAATATTCCCTTGTGGTCCTTTCCTTCGCTCTCTCCGAAAAGCTGTTTCCACCATTCAGTAAAATAATGGAGCGCAGGCTCATAATTAACCATGATCTCAATGAGCTTGTTCTTCCTGTAAAGCGCGTTTCTTACCGCGGCATAAGTGTAGCAGTCGTTTTCGCAAAGCCTGGGATTGCTGTAAAGCCTCATGGCATCAGCCGCTCCCGCCATTACTTCTTCTATGTCGATACCCCCGACGGCCATGGGCAGCAAGCCTACCGCAGTCAATACCGAGTACCTGCCTCCGACGTCGTCGGGAATGACAAAACATTCATATCCCTCTTCGTCGGCGAGCTTTTTAAGGGCGCCCCTCGCCTTGTCCGTCGTTGCGTAAATTCTCGAACGCGCTCCTTCCTCCCCGTACCTTTTTTTCATATACTCCCTGAAAATTCTGAAGGCAATGGCCGGTTCCGTCGTAGTGCCGGATTTTGATATAACGTTTATTGACACTTCCCTGTCCTCGAGCAAGTCGGCCAGGTCGGACAGGTAGGTGGAACTCATGTTGTTTCCTGCAAAAAGAATAATCGGGGCCTGCCTTTTCTGTTTGGGGAGCATGTTATGAAACGAGTGCCCCAGCATTTCAAGAGCCGCCCTGGCTCCGAGGTAGGAACCTCCTATCCCGATGACAACGAGAACATCCGAATATTCGCGAATCCTTGACGCCGCCGCCCTGATGCGCTCGAACTCATTGCGGTCATAATTGGCAGGAAGGTCCACCCATCCAAGAAAGTCTCTGCCCGCTCCGCTGCGGTTGTGGAGCATTTCATGGGCGGCCTTTACAAACTCTGCCATATTGTCTATTTCTGCCGTTGATATATAATCCAGTGCCTTTGAATAATCAAACTTAATAGCTTCCAATCGCTCTACCTCCCTTGGCCGGATTAAGGATAAAAGCATTTATGGTTTAGTATACCATTTTATTTTGATTTTCTGTATAATGTTTTGCCTGATATCAATTTTTGATTTTGCCGCCAAAGCGAAATTTGATTATTAAAGATGAGCTGCAAAAACCAGCCGCCGGGCCGCAGCTCGAAACGCGGATCACATCCGCTTTTCGCAGTCAACAAAATTACGAAGCCTGGAATATACTCTCAGCGCGTTTTCATAAAATACTTTTTCATGGTGTTCTTCGGGAATGAGCCGCCTGACAAAGTCTATATAGGGCTTTACCCGGACAAGGGGCCAGTCGGTTCCGAAAAGGAACCTGTCATAGTTCGTTTCATATACAAGTCCCCTCGCGATATGGTCCATGAACAGCCGGTTTCCCGCGGATTCCTCCACTCCTGCAGGGTCGGCCACAATGAGCCCGGAAATGTCTGCATAAACATTGGGATTCTTGTAAATCACCGCGGCAGTATCCATGATCCACGGATCTCCCATGTGGCATATCACAAAAACATTGTTCCTGAACTTCACCGCCAGTTCATCCACGTTCAGTGGATGGGAAAGCCTCAGCAATCCCCTCGGGGAATAAGTCGCTCCGCTGTGTATGGCCACGGGCAGCCCGTATTCTTCCGCAAGGCGGTACACCGGCGTGTACACGGGATGGCACAGGTCATAGTGATAATACCCTGCGTAAATTTTTATGCCGACCACGCGGGGTTTTGAAATTTCTTTTTCAATATTCTCCAGTTCCTTTTTCCTGTTGTCACTGTCAAGCCTCACGGGATTAATCCCGGGACACGTGCAGACAAAACCGGGAATCTCATCTTCCAGGTCGAGCCCCATGGGGTTAGGAGCGCGGCCATCCGGGAATCCGCCGCTTTCAACTTCCCTAAGTCCCATTGCAATGCCGGCTATGACACCATTTTCAGCGTACTCCTTTTCAAGGCCCGCCGAACTGTAGTCCACCCCCGATATAAAATCGGCGGTATGTTTAAAAGACTGAATCCTGGAAAAATGGATATGGGCATCAATAATTTTCATATTGTCCCCTTTCAATACGGTCATTTGTCTGCTGTAGTCACTTCCTGCAGGTGCCGAACCTGATGTTTCTCAAATCCTTCAGCTCCCGGGCGTCAATGAAGCTGTCGCCAAAGATGAGGAAGAAAGGATTCAAAAACTGACTTTCCCCGTTCCTCAGCACTATACTGTTTGACACTGAGGCGCTCACAAAATTAACATTCACAGACGCTCCAACGCTGGAAATCTCCTTGTTTGCATATATTTGAACAATACTGTTCCTTTCCGCTGAACCGACCGATACCGCGTCTTTACCCCAGGCGCCGCCGGGAACTTTCCCAGCCTTATATTTTCTGACGTTGCCGTTTTCATCCTCGGCCATGATCCAGGAATTCCTGATATCGCCTGCGGGCTTGAAGAAGCATTCGGTATAAATCTTCTCAAATCCCATGAAACGTCCGGTATTTTGAACGACCTCGACAGCATGGCACAATACAGGAAGGTCCGGTAGCATCAGGAAATACTGGTGATACACGAGGCCTTTGTTCTGCTTATGTTCCCTGACTTCCACGCTTATTTTCAGTCCCGACCATGCATTGCCGTGATTGTCCTCAAGGTGCACGGCATCTGCCGATATTTTCTCACGCGAAAGTGAAATATTATTCATGTTGGACGGCTGCGTGATAATTCCTCCGAAAAAGGGATTCCACCAGTACCTGGGCCCTTTTTCCGGGAAGCCCGACTCAAGCCATTCCTCTCCCTTATATTGCAGTGAGAAAATGCCATAGGAATAGTCTGCCGATGCCGCTATCTTTATTAATCCGTTATCAGCCGCCACCACGGCCATGCCGCAGCTGTCGGACCGCTCGAATTTCACCGTGCCGGACCCATAACCGAATATGCCTTTTCTGACCGAGTAAACCTGGTCCTCTAAGTCAAAGGTGCATTTGATCGTATCGTACCCGGCCGGTGCCGCAGGCACAGTGAACACGGCCCTCGTTATGCCGTCCTCCTTTTCAAAGGATCTGCCCGTTTCTTCAAAAACGCCCTTTGCCGATTCAATCCTGATTTCTCCTGCAAAACTTTTGTTTTTCCTTTCTTCTGCTACAATTTCAAATGCTCCCGCGACAAACGGGTTGCCGTTGTTAACTGTCAGCTCGGTGCTTTCGTGCGTCGGCAAATACTCCGTTGTGTGTTCTCCCAGCGCAAAGGCCCTGAAATCCTGCCATTTCCTGTATGTACCCAGTGACAGCGTGATGGTGTCGCTTTCTGCACTGGAATTAGCCTTCATGCGGCCAAAACACTTTTCAAAACTGAGGCTGTACGATTCTATTTTCATCCCGGCGGATTTGGGCCAGCAAATGCCTCTCGGGAGCTCGCGGTTGCGCGCAAATATCCAGTTCTCGGATATTTTCCGGTAGTCCCAGTAGTGCAGGTCCTCTTCATTTTCTTCATTCAGCTCTATATATCTTCCTTCATAGGGTATTACTGCGTATTCCGGGTAAAAATACACATTGACGTCCAGGTAAATCTCGCGGTCGGCCTCCTCGTCGAGACTGTTCCTGACCTCGCATTTTTGCGTGAAAATGCCGTTGGGATAGAGCGTCATGATCCTGACGAGCTCGATTCCCCTGAACTCGCCCGAAGTATAATGGGCTTTCATTGTCACGGAATCGTCGCCGCTGTCGCCATAATCAAATTCGACCTTATCGGGCTTTTTCCGGTTGAATTCGTTTGAATAGGGACGCCCGAGTTTGGGCATGGGAAAACTGATTCCCCCGCCCGGCGCAAGGCACGACACGTACACGTTATTGTTGGTCTTGCTCAGCGTGGCCATGTAAAAACCGTTGGCCATCAGCCATGAGTGTACTCCTTCCCAGGTGAACCTTCCCCTGTTGCCCCTGAAAAAATGCGAAACCAGGCGGTTGAAGCATACAGTTGCACCGCCTTCCACGCGCGCGACAACGGGAACGCTCTTATGATATACTCCATAATCCCTGAGCCTGTACTTTACGGGAATGCTCTTTTTACCCTCGGCCTCGAGTCCGATTTCAAACCGGGTCTGTTCAAACTCGATAAATTCGTCCTCCGGAAGGGTAAATTCAAAAACGGCGCTCTTTTTGAAGTTGTTTTCAATCTCAATAAAGCACTCGTGCTCCACATCGGGATACCTTTCAACGGGCAGCGCGGTAATGCACATCAGGGCCGGAAATTTGACTTCTATGCCAGTTTTGAACGTCATGGCCTTCCCGTTGACCCTTATTTCCGAAACCACTGCGGGGTGGGTCTGCCAGGTATCCTGTTCCTTTTCAGTTTCACCGACGCTGAATTCTCCCTCTATTTCCGTCACTCCATCAACATTCACGCAGGTTTCAAAGTCATACTTAATATTCTTGTCGTCCTTTCCGCGGATACAAACTTCCAGCGGGGCCCCGGACTTGTTTTCCAGGTGGTACTTTATCCTGTAGCTCATGCCGAATACAAGGTCATGCCGTTCAATTGACGTGTATATGAGATAATCGTCAGTTTCCGCAAGGCGCATGCCCCTTCCGGTCTTTTCAAACTGCACCCTGAGATTCCTGCCGTCCTTTTTCCATAAATACTCAAAATATGTAAAACCGCTTTCCTTGATGCCATCGGGCTTTACCTCGATTTTTCTCCTGGAGTCGTCATACCAGTGGGCATGGCGGAAAAACTCTTCAAAAGCTTCGGTTTTTAGAACCGTGGGAATAAAATTCATCAGGTGGGTCGAATCGTCCCTTTCCTCCCAGAAAAAGCCGCACTTTTTGTACAACGGAACGGCCTTGGTGTTGCCGGCCCAAGTATAAAGATCAAGCCTCGGCCACCCGAGTTCCACCGTTCTTTCCACGGCCTTCATTACAAGCGCTTTCCCGATCTTCCTGCCGTGATAATCGGGGCGAACGTTAAGAAGCGGTATGAACAATGCGCCCTCATCGGTCTGGTATTCCGAAAAACTGCAATATCCCACCACTTCATCTCCGTCCATGGCTATAAACACATTGAGGAAGGTGGCATTTTCGTGTTCCCTTATTATGCTCTCCTCCGTGCGCGGCGCGCTTTGCCCGCCCCAGGACTCGGCGCTCCTGTTCCACATGTCGGCGATGCCTTTTGCCAGTTTTTTATCATACTCAACAATGCGTATTTCTCCCATGTTCACCCTCCCCGGCACATATTTTCCGCCGTTTCTAAAGGCATGAAATAACTAAAAAAATTATATTTCAGGCGTCAAAACACTGTCAAATGATAAAACATTTTAATTAATGTTTACAATTTATGAATTTATTAATGCGAAACATTTTTTTAAAAGAGCAAATGCTATAAATGCGCGTTGGATTATCGATACGCCCGCAGTCTGCCAATATGTATGATGGTTTTCATGAGCTGTATACTGGCTGATGGCATGCGTGCAATGTATCGGTTTCCGGGCGAATCATAAATGATTAATGAAATATCACTAAAATGCAAAATATCATTAATGCAAAATATCGCTAACAGCAACAACGCTGTTAAATGCGGTTAATGATGAAATGTGCCGGTTGTCAGTAATTTAATAATATAAAAAAGGCAGGTGAAATTGCATGGCAAGGTCGAAGACGCCGCTTGTTCCCGAAGCAAGGGAAGCGCTCACCAGGTTCAAGATGGAATGCGCAAAGGAAATCGGGCATCTGCAGTGGGTAAAGGAAAACAATGACCATTATAAAGGCGACCTCCCGGCTAAGGTCAACGGTCAGCAGGGAGGTCCCATCGGCGGCCAGATGGTCAAGAAAATGATAGCCATGGTTGAAAGCCAGCTGCAGTAGTTAATTTCTAAAGCATTCCTGTTTAAATTAATCTTTTGTTTATTAATCTTTTGTTTAAAATCAGTTTTAGTTAGAAAACAGTTTAGATACAGTTATTGTTTAACAGCAGTTTTTGTAAAAAAGAATTTGAAAAACGGGTGACCCGGGGTCACCCGTTTATTTCCTTTACAGCTTCTACGAAAGCCAGTATGTTGTCGATCGGCACCTCCGGCTCCAATACATGGGTAGGCGACAGTATCAGCGCTCCGTCCCGTCCGACTTCGCTGACCATCCTTCTCACCATTTCCCTTACATCTCCCGCCGTTCCGAAAGGCATTACGGTCTGGGTTCCTATGGTGCCATCGAGCACAATCCTGTCGCCGTATTTCTTTTTTACTTCGACAGGGTCGAGGCATTCCGGCTGTATAGGGTTGAGTATGTCAACACCGATCTCGATGAGTTCCGGTATGATCAGGCTTATGTTGCCGTCGCTGTGATACCAGATCTTCAGATCGGGTTTTATGCTTTTCGCCGCCGCGTAAACCTCGGCCCAGCGGGGTTTCATGAACCGCCTCCACTGGTCGGGGGAAAACATCAGCGTAATCTGGTTGGCCACGTCGTCACCGGTCGTAATAACGTCAACACCTGCTTTTGCCGCTGCAACGGCCACCTTCATGTTCCTCTCCTTGATCCTGTCAAGAATATACTCGCACCATTCAGGCCGCAGTATCATGTCCTCGAGGAACTGCTCGTATCCCCTGATTTGCCAGGAATCCTCGTACATATGTCCGATCCAGCAAGAAGCAACCCTGCCCTGCGCGTGGATCCTGTTCACTTCCTGTTTCATTCCTTCATCACTGAATCCTGAATAATCGGGGTACGGAAACTGCTCTATTTCCTCAAAACTTTGCGCGTTCCTCAGCGGACTGACGTAGTGGGTGAAATGATACATGCTCCCCGGAACGTGAAGAACGCCAATACTGTCTATGTATGCACCTTCAGGAATCTCCACGTCCCTGTAATAAACGCTGAAATCCGGCTCGGTATAATCTTTCGGCCGTTTCAGGCTGACATCTTCCGGGTTGTACATTCCAAAAAACTCCCTGAGGTCGGCATCTTTTTCCAAATTGAATTTTTTCAAAATTCTTTCCCTGAGGTCTGGCGTAAAATCGGCGTAAAACAGGTATTGACCCGTGTATTCATGCGCCGTGGCCTTTTTGAAAATTTCAAGCTGAGTCAGGTTACCCATGGTTAATCCCCCGATAGCAGTTTTTCGTGCAGTGCCAGTTGCATTTCCCCCGGCCGCGTCCCGGCATCCCGGTTGTGCTATACTCTCAACTGTGCTCCCAGGTCGGCTTTGAGCGATTCAAGGATTTTTTCCATAACCCTGTTTACTTCGTCATCGGTGAGAGTCCGGTCGGCAGCCCTGAAGGTTATGGAGTAAGCCACGCTCTTCATTCCTTCCGCTACCTGCCTGCCCTTGTATACGTCAAACAGTTTGAAGCTTTCCAGGATGCTTCCGCCTTTCTTTTTTATTATATCATCTATTTGCCTTACAGGAATCTCATCCTTCACCAGCAGCGCGATATCCCTTGATACTGCCGGGTACTTGGGCAGCGGTTTGTATTCCTTCCTCATGTCCGCGTTTGCAACCAGCGGTTCAATTTCCAGCATTCCCACATAGGTTCTTTCCGGCGTTTCGAAATTTTCGCTCACTATGGGATGGACCTCTCCTATTACTCCGACCTTCTTTCCGTTAACCAGCACGGATGCCGTCCTGCCCGGGTGGAATGACGGATTGTCCCTCTCGGGCTCGAAGTCGTATTTCTTTATACCCAATGCCATCATCAGTTCCTCAACAATTCCCTTGAGTTCATAGAAATCCGTATCCCCGTACATCCCTATAGTCAAAACGGGCTTTTCTTCTGGCAGGGTGGTTACAGGAACGCTTTCGGGCAGATATACGAAGGAGATCTCAAACAGTCTCGCCGACTCCGCCCTCCTGTTGTAGTTGCGGCTGATATTCTCGAGCATATGGGGCAGAGTGGTCGTCCTCATTATGCTGTAATCCTCGCCAAGGGGATTTAAAATGGGCACGGCCTTCCTCAGCGGGCTGTCTTCCGGCAGCCTGATCCTGTCAAACACCTTCGGGCTTGTAAAGGAATAGGTGCAGGTTTCATATAACCCGCATGAAACCATTGTATTCCTGATAATGTCCTCGATTTTCTGCTTACGGGTTTTTCTTCCCAGGGTCGGTGTTTTGCCTGAAAACAGCGTGGCCTCGATATTGTTGTAATCATGGAATCTTGCTATTTCCTCAGCAAGATCTGCCCATCTTTCGAGGTCAGGCCTGAAAGTCGGCACCGTTACTTTCAGATTTTCTTCGTCGACTTCGCATTCAACTTTCCTCAATATTTCGAACATCCTGCTTCGCTCAATGTTAGTTCCGAGGAACGCGTTGATTTTATCGGGGTCAAAACTGATTACCTTTCTTTCCTTCTTTCTTACGTAGCAATCCACCGCGCCCCTGCACACGGTCCCGGCTCCGAGCTCTTCCACAAGCTGGACGGCCCTGTTCAGCGCCAGCATTACATTTTCGGCATCCTGGCCCTTTTCAAACCTTGAGGAAGCTTCCGTTCTCATGCCGAGCTTCTTGGCCGTCAGCCTGACCGATGTTCCGTCAAAATTGGCGGCTTCGAACAAAATGGTTTTAGTATCGTCGCTGATCTCCGAATTGGCTCCCCCCATTACGCCGGCCACGCCTACAGCCCTTTCCGCGTCGGAGATCACGAGCATGGACGAATCCAGGACTCTTTCCTGCCCGTCGAGCGTCATCATTGTTTCTCCGTCGCGCGCACGCCGTACAATAATCTCGGGACCCTTGATATAGTCGAGGTCATAGGCGTGCATCGGCTGACCGAGCTCCAGCATCACGTAATTAGTGATGTCCACGATGTTGTTAATCGGCCTGACGCCCGCAGCCCTGAGCCTGTCTCTCATCCATTTGGGGGACGGTTGTATTTTCACGTTTTTCACTATCCTGCCCGCAAACCTCGGGCAAAGGTCCGGGGCTTCTATTTTAACACTTATATAGTTGGAGCTTTCATCTTCGGTTTCGCTGAATTTTATTTCAGGCATTTTAAATTCGGTCCCCAGGGTTGCCGCCGCTTCGCGGGCTATGCCCACGATGCTCAGGCAATCAGGGCGGTTCGATGTGATTTCGAACTCTATAACGCTGTCTTCAAGCCCCAATACTTTTTTGATGTCGGTGCCGGGCACATGCTCTCCCTCAAGAATGAATATCCCGTCCTCGGCCGCGTTGGGGTAATCGTCCCTTGTCAGGCCCAGCTCATTTATGGAGCACATCATTCCATTGGATTCAATCCCTCTGAGTTTTCCCCTTGTTATCCTGACACCTCCCGGGAGCGTTGCGCCGTGAAGCGCGACGGGGATGTAATCCCCCACCTTAATGTTTTTCGCTCCCGTTACCACCTGTATTGTCTCCGTTCCTACATCGACCTGTGAAACCAGCAGTTTGTCAGCATTCGGGTGCTTTTCAACTGTCAGTATTTTGCCCACTACAACGTTGCTGATTTCCGCGCCCTGGACTTCCACGCCTTCCACTTTTGACCCCGACAGCGTCATAGCGTCGCAGAATTTTTTAATGTCTACATTTATATCAACATAATCCTTCAACCAGTTAAGAGGTACTTTCATAAACCAGTCTCCCTTCATTCATGCATGTACTATGTCCTTCATGTTATGTCATTTTAATGCTTTTTTAATATTGATCTAAAACTGGCTCAGGAACCTGATGTCATTTTCGTACAGGAGTCTCATGTCATCAATGTTGAACCTTCCCATGGCCGTTCTCTCGACTCCGAGCCCGAAGGCAAAACCGCTGTAAACCTCCGGATCGATGCTGCACATTTCAAGAACCCTCGGGTGCACCATTCCGGCACCGAGAATTTCAATCCATCCTTCACCCTTGCAGACCCTGCAGCCGCTGCCTCCGCATGCCCAGCATGAAACATCGACCTCGGCGCTCGGCTCGGTGAAGGGGAAATGGTGCGGTCTTAAGCGAATTTCCGTTTTTTCCCCGAACAAGCTGCGGGCAAACACCTTGAGCGTCCCGATGAGATCGCCCATGGTCACGCCCTTGTCCACCACGAGACCCTCAACCTGGTGGAAAATCGGTGAATGGGTCGCATCAACGGCATCGGAACGGTAAACCCTTCCGGGACAAATGATTCTTATTGGAGGTCTCCTGTTCTCCATGACCCTGACCTGCACGGGTGATGTCTGGGTCCTGAGCAGTATTTCGTCGGTTATATAAAACGTGTCCTGGACGTCCCTCGCCGGATGGTTTTTTGGCGTGTTCAGCGCTTCGAAATTATAGTAGTCGAGTTCTATTTCCGGTCCCTCGGCTATTTCGAAACCCATGCCTATGAAAACTTCCTTTATTTCATCAAGAACCAGCGTGAGCGGGTGTTTTTTCCCCAGGTACCTGCGCCTGCCGGGCATTGTGACGTCAATATACTCGCTTCTGAGTTTTCTTTCGAGCTCTTTCTCACCGAGTTCCTTTTTTACTTCGTCGATTCTTTCTTCTATAAATGTCCTTATTTCATTGGCAAGCTGGCCTATCACCGGCCTTTCTTCCGGCGAAAGGGCTCCCATGCCCCTGAGAACCGAAGTAAGTTCGCCTTTTTTCCCGAGAAATCGGATTCTTACGGCATCCAGATCCTGGATTGTGCTTATTTTTGAAAGCTCTTCCGTCGCCCTTCTTTTAATGTCATACAGTTGCTCTTTCATAAATCAGGCTCCTTCCTTGCGTCAATTATTTATTAAAAATCTGTTTTAGTTATTTAATGCTTGTCGAATTACATAATAAAAAAACCTTCGTCCCCAAATAAGGACGAAGGCATACTCCGCGGTACCACCCTAATTCCCGCCATTTCCGGCGGACACCTCAGGGGACTTCTGCCGACCGGCAGGTCAATCCCCGTTCAATGTAACGGTTTAATCCGGCATCTCCTACTTCTTTGTTCAGGATGCAGCTCCCGAGGGAACTTCAGCGGTTATCTCCATAAAGGCGCTTCCAGCCTGCGGCGCCTTCTCTCTGGATGGGTCATCGCCGCCTACTTTCCTCGTTCATGGCTTTTAAAGTCTGATTTTAAATTGTCTCATAACCATTAGGCTTCATATAATCTGTTGGGCATATTGCCGAAACAATATGTGCCAAATATGTGCTTAAATATACTTAAATATGTGTTTAAATGTACGTTTAAATATGTGCTTATATTATATGTAATATGTACCTGCAATTGATGTTTTTACTATATTATCCCCTGCTTCACGTTTTCTATAGAGTTTATCACAATTCCGTCCGGAATTCAACAATCCTGCCAGGTTTAATATGCGCTCCTTACTGCAAATCCCGGCTGCACGTAAAAAAGCCCTCAACCTGCTTATTGGGTTACTGGCTCATTTCCTCTTATTTTTATTAAAAACCGGGATTTATGGGTATCAATTCCGAAGGAACGGCCGGTTAGTAAACAAGGCTTGTACTCACTGAATTAAATTTTATAAAAGTTATTATGTGTTATAAGGAATGCTTTTTCTCCGAACATGCATTATAAACAATATTTGTTTAGCGAAATTTACTCTTTTAGGTTTTCCACCAGATCTTTTATAAATTCTGCATTTAATGTTTCGGCCAGTGCCGATGCAAAATCCGGCTGTCCGGCAACCTGTCCCGCCGCGGCGGATGATGTGCCGAAACCTTCGGCGTTGCGCGCAATAGTAGCAACCGACAAATATGTATTCACCACGATGACTGCTATCAGGGCATAAGAGCCAAGTAAAGAAACAACTCCATATTTGGGCCGACGAAATTCTTTCACGCTTTCCCCGGCCTTATTGCTCCCGAAGCGTAACCGCCAGTCAACCCAGCAAAGTACCAAAAATACGACCACTGCAACTGCAAGTACTATGGCCCCCTGGATGGTCAGAATGCCGAAATATCCTTTAAGCAGTCCCGCCAGCCAGTTTTCGAGGATGCTGACGTTTGCTTCATCAATCTGCCGGGTTAAATTTGTTGCGTTTACGGCTTCGCTGACCAGTCCGTGTATAAACGCCGCTGACTTGCCGTAGAACCCTGCCGCCAGCGCTGCAATCCCGCAAATAGCTGATGCTGCAGCCATTGTCCTGTACAGTTTTACCGGTCGGGCCGCAGCGAGCAACGGAAGTATCAGCAGGCATATTGCCGCCACAATAAATATCTGCATACTGATCCTCTTTAGCGCAGCTACGCGGTTTTTCACGGCGGCAAGGGGATTGATTCCGTCCCCGTATGCTTTTTCCATGAAAACATTGAGATCAAATTCGTCATTTATAGTGTCAAACCTGAGGAAATCAGCCACAAGTCCATGGATGATTTCCCTTTCAATGGCCGAAGTGTCGGTCTTTACATCCTTGACATTGGAGTACTTGGCAATAACGTCTTTTACAAATTCAGTTTCGAGACCCAGCGCTTTTATTTCAGGTTTGCTCATAATACTATCCAGGAAAGCGTCGCTCACGACACCGTTTTTTATAAAGCTTTTATACGGCCCGTTCAGCATGACAGCCGCAGTTTTAACAGTGTAAAAGGCGGCCTGGAGTTCCCGCATTTTCAGCAGCTCATCGGTGATTCCATTCACCAGCGAAGTTTTTAAAGGCCGGATATCCAAAACGGGAAGCCTGTCGGTATCAGAAACAACATAACTGTAAATGCCGTTTGCTGTCTTGTCCGCAGTGTCTTCAATCCATTGGCGGTCCACCGATTCGGCAAGTTTTGTAACAACTCCGTCTACATCAATGCCGGCCACTCTCAAATGCCCTTCAGGAAGGGAGCTTTCTGCCTTGTAAAGAATGTAGCCCGCAATCATGCTTTTTAAACCGGAGTTGACCATGCTCTTCCTGATATAGTCCGCCGACAGTAGCGTACTTTCCACCGCATGGTACACCATAAATCCAATAAGCCCCAAAACCAGCATAAATACTGCCATAACAGCGGACAAAACCCTGAGCGCCTTCATACCGACATATACCTCCCGTCCGTGCCGTCAAGCCGCAGCGTCGAAAACGATTCGCAGGCCGGATGCCCGCAAAAGGACCACTCCTGGTGCAGGAGGCGCGTATGTGATCCTTCCGTTTGAGACGCGAGGCGAGACGCTGCTGATTTCAACGAATCTTTGCAAATTGAGTTTTTGCAGTAAAATCACTATATCTTATTCTGTTTCTAAATCAAAAAATCCTTTAAAAACATCCGTTTATAAGTACATTCACTTTTTATGCAAAAAGTTTTCCCATATTGTTCTAAAATTAAAACACATATGCAACATTCTTGAGCCTGCGGTTCACACTGCAAGCCGCTGTCTCAGCGATTCATACATCAAAACGGCGGCAGCCACGGAAGCGTTGAGCGATTCCGCCCTGCCAGGCATGGGTATCGTGAGGATTTCATCGGCGAGAGAGGCGGTCTCTTCAGCAATTCCTGAAGCCTCGTTGCCTATTATGAACGCTATATTATTTCCCAGTTCCGCATCATGGCAGTTTGTTGTCCCCCTGGGACTGGTTGCGTATATCCTGACGCCGCGGTTTTTTATTATGCTGAAGGCTTCTTCTGTATCGGTATAAAAATAAAGCGGCACGCGGAATACAGATCCCATCGTGCTTCGCAGTACCTTTGGGTTATAGGGATCCACGCAGCCGTGGGAAATGACGACGCCGTTAAATCCCATGGCATCGGCAGTCCTGATAATAGTACCCATGTTGCCGGGATCCTGCAGTCGCTCCAGTATGACAAGGCGGTTGTCGCCGTGGGGGAGATTCTCCAGCCCCGTTTTTTCCATCTTTACGACGGCAAGTATCCCCTGGGGCGTTTCAGTATCGGAAAGATTTTTGAAAATACGGTCAGCTACCGTGATTGTGTCCATTTTGCCAATTCTGAGCCTGATTTCATTTATCCTCGCGTCGCGGCCGGCCAGGAACCCTTCGGATACAACAACCTTGAGTATATTGGCCCTTTCTTTCAGGGCTTCTTCAAAAAAACGGGCTCCTTCAATAACAAAACAGCCTTTTTCCTCCCTGTGCTTTTTTGATTTAAGAGCTGCAATCTCTTTTACAATGGAATTTTGAGAGCTTGTTATAATGTCCCTTTTTGCTTCGCCCATCAAACCACTCCAAGCAATCCTGTGAATTGAAAAAAAGGGCTTTTTACAGCCCTTCCCTTCTGAAACCCATATTTTTTAACTTATTTGGCGGCCTTTACCCTTTCAACCAGCTGGCCGAACGCCTCGGGGTCGTTTACCGCCATGTCTGCGAGAACTTTCCTGTTCAAGGTGATACCTGCTTTTTTAAGTCCGCTCATGAACCTGCTATAAGATAAACCGTTCATTCTTGCAGCGGCATTGATTCTCGTTATCCACAGCTTTCTGAAATCCCTTTTCCTGGCCTTTCTGTCCCTGTAAGCGTACACGAGGGACTTCATCACAGCCTGGTTTGCGGGTCTGAACAGCTTGCTCTTCGCTCCGAAGTAGCCTTTCGCAAGCTTCAGTATCTTTTTATGTCTTGCGCGGGTTCTGTCCGCACCTTTTACTCTGGCCATACTAATCCTCCTTTTTACTTATATGGAATCAGCGCTCTTACTCTTTTTTCGTCAGCCTTGGAAACGTATGCACCAAGCCTGTGGTGCTTCCTGGCTTTTCTGCTCTTAGAAACGAGCCTGTGGCTTCTGAAGGCATGACCCATTTTTATTTTTCCGCTGGCAGTAACCTTGAACCTTTTCTTCGACGCACTGTGTGTCTTGAGTTTTGGCATATTTAATCTCCTCCTGTTATTTGCTGATTGGGTTGATCACCATTGTCATGTTTCTGCCTTCCATCTTGGGCTTCTTTTCCACAACCCCTGCTTCCTTTATTGTCTCTGCAAATCTTTCGAGAACTTCCTGTCCTCTTTCGGAGTAATTCATCTCCCTGCCCCTGAACCTCACGGAAACTTTGACCTTGTCCCCGTCTTTCAGAAACTTGATGGCGTTTCTCACCTTCACATTGAAGTCATGTTCGTCAATAGTAGGTTTAAGCCAAACTTCCTTAACATTAATGACCTTCTGGTTCTTTCTGGCTTCCTTCTCTCTCTTGGCCTGCTCAAACAAATGCTTTCCGTAATCCATGATCTTGCAAACCGGGGGGTTTGCCTGTGGCGCTATTTTCACCAGGTCAAGGTTTTTGTCGTAAGCCAGTTTCAATGCCTCCTTAACGGGAACGATACCTATCATTGTACCGTCCTCATCAATAAGACGCACTTCCTTGTCCCTGATTTGCTCGTTGATCATTAACTGATTTCTACTACTGCTTATAACTGAACACCTCCAATAGTATTTGCAGGAGACTTTGGCTTCCCTTGACAGAAGCAAAACTCACCCGGATAATAAAAAAGTGGATTGCAAAGTCAATCCACCGGAAAGCATAACTCAAGAATTAAAACTTTCGCTATTAACCTCGGCAAATTTCTTCGCCGGGTGAGAAGTGGACGACTTCTGCTTTGTTTTGCTCTACTATAATAGCAGATTGCCAATATCTTTGTCAACAAATATACTGAATTTTATTTACTGTAATCAATGATGGTCTCCCTGATCCTGCCCCATTCGAGGGCGTCGGCAATGCCTTTCTCTATGGGAAGCTCCGCCTTCCATCCAAGCAGTTTCCACGCCTTGTCGGCATTGGCGTAAGCTCCGGCCACGTCTCCGGGCCTTGGCGGGGCTTCGCGCTTTTTAATTTTCCCGTAAACTTTTTCAAAGGCATTGACAAGTTCGCGCACGGTTACCCCGTTGCCCGTGCCCAGGTTGATCACGAGATAGTTGGTGTTTTCTCCGGCGCGTTCAAAAGCTTCATCAAACTGTTCCACGGCCTTGATATGGGCCATGGCAAGATCCCACACGTGGATGTAATCCCTGATTCCCGTGCCGTCGCGCGTATCCCAGTTCACGCCCGTAATCACAAATTCAGGGAGCTTGCCCGTTGCCACATCTACAAGCTTTCCGAGAACATGGGAGGGCTCCTTTACATGAACGCCCGAACGCATCTTGGGATCGGCGCCAATCGGATTGAAATACCTCAGCGCAATTCCCTTCATTCCATAGGCGTTGCACATGTCCTTCAGCACCATTTCCATCATGTATTTTGTCCGCGCATACGGGCTGCGGGGATTCAGTGGCGACTCCTCCGTAACCATGAATCCCGGCACATCATCATATATCGATGCCGATGAACTGAAAACAATTTTTTTGCATCCGAGCCTGTTCAAATTGTAAAAAAGCTCGAGGGACTTGGCGACGTTTTCACGGTAATACTCGTAAGGTTTCTCCACCGATTCCGGAACCACTATCAGCGCGGCACAGTGGATTGTAACCTCTATATCACCGTGTTCCCTGAAAATCTTTTCAAGAAGTTCAGTGTCCGCAATGTCACCCTTGTAAAAAATCCTGTTTCGCGTAAATTCAACCCTTCCGGTCACAAGGGAGTCAAGTATGACGGGGATAT
Organism: Bacillota bacterium; assembly: GCA_023623175.1. Classification (GTDB taxonomy): domain Bacteria; phylum Bacillota; class Clostridia; order Acetivibrionales; family JAMNXU01; genus JAMNXU01. The sequence goes on from JAMNXU010000034.1 coordinate 101,426, forward strand.
GCCCGTTGTCCTCCAGCGCCGAGCAGATGGTACTTCCAATATATCCGGCGCCGCCCGTAACCAATACCTTCATGCTGATTCCTCCACGTTTTCAAAAATTCAACCTTCAAAAAACGATGCAAAAAGTCGCTGGTTATTTCTAGTTATTTAATGAATATCCATTCGCACCCCGAATATTTCCTGATCCCGTCACTTCCTTGCATATTTCAGGAAACGAAAAGGTATGCCATTATAAAATTTATTCCCGCCCGAATAAACCAATTCCCAGTTTTCGTCCTCGTCAAGGTTGGGAAAGAACCTGTCGGCGGTGTAATGCTTCTCTATTTTCGTAATATGAGCCTCGGTGCAATAGGGCAAAAGTTCCCTGTAAACCGACTCGCCCCCGATGACGAATACATCATCGGGATTGTATTTCCCGAGCTCGTCAAAAAGCTCTTCGAGTCCGCTGCAGACGGTAAGTCCCGGTGTCCTGAAATCCCTGTTCCTGCTCAGCACGATATTTACCCTGTCTTTGAGGGGCTTTTTCCCCGGCAGCGTCTCAAAGGTCGCCCTTCCCATTACGACAACCTTTCCCGTTGTCATCTCCCTGAAGTATTTCAAATCTTCAGGTATGCGTTCGAGCAGATCGCCCTTATAGCCGATGCCCCAGTCCAGGTCCACCGCGGCAATTGCTTTCATATTATCCTCATTATCCTCCAAAAAGCTGTTGTGCCTGCCTTACAATATATACCTCATTTTAATCCTGTTGTCAATTTCTGAAAATTCATTGAACCGCCGGACTATATGGCAACGGGAATGTTCCTTATCTGTTCATGCGCCCGGTAGCCTTCCAGGACAAAATCCTCAACCCTGAAATCGTAGAAGTTCTTTACCTCAGGGTTAATAACCAGCCGCGGAGCGGGATAGGGCTCCCTTTTCAGAAGTTCTTTTACCATGTCTATATGCCTGTCATAAATATGGGCGTCAGCAATAACATGGATCAGTTCTCCCGCCTTAAGGCCGCTTACCTGCGCAAACATGTGCACCAGGACCGCATACTGTACCACGTTCCAGTTGTTGGCCACGAGCACATCCTGGGAACGCTGGTTTAGTATGGCATTAAGCCTCCCCCTTGTAACGTTCAGCGTTAAACTGTAGGCGCAGGGGTACAGGTTCATCGCGTGCAGGTCGCTGTGGTTGTACATGTTCGCTATTATTCTCCTGCTGTACGGGTTGTTTTTCAAATCGTACAGGATCCTGTCGACCTGGTCGAATTCCCCTTCGGGATACTTGTGCTTGATTCTGAGCTGGTACCCGTAGGCTTTCCCGATTGAGCCGTTCTCATCGGCCCAGCTGTTCCAGATGGAACTGTTCAGGTCCTTTATATTGTTGGATTTCCTCTGCCATATCCACAGGATCTCGTCAACTGCGGCACGGAAATTGGTCGGGCGCAGCGTAAGAATCGGAAATTCTTCCGAAAGATCGTACCGGTTTATAACTCCGAATTTCTTGATTGTATGGGCCGGTGTCCCGTCAGCCCATCTTGCCCTTACGATCTCGCCATGGGTAAATTCCCCGTTTTCAAGTATATCCGCGCACATTTCCTTAAAAATCAAATCCGCCTTGCTCATACGCTACACCGTCATTTTAATTTTATTTTCAGGTGTTATCACCGTTTCAGCACGTATAAATATCAGGTCAGGCACATTTTTAAAAAGCATTTTTATATTCTGCCGTTAGCATTATTTAGAATTTTACCATAAACACAAAAATATAAAAACAGCAAAATAAAATATAAACGTTACAAAAAAATATATACATTTAGAATAAACACTACAATATATACATTTCAGAATAAACACTAAAGGAATATGCCCTGGAAAAAGTGAAAAACGGGAAAAGCAAAAGATATGCATAAATTGAAGGGACGGTTCCGGGAACCGTCCCCCTGATTATTTCGCCTTTGTTTCGATCTCGTAGACAATCTTTTTTATGAAGTCCTCCAGCGGCATTGCTCCAAGGTCCCCTTCCTTCCTGGACCTTACTGCAACCTGGCTGTTCTCGGCTTCCTTGTCCCCTACAACAAGCATGTAGGGTATTTTCTCCATTTGGGCTTCGCGGATCTTGTACCCTATTTTTTCATTTCTTTCGTCAACTTCTGCCCTTATGCCCTTTTCACGCAGAGCCGCAAGAACTTTTCTCGCGTATTCATGGTGCTTGTCAATAATCGGCAGCACCCTCACCTGCACGGGTGAAAGCCACGTAGGCAGCGCGCCGGCGTATTTCTCGATGAGCAGCGCGAGCGTTCTCTCGTAACAGCCGATGGAAGTCCTGTGAATGACGTAGGGATGCTTTCTCTGCCCGTCCCTGTCGATGTATTCCATTCCGAATTTTTCAGCAAGCAGGAAGTCAATCTGGATCGTAATCAGCGTATCTTCCTTGCCGTGGACATTCTTTATCTGGATATCAAGCTTCGGGCCGTAGAAGGCAGCCTCTCCTTCCGCCTCGGTATACGGAATTCCCAGCTTGTCAAGAATCTCGCGCATGCGGCCCTGGACTTCCTCCCATTGCTCCTCGGTGCCTATATACTTTTCCTTGTTTGCCGGATCCCACTTGGAAAAACGGTAGGTCACGTCGGTATCCAGGCCCACAGTCTTCAGCATGTAGTTTGCCAGGTCCACGCACCCGGCAAATTCCTGCTCCAGCTGCTCCGGCATGCAGGCAATGTGTCCTTCGGATATGGTAAACTGCCTTACCCTTATAAGCCCGTGCATTTCTCCCGAGGCTTCGTTGCGGAAAAGCGTCGAAGTCTCATTGAACCTCATGGGAAGCTCGCGATAGCTTCTCAGTTTTGACAGGTAAACCTGGAACTGGAAAGGACAGGTCATGGGCCTTAAGGCAAAAATCTCGGCATTTTCATTTTCGAAATCCTCGGGATCGCCGATTATGAACATGCCGTCGCGGTAATGATCCCAGTGGCCTGATATTTTATACAGCTCGCGCTTTGCCATGAGCGGAGTCTTTGTGAGCATGTAGCCTCGGCGCTCTTCCTCGTCCTCGACGAATCTCTGCAGTATCTGTATGACTTTCGCTCCCTTGGGCATCAGGATCGGAAGCCCCTGCCCTATATAATCGACGGTGGTGAAATAGCCGAGCTCGCGTCCAAGCTTGTTGTGGTCCCTCTTTTTAGCCTCTTCAAGCCTGGTGATATATTCATCAAGCTCGCTCTTTTTGGGGAACGAAGTTCCGTAGATTCTCTGCAGCATCTTGTTCTTTTCATTGCCTCTCCAGTAGGCTCCTGCCACCTGCAGCAGCTTGAACGCCTTGATCTTGCCCGTGGAGGGAATGTGCGGTCCAGCGCAGAGGTCCACAAAATCGCCCTGCCTGTAGAAAGAAATTTCCTCTCCCTCGGGCAGTTCCCTAATCAACTCAACCTTGTACGGCTCGTTCCTTTCCTCCATGAACCTGATGGCTTCTTCCCTGGGCAGAACAAACCTCTCGAGCGGAAGGTCTTCCTTGATAATCTTCTCCATTTCCTTCTCAATGGCAGCCAGGTCTTCGGGAGAAAAAGGTTTCTCCACGTCAAAGTCGTAATAGAACCCGTTTTCTATGGCAGGGCCAATGGCAAGCTTCGCATCGGGATACAGCCTTTTTACGGCATGGGCAAGCACGTGGGACGTGGTGTGCCTGTAAGCATTTCTGCCTCCCTCCGAATCAAAGGTCAGTATATTGAGGTTGCAGTCCTTTTCCAGTTTGTAACCGAGGTCCCTGACTTCGCCGTCCACTTCGGCGGCCAGCGCCGCCCTTGCCAGTCCCGCGCTGATTCTTTCCGCTACTTCCCCTGCAGTGATTCCGTTATCAAATTCCATTACCGATCCATCTTTCAAAGTTACTTTAATCATACCAATCCTCCCGTCGTTAACTTTATTGTAGTTCACATCGTATTTTAAATTTCTTTTTTTGCATATTAGACAAAATTTCTTTTTCGAAACGGTAAACAATTAAAAAGCTCTCATCCCTGCGCAAGGGACGAGAGCCTGCTCCCGTGGTTCCACCCTAATTTTTTACTCATTGGATTATAACGTAATCACCGTCCCGGCTCAGAGGTGGTCTTCAGTTGCCGTTTCCTGCAGTACTTCCAGCCAAGGTACCGCTCTCTGTGAGGAAGTGCTGACAACCTACTCGTCTCATCATTGCCGAGTAAGAAAATCAATTTTTCAATCAATTATATGCATTTGGCACTCCTTTGTCAAGTCGTTATTTGGTAAACTGCCATGCTCCGAGGTCAATTTTGCCCGCCGGTCTCTTTTTGCCGAACAGGTCATCCGTAACTTCCCCGAGGTTTTCTCCCTGTCCGACTTCTTTTTGGGCAGCCTCGGTCAGCCTGAGGTCACCGTTGACAGCGTCGGTGAACCATTCAATCGGGGCTTTTACAATATTACTGCTTACCGTGACCTCACCCGTTGCCTCGATTTTTTCAACAATCTCCCCGGCTACAATATTGTTCTTAATCGTAAGTCCTTCTGACCTTTTTCCGTATTGTATAGCCCTGTCAACGCCGGTTTCGCTGACAACGGTATTGTTGTATATCTTGACTTCGGGAGCATCAAAGGCTTCGATGCCAACCTTGATGTCAGGAGCGTAAATGAAGTTGTTGCGGACTATTCCGCCCTTATGATGGTACCTTTCCTCCTCGGAATACTGGTCATAATTGGTTGCCCCGCCGGGATTGCCGACGCCTATGCCCTTGTCGCAGCCTATGATTACATTTCTCTCGATAATCGTTCCGCTGCTGTGGTTCCAGACAAATATCGCAGCGTCAGCTCCGCCCTTGGCGCCGTGAATATTCTTGAACACATTGTCCCTTATGATCCAGTTCTTGATCTTGTGGCAGTCAATTCCCCCGGTGTAGTCTCCTCCCTTGGAGTCGTCTCTTCCCACGGGGATGTCGTAAGTCTGCTCAAAATAGCAGTACTCTATAATGCCGTTCTCCGGCGCAGGTCTGTCAATAGGACCGCCGTTGCATTTGAAGTTCTGCCGCCCGTTGTTGATGAACGCGACATTAAATACATGCAGTCCGTGGGGCGTCGGATCCTGCCATCCCTGTACCGCTATGGCATGGATATTGAACTCGGTGAGCGTCATGTTTGCGATTGTTACATTTACTCCGCCCCCGGCTATATTGATTCCCTGCGTGGGACCGAAGTTTTCTTCAAAGAATCCCAGGCCTCTCAGCACTACCTTGCTCCTGTCATAGGATTCACCCATCAGGGTGATGCCTTCCTTGTTCATGGTTAAACTTTCGCCTATAACATAGGTGCCCTCTTTGAGAATAATTGTTGTGTAGGGCTCGGCTTCTTCCAGGGCCGTGTACAGGTCGTTGACATTATCCACGTAAACAACCTTTCCCTTGGGCTCCGGAAGTTTTGGTACCTCCTTGCCAAGCCATTCCAGCTCCGGCGCAAGCATATATCCTGATCCTTCTGCGCCGCTTTCCCTGTTTACGAAAAAGTAGGTTCCCAATCCGATCCCTCCGATTGCAATAATCACAATTGCCAAAATAAGAATTCTCCTGAGTCTCACGATACCCCCTCCTAACAAATAATGGGCTAAACCCTGATTAACCTGAAAAGGCGGTGTAACACCGGGATTTAATATGATTATACTATACTTTTCCATTTCCACGACAGGCAAAAAATCATTTCGGCGCTGCAATTTCCGAAACGTCCCGACCTCTTGTCACCGTGCCGAGCAGTTCTATTATAAGCAGGAGGTTTCTCGCAATATGATACGGATCTTTTACGGGCAGCGCCACAACCTTGCTCTCGGGCTTGCCGAAACGGTCCCTTATCTGTATCCATTCGCCCGTTTTTGCATCGGGGTTGGGGAAAACCCTGAAGGTGTATTCATGCACTTTTTCGTACAGTTCAAGGTACCTGCCGTCATCGGTCAGGCAGTAGGCAAGAAGCAAAGTGTAAAGCGCCTCGGAATGGGGCCACCAAAGCTTGTTGCTCCAGTCATTTGTTATTTTCCGTGCCATTTCTTCCGTTTCATATCCGCTTACATCGCCGCGCGGCCTGCCGCCTTCCATGTCGGCGAACAGCAGGATGCCGCCGTATTCGTTGTCCCAGCCTATGTCCAATGCCTTTTCAGCTACGCGGCACGCCTTTTCGATCAACCGGCTGTTGCCGGTCTTCAGCCCATGATGAATTACAAACCACATGTCTTCCACAGTGTGGCCCGGGTTTACATAACGGCCAAAAAGGGTGCTGTCTTCGAATTTTCCGTCTGCCGTCTTCATTTCATGGAGCACAAGGTCATCATCTACAAACCCGTCCATTATGTGGCACGCGTTCACATCGGCAACGCCGAGGAGTTCTCGCTGGTATGAATCGCCGAAACTGCGCGCCGCCAGTTCCATTTCCGAGGACAGATCCAGGAGCCCCATGAATCGGCCGTGCATTACATATCCCCGGGGGACGGGATAGGGATGGGACTTGTAACTGCCCGATTCAAGGCGCGCCTTTATCGACTTGTACAGTTTTTTTGCGAATTCATAGGCCTCCCGGTCCTGCGCTTTTGCTGCATAGCAGCATATACCCTGGGCCGCGAACCTGTCGGCGCTTACGCTTATGTCGAGCTCGCTGCCCGGTTTGATCGGTTTGGGTCTGCCTTCCCGGTCCATTAAAAAGGTGCAGTTGCCGTTTTCCAGCAGGCAGTGTTCCATGAGAAAACGGGCGCCCTTTCTGGCCCATTCCAGGTATTTTTCACGGACGGTTTCGTCAAAACAATCCATGCCCGACAGGCGCGTCAGAAGCCAGACCATTCTGCCCTGGGACCACGTGTATTTATCGGTGCTGACAAGTTTCGTGCCTTCATTGTTGAAACAGGTGTAAAATCCGCCGTATTCATGGTCGATGGCTTCCCTCTCCCAGAACGGCAGTATTACGTTTTTCAGGTGGTTTTCGTGGAATTCCAGCAACTCTTTCAGTCTTTCATGATTCATTAAACGTGTTCCCCCCCATTAAATCCTGGTTTTCCTGTAAAAACTCTTTGAAAAGATTTTATATAGTCTGATTTCGTTTTTACAGGAAATATCAATCCTGCAGCAAAAATTCTGCATGCATAACTCCTGCCCATATTGATTAATGCTACCTGTAAATGAACCTGCTGACTGCCATAATTAATCTGTTTAATCCTGCCTGCAGGTCCATCCTGTCCGGGTCAAATACAGCCAGAATTGACTAAAATTAAGTCCACTCGGCAAGAGTGGACTTGATAATTACTAACGTGATTTTAATTAGTCCATGAGATATACGGAATTCTTTTTTATTGCCTGGGACAGCGACAGCCCCGCGAAGCCGGTGGACTGCACGGCAAAAGCCCCGTAGGATTCCTCGGGATCGGACATGACGCCGCTCGCCCTGCATTTCAGCGGATGACACAGGTATTTTAACGCCCGCTCGGTCTTTTCGCGAAGCACAGGATTGTCTTCAATGTTGTCGAGGTAATAAAGGAATTGAGAAATGATGCCGTTGGATTTTGCCATCTCCCAGCCCAGGCGGATGTGACTCATTCTTGAAGCAATCATACCTTCGGGCAGTTTCTCCCATGGCACCGCTACGACCATGAAGTTGAACCAGGAATCTCCCCACTGGGTAAGAATTCCCTTTTCACCGAAAATCCACTGCCTCATTCTTTCCTCGATCAGCTTTTTAAGCTCCTCATCCTTCGTAACCGAATGAGTCCAGGTCATGCCTTCGAGCAAATAGAAGGTGTGGCCGAAGTCGGTCAAAACCTGCTCATGGGGATAGCTGTAGCTGTCGAAATTGATCGGCCTTCCGTCATCAAGCCAGTGGTTGCACTGGAAGCGGATGGCGTTTTCGGCCGTTTCTATGTATTCGTATTCACCGGTAACTCTTCCGAAAGCCGCGAGCGCCGCGGAAGTAGTGCCTATGGCGCAGGTGTACGGACCTTCGCTCGGACGTCCGCCCCACAAACCGTTATTGAATCCTCCCTCGGGCAATACCCATATGCACACCCAGTCATCAAACCATTTCCGCGCGGCATCAAGGTACTTCTGCCTCTTTTTCCCCGTAACGTACTCGGACGCCTGCACAATCGCAAGGACATTGGAGCCGTTGTCAGCAAGGTTTACATTGGCAGTGCGCATAACTTCCTTGATTTGGCTCTTGGTAAGACTTGCGGTGGGCGTTCTCCTGTAAGTGGACGTAAATCCGCCGTTGGGCAGCTGCTCCGTAAGATATATGTCTACGTACTTCAGTGCCGCTTCTATGTATTTGGGCTCATTAAGAAGCTTGCCGCCCAGGAGCAGCGTCCTTACCGGATAGAACACCATGTACCATTCATACATGGGCCTTCCTCTCTCAAATACCCGGAAGAAGTCGTCGGTTCTCTGCTCCAGGAGCCAGTCGCAGTAAACCTTCAATGCTTCACGGGGTTCCAACTGACGATAGGGTATCTCCATGTCTTTTACCTCCTGGTTTAATTTATCATTTATGATATGATTTCAGGCCGTATCCATGTTTATGTTCAGCTTCCGTGGCCTGCGGCGCTGAACGCTCCTTTGCAGACGGGTCGCAGTCAGCGCCCCGTCCGCTTGAATCCGACCTGGCTTGTACAATCGTATTGCGCTCATCACGTGCTTCTCAGGTACCTTGTCCTGTCCATCACGAAGCGAAGCGGCTCTCCATTGATGAACCTTTTTATGTTGTCAATGCATATCTGCTCGTAATTCGTCAGCGACTTGCTGCTCTTGGGCAGCGTCTTGCTTCCGCTGATGGTGTGGTGCGTAAATATGCAGTTCTCCCATTTCCTTGCAGGATTTCCCACGGGCAGGCGGTCCGACCCGTCGAGAACGTCAATACCCGCCCTGAGCCTTCCGCTTTCAAGTTCCCTGAACAGGGCATCCTGGTCAATTATTCCGCCGCGCGCGGTGTTTATTATAATCCCGTTGTCGGGAAGCATGGCCAGCAGTTCAGCCGTGACCGAGCCCCGCGTTTCGTCCGTCAGACCGCAGTGTATTGCCACGGCTTCCGACTGGCTGAAGAGTTCTTCAAGGCTGTTTACTTTTATGCAATAATCGGGAACGTCAGTAACGTAAGGGTCATATACGCGTATAACCGGGCCGAAAACCCGCGCCATTTCGGCAAAGCGTCTTCCTATGACACCAAATCCGTATATACCGAGATTAAGGCCCTGTAAAGTCCAGCTTTCATGGGTGTCCGGAGTAAAATGCACGATGTCGTTCCTGATGGCCTGTATGCGCTTGTGCAAATCCTTGATCATGGCCAAGAGAAGCACCATGGCTCCTTCGGCAACTCCGTTGGCCGGCGCGTCTCCCCAGTTCGTTACAATTATTCCCGCATCAATAATTTTCAATGAAACATAGGGTTTCACTTCACCAGTAACATGGCATATATATTTCAGATTTCCCGGATCGTCAGCAATTTCGTCGGGCACGCGCATTGCCTGCCAGTGGGTTAACAGGATGTCAGTCTCCCTGTAAAGCCTGATCCTTTCCTCGAGCGGCATTTCGCTTCCATCGGGAATAAGCGTCAGATCGCCGAGTTTTTTCAGTTCGTCGACAAAAAGCCCGCTCGTGGGCATTTTGGATGTTTTGTCCCCTATGTAAAGTATTTTGGGTCTCATTGCTGTCTCCTCCTGTATTTTAACGATATTCAGGCCCTGATGCCCTTCACGTAAACGCAGTCGATTGTATCGTCGCCGTTGAGGATTACCAGGTCCGCCCTCTTGCCTTCTTCGATGCTGCCCGTGATATGGTCAATGCCTATGAATCTTGCGGGATTTATAGAAGCCATCTGAACGGCTTCTTCAAAGGTCGCAGCCGTAAACTCCGTCATGTTCCTTACCGCCCTGTAAAGCGTGAGCGTGCTGCTGGCGAGTCCGCCGTCCTCATTGCGCGCGATTCCGTTCTTAACAATCACTTTTGAACCACCGAACATGTACTCCCCGTCCCCGAGACCTGTCGCGAGCATGGCGTCAGTGACAAGCACGATCCGGTCTTTTCCCTTCAGCCTGTAAACCATGTCAACCATGTGCCTGTCTACATGGACTCCGTCGCAAATCAGTTCCACGTAGGCGTCGGACAGGAGAGCGGTACCGGCCGTTCCGGGCTCCCTGTGATGAATTCCGCGCATGCCGTTGAAAAGATGGGTGAAGCCTGCCGCTCCGGCCAAAAGTGCATTGCACACCTCGTCATAATTGGCGTTGGTGTGCCCGATGGCCACGGTATCGTTCTTGCCGCGGACATACCGGATAAAATCGAGGCTCCCTTCAATCTCGGGCGCCAGGGTGACGTGGAACTTCAGATCCCCGGCAATGGCGCGGAACTTCTCATACTCGGCTATGTCGGCCCTTTTCATTTTTGTGGTGTCATGGCATCCCTTGTAAAGCTCATTAAGATAGGGACCCTCGATATGCACGCCTTCTATTGATGAGCCGCTCCTTTGCCTCGAGGCCGCTTCGCGTATATTGGCCAGCGCGGACTCTATATCTTCTATGCCGGCGGTAATTGTGGTCGGCAGAAAAGATGTCGTGCCCTCTTTTGCGAGAAAATCCGCTATTTCAAGTATCTGTTCCGGCGTGGCGTCCATTACGTCATAACCCACTGCGCCGTGGAAATGAACGTCTATCAGCCCCGGGATAACCCTTTTGCCGTTCAGGTCAATCTGCTCATCATCGCCTTCTATTCCCTTCCCGATTGACTTAATTAAACCGTCGCGAACCAGGATGTCTCCTTCCTTGAAAGTGCCGTCCCTGTCAAGGTATACAGCATTTTTCAGCAACATGTCTTAATTTGCCCCCTTTCCCTCGAGGCATTTGCGGGCCAGCGCCAGCGCCCCGTACATGCCGGCTTCTTCTCCGAGTTCAGCCCGCACAATGCTCAATATTTCCTGTGAAGGACGCGGAATCCTGGGGTAGACGACATACTCCCTGATCCTGTCGAGCAATTTGTCCCCCATGTTCGAGATACCGCCTCCGATTATTACGCGTTCAAGGTTTAAAAGATTAATCAAATCGCAAATGGCTATGGAAATATATTTGTACATATCTTCCATGATCCTTGTGGCGAGCTTGTCTCCACGGTCGCTGGCTTCTTCGATCACCTTCGGAGTAATTTTTTCGAGGTCTCCCTGTGTCATTTCCTCCATCAGGCTTTTCTCGCCGCGGGAAATACTCTCCTTTGCAATCCTGACCATGCCGTAGGATGAAGCATAGGCTTCAAGGCAGCCCCTGCTTCCGCAAAGACAGGGGTCTCCGTCGGGAACGACGTTTATATGGCCCAGTTCACCGGCCAGTCCTGCCGGGCCTTTGAACAGTTGCCCGTTGAGCACGAGACCTGATCCTATTCCTGTGCCTATGGTAATGCATATAAAATTGCGGATTCCCCTTCCGGCGCCATACTTGAGCTCGCCCAATGTAGCAACCCTTACATCATTATCCATGACCACGGGAATTCCCAAAGCCTCTTTAAACGGCTCCAGAACCTGCAGGTTCACCCATCCCAGGTTGTGGGCAGAAATGCAAATACCCTTTTCAGAATCCTGTTGTCCCGGTATTCCAAGTCCCAGGGCCGCCAGTTCATCCACGCGGGCTCCGTTCTCAGCAAGAATGTCCCGTATGCTCTGAATCATTCTGCCGATTACCCTGTCGCTTCCTTCGGCAGCCCGTGTTTCATTTTTTGTTTTTGCAATAATGTTGCCGTCGAGGTCGGCCAATATTGTGGCAAATTTTGTTCCACCAAGATCAATTCCCGCCAGATATTTCCTCATGTTACTCCAACCCTTTTCATATATGTTGTTCTTTTTGTTAAATAAGCTTAAACATGTTTATTAAAGAGCTTCCACATATGTAAAGAAATCCAGCGCAAAAGGCTAAATTTTCTGCAGTCATATTAATTATACTACTTGTCAGCATAAATAAATGCAACATTTAAACAATTATTGAACATTATTTTGTTTTATGGGTCTGCATGTCGCAGCATGTCGCTTTTTAAACCGGTTCAAAACCTTCGGGGAAGGCAAAGCCTCCGGCTCGTTTTTACCCACATTTAAAAAATTTTAAAATGCTGTTTGATAAATTAAAATGCAGCTTGATACAAAAAAACCAGTTAAAAAATAAACGGGGAAAGCGCCTGGACAATGTCCGAAACGCTTCCCCCGCAATATTTTAGTCACGGCTTACGTCAGCAGTGTATCCTGAGGCCTGTGTCAGCGGTGCCTGCCCTGCAGCAGCTCGTTGAATATTCCCCTCCTTGTATAAGCAGTGTGCAACAACTCGTGGGATTTGTGTCCCAGGGGTTTTACGAGGAATTCCTCGTAAAGCTTGATTATGAACGGGTTTTCATGGGATTTCCTCAGCTGCTTGTTTTCGTCCTCGCGGTAAATTGCATCCATGCGTTTTTTCCTTATTTCATCGTCGGTGGGACGCGGCTGGCCCCCGCCGCTGATGCATCCCCCGGGACAGCCCATTACCTCGATGAAATGGTAAGGGGACTCGTTGGCGGATACCTGGTCCATCAGCATTTTCGCTCCCTTAAGGCCGCTTGTCACGGCCACTTTCAGCTGCACGCCGTCAAGGAATTTGTATTCATCCTTCGGATTTTCAATCAGCAGTTCAGCGGTTTTAACGGTATCCAGTCCCATTATTGATTTCACGTGCAGATTTTCAAACGGGAGCTCCCTTCCTGTTACAATTTCATAGACTGTCCTGATGGCGGCTTCCATGACTCCGCCCGTGGTGCCGAAGATATCCGCCGCTCCCGTGGAAATGCCCAGGGGATTGTCAAATTCGCCATCCCCGAGGCTCCTGAAATCAACCCCGGCCTCCTTTATCATGCGCGCAAGCTCCCTTGTCGTAAGCACCGCGTCCACGTTGGGACATCCGTTATTGACCATTTCCGGTCTCGTAATCTCAAATTTCTTGGCGGTGCAGGGCATGACGGAAACAACGAAAATCTTGCGCGGATCAATGCCAATTTTATCGGCATAGTAGGACTTGGCCAGCGCGCCCAGCATCATGTGCGGCGATTTGCAGGTCGACAGGTGGTCGAGTTCGTCCGGGTATGTGTGTTCCACGTATTTTATCCACCCGGGACTGCAGCTTGTTATCATCGGCAGCGTGGCAGGCTTGCCGTTCATGGCTTTTGTCAGCCTGTCAAGGAGTTCGTTTCCTTCTTCAATAATCGTCAGGTCCGCCGCGAAGTTGGTGTCGAACACGGCGTCAAACCCCAGTTCCCTTAAAGCAGTCACCATTTTCCCCGTAACGAGCGTGCCTGGTTCATAGCCAAATTCCTCGCCCAGTGCCGCCCTCACGGCCGGGGCGGTCTGGACAACAACGTGCCTGCCATTGTCATAGAGGGCGTCCCATACGGCCTGCAGCGAATCTTTTTCCTGCAGCGCCCCGACAGGGCACACTACGGTACACTGTCCGCACATGACGCAATTCACGCTGTTAAGGGGAAGATCGGCGCCGGGGCCTATCACGGTTTTAAAACCGCGGTTCTGGGCGTTCAGCACTCCCACTCCCTGGATTTCGTTGCACACCGTCACGCATCTCCTGCACAGTACGCATTTGGACATGTCCCTGATTATCGACGGCGAAGACGCGTCAATTTCGGATTTGGATCTTTCCCCTTCGAGCCTTCCATCTTCGGCGTGAATCAGCTCACCGAGTTTCTGGAGCTCGCAGCTTTGGTTCCTTGCGCATGTCAGGCAGTTTTTGGGATGATCCGACAATATAAGCTCATAGAGCATTTTACGGGCCTTTTTAACCCTCTCGGAATTGGTGTGTATTACCATTCCGTCCCTTACCTTTACCATGCACGAAGCCTGCAAATTCCTCGCGCCTTCCACTTCAACGACGCATATCCTGCATGATCCGAAACGGTGCACGTCTTTCATGTAGCAGAAATTAGGAATGTTTATGTTATTTGCCCTTGCGGCTTCAAGAATCGTCATGTCATCGTCCACAAGAAGCTTTTTGTTGTTTATAGTAACCTGTACCATGTTTTATTCCCTCCTGTCGCACCTCAGGCATCTCATGGCTTCCGCCATGGCATTGAGCTTGTGGAATCCCAGTGAAACCTCGTCGAAGCAGTGTTTCCTCGTTTCCGGATCCAGGTATTTGAGCGGGAAGCGTTCATGCTCCACTACCTCGCCCTCATCGCTTGCCCTGGGTATTTCAATGTCCTCACCGGTATTGAGGACGCCATTTCCTCCCAGATACCTGTCTATGGCCCTGGCGGCCTCCTTCCCGTCGGCAATGGCAGTTATCACCGTGTCAGATCCCCTGACAACGTCACCGCCTGCGAAAACGCCCCTGAGCCGCGTCATCATCGTATCCCTGTCGGTGACAAAGGTTCCCCAGCGCGTCATCTCGACCTCATCCCTGTTAATGAAGGGCAGGTCTGAATGCTGGCTGACCGCGGGGATTACCATGTCCACGGGAATGGTGTATTCGGAGCCCTCAACGGGCCTGGGAGCCCTGCGCCCGCTCAAGTCGAATTCCCCGAGTTTCATCCTTGTGCAGACGATTCCTTCGACTTTTTCATCTCCGACAAACCTGACGGGAGCCGTCAGCTCAATAATCTCAATGCCCTCTTCCATGGCGTCCCTGACTTCTCTGGGATCTGCAGGCATATCTTCAATAAGCCTTCTGTAGATAATCATCACCTTTTCAGCTCCAAGGCGCACTGCCACGCGCGCCGAGTCAATCGCTGTGTTGCCGCCGCCTATAACCGCAACGGTCTTCCCAATCCTGACTTCTCTCCCGAGATTGACATCCCTGAGGAAATCAAGACCGTAATACACTCCCTTAAGGTCTTCGCCGGGTATGCCGATCCTGTTGGAGAACTGGGTTCCCGTCGCAATGTATACTGCGTCGTACTTGTCACGGAGATAATAGAACGTAATATCTTTTCCGACCTCGGTATTCAGGTGTATATTGACTCCCGCCTGCTCGATCAGCTTGATTTCATGCTGGAGAATTTCCTGGGGAAGCCTGTATTCGGGAATGCCAAAGGCAAGGATACCCCCTGCCATGGGCTGAGCTTCAAATACATCGACCTCGTATCCGAGCCTTGCCAGGTAGTAGCCGCATGTCAGGCCCGAAGGTCCGGCCCCTATTATTGCAACTTTCTTGTCCTTTTTCGGGAAAACGAGGTCCATGTACGGTTCTTCATGTTTCAGCATGTAATCGGCCACATACCGTTTCAGATCAGCTATTGCGATGGGTTCGTCCAGCTGCCCCCTCCTGCACTTGCTTTCGCACGGGTGGGTGCATACCCTTCCGCAAACCGCGGGGAAGGGATTTTCCTTTCGTATGAGATTGTACGCGTCCCTGATCCTGCCTGCGGCTATCAGCGCAATGTATCCCGGCACGTTCACGCCGGCGGGGCAAGCGTTCTGGCATGGCGAAATGAAAAGGTCGGCGCAGACTCCTGCCCTGCAATACTTGTACCTGATATGTTCCTCGAACTCCTCGCGGAAATTCTCAATCATGCTCAGGACGGGATTCGGTGCGGTCTGTCCCAGGTTGCACAGCGCCGTGTCCTTTATCGCCTGTCCTATTTCTTCCAGCAGTTCAATATCTCCCTGCCTGCCTTCGCCCCTGGTTATCCTCTCGAGTATTTCGAGCATCCTCTTGGTGCCGAGCCTGCACGGTATGCATTTGCCGCAGGATTCATCCTGGACGAATTCCATGAAATAACGCGCCATGTCCACCATGCAGGTGTCCTCGTCCATGCTTATCAGTCCGCCGGAACCCATGATGGCGCCCAGCTTTGCCAGCGATTCATAATCCACGGGCACATTCAGGCAGTCCTTCCTTATGCATCCTCCTGATGGTCCGCCGATCTGGGCCGCCTTAAACTTCTTGTTTTTCGGAACGCCGCCGCCGATGTCATGAATTATGTCGCCAAGCGTTATGCCTATGGGGACCTCAACTATTCCCGTATTATTGATGTCTCCGGCCAGCGCGAACACCTTTGTTCCCTTGCTTTTTTCCGTTCCCGTTGCCGCATACCACTCGCTGCCTTTCATAATAATAGCGGGAATGTTTGCGAGCGTCTCCACGTTGTTGATTATCGTGGGCTTTCCGAACAATCCTTTTTCGAACGGGAACGGCGGCTTCTGCTTAGGCTCGCCCCTTTCTCCTTCCACGGAAGACATGAGGGCCGTTTCCTCGCCGCATACAAAGGCGCCCGCACCGATTCGGATTTCGATGTCAAAATCAAAACCGCTTCCCAGGATGTCCTTACCGAGCAACCCGGCTTCCCTGGCTTTTTTTATCGCAAGGCTGAACCTTTCTATCGCGAGCGGGTATTCCGCGCGGACATAGATGAAACCCCTGTTTGCTCCGATGGCATAACCCCCGATCAGCATACCTTCAATGACCGAATGGGGATCGCCTTCGAGGATACTCCTGTCCATAAAGGCGCCGGGGTCTCCCTCGTCGGCGTTGCAGATAATGTATTTGCAATCGCCTTTCGCCCTGTACCCGGCTTCCCATTTCAATCCCGTGGGAAATCCGGCTCCGCCGCGTCCTCTCAGCCCCGATTCCTTTATTTCTTCAATCACTTCCATCGGCTGCATTTCAAGCAGGACTTTCGCGGCGGCTATATATCCGTCCCTTGCTATATACTCTTCCAGCGACGCGTAGTCAACGTAGCCGCAGTTTCTCAGCGCAATCTTAACTTGCTTGTTGAAATACGGTATATCCTTGATGTAAGGTATATGCCGTTTCTGCGTTTTGTCGTAATAGGTTTTCCCAACGGGAACTTTTCCGTTAAGCAAATGGGAAACAACTATTTCCTCCATGTCTTCCGGCCTGAGCCTGGTGTAAAAAACGCCGTCGGGTTCTACAAGCGCCACGGGGCCGAGGTCACAGGTTCCTATGCATCCCGTTTCGGATACAGCCACATGATGCCTCAGGCCATACTTGTCAATGCATTGCAGCAGCGCGTCGCGTACCTCGTGGCAGTTGGAGGAAATGCAGCCGGCGCCTGCGCATACAAAAACTCTGAACTTGTAACCCTGCATTTTAGCATTGAAATCGCTCCTGACCTTTTCCAAGTCGGCCCGGTCTTTTATGCGAACAGCGCTCATGGAATTCCCTCCTTCAATAGTACTTCTCGAGAATTGACTGTAACTTGTCGGGATTCACCTGCTTATAGACACGGTCATTAATCATCATTGCCGGAGCCAGTCCACATGCGCCTATGCAGCGCATGACTTCCAGGCTGAATTTGCCGTCGGCCGTAGTGCCTCCGACTTCGACGCCGAGGATTTCCCGAAGCTTTTCAACTATCTTTTTGCCTCCGCGCACGTAGCATGCGGTACCGAGGCAAACCCTTATGGTATTTTCACCCCTGGGTTTGGTGGAGAAAAACGAGTAGAATGTCACCACTCCCGAAACCCTGGAAAAAGGCAGACCCATTTTTTGAGCAATGAACCTCTGAAGCTCCACGGGCAAATACCCGTATATCCCCTGTGCCATATGAAGCACCTGTATGAGACTGCCTTCCCTGTCCTTGTACTCCTCTATTACCTCGGCGATCCTTTCGTACTTTTCCGCCTCCGTCTCTTTTTTGCACCTGCATTGGATGACAGAATTACTCATCAAATCCCTCCCGTAATTGCGTAATTGTTCGATTGTTAAATAACAAACAAATAAACCCGTAATTATTCCGCGTTCAGCATTGTTGAAGGCGCATGAATACCGCGCATAAAACCGTGCAAGTACAGTACCTCGTGACAAACTGCGCTTAAACAGCATGAATACCGGTAATTATTAAGTTGTAACCGTCGGAGATTTCTTTCGTATGCCTGGAAGCTTTTGTGGTTTGTTCCTGCAGAAATGCCTGAAAAGATGTTATGGATGTATTGTTAATTTTTTAATAATCTGTGCCAAAAAAATTTAATAGAATCTGGAACATATAATGAAATGAATGTGTTTATATTAATTTTTCGTACGCGCTTAATTTCTTTAAATATGAGCTGATGAACATTTTGTGTATGCACTGGAGTGCATTAAGTGTATCATTAATACCAAATGTTTACCCTATGCGAGTGCTAATTCCATGTATGTATTAATGTACATTTTACTTATGTATTAATTTTTCTACTTCCTGTATTAATGTTTTTAAATATGAATATATTTGAGTTCCCTTTTCGAACCTGCTTTTATATTTGCACGATACCATTGTTACATGAAACCCTGAACCGGAATATCGTGCCGGAATGTCTGAGGCGATGTCCCTGGCAGGTGCCGGCTGCAACGTTCGTCCGCCTTTAAATTTTGCCCCTTACGTCCCGGCTTTCAAGTTTTGAAGCTTCCACGAGCTTTGACATGATGGTTTCCCGTATCGCTTCAGGCTCCTCTTCAATACCGAATTTCTCGCGGATTTTTTCCAGCATTTCGTCGTTAAACTCCTCGAGATCGACAAATATGCTGTCGTTGCCGCCATGTAACCAGAACGTACCCTTGTAATTGTAAAAATCCTCGGTGATACTTAACCCCACGACCCTGAGATCTCTGCTTTTCACCGGATCACCCCCTTCTACGCGGATAGTTTATTACTATTATATGACAATACTATTATATGATATCTGTGTATAAATTCCAATACAATTATGTAAATAAAAGTGAATAATTTAACTTGCCCCTTATTGATAAATGTTTATATTAACGCGGCTTTGGCACTTCCTTTCAGTCGGGCTTCAAAATTGTATTAATTTTCATACATGTAGTTTTGTATTTATTTTAATACATAATTTACAGCCAGGTTTTATGACATAACAATGTGATAATGTGGCAATATATGGGCAATTTTGCCACCGCAGTATTTATATGTTATAGTTTTATTGCCGCGGATGTTTTGCCGGTGGTGAAACAAGCGTTTAAAATTGCCCGTTATACAGGATAAAAAGCCCATTCGGGCAGCAAAATAAATGGGTAACGAAATTAAATTGCTTAATATTTGTTGCACTTTAAATCGCTGTGAAGCTTACGGGTGTTTATGGAATGGTGGGGTATTCGTTATGAGGACAAAGAGATATGTTAAATTTAAAAAATACAGGCAAAAAAGACGGCGCAGGATTTTCGTCTTTTTCGTCCTGCTGCCGTCCTCATTGCTCCTGATCGGTTATTTGCTTACATCCCTGTCTGTTTTGCCGGCATTGCCGGCGGGAAGGTAAACAGGGCTGTTATCCCTGCAGGGGTTTGCCCTGTTCATCGAACCGGAATCTTTCCATGTCCCCGATGGGTTCGCCGTTCGGTCCCTTGAGGGGCCATCCCTCAACGAGGATCCTTACCTTGTCCACAGCTTCAAATTCGGTCAGCGTATTTACTATTGATCCTCTCAGCACTGTATCGGCCACGCCGCCGGCTGTCTGGAATTCTTTCGAGAAATCGACAATTGCCATTTTGTCCACAAGGTTTACACCCAGCAGCTTGGTTCCTTCGGGGAAAGGATTTCTCAGCCCGGTTCCTTTCGGTCCTTCCATCAGCGCCATTACGGCGGCCTTTATTACAGCACCGTCGGTAACCTCCACTTCCCTGCTTTCCTTTTTCAGCGCTTCATTTGCGCTGTCGGGGAAATAGAGTACCATGCTGATTTTTGATACTTTCCCGGTTTCCTTGGTGGTGGTCTCTTCCTGTTGCGTTCCCGGCGTTTGCGTTGTTTCCGGCTCCATGGCCGGCTCTTCCGTCGGGGTTGCCTCCGGTGTGACAATGTTCTCCGTCGTCACGGTCGGATCCGGCTCCACGGTCTGCTCCTGCTGACTGTCATTGTTCGCCTGTTTCTTAATAAAGCTGCAGCCCGAAGCGACCAGAACCACCGCGAGCATGAATACCAGCAATTTTATGCCCTTTTGTGTTTTCACCTTTTTCTCACTACCTTTCAGTTTTCATTTTTCCAGTTTCTCACCAGTTTGTTTTGACATCCGAACTGAGCGTCAATGCTGTTCCGTCCGACATGCACTTTTTCGGCCGTCATGCTTCCGCATTTCAGTCACCATAATTCTGCTTATATAAGTCATCATAATTCTTGCTATTTCCCTGCCGTTTTATACATATTTTTCCGCCAGTTAACATGTATTTTTTCAACTTACTATTTTTTTGCATATAAAGCTCAGTTAATGCAGTTGTTTCTGTTTATACGAATTTTTTCAGCTTTTTTTCTTCTTCTGTTTTTTAACTTTTTAAGCTTTTTTAGCATTTAGACTTTTAAGCTTTTTAGCCTTTTCGGTTTATACGTCTTTTTCAGAGCATAGAATTATTTCGTTTTTTAATTTTAAATAAATATGTTTTGCAATTTTAAATAAATATTTTTTTAATGCCGATTTTTCAGTTCACACATATTTTATCCTTAATTTTTGAAAACCGGCTTTCCTTTATCCCCGGAACCTTCATTATGTCCGATATTTCGCTGAAAGGTCCGTTCTTTTCCCTGTATTCAATTATATCCCTTGCCGTTTGCTCGCCAATGCCCGGAAGGGTTTTCAGTTCTTCAGCAGTGGCTGTGTTTATATTAACCAGTCTTTCAGGTTCTCTTGCCGGAGAAGTGCGTATAACGGCTCCTCCGCTGTCCCTGATCACGGCGGACGGGGTATTGCCGCCCTGGACGCTCCCTGTCCCGGATCCTGCTGCCTGTTGCGACGAATCCTTTTTGGAAGGAATCCTGATCATGTCATTGTCGCTCAATTCGAATGCGAGGTTAATGTTCTCCAGGTCTGCATCGGCAGTGGGCCCTCCGGCAGCTTTGATTGCATCCTCTATAATACTCCCTTTTTTAAGCCTGAAAACACCGCTGTTCTTTACGCAACCGGAAACATAAACACGGATTAAATCCTCGTCCACAGCCGTGTTTTGCTGCTTTGTACCCGTATCATTATTCACTCCCGTCTGACCGTCCGCGCCTTCCCCGCGGATTTCCCTGATTTCACTGTTACCGTTGTTATTGTTGTTTCCATTGTTTTGGCCATTTTCAGCCTGCCCGCTGTTTCCGGCAATGTCCACGCCGCTTGCTGCATTGATTCCGGTAGGGTCAGCGGTTATCACAAGGTCGCTTTTTTCCCGTGTCACCGCCGAAACAGCCGCCGTCAGCGCCACAATGGCTAAAAACGCCGTAATCGCCGAGATCCTGATATCAACCACAATGACTTTGCTAAAATATTTCAGCTTCATAGCCCCTCCATCATTTGCTAATTTTACTATTTTATATATTATTCTACTTTAATTTCATATTTCCTTTTTTGCATACCTGTTTTCCTTTTTTTTACTATGATTTTTTTGGCACATTCACTCTGTTTTTTGGTATACTTTATTCTGCATATCGCAAAAGACGGAGGAATTTATGAAGAAACCAATGAAGAAAGCTGTTTTATTAATTTTCACGGCAATGTACATTCTCGCCTGCGCAGCCAATGCAGCGGCCTTTGAAAAAGCCGCAAATGCCGAAAATGCGGGTGATTTACAGGCAACGGGCTTTGGCAAATTGCAGGCCGTGGAAATAGACGCGCCGTCCTATGTTCTCGTTGACATGAAAACCGGAAGAGTACTCCTGGAAAAAAACGCTGATGAAATCCGCTATCCTGCAAGCACGACAAAAATAATGACTGCCATCGTAGCCATCGAAAACGGCGACCTCAACGCTGAAATGGTTGCGAGTGCCGAAGCCGTGGCCGATATTGGCGACGGGGGTTCAAATATAGGCATTATGCCCGGCGAAGTCCTTACGCTCAGGCATCTTCTTACTGCGATGCTTGTCAGTTCAGCCAATGAAAGCGCGAATATAATCGCAGAAAATATATGCGCCGGTTCCGCAAATCCCCGGCAGGAGTTCATCAGTCTCATGAACAGGCGCGCGATGGAGCTCGGCGCTCTCAATACCCATTTCGTAAACACCTGCGGAATACACGACCCCGACCATTATACCACCGCAAAGGACCTCGCCGTTATCGCCCGACATGCGATGACTTTGCCGGCTTTCAGGGAGACAGTAAAAACCTCGCATTACTCTCTTCCCGCCACCAACAAGCGCGAAGCCTGGGACGCGCTGCCTGTAACGAACAGGTTTTTAAATCCTTTTTACGGCGGCGTTTACAAACCCACGGATTTTGAAATCACGGGAATTAAGACGGGTTTTACAACCCCCGCGGGAAGCTGCCTCGTCACATCGGCTGTAAACGATGAGGGAGAAGAACTGCTCGCCGTGGTGCTGGGAGTGACGGGCAGGGATCAGTCCAACGATGTTTACGCCTGCACGACGCAACTGCTTGAATGGGGTTTTAATACCTTCTCCTACCAGCAGGCAGTCCCCGCCAACAGCATTGTCCTGGAAACACGGTTCAGGGGCGCCGCAAAGACCAGGACGGGCCTTGTAACAGAAAAAGCCGTCGAGTGCCTTCTTCCCGTTGACAGAGATCTCTGGAATCTCGAGGAAGAAATCCACTGGACGCGCAAACTTGAGGCTCCGGCAAAAGCGGGAGAAATTATGGGATACATGGAATACAGCATAAACGGATTTCCCGTCGCCCAGGTCAATGTCGTTACCTCCGAAGCCGTAAAACTGAAACTGTATCTTAAGATTTTCAACGTAATTAAAAAAACGTTTTTCGCGGTTTTTTCACTGAAAACGCTGTCGGTAACTCTTGTTGCAATCGCGCTGTTTATTATAATGCGCGCAACTTTAAGGTTCATTTCCAGGAGCATCAGGCTGAGAAAGCGCCATTACTGAGCACTTGTTACTTAAATTTAAATAAACAGTTATTATTGTTAATTCAGGTAAATATAATATATAATTAGACTATGTATAATTTATTGACCGATAGATTTTTGGGCTCAATAATTTGACATTAATAAGCTGGCAGACTGATTAATTTTCATAATTCGTTTAACTTTTAGTTTATTGAATTCTTTATTTAAAAATTAAATGGTTAATGCCTTTTCGCAGGTTGGGGATGTCAATTTGCTTACTGGCATTTATGAGCCGGTCTGAAATTGTCCCTCCGGTCGGTACTTGCCCGGCCGGTCGGCAGGTTTGCTGATTCTGAACGTCGGGCTGATTGGTAAAGCTCATGTAAAAGGGGGTAATTTTGTGCAAAAACCTTTATACAATGTAAGACCCATCAGGGACCTGAAAGACATGCTATGCCAGAGCCAGAAACTGTTCGGAGAAAGAAACGCTTTTTTGATAAAGGAAAAGGACGATAAATACAAGGGAATAACATTCACGGAATTTAAGAACGATGTCGATGCATTGGGCACGGCATTTCTTAGTTTAGGCCTGAAAGACGCTTTTATAGCTGTTATGGGCGAAAACCGCTATGAATGGTGCCTGACCTACCTGGCAACCGTGAACGGCACCGGTGTCATCGTACCGCTGGACCGGGAACTCCCGGCCGATGAAATACAAAATCTCCTTCACCGTTCAGGAGCGCAGGCAATAGTATATTCAGGAAAACACGATGAAGCAATCCAAAATATCTCATCTTCGCTTCCCTGCCTTAAATACCTGATAAACATGGATGCCACGGAGGACAGCGACAACTGCCTGTCGCTCAGAAAACTTGTGGAAAAGGGCAAGGCGCTGATTAAATCCGGGGACAGGTCCTATATCGACGCGCGCATTGATCCTGATGCGCTGAGCGTCCTGATTTTCACGTCGGGTACCACGGGCATTCCCAAGGGAGTCATGCTCTCCCACACGAACATCTGCGCAAACATGATGGCGGTTTGCTCTGCCCTGTATATCGACAGCAGCGACTCCGCCCTTTCGATCCTGCCGCTGCACCACACCTACGAATGCACGGCCGGTTTTCTTGTCATGACCTATAACGGCTGTGCCGTTTCATTCAACGAAGGTCTCAAGCATATTTCAAAAAATTTGAGGGAAACGCGCCCCTCAATCCTTATGCTTGTTCCGCTGATAATTGAAAACATGTACAGGAAGATATGGGAACAGGCGCGCAAGAAGAAAACCACCTATATCAAGCTTAAAACGGCTATTTTCATATCAGATTTGCTGTATAACGTGTTCGGCCTCGATATCAGGAAAAAGCTGTTCAGGACAATCCATGAAAGTATCGGCGGAAGAGTGCGCCTGATAATATCCGGCGCCGCAGCTCTCGATCCCGAAGTCTCAAAGGGATTAAGGTCGCTGGGTATTACGGTGCGGCAGGGCTACGGCCTGACTGAATGTTCTCCCATAGTTACGGTCAACCGTGACCACGAATTTAAGGATTCGTCCATAGGTCTCCCTCTTCCCGGCGTCGATGTTAAAATTGTGAATCCCAACGAGGAAGGAATCGGAGAACTTGCCGTCAAAGGCGACAACGTAATGCTCGGGTATTACAACAATCCCGAAGAAACCCAGAAAGTCCTCAGGGACGGGTGGCTCTACACCGGCGACCTGGGTTACTGCGACGATGACGGCTTTTTCTACATTACTGGACGCAAAAAGAATGTCATTGTCACCAAGAATGGAAAGAACATCTATCCCGAAGAACTGGAAGCGCTGCTCGCCAAAAGTCCCTATATCCTGGAATCAATGATTACCGGCGAGGAAGAAGAGGACGGCGATGTCAAAATCAAGGCAATAATCGTGCCGAATGCCGATGAGATAAAGCTGAGACTGAAACAGGACGAGATTTCACAGGAAGAAATCCACAAACTGATAAGCAACGAGGTAAAAGCGATCAACAGGGGCATGCCGATATACAAGAAAATAAACAAGATAGTTATCAGGGAAGAAGAGTTCCAGAAGACCACGACGAGGAAAATTAAGCGCTATACCGTCAGTTAACGCACTAAAAGAACCGCCGGCATATGGCTGGCGGTTGCTTTTTTTAAGTATTGATTCGTTAAAACAATATTCGGGCTATTTTATTAATCTTTTTAAAATTTTAAAGCATTAGCTTGTTTATATCATCCGATTCCACATTTCCGTTTCCGACGAGACCCACCAGCGCATGCTTCTTTGAAATCGGGTCGTAGCAGTAATCATCAAGGAAACGGAATTTTTCGATTTCGCCGGTCCTTTTTGCGTGTATCCTCGGACCGGTGCAATGGAACGAATCGTCACCTATACCTATATGGGACTCGTCAATATAGGAGATTTCAAGGTCGCGTTCAATATATTCCCGGACCTTTTTCTCCAGCTCCTTTATGTTTACATCGGGTTTTTTGTCAAATTCAAGAACAAATCCGCGCCTGAGTGCGGCGGCATTTAATTTTCAGTATAAAAAACCGGGACAGGAGAACCGTCCCCTTGTCCCGCTCGGGGCATGAAATACCCCGTTTTTTCACCGGTAATATATGCCATTAATCTTTTTCAAAATTCTCTTTTTTAAACAAAAAAGGCACCCATGGCTTAACAGACCATGCGTGCCAGTCTCATACGTTCCTTTTTTGTGCATTGACTTATTACTTTGTGCATTAACTTATTCTTCGTTAAAATCCAGTTCTATCCCTTCACCGCGTATACATAATCATCTATCAGATTATCAACCTTATCCCTGAGCAGTGCCTCAGGATCTTTTGCCAGCCTGCCCTCCCTTATTTTTCTGTATTGAAACGGCAGGTACTGGCTTATTATCGTCATCGGGATGTCAATATTTTTAAGATTCCTAATCAGCCTTTCAAGAGCATTGCGTACTTCAGGGGTCGTAAGGTAGTACCTGCAGCGGTCGGAATAGCTGTACTTCCTTGAATAGGCTATTTTTTCCCCGCTGCCGTGATAGTGTTTCACCCAGTTCGAAGGATTCTTCAGCATCTCGGCCTCAAGAACCTCAATGAAACGGGAAAGTTCCACGCCGGGTTTGTTCCCGAGAAGTTCGTTTTCAATACGGTTCAGCGCGAAAATACCTTCTCTCAGCGCAAAGGTCAGCGCCGGTCCCACCTTGAGTATGGCAATCCCGTCCTCAACCATTTCCTTCAATGCCTTCGGAGTCTGGTAGTCGGTGGAATGGCCCTCGAAAACAATATCTGGATAATCCCTGAGGGCTGCGCAGAGTTCTGCGGCGTCCGCCCTGTTGTATTCATGAATTGAGTCGTCTCCGAATTCAACGCCGGGCTGCACAACTACCGCTATTACCCTGTTCCACACATCGCCGATTCCCTGTTCAATAAAGGAATGCCTGAAGATGTCGACGGTTTCCCTGAAATCCTCCACGCGGGTCACAAACATTTCTTCCTCTTCC
Organism: Bacillota bacterium; assembly: GCA_023623175.1. Taxonomy (GTDB): domain Bacteria; phylum Bacillota; class Clostridia; order Acetivibrionales; family JAMNXU01; genus JAMNXU01. The sequence continues at coordinate 127,651 of JAMNXU010000034.1, forward strand.
TGGGCTCCTCCGGGAATGGGAACTTCGCTTCCCACAACGTATACAGGGGCCATCGCAGCGGGATTTGTCCTGGCAAAACGCCTGTAAGCGTCTTCCGCAACCTGGCAAAGCATTGCGCCCCTTCTGGCGATTACTTCCGTCGGCAGTTTGCTTCCATGGTCGTCATCGCCGAGGTGCATGCTCGTGTCTATATGTATTTTCGTAAAACCTGCCTCGACATACTGCCTGACCATTTCGGCCGCATTTTTCATGGCAGTCTCCGCATTCTCACCCTTCCACGGCAGCGGGCCGAGATGGTCTCCGCCGAGAATGATTCTCTCCTTCGGAAATTTCGCCCTCTCTGCGATGGAATATACAAAATCCCTGAAATCCGCGGGCTTCATGCCAGTATAGCCGCCGAGCTGGTTTACCTGGTTTGACGTGGATTCAATCAAAACCACGGTACCTTCCTTTTTCGCCCTGTCCATCGCGGCTTCAATAACATAACCGTTGGCGCTGCAAATTGAATAGATACCGACAGCCTTGCCGGCTTTCCGCTCCTCAATAATCTTTTTCAGTGGATGCATGCTCATGGTTCTCCTCCCATCAGTTCAACAATTATTTTTTACTTAATTTTTTGCAAATTCAGATTCCTTTGCACAAATAAAAGGAACGGTCGGTCCGTTCCGGAGAAAACTGCTCTAATTATTTGTTCTGTGCGGGCGGATAGGTAAATATGCCGTCGCTCCAGATTCTTTCAAGGTTATAGAAGTTTCGGTCCTCTTCGTGAAATATGTGCACAACCACGGATCCGTAGTCGAGTAAAATCCAGCGCGCGCTGTCGTAGCCTTCCTTCCTGTCATGGCCTATTCCCAGTTCCTGCATTTTAAATTCGAGCTCATCGGCCAGTGATTTGATATGAGTTGTGGATGTTCCGCTGCAAATTACAAAGTAGTCGGCAAGGATCGAAACCTTGTCAATGTTTATTACGCTGACATTCCTCGCCTTCTTGTCCTCGAGTATTTCAACAATCTTATCCGCCAACTGTCTTGAAGTCAAACACATTCCTCCTTGTTCGGTTCAGCATTTTCTGTACATACATTGATCGTGTGTTTTTCAAATCGTGTATTCAATTTCATTATTAATCAATTATATCACCACGGGCCAAAAAAAGTTAATACCCCAAATTATTACGGTTTATAGTCATCGCCTATAATAATCGTGGCGGCAAATCTTGATTCGGGATCGGGGATCTTTATTACATTGGGTATTTTCAATATAAGGCTCAGGTCGGTTCCCACTCCGTAATCGTTCCTCTCTATGATTTGCGTGAAAATCGGGGTATTTGATTTTGCGTTGCCGGCGCTTACCTTGTAACCGTGAAGCTCAAGGGTCTCCCTGACCATTTCCGCAATTTTCGGAATGCCGCTGTAATTTATAACCTCAACCCTTACGGTAATCATTTCTTCCGGTGACATTGTGGGCGAAGTTTCCGGCATAGGCAAATCCTCGGGTTCCTGCTCAGGTTCCGGCGTCCCGGAAGGTTCGGGTGACGGCTTCGGAGACGTGGACGGCGCAGGATCCGGCCTCCTCGTGTATTCCTGTGTTTCCTCTATTATAATATCATCATCTTCTTCTTTTACTTCGGGCTTGTTTTCTTTTGGCTGCTCATTGGAAGCCACCACAGGAACTTCGTCAGCAAATACCCTGGAGTCCCTTATGAAATTGAACATAACAACAACAGAGCATGCTATCAGAATCGCTGTTCCCACAAACATGAAAACTAGGTTTGCAAACAGCTTTAATTTCATATAATCACCTTTTTGTCTTATCTTGTGTATGACATACCAAACAACTTATCCGGCAACTGCTACACCGGTCGGCGTTTCAGCAGAATCGCGTTCCGGGCGTGTATGGTGTCAGGATGAATAAGAGCGTCGCGCTTATCCAGCACATATTTTATCGTTCTGTCAATGGCTAGCAGTATGGCTTCATCCAGGTCCTGCCATGCGAGATTCCTCAGCTCGTCCACCCCGGGAAAATCCCTGCCGGGTTCTATCAGGTCCGCAAGAAACAATACTTTGTCGAGCAGGCTCATATTATCGCTGCCCGTGGTATGAATCCTGACAGCATTCTCTATCTCGGGGTCGTCAATTCCATACTCGCGACGAATGAGCTTCGCAGCGATGAGACCGTGCAGGAGTTCCGGCTGGGCCCTGTAAATGGGAGTTACCTCCACGCCGTATTCATCGCAAAGATCAAACAACTGCGGCCCCCTGATATCTCGCGCGCAGTCATGCAATAAGCCGGCCAGCGCCGCCTTTTCGGCATTGCAGCCATAGTGCCGCGCAAGTTTTTCAGCGGTTTCCGCCACACCCAGGGTATGCTTGTAGCGCCTGGGAGACAGGGTCTTCGCAAGCCTGCTTTTTATTTCTTCCACGAGGTCCTTTGTATATTTTAGGTTATCCATGGTCTTTCACCTGTAAACCCGTTGCCCCTCGCCAGTTTTGCCAATTTAACTTCCCCAGTTCAACCGCGGTACAGGTTGTTTTGCCTGATGTAGCTTTCGACCGATTCGGGCAGGAAGTATTTTATTGACAGTCCCTTTTTGATCCTGTCGCGTATTATTGTGGATGAAATGCCTATGAGCGGAGCTTCTGCCGTGTGAATTCTTGCACTGTACTCACGCTTCAAATCATCCAGCATCCTATTGAAACAGTCCCTGTTAAATCCGGGCCTCATGACCGCTATAAACTCGGCCAGTTCAAATATCCTTCCGGGATTTCTCCAGTTAACTATGTCGTGCACGATATCCGCACCGATTATGAAAAAAATGCGCGTATTTTCGCCAAATTCCTCCCTGAGCTCCTCGAGAGTATCCACGGTATAGGAATAGCCCGGCCTGTCTATTTCAATCTTTGAAACCTCAAAAAATTCATTGCCCTGTATCGCCCTTTTAACCATCTCATATCGATGCAAGGCATCGGAAACTGCTTCAAGCGGTTTGTGCGGTGGCCTTCCCGAAGGTATGAACACCACCCTGTCCAGCCTGAACTGTTCCCTGAGTGTTTCGGCTATCAGCAAATGGCCGAAATGAATCGGGTCGAACGTTCCGCCGGATATGCCTATTCTTTTTTCCTCCAGCATCAGACCACCTGCACTGCCAAAGTTTAAAATTCTCTCGATTTCGACATATTTTATATTATACCATAAAAAATCTCCTGTTACATCAATCTTAAGAATTGTCCCGCGGTTTCCCGCGGGACAGGTTATTCCATTCCGGCCATAATTAAGCACAGGTTACAGTAAACCGGAATTATCCTCATCAAGAAAAAATCAAGATTACTGTTCAAAAATTTTGTCGCATTATTAAGCGCGTCCAATGTCCTTCCTGTAATGCATTTTGTCAAACTTGATCATGCCTGCATATTCATAAGCCCTGTTTATTGCGATGTCCAGGTTTTCACCCGTAGCCGTGACGCCGAGTACCCTTCCTCCGTCTGTATAATATGTTCCGTTACGCCTTGTGGTCCCGGAATGGAACACCAGGGCTCCCGCCTCAAGGGCCTGCGGTATTCCCTCAATGGGAAATCCCTTTTCATATTTGCCGGGATATCCTCCCGAAGCCAGGATGACACATGCTGCAGCATTGTCGTCCCATTGCAGGTCAATTTCATCCAGCCTTTCATCAATCACCGCTTCAATTATGTCCACAAGGTCGGTCTTAAGCCTCGGAAGCACTACCTGGGTTTCGGGATCGCCAAAACGGGCATTGTATTCTATAACCTTCGGTCCCTCCGCTGTAATCATCAGCCCGAAGTACAACACACCCTTGAATTTACGGCCTTCCTGAGCAAGGGCCCTTATTGTCGGTTTAAAAATCTCTTCCATGCATCTTTCAGCAATTTCGGGAGTGTAATAACAGTTCGGCGAAACTGCGCCCATGCCGCCGGTATTCAGCCCCCGGTCATTGTCCAGGGCCCTTTTGAAGTCCTGGGAACTAACCATCGGGACCACGGTTTTTCCGTCGGTAAAAGCAAGAACGGTGGCTTCGCGTCCCGAGAGAAATTCTTCAATAACCACTGATTTCCCCGCGTCGCCGAAAACCCGGTCCTCCATTATGTCCTTAACCGCGCGCTCAGCTTCATCAAAATCCGATGCAATTATCACTCCCTTGCCGAGAGCAAGGCCGTCGGCCTTTACTACTACCGGAAAACTGCATTTTTTTAGGTACTCCAGGGCTGCCCTGCTGTCCGTGAATATCTCGTACCGCGCTGTAGGAATTCCGTAATGTTTCATCAGGTCTTTCGCAAATGCCTTGCTGCTCTCAATCAGTGCTGCCGACCTGCTGGGCCCGAACGCCCTGATGCCTGCCCTTTCAAGTTCATCCACCATTCCCGCAGCAAGCGGGTCGTCGGGCGACACAAAAACTAAGTCAACCGCCTTTTCCCTTGCGGCTGCAATAATTCCGTCCGTGTCCATCACATCCACAGGCACGCACTCGGCGATCTCCGAAATGCCCCCGTTGCCGGGAGCGCAGTATATCTTCTCAACCCGGCTGCTTTGCGACAGTTTCCAGGCAATGGCGTGTTCCCTGCCGCCTTTGCCGACCACCAATATTTTCATCGGGTTTTCCTCCTCGCCATCAGTGTCTGAAATGCCTCATCCCGGTAAATACCATGGCAATACCGTATTTGTTGCAGGCATCGATTGATTCCTGGTCCTTAACCGAACCCCCGGGCTGTATTATTGCCTTAATGCCGGCTTTTGCCGCAGCCTCGACGCAGTCGGGGAACGGGAAGAAAGCGTCCGAAGCCATTACTGCTCCCCTGGTACGGTCTCCACCGTACTCAATGGCTATCTTCGCGGCCATGATCCTGTTGGTCTGTCCCGGTCCCACGCCTAGCGTCTGCCGGTTTTTGGCGACGACTATCGCGTTGGACTTGGTATGCTTGACCACCTTCATCGCAAAAATCAGGTCCTCGAGCGTTTCTTCATCGGGTTTCGCCTCGGTTACAAACTCGATCCCGTTCCTGTCAAGTAGCCCGGTATTGTAGTTCTGTACAAGCAGTCCTCCCGGTATTTTCTTCATATCGAAAGTGCCCTTCGGCATTTTTTCCGAAATGCCTTCAAGCTTCAGAATCCTTATATTTTTCTTGGAGCGCAGGATCTCAAGGGCTTCTTCATCATAATCCGGCGCAATTACAATCTCAATGAATATCTTGTTTATTTCCTGCGCGGTCCTGGCGTCGATTTTGCGGTTGGCCGCCACAATTCCTCCGAATATCGATACGGGGTCGGCTTCATAAGCCCTGACCCAGGCTTCGTAAATTGTGGATGCACTGGCCACTCCGCAGGGATTCGCGTGTTTGACCGCCACAACCGTGGGCTCATCGAACTCCTTGATCAATTCAATTGCACCGTTGGCATCGTTGATGTTGTTATAGGACAGTTCCTTGCCGTGAAGCTGTATCGCCGATGTTATGCAGCCCCTGCCCGCGCCGACTTCCCTGTAAAAGACCGCATTCTGATGCGGATTTTCGCCATAGCGCATTTCCTGCGCCTTTTCAAAGGTCAATGTCAGCGTATCGGGGAACTGACCGTCCCCGGCTACATCCCTCAGGTACTTTGCTATAAGAGTGTCATAATGGCTCGTGTGCTCGAAAACCTTTCGCGCAAGCCTGAACTTTGTTTCGGCGGAAATGTCCCCCGCGGTTTTCCATTCTTCCAGCACGGCGCCGTAATCGGCCGGATCCACTATCACCACGACATCCCGGTAGTTTTTCGCAGCTGCCCTGAGCATCGTCGGCCCGCCGATATCAATATTTTCAATTGCTTCTTCCAGTGTTACGTTTTCCTTCAGTATGGTCTGCTTGAACGGATATAGATTGATAATGACCATGTCTATGGGCTCAATGCCGAGCTCTTCGAGCTGTTTCATGTGTTCCGGGTTGCTGCGGATTGCGAGAAGTCCTCCGTGGACCTTGGGATGGAGGGTCTTGACCCTTCCGTCAAGGCATTCGGGAAAACCGGTAACATCAGATATGCTTATTACCTTTATTCCCGCGTCGCTCAAAACCTTCGCCGTTCCGCCCGTGGAAATGATCTCGACTCCCCGGGCTGCCAGTTCCCGGGCCATTTCAACAATCCCGGTCTTGTCCGATACGCTTATCAATGCGCGTTTAATCATTTTTACACTCCCTTACATTCTTTATTTTTCATTTTCTTCAATCAGCGTTTGTATGTTCGTCAACAAGGATCCTGACCTTTCTCCCTTCGAGCGCCAGGCGCCCCTTTGCAAAAAGACGGATTGCTTCGGGCAGCAACTCGCGTTCTGCCTCTTCCATGACCCTTTTCTGCAAGGTTTCCGGCGTGTCGTCATCCCTGACGTATACTGCTTTCTGGAGAATTATCGGTCCTGAATCATATTCGTGCTCAACGAAATGAACCGTGGCGCCCGTTATTTTCACTCCGTATTTCAATGCTTCGCGGTGAGGTATTATTCCATAGTATCCCTTTCCGCAAAACGCCGGTATCAGCGATGGATGAATATTGATTATCCTGCCCCTGAAATGGTTGCAAAATTTCTCTCCCGTTTTTACAAGATATCCCGCCATCACCACGAGTTCCACGCCGTGTTCCTCCATATGCCTGATGAGGGCGTCGTCAAATTCCTCCTCCGTCGCAAAATCCCTTTTTGAAATGACCGCGCGCGGGATGCCATGTTTCTCCGCCCTTTTCAGCGCATAGGCATCGGGATTGCTTGAAACAACGGTGGTTATGCGGCATCCTTCGAGATATCCGTCTTCAATCCTGTCTATTATATTCTGCAAATTGGTCCCGCCGCCGGATACCAGCACTCCTATATTCATGGCGCAGCTCCTTTCCATTGACTAAACTGGCCGCTTACCTAAAATCGACCTTCCTCTTTAAATCGCGCTTAAAATCACCCTTTTGTCCAATCGTCCCTTCAGCCCGCCTTCCCGGCACAAGCCTTCGCGGCTTTTGCCCGGGACAGGCCCTGCCGGGCACGGGACTTCTTATATTACCACCCGCCCCTTTCCTTTGAGGCATGCTGAAGGAATTTCTATCGGATACCTGGCGTCAAAGCATGCGGTGCAGAAACCGCATCGGGCACCCACGGGCGTTTTCAGCAGGCCCTCAAGACTCAGGTAGCACAGGCTGTCCGCGCCTATCATCTGCCGTATCTCCTCGACCGAATAGTTCGCCGCTACAAGCTGTTCCTCGTTGGGGATATCAACGCCGAAATAACAGGGATATCTCATCGGCGGCGAGCTCACCCTCATGTGAACCTCCTTCGCGCCGGCGTTTTTCAGCATTTGAATGATCCGGCGCGTGGTTGTTCCGCGGACGATCGAGTCATCTATCATTACAAGCTTCTTGCCGTTTACAACGCTCTTCATGGCGTTGAATTTAATCCTTACGCTGTCCTCCCTCTGGTTCTGCTGCGGTTTTATGAAGGTGCGGCCGACATACCGGTTTTTGAGCAGTCCCTGGCCGTCAGGTATGCCTGACTGCTCGGAATAACCCATGGCCGCCGTCAGCCCCGAATCGGGCGCTCCTATTACCAGGTCCGCTTCAACGGGATGCTCCGTTGCAAGGAGTTTTCCCGCTTCAATCCTTGACTGGTGCACGCTCACTCCGTCAATGAAACTGTCGGGCCTTGCAAAATATATGAATTCAAATATGCAGAGCCTGGAACTTCCGCCGGTCCCGGTCTGAAAGGACGAAATCCCGTGTTCATCAATAACTACAATTTCCCCGGGATTGACGTCTCTTATGAAAGTTGCGCCTATTGCATCGAAAGCGCAGCTCTCCGACGCGAGCACCCAGGAATTGTCGAGCTTGCCGATGCAAAGCGGCCTGATGCCAAGAGGGTCCCTTACCCCGATAAGCAGCTCGGGCGTGAGCATTACGAGGGAATATGAACCGCGGACTTCCTGCATCATCTTTTTTATTGCCTCTATAACGTCATCACAGACTATGCTGTACCTTGATATCAAATTCAGCATTACTTCCGAATCGTTCGTGGACTGAAAAACCGCTCCGCTTTCCTCCATCCTGTCCCTGAGCGCGGTAGCATTGACAAGACTTCCGTTATGGGCAAGGGCCAGCTGACCGCTCCTGTATCTTATGACCATCGGCTGGGCATTCTCCCTGTAGCTTCCGCCCGTTGACGAGTAAAGCACGTGCCCTATGGCCGCCTTGCCCCTCAGGTGGTTCAGAATAATATCGTTAAATACCTCGGGAACAAGTCCCATGTCCTTGTGGTAAACAATCGTTCCCTCATCATTTACAGCCATGCCCGCGCTTTCCTGCCCCCTGTGCTGAAGCGCGTACAGCCCGTAATACACGGTCCGGGCCACATCATGGCCGTCAACGCTGTAAATTCCGAAAACACCGCATTCCTCGTGAACTTTACCGTATCTTGCCTTCCTCATATTTTCTCCTTTTCTTGCTTGTTTCGTTCCCTGGTACACGGGGACGGTTCTCTTGTCCCACTGGCATTTTTACATCTCCTCAAGCTTTTTTACAGCTCCTCAAGTTTTTTCTGCAAAGCGGCGTTCTTTTCCGCCACGCGGCCAGCCAGGGATTTTTTGTACTGTTTCATTTTATCCCTCAGTCCCTCATAGCCGACCGACATGATCTGCACCGCAAGAAGCGCCGCGTTCTCCGCGCCGTCCACGGCTACGGTCGCAACGGGTATTCCCGCCGGCATCTGGACGATCGAAAGAAGCGAGTCGAGGCCGTCGAGCGTCGATGATTTTATCGGCACTCCTATAACCGGCAGCGGAGTATAGGCCGCAATCACCCCGGGGAGATGGGCAGCCTTACCTGCGGCCGCAATTATCACGTCAAATCCGTTCTGTTCCGCGCCCTTTGCAAACTCTGCCGCCCTGTCAGGCGTCCTGTGGGCTGAACAGACCATTACTTCGGTTTCTATCCCAAATTCCTTCAAAAGCTTTATGCAATTCTTCATAACTGCCAGGTCGGAATCACTTCCCATTATAACTGCCGCTTTCGGTGCTTTGTTCATTCTGATCCTCCTCGTAAATTTTTTCGCCCCTAAATTTTAAAATCCAATACCTGTGCGGTATTGGATTTTAAAATCCGGTGTCCGTCTTAAAAAACGGACATTTGAAGTATTATAACAAGGCGCTGAAAATAAAGTTTAAAATAAACAGCAGCGTTACTATATACATGATCGGATGTACTTCTCTTGCTTTGCCTCTTGCCACTTTAACTACTACGTAGAAGATGAAGCCTGCGGCGACACCCGTCGAAATGCTGTATGCAAACGGCATAATTGCTACCGTCATGAATGCCATGACAGCTTCTTCGAAGTTGCCCCAGTCAATTTTCCCAAGGGATTCCATCATAAGCACGCCGACCACTATGAGAGCGGGAGCGGTTGCAGCCGAAGGCACTGCGAGAGCTATCGGAGCAAAGAACAGTGACAGCAGGAACAAAACTGCAACTACGACCGAGGTGAGTCCTGTTCTTCCGCCTACGCCTATACCTGCTGCGCTTTCAACATAGGTTGTCGTGTTGCTGGTTCCGAACAGCGCGCCTATTGAAGTTGCCGTGGAGTCAGCGAACAATGCCCTGTCAAGTTTCGAGGAGAAACCTTTTCCCTGGCGGAGGCTTTCCTCGTCATGCTTGTCGAATATTCCGCTCTTCCTTCCTGTGCCAAGGAAAGTACCGATCGTGTCAAAGGTATCCGTAATGCTGAATGCGAATATAACTGCAATTATGGAGAACAATTTCGAGGGATCACTGAACAACCCTGCAATATCAAGCTTCAGGAAGGTTTCTCCGAGGTCGGAAAACGCAAATGTGTTTGCATTCAGGACAGTTTGCCCGGTAAAAATGCCTATGATAGTTGTTGCCAGTATTCCTATGAGTATTGCGCCCTTAACCTTGAGAACCATGAGTACGACGATTATCACAAGTCCTATAAGGGCAAGGAGAGTATTCTTGTCAGTGAAGTTTGCTATGGCCGGAATTATGCCCGGGAATGCTCCGGCGGCATTTGCTTCTCCCGAAGGTGTGAAATCAAGGAAATGTGCGTTGATGAAGCCTATATATGCAATGAACAGGCCTATACCGCCGCTGATGGCGTACTGGAGCGATTCGGGTATTGCATAAATAATCATCTTGCGAATTTTAGTAACGGTAATCAGTATGTTGATCAAACCGCAGATAAATACAATTGCCAGAGCCTGCTGCCAGGTAAGTCCCATACCCAGGCAAACCGTATAGGTGAAAAATGCGTTAAGTCCCATACCGGGAGCCAATGCGTAAGGAACGTTGGCAACGAGACCCATAATCAATGTACCCACTACTGTAGCAATAACCGTTGCGATAAACACTCCGCCGCGGTTCATTCCTGCCTGGCCCAATATGTCCGGGTTGACGAAGAGAATATAGGCCATTGTCACGAACGTGGTGAGACCGGCCATTATTTCAGTCCGAACATTAGTGCCGTGTTCTCTTAGTTTGAAAAATCTCTCCAACATAAAAAAGTGACCCCCTCATAAAATTTAATGCTTGTAAATATTAACGGTCCGGTCGTCGCCGGTCCGCTCAAGCCATTTGAAAAGGAAACCCCAAACTCCTTAAAATGACTGATCTTTGTTTGTTTTTTCGTAAGAACTTCCAGAGATAAGAGGATTCTCGCAAGAAATTATTCTGCAAACCCTGCGCTGTTTTTTACAACCCTATATTATCAAAAAGGGTTGGGGTTGTCAATTAAAAATACGAACATTTTTACGATATATTAATATATTATTCGCATTTTTTAGGATGATAATATTCTGCCCTGGCCGGATGCTGATCCGGACAAAAAATCCAAATCCCGTTTTTTTACAGGACCCGGAGATTCATGTTTTTTTTATTTTCACGCGTTGGCACAAACGTACTTATTCCGCGGTAAAATTTTATTAATAGAATATTTCCGAACATTTTAATGCTATTTAATAATTATGTTCGGATTTTTTTCTTCAAAGCTACATCAGCAAGTTACAACGGCAGCATTATAAAGCATCATAATATAACTGCTTCATAACAATGCCCGCACTATTGCAACGCGCCGTAATGCCTTCGCAATTATCATGTGCTTCAAGACCTTCACAATTATCACGTTATCAATATTTAAAAACAGAGACCGGGAACGGCTAAGTTTGAGTTTGTATATGGCATTTTGAAAGGTACTCTAATGAAGTGTACCCCCTACCCGGGTAACAGGTCAGAACGACTAAATGTTCATTGACATCGTTTGAAAAACAGCGCCTGTGTCTGCACCCGGATCAAAGGATTACATGCATTATGAAAGGCAAGGTAAAGACAGTCAGCAACGTGGAGAAAAAAACGTTCTCTGTCGCAAACTCGGTGTCGCCGTCGTATTGTCCCGACAGCGCCGTTACCAGGATAGAGCACGGCATGGCCAGCTCAAGAACTACAATGGTCTTCACGAAAGAATCAATCCAGCCGCCGAAAACGTTGAGAAGGCAGAAAACTCCAAGAGGAATTCCTACAAGTTTCAGAAAAACCAGGATATATGTCGGATAGCGCCTGAACACGTCGGAAAATCCTCCGACGCTGATTTTCGACAGCGTAAGCCCGATGAACAGCATGGTAAGGTATACAGTTATATTGGCGAGGGGGCTGAACGCGTTGTCGAGCAGTTTGTATACCCACCCGAGCGGTTTATATTCCTGGGCCAGGCGCTGGAAATTTATGAGGATAAATACAAGACCTATGGCATAAGCTATCGTGTTGGCGTTTACAAGGTTTCGCAGGCTTTCCCTGATGCCGGTTCCCTTTTTCTTTCCAAGAACATATATACCTACGGTCCAAAGCAGCAAATCATGGGGTATGACATAGAACATCGCATAGACAAGGCCTTTTTGTCCGAATACTTCGCCGAGCAAAGGCATGCCGATAAATCCCACGTTGCCCAGCATCAGGTGCATGCGAAAAATCTTGGATTTCGCTTCATCAAGCTTCAAGAGCGCGCTTAATCCTATGGATAATAGCAGCGAGAGAAACATCGCCAATACTGCCAGGCAGGATATCAAAACACCGTCCACCAGCGTTTCCCTGGTAAAATTATATCCGGCAAGCGTCGTGAGAATAAGCGCGGGAGTAGTCAGTTTCACAATGAAGCGGGAAAGGAAAGTATCAGAATTTTCCGGAAAATACCCGGTTTTGCCGAAAATATATCCCGTGACTCCCAGTATGCCCAATATCAATATTCTGTAAACTACCGTGTCTATTTGCTGCAAATGCTACAACCCCTTAATTTGTTTCTGTTTCAAAAATGCTCTTACATGTGATTAGTCTATTTGATTAACGCAGCTTAACCCGATTGTGCCGGCTAACCATTTACCGCCACCAGTATAGCAGAAAAAAAACTGAAGTTCTACATATTATATAAGTTTTAAGTTTAGAGTAATATAATCCGAAAAATACGAGGACATTTGGCGCGAACAGGCTGAATTCAAACCCGAAAATATAAATATCAGCTTAACGCGGAATGCAATCGGCAATTACGATCCAAGAACGAAAAGGCCGCATATATGAGAAACAGTCCGAAAAATACCAGGCTGCCGCAGCTCATCATTAGAAAAGAGGGTAATAATTTTATCCCAGGTCCACACAACTCCGCTTTTGGGAATTGCATAACAGAATACGAGAATGGCCTGGGACAATCGTCCAAGGCGTGTAAAATCCATCTTTGACGCAAGAACCAGGAATATGATATTCCTCGGCCGCACAAGGGCGCGGTCAAACTCCCCGTTGCCGAGCATGCGCGGAAACATGTCAAACCCGCGCGCCGGCATTTCCGACAGTGAAAAGGCCATCAGGACCGTGGCAAAGCATAGCAGGACCTCCTCGAACGTAAAACCCTCCACGGTGTTGAACCTTGAAAGCATAAAGTACATGCCGAGAAAGGTTGAAAACGACGTAAAAAACCGGCCGAGGACCGTCAGAAAAAAGGAACGACTCTCTTCAACGCCCGTTTTATAAGCATCCTCCCGGCCCACAACAGGAACACAAGCCAGAACAACTGCAGGGCAATGCCGTAGAATGCCTGCGCGATATTGCAAGCTATTTATAAAGCGTATGCGAAACAGTGCGATATATTTTCAGTTCTTTAATAATAAACTTGCGAACGGCTATCTTTGAAACGGCATCAAGACCTATTGTAGGTTCATCAAGGAATAACATTTTCGGGTCGTGCAACAGTGATGCGGAAATTTCGCAGCGCATACGCTGACCGAGGCTATCATAACAAAAAGTGATTATCTGCCAGGTGGCCTTCATATTGCGCGCTTTGCCTGCTGATAATCACTTTCTGACTAATTGTTTTCTCTTATGCACTGCACTGTTACATAAAATTATTTATCGATTATCTCCGCATACACCAATGTTTGATTCAACAACTGGTAGGCGATTTCTCCGAATGTCACGGGCCCCGCGAAAGGCGGCGTCGCTTTTCCTTCCAGTTCGCCGTACAGGTAATTCAGGATGCAGTTGCATGAAAAGACCGGTTTGACATCCCTGAGTTCCTTAAGGCGTTCATTGAATTTTTCCGCATAATTGCTGATGGGACGGGCAAAATGATATTCATTTTCCGAAAATACAGGAGCATAAAAATCCACTGTCCCGTTTTCCCGGGAAACGGTCTTAATCGACACATTTACCAGGACACTGTTGTAATCGGCCACCAGCGGAAATTTTGTGTCAATTTTGCTTTCTTCTATGTACTCCGACAATACTACTTCCTTTCCGTCAACAAGGCATTTGGAAACCGTCAGGGCGTCTTTGTAAAATTTAATCTTTGTACCCTTTTCATCAATATCAAATATGTTGACTATACCCAGGGAAACCGTTTTGTCATCGGGCAGGCAAATATGCATTGCAACTGCCTTGTCACTGTATGAAACTCCGTTTGCCCCGTCATATACTTTGGCCTTTGAATCGGTTGAAAGGTCAAAACCCGAAATCCATCCGAAGGTAGGATTCATGAATATATCGGCGCTATAGGGCGCTTCCTTTGCAAAATACACCGCAACATCGCTGGCAAAGGGGATTATTAACATTGTCATTCCGTTGGAATATGCATCTTTTGTTATATCGAATATATTGGTCCTGTCATATACCGCGATTTTGAAATCAACAGCACAGGGGATTTCATTTACAAACAACTTGTCCTTGCTGAAGGTGCCTCCTTCTTCGGTTATGAAATAAGGAGTGGTACCGCCTATCCATTTGCCTTTCGGCAGTTTATCCAGCAGGGACTCATCGGCAGCGATATGAAGAATTTTACCTTCGCGGATTAATTTTGCGGCTTCATCAAGATTAACAAACATGCTCTCTACCTCCCTAGATTTTCTTCAGTTCCTCGATGTCATTTTTCATGATCGAAGCGTATTTCTCAAAAAACATTTTCATTTCCTGTACACACCTGCTTAGTTGTTCCGGCGACTGGTTAAGCGAATACTGCCTTTGCAGCCTTGAAATCAAAAGATTCAGCGCCAGGTTTTTGGATTCGTATTTCGCCTGTTTCTTGATTAATGCCTCCAATTTTGAATCCAGTTCCATAACTCCCTCATCTCCCCATTTTATTTTAATGCTTATAAAAAGCTTGCAAAGTTACGGGAACCTTTTGAAATTTTAAAGAAAAGAGCGGGATTTTGTTTGCAATGATCGAAATTTGTATTTATTGCATTATACCATATATTAGAATGCAACTGTAAAGATTTTCTTTTATTGATATTCAGAAAAATCAAACAGGCCGCTGATCCATTACAGCAAAAAAAGAGCCGATTGCCGGTATAACCAATCAGCTCTCTGTTATTAAAAAGTATTTTAATGTTATTAACAAATATTTATAATTCAGTATACTTTTTATTACTGCCAAAGGCCTTTTGAACAGGGTACTTGCGCTCGTTTTCAATCATCTTCAGCTTAAGGGCTTCTTCAACGTCAATCCCCAGTTCATGTGACAGGAGTAAAACATAATACAGCACATCCGCGAGCTCGGCCACTATTTTGTCCCTGTTCACTTCAACGGCCTCTTCGCTGCTTTTCCACTGGAAGTTTTCAAGCAATTCACCGGCTTCCAGCAAAAGAGAAATGGCAATGTCTTTCGGGTTGTGGAACTGTTTCCAGTTCCTTTCTTCCCTGAATTTTACAATCATTTCTGTTAGCTCATTCATTCTATCCACCTGCTTATTGGTTTGGCAAGCGTCATACACCCTTTTGACTTTTTCTCTTATGTTAAATAATTTAACCCTTGAAGCCGTTATTAATTACTTCCACTAATAATTACTTTCACTCAATAATTACTTACACTCTATGATTACTTCCACTCTATAATTACTTCCGCTCAATAGTTGCATCTCGCTCAATAATTATTCCCATTCAATGGTTGCCGGCGGCTTCGAGGTAATATCATAAACTATCCTGTTTACATGCCTGACTTCATTAACTATCCTGTTGGACACCCTTTCAAGCACATCATAGGGTATCCTCGCCCAGTCGCCCGTCATAAAGTCGGTGGTTGTCACCGCCCTCAGCGCTAGCGTGTAATCATAGGTCCTCTCATCTCCCATTACACCCACGGTTCTCAATCCCGTGAGCACGGTGAAGTACTGGCTGATGCTCCTGTCGAGGCCGGCTTTTGCAATTTCCTCCCTGAAAATATAATCCGAATCCCTTACAATTTCCAGCTTTTCCTTTGTCACTTCCCCGAGTACCCTTATGGCAAGTCCCGGTCCCGGGAAGGGCTGTCTCCATACTATTTCAGCAGGCAATCCCAGTTCCTCGCCGACTTTTCTTACCTCATCCTTGAACAGGTAGCGCAGCGGTTCTATTATTTCCCTGAAATCCACGTGTTCCGGCAGACCGCCTACATTGTGATGGCTTTTGATGACCGCGGCGTCTCCCTTTCCGCTTTCTATGACATCGGGATAAATCGTGCCCTGGACGAGGAAATCGACCTTTCCTATTTTTTTCGCTTCTTCCTCAAATACGCGGATAAACTCGTCACCGATTATCTTCCTCTTGGTCTCGGGATCCGTAACGCCCGCAAGCCTTGATAAAAACCTCTCCTGGGCGTCCACCCTGATCAGGTTCATATCAAACTGTTTTCTGAATACCTGCTCCACCTGGTCAGCTTCATACTTCCTCAGAAGTCCGTGGTCCACGAATATGCACGTCAGCTGGTTGCCTATCGCCCTATGCATCAGGACTGCCGATACGGAAGAATCAACTCCTCCCGACAATGCGCACAGGGCTCTTCCGCTTCCTACCTTTTCCCGGATATTCTCAACAGACTGATCAATAAATGAAGATATTTTCCAGTCTCCGCGGCATCCGCAAACTTCAAGCAGAAAGTTTCTCAGGATATCTCTTCCCTTCGGGGTATGCTCCACCTCGGGATGGAACTGTACGGCGTAGAATCCCTTCTCGCTGTTTTCCATGGCCGCCACCGCGCAGTTTTCCGAGTGCGCCGTCCTGACAAATCCGTCGGGAAGCCTGTTCACCGAGTAAGCATGGCTCATCCAGCAGCTCGTGTTTTCGTCCACTCCCCTGAACAACTTACTGCGGGGATCAACTGCTATGCTTGTTTTCCCGTATTCGCCGCATTCGGCCTTCTCCACGCTCCCGCCGAGCATTACGGCCATCAGCTGCATTCCGTAGCATATGCCCAGTATGGGAATTCCCAGCTCAAAAATCTCCCTGTCACAGCGCGGAGCGCCGGGTTCCGTTACGGATGCAGGACCGCCCGTGAAAACAATTCCGCGGGGGTTTAAGGATTTTATTTTTTCAACAGGAATGTTATAGGGATAAATCTCGCAGTATACGTTTTGTTCCCTTATTCTTCTTCCGATCAGCTGGTTGTACTGACCACCGAAATCCAATACCAAAACAAGTTCGTTGTTCAAAGTCCAAACCGCCTTTCCGTGCTTTAGAATTTCGTGCCGGCAAACCGCCTGTCCCTTGCCGCCAGCCGTGTAATAATCCAACGTTCGGGATTAAAGAATAATATTAATAAAATAATCCTCAAAATAACAAAAATTTAATAATAAAATATTATAAAGGAACAGGACATGCAATGTAAAATAAAAATTGCTAATCCTTCAGTTAAGTATTTCTTAGAGATTCCTCATGCAAAATCCGCCGTTGAGGTAATTGAATTTTCGGCCCTGGTACCGTCCCTCCCGCCGCATTTTTTCTTCAACGAGCTCCTGCACTTTCCACCAGCTCATGCCCCAGTTGCAAAAAAGCGTCCGCTCCTTCGGTGCTCTTCCTATAAGCCTCTGGATTACGATTTCGGGATCAAGGTATTCCAGGAACGATATGACGCGTTCCATGTACTGGTCCGGTGAAAGCGGCGTCAGTTCCCCTTTTTCGTACATCAGGCCGGCCTGGGTATCCCTGAGTATGTACAGCGAATGGCATTTTACCTGCCTGACACCCAGGGCCGAAATAACCTTCGCGCCTTCAATAACGTCCTCAAGGGTATCCATCGGCAGGTCCACAATATAGTGCGCGCAGGAATCCAGGCCGAACCGGTTCAGCCGGATTACGGCGTCGATGAACTCGGCCAGCCCGTGGCCCCGGTTCAATACGCGCAGCGTATGGTGATTTATCGACTGAAGTCCCAGTTCAACAACAATGTCAATGTTTTTGTCCCTTTTTATTTCTTGCAGAAATCCAAGGTACAAATCATTTATGCAGTCAGGACGCGTTGAAATGCAGATGGCGACAATGTCTTCAATACATGCTTCAAGAATGTATCTCCTGAAATCGTCGAATTTCACGTAAGTGTTGGTGAAGTTCTGGAAATAGGCAATGAATCTTGCGGCATTGTAATTCTTCCCTATATACCGGGCGTTGCGTTCAATTTGCTCCCTGACGCCGAGGCAATCGGGCAGGCTTTCAAAACCTGCCCCTTCCTCTCCGCAAAATATGCAGCCTTTTTCGCTCAGTTTCCCGTCGCGGTTGGGACAGCTGACGGGCAGGTTCACTGGCAGCTTGTACACTTTCTGCCCGTATCTTTCCCTCAGGTAGTCAGAAAACCTGTAATAAAGCCTGTTCATACGCCGGCACCACTGACGGTCAATGATTCAACCAGCTTGCCTGCCCTTTCCATTGCCATGTTGTAAACCTCCCGGAGCGGAACGCCTTCCCTCCTGGCAATCATGCGGCAGTCTTCATATTCAGGAGCAAACTTGACTGTATCGCCCAGTTTCGCCACCTTGACCCGGATATCGCCGAATCGTGTTCCGACAGTCACCATTTCCCTGTGCATGCAAACACGTTTCATCGTGGTCATTCTTATTCCCAGCGACGTTGTTTCTCTCAATACAAGCCGGGCCATTTCATTTTCTTCTCCCTTTCTGCACAGCACCGTCAGAAGAACCGCCGGCCGGTTCTTTTTCATATAAACCGGTGTGTGGTATACTTCCAGCGCCCCCTGCTCCAGAAGTTTCTCCATCGTAAATCCGACCAGTTCCGGGCTCATGTCATCAATATTTGTTTCCAGTACGGCAATTTCCTCCGTCATTTCTTCGTCAGGCAGGCTGCCTAGAACCACCCTCAGCGCGTTGAGCCGTCCTATATCCTTCTTGCCCATTCCATAGCCTATCCTGTCAATAATCATCGCGGGCATGTTGCCGTAACTGCTGCAAATAGTCTTTATTATCCCGAGCCCTGTCGGTGTTACAAGTTCTGTGTTTATATCTTCCGCAATAAAGGGTATATTGCTGCCTGCAAGCATTTCCATTACGGCGGGTACCGGCACCGGGAGTATCCCGTGCTGGCACTGTATGAATCCGCGTCCTTCATGCAGCGGCGACGAAAAGACCTTTTTTACTCCGAGGAGGTCAAGGCATATGGCCGTTCCGACAATGTCAACAATGGAATCGACGGCTCCCACCTCGTGAAAATGTACTTCGTCAATTTGCTTATTATGTACCTTTGCTTCGGCCCTTGCAATTTCCCTGAATATCTTTATGCTAAGTTCCTTCACGGAGCTTTTCAGGGAACTTTCATTTATCAGTTTTTCAATATCCCTCAGGTTTCGTCCATGCCCGTGGCTGTGAACGTGGCTGCCGCCATGTCCATGGTTGCCGGGTTCATGTTCATGAAGTTCATGTCCGTGGCATTCGGGCTCATGGTGTCCATGGTTATGGTGTTCATGGCCATTGTGCTCATGGTTATGGGGTTCATACTCATGATGCTCATGGGCGCTGTACTCATGATTTTTGTTCCCGTGATCCCCGTGTTCTTGGGCATGATGCTCATGGCCATGGCCTGAATCTTCGCCGGTCAGTACCACGGTAAAATCCGTGCCGTAAATCCCGTTCCGCGTTTTCTTTTCAATTATTATTTCATAGCCGCCGAGATCCAGTTTGGCCAGTTCGCTTTTAAACAACTCCGCGTCAATCCCAAGGTCAAGAAGGGCTCCTACGGTCATATCCCCGCTGATACCTGAAAAACAGTCAAAATATAAAACCTTCATTTCTTCCTCCCGAAACTTATCCGTTATCCGATTTTTCAATATTAATTTTCAATATTTATCAATATTATTAAGTAATGATAAAGCCAGCCTGATTAAAAACCGTTAAAGCCGACGAGCTTTCTATTCAAGCCTGTTTATAAGGCTGGCGAGATAACCCGCTCCGAATCCGTTGTCAATGTTTACCACGCCAACACCGCTGGCACAACTGTTCAGCATTGTCAGGAGCGCCGACAGTCCGCCGAAGTTCGCCCCATAGCCCACGCTCGTGGGAACCGCTATCACGGGTTTGTCCACGAGCCCCCCGATAACGCTGGCAAGGGCGCCCTCCATCCCGGCAACGACTATCAGCACGTTGGCTGCAGATATCCTGTCCATATTGGCCAGCAGGCGATGAATGCCTGCCACGCCCACGTCATAAATCCTGTCAACCCTGTTTCCCATGGTTTCAGCGGTAACGGCAGCTTCTTCAGCCACGGGAATATCCGACGTCCCCGCTGTAACGACCGCAATAACCTTGTCCGACACGGGCGTTTCCCTGCGCTTTACCACCACAATGCGCGCGGCTTCATAATAAACGGCGTCATCGGTAATTTCCCGGATTGCTTCGTACACATGCCTGCCTGCCCTTGTAGCCATGATATTGCTGTCGCCCTGTATCATCCTTTTAACTATTTCCTTTATTTGCTCCGTGGTCTTCCCTTCGCAATAAATAACCTCGGGAAAACCCTTTCTTAATTTCCTGTGGTGATCCACCTTGGCAAAACCGATATCTTCGAACGGAAGCTTTTTCAATGCCACGATGGCGTCTTCGACGGTAGTGTGCCCGTCTCTGACGCTTTCAAGAAGATTTTTTAAACTTTCATCTACCATAAGGCCAACCCCCGGGAATTTATTTGTTAATGGTCTCGTTCAGGCTTCCGGTCCTGTAACCCTTGAGATCAAGCGCCACGTATTTGAAACCGATTTTGACGAGTTCATCATGTACCCTGTCCATGAATCCGGGATCAAAAAACTTCTGCCTGTCCGAGGACGGAACCTCTATCCTTGCAATGTCGCCATGGTGGCGTACCCTGATTTGCCTGAAACCCTGGTCCGCCAGGTATTGTTCCGCGCGGTCAATCATCGCGAGCTTCTCTCGCGTGACAGCCTGCCCATAGGGTATCCTCGACGCAAGGCAGGCAAAGGACGGCGTGTCCCACGTGGGCAGACCCATTTCCCTCGAAAGCGCCCTTATATCTTCCTTGCCAAGGCCGGCATCCTTCAGCGGGCTTATTATCCCGAGTTCCTTCAGCGCTTTCATGCCCGGCCTGTAGTCGTCCATGTCGTCAACATTCGTACCGTCTGCAACATGCTTTATATTATTTTTGCGCGCTTCTTCCAAAATCCTTGTAAATACGCTTTTCTTGCAGTAATAGCAACGATCCGGCGGATTATTTACGAAATAATCCTTTTCGAGGTCCTCTTCGCCTATTATGACATGTTTTATTCCACGTTTTGCTGCAAATTCCGATGCAACTTTGAACTCCCTTTCCGGGCAGAGAGGAGAATGTATCGTTATGCCTATGGCGTTGTCTTTCAACACATCATGGGCTACATTCAGAAGAAAGGTGCTGTCCACTCCGCCGGAAAAAGCCACTGCAACACTGCCGAGTTCTTTTAATATGTCCCTTAGCCTGTTGAGCTTTTCATGAAGCTGATCCATAACTGTTCTCCTTCCAGTGGTAATTCACCTAAAATATTACCACATTTGACGCGTTTATATAACACTAAAGAAGCCGGAAAAACCGGCTGAACAAATCCGGCTTTCAGCAGCTCCTTTTTCGTAAAAAATATTCGGGAAGAATATTTCATTAAATCCAGATTTTTATTCCTTCTTCGTGGAATTATAAATCAGCCAGGCATTTATAAAACCGTCAAGGTCGCCGTCCATCACTGCGTTCACGTCGCCGACTTCGTAGCCGGTCCTGTGGTCCTTGACGAGGGTGTACGGACAAAATACATAGGAACGTATCTGGCTTCCCCAGGCGATCTCCATCTGCACTCCCTTGAGGTCGTCTATTTTTTCCTTTTTCTCCCGCTCTTTCAGCTCCAGCAGCTTGGCCTTAAGCATTCTCATGGCAGTCTCGCGGTTCTGTATCTGGGAACGTTCATTCTGGCACGCTACCACGATACCCGTCGGCAAATGGGTAATCCTGACCGCGGACTCCGTTTTGTTGACGTGCTGGCCTCCCGCTCCGCTTGAGCGGTAAGTGTCTATTTTCAGGTCTTCGGGATTTATCTGGACATCCACATCATCGTTCAGCTCAGGTATTACTTCAAGCGATGCAAACGAAGTATGGCGTCTTCCCGACGCGTCAAAGGGAGAAATCCTCACAAGCCGGTGAACTCCCTGTTCCGATTTAAGATAGCCGTAGGCGTTTTCCCCGGTCACCGAAAATGTGACGCTTTTTATCCCGGCTTCCTCTCCGTCAAGCAAATCAAGGGTTTTAACCCGGTATCCCTTTTCCTCGGCCCAACGGGTATACATCCTGAAAAGCATCTGGACCCAGTCCTGTGCCTCGGTTCCGCCAGCTCCCGCGTGCAGCGTAAGTATGGCATTGTTGCGATCGTAGGGACCGTTCAGCAACATCTCGATTCTGAATGATTCAATATCTTTTGACAGCTTTTCAAAATCCGCGGTGATTTCAGGAACTATTTCTTCATCCTGTTCTTCCAGCGCAAGTTCAATGAGTGTCGACAAATCCTCCCACTGGGTTGTCAGCTTTGTAAAACGTTCAACCTTGTTTTTCAATGTCTTAATTTTCTGCAAAACTTTTTGCGAAGATTCAGGGTCATTCCAAAAACCGGGGTCTGCAGTCTTCTTTTCACATTCCTCTATTTCAGCCCTGAGTCCCGGGAGGTCAAAGAGAAGCCCCCATTTCGTCGAGTTTTTCCTTCAAAGTTTGCATTTCAAGCCTGTACTGTTCAAGCTCTATCAACTTCATCAACTCCTTCGTTTATTGTTGTGCAACCATTTTACCATAGTATATTATGAGCACATACCGTGCAAGTGTCAAGCTTGCAAAGTTTACATGCAAAAAGAGCTGCGGCAATTCACCTGCAGCTCCTTACTCGCATCGGTGAAAAAACACCTGTTGCTGCGACAAGTTATAACAGCAGTCATCGCGCAATAACGGCAGACATTTAAAAATACTGATAACCGAACCCGCCGTACGGGAAAGGTCTTCTTCTTATAAGCTCCCGAATAAGGAGAATTGAAATGAGGTCACGCAACAGCCTTCTGCGTCCGAAACCTGGTCCGATACCTGTTACAAACTGTCTGTCATTTTCTTCATCATCACGCCATTTTTCCGGATCTCCCATTTCACACACGCACTGCTCGAAGATTTCGTCCACCATTCTTTCAACGGCTTCCCTTCTCGGATGGGGATACATTTCCGGATTACCGGGCACATCCATCATGCAGCACATATTTAAAACCTTGGGGTATACAATCCTGTAAACTTCCGGATACATATCCTCCAGCCTTTCAGCCGGCATTGCGACTGAAGGAAAGCCCAAGCACTGACCAATCCAGGGCATGGATTCAGGCATCATGTTGCAGGGCATATTATACATATTATACATTAATGGGTCTCTCCTTTCGAACAAACTGATTTCTAATCCATATTATGTTCGAAAGAAAGCTATGGTTACTGATTGCATGTTTTATGTTTACCTGGTCTAAAATCTGCCGTCGAGCCGCAGCGTCGAAAACGATTCGCAGGCCGGATGCCTGCGAAGGACCAGCAAATTGAGTTTTTTCAGGAAAATCCCCCTCATTGCTTCCGAATATTTTCAAGAAACCTCTCCATCCTGTTAAGCGCCTCATTAATATCCTCCATTGACGACGCATAACAAATGCGGATAAAGCCTTCGCCGCACTCGCCAAAAGCATTTCCGGGCACCACGAGCACGCGCTGCTCCTGCAGCAGCTTTGTGCAGAAGGTGTCAGAATCAAGCCCCGTAGACCTTATATCCGCGAACGCGTAAAAGGCACCCTTGGGTTCAAAACCGTCCAGGCCCAGCCTTCTCAACCCGTTGAGCAACACTTTGCGCCTCATGTTGTATTCATTGACCATTGCCTCCACTTCAGCGTCGCCGTTCCTCAGGGCTTCAATGGCTGCATACTGGGCAGTGGTCGGAGCGCACATTATGGCATATTGATGTATCTTGTACATGGCGGATATCAGGTCAGGATGGCCGCAGGCAAATCCGAGGCGCCATCCCGTCATGGCAAAGGCCTTCGAAAATCCGTTTATTACGAGGGTTTTGTCCTTCATCTCCGGGAAGGAAGCAATTGAGCAATGGCGGCCTTCATAGGTCAGCTCCGAATAGATTTCATCAGAAATCACAATCAGGTTCTTATCCTTCAATACTTCAACAATCGCCTTGAGGTCATCACGCGTCATGATCGCGCCCGTCGGGTTGTTGGGATAGGGGAGAATTATTGCCTTCGTTCTTTCATTTATTGCTTCCTCCAGCTGCTCCGGTCTCAGCTTGAACTGGTTCTCTTTCCTCAGGTTTATAATGACGGGTGTTGCCCCGGTAAACAGTGTGCACCCCTTGTAAGCCACAAAACATGGCTCGGGGATTATAACCTCGTCGCCGGGTCCCGCCACCGATCTCAGGGCTATGTCTATTGCTTCGCTGCCTCCGACGGTAACAAGCACCTGGTTGTCAGGGCAATATTCCAATGAATATTTTCTCTTCATGTAATTGGCTATCTCCCTGCGCAGTTCAATGAATCCCGCGTTGGAAGTATAGTGGGTGCGGCCCTTCTCAAGGGAATATATTCCCGCTTCCCTTATGTTCCACGGGGTGACAAAGTCCGGCTCGCCTATGCTGAGAGAGATGACGTTGTCGAGCTCGTTCATCATGTCGAAATACTTCCTGATTCCGGACGGAGGCATATTTCTAATTGCAGGTTTTATTAATGAAGCTATCATAAAACTACGACCTCCCTGTCATCCCCTGTTTTTTCCTCGAAAACGACGCCGTTTTCCTTGAATTTTTTCAGTATAAAATGGGTCGAAGAGCTCAATACGGAATCGATCGTGGAGAGCTTTTCCGCGACGAACAGCGCCACTTCCTTCATCGTTTTCCCTTCAACCACCACTGCGAGGTCGAATCCCCCCGACATGAGATAGCAGGCTTTGACTTCCCTGAAACGGGAAATTCTTGCAGCCACGCTGTCAAATCCCTGCCCCCTCTGGGGAGTAACCTTCACTTCAATAAGCGCCGTCACTGAATCCTTATTGGTCTTTTCCCAGTTAATCACCGCATTGTATCCCAAAATGACATTTTCGTCTTCATATTTTTTAATCGCCGCCGCGATATCGTCGGCGCTTTTGCCCAACATTTCCGCTATCTGTTCATTGGTTGCCCGTGCGTTTCTTTCGAGTATTTCCAGAATTTTTTCCATGTACACCCCTCCTGAGTCTGTTGAAGCAATATAACAAAAAACTCCTTCATCCGTAAGGGACGAAGGAGTTATTTCGCGGTACCACCCTATTTAATGCCCTGGGTCGCCCCGGGGGGCATTCACTCGTTTCCAATGCGTATACCTTGCGGTATAGACATTGTACCCCGTTAACGCGGGGTCGCGTCTTACTCTACTGGACCGCGGAAAAACGGCTTTCCGCGATGGTTCAAGCAGATGTTCAGGGGCTGCGTTCCGAAAGGATCCTTTACCGGGCTCGCACCGTCCCCGGCTCGCTGTGAAATTCACACAGTGTACTCTTCCCCGTCATCACATTTCCGTTCTTTAATTTTGAACCTTTAGCTTAACTAATATTAAAATATTAAATTTCAAAAATTATTGTGAATTATTATATAACAGAAAACAGTTATTATCAATACGTTTTTTGAATAAATCACATTCCGTCCTCATATCCGGCAGCGACTTCAGCTTCCGCATCAGCTTCCCCTTCAGCGGAGAATTCGTCATTACCGCTTTCGGATAATCTGCCGAGCTCGTTTTCAATTTTTTTCAGGGTGGAAATCACTTCACTCCTGAGATTTTTCAACTGCCACCTCAGGGCCTCCAGTTTTTCCTCCTCGGCCTTTATCTTGTCCTCAATTTCCTTCTTCTCCTGTATAGCCTGGGTTCTTGCCTCGTTTATGATCATGTCAGCCTTGTCGCTGGCCTTTATCATAACCTCGGCTATTTTTGCGCGGTCTTCTTCGATATTTTCTATCCTCCGGGAAACCTCGTCATACAATTCCTTCAAATCCCGGTTTTGCTGCCTGAGAGCGTCGATTTCACTGCTTTTTGATTTAAGCTGTTCATCAAACTCCCTGAGCATTTTTTCAATATAGTAGTTAACATCGGCTTTTTTAAAACCGAACAGCGAAGTGCGGAAACGTTTTTCTCCTGGCATGCCGGGACCCCCTAACACAATACTCAACATGGCAAAACATATTGTGTTAATTATTCAATGCTGACACTGAAAATCCTCTTTTTTTACAAAAATTTATCAAAGATTCCTGTTAATCATATCCACAAAATCATTTTTTTGCCTTGCACCGATAATTTTCTCAACAGCCTGGCCATTCTTGAACATTATAATTGTCGGTATGCTCATTATCTTGTATCTTTGAACAAGCTCCGCCTCTTCATCCACGTTTACCTTGCCCACGACAATTTTCCCTGAAAATTCAGCGGAAATCTCATCAATAACAGGCGCCACCGCCCGACAGGGTCCGCACCAGGAGGCCCAGAAATCAACCAGTACAGGTTTCTCACCGTTAATCACGGCGTCAAAATTCTCTCTCGTCAGTGTAATGGTATTTGCTTCAGCCATTGGAATTCATCTCCTACAATAAGTTTATTTCAGCTAATTATATTATTGCCCGAAACCGGCTTTATACCGGAATGCAATTCAATAGGGTTTAAATACCACAGCTTAGTATTTTTTAATCAAATTAATCCATGAATTTTAAGAATTTCTGAATCGATTCGGTCAGGTTTTTCAAGACCTTTTCACTGTCATCGGACATCAGCGCCTTTTGAATACAGGTTTTGGAATGATTCTCCAGGATCATGCTGCCAACCTTGTTTATCGCTGCGCGGATTGCAGCTATCTGCGTGAGCACCTCCACGCAGTCCTTCTCCTCTTCAATCATGCGCCGGACGCCCTTGACCTGGCCTTCAATCCTGTTGAGTCTCTTTATTATATTCTGTTTGCAGTCCATGTGTTCAGCTTCATTTTGCACATTACCCATGGAAAAAACAACCCCGTAATTATTTTAATTCCCTGATGACGAGAGTATTGCCGTCCTTCGATGCGATATAACCGTTCACTATGTCCACGATTTTTCCCCTAAGCTCAATCTTTTCCCCGTCGTCCAGGTTGTAAATGCTTTTGCCGTCACTGGAAGAAATATATACCGTGCCGTTGCTTGTTATATAAACCTGGTTTCTTGACACCGGTTCTTCAAGCGTTTCGGTTCTCCAGCTATCCTCAGGCTCCTCGATTTTACCGCGAGTTATAGCGGTTATCCTGTTATCGTCGTTAAGTCTGCCGACAAATACCGTGTCTTCAGCATCCACCGACAGCAGCATTGTTTTTCCCTTGAAGCCAAGACTCTTCCTCGAGCCGTTGGAACCGTCGCGGTAAGCGATTTCAAACTTCTCATTCTGGTAAAACAGGATGTCGCTGAGATTTGCCTCGTATATTACCGTCTCGCTGCTTGTTTCCATTACCCAGAACAGGTTATTCATTATGTTGAACTTGTAAATGACTGCTCTGCCCGAGTTGTTCGAAATCTTCACATAGAGCACCTTTGTGAAAGTAGACAGCTCTATGGCGTCAACCTTGCAGGGCTTTGACAGGTTTTTCAGGACCGGGTATTCCCTTTCAATATCCGTGTCCACTTCATAGGTGTTCAGCTGTATTCTTCCCGAATACTGCGTACTTACATCAATGGCATATATAACCATGTTCCGGTCCGGAAGCCACTCATAATAAGAAATTGTTCCGTCTCCGCCGTCAATGGTTTTCACTGCCTGTTCAGCCAATAGGTCATGGATGACAAGTTTGCCATCCTGCATATATGCGATATAAGTGCCGTCATGGGACATTTTTATGTCCCGTACATTCGAAGGAATCTCCGTTTCAATTGTATTGTCAATTTCTTCCCCGGACAGATCTATGCTTTGAAATTTAAACTCGCCGGATCTGGAAACATAACTGTTCAAAAACGATAAAACGGCAACCTGCATCATGACCGAAAGAAGTATCCACCTGTATATCCTCGCCATTGTTTTTTTAAGCATATTTTACCTCCCGCCCGGAAGTACCATGAATACAGATGGTACCGTTCTTTCGCCCAGTGTGTCTGAAGGCCTGTTGATGACCTTGCCCTTGTAGTACATTGTCGTCGATGAGCCGCCGTCAAGATTTGCCGCCGTAACAACGCCGTTTTGCAGCATTATGTCCTGGACGTCCCTCAACGTCGCTCCAAAGGATCTCAAAACATCCCTTCCGTCAATCACGAGAAATACGACCGAGCCGTCCTTTCTCTGCCCGATGGCTGTCCTCGGCGCAATGCCCCATCCGCCGTCTCCGCTCTTAATTGTTGGCTTGCCGTTAACAACAAGGGGCGGTCCGAAGCTTACGCCTTCCCACACCCCGTATCTTTTCAGTTCCTCTATGGAATGCTTGCCGACAATCAGCGTGCCTTTTTTCGTAAATGCCACCGTATCCTGTTTGACCGTTTCACTCATCGCAGAGTTGTAGATAACCTTGCCCTGGTGGATGATAAATCCCATTGGAGCTCCCCCGGTTCCGGCCCATTGCCTGTCAAAAAAACCTCCGGCATTTATTGCCGCAATGGCGTTATTCCTGCGCGCAATGCTGCTCGTTGTTTCGCCGGCTTTTGGTATGAGGCTCGAATAGCCCACGGCTACGCGCGTTGGATTGGAAATGATCAGCATCTTTCCCCTGAGATTGGAACCCTTGATTTCATAGACTTTGATGCTGTCATCCTTGCCGGAATAGTCAATTTCCTCTATGCCGTTCCCGGGATCCTCGTAGCTAATACTGTTCTCCAGGTCAAGTATCCTATGAATTGCTTCATCCGAAAGAAAAAACCTTGCAATGTACTGATGCCTTAATGTGTTCCACGACATGCCGACGAAAGTTTTCTTTATCTGGTCAAATGGCCCATAAACGAGCAAAAGCGGCATTGTCAGCGATGTGAAAACCAGTTCGAATGCAAGGAATATAAGCAGTTTTTTTATCAATATCCGATTTATGCTCCGTGAACCTCTCATCACCTTAAGCAAGACATTTCAACCCCACATTTTGTGAAAATTTTATCTTATAGTATCTTATTACAAAAATTTTATTCTTAAGTATCCGGTTGCGAAAATTCTATCATATATAATAATAAATTTTCATAATTATTTAAACCCTTGATTTCAGCTTCGACACTGTTTTAATTTAACAAAACCGGAAGTATAATAACAATTCCAGGATAAATTGGGACCTATGCCACGCCGTACTCGTCCAGGGTGTAGTGGACTCTCTCAAACAGCAGTCCGGCGACAAACCACGCAGGGGCATAGTCTATCCTTATGAGATTGTCAAAAGCGAAGGGTCCGTCATAATACCACGGATAAAGACCCAGCAGAGATTTTAAAATCATACCGCTCGCGTATTCTATCCCCCATATTATAACAACCCACAAAATACCTCTTACAGGCCACCTCCATTTTGCCATTATATCATGAATGGGTTCAAGAAAAACAGCCGAGCCGTACACAAAAAACATCCAGAGGTTGGTGAAGCTTTCCAGCCGGAGGTTGCCGCTTATGAGCGAACCCAGACCCGTCCAGAAAACTTCAATTCCCCAACCCAGTATACCGTATATGAAAAACCTCTTCAGCATAAGATTATTTTTTACAGTTATGCAAAATTTATCACTGCATTTCAGCCACTTCGACCCATTTTTTTGTTTTTGCGGATTCGTATACCGCCTTTACCACCTGGAGGTCATAAAGACCCGTTTCAAGCGATACTGGCGCGGGTCTGCCTTCCATTACGGCCTTTACAAAAGCAATGTGCTGGTCATACTTGTTGTTGTCATCCCTGTACCCGTTGTAACTGTACCTGAAGCTATGGGTTTTTCCCGGTTCGCTGTATTTTATTATATCTCCTTCATAGCCTTCATCCATTTTCAGGGTCACAACTTCGTTCATAACATGGATATATCCCTTTGTGCCGTACACGGCAAGAATATTGGGTTCGGTTATGTACGAAGACTCCAGCGTGCCCACTGCGCCGCTCTCAAATTCGCACGCCGCAACGGTGGAATCGTCTCCTCCCACATTCGGGGACATCCTGTTTTTGCTGAACGCCGCAACGCGCACAATTTTTTCTCCCAGGAGCCACTGTGCCATATCCAGCTGGTGCACCGTAAGCTGAATGAAACATCCGCCCCCGGTTTTTTCCGCTGAACCGCGCCATGTTCCCGGCGCCATCCTGAGACCGCCCCTGTGGGCTCCGCGACAAGTAACCGAAGCAATTTTCCCAAGGTGCCCGCCTTCTATTATTCTTTTAATTTCATAGTATATCGGATCCTCGAACAGGCTCATATACATGCCTGCAGTAACCCCTGTTTTTTTCGCGGTCTCGACAATCCTGCGGGCCTCGGCCAGCGTGGGTGCAATAGGTTTTTGCAGAAGAACATGCTTGCCCGCCTCCATGCATGCGACTGCATGCAGCTCGTGCAAATGATTCGGCGTGCTTACATCCACTATGTCTATATCAGGAGAAAGCGCGTCCTTCCAGTCCGTGCTCCACCGCTCGGCTCCCGTTTTCTCCGCTGCATTTTTCGCGACTTCCTCATTGACGTCAATAAGGAGCGCCAGCTTTGCCCCGGGAATGAGCGTGTATTTATGCCTGTACTGGTTTGCCATGCCGCCGCAGCCAATCATTGCTATCCTGTAAACCTTTTCGGTATTCATATAAACGGCCCCCCTGTCATGGGTATTAAATTTTGTTCCATATAATCATACTAAAATCCTGACTGGCGTTCAATATGGATTGCGCCCGCCGTCCATTTGCCGCACCGGTCTCCCCAGCATGCCAGCGGCTCACCGTCCGCGCTGATTTGTATAACCTCGCACATGTTGGAGCAACCGTTGCATTCCAGGCTCTTCGCCCTGTAATCACAATTGACTGCCCGGAAACCGTAAAATGCCGTAGGCTTGCCGCTTCTCATCATTTTTTCCCTGGCTATCACGGCGGCGCCAAACGCACCCATGACATCATAGTGTTCAGGGATGATTATTTTTTTCCCCAGTGCTTTTTCAAAAGCCGCCACAATTCCAACATTGGCCGCCACTCCGCCCTGGAAAACCACCGGATCCTCCAGCGTTTCCCCCTTGGCAAGGTTGTTCAGGTAATTTCTCACGAGTGCTTCACACAAACCGCAAATTATGTCTTCTACCGCGTGCCCGGTCTGCTGCTTGTGTATCATGTCCGATTCGGCAAAAACGGCGCACCTGCCGGCTATTCTCACCGGCGAGCGTGATTTCAGGGCATAGGTACCGAACTCTTCTATCGGTATGTTCAGGCGGGCTGCCTGCCGGTCGAGAAAAGACCCCGTCCCGGCCGCGCATACCGTATTCATGGCAAAATCAAAAACGACGCCGTTTCGGATAATAATGATTTTTGAATCCTGGCCCCCGATTTCCAGTATGGTCTTCACTCCCGGTACAAGTTTCTGGGCTGCTATGGCATGGGTGGTTATTTCATTTTTAATTATATCCGCTCCCACAATGGCCCCGGCAAGCTGCCTGCCGCTGCCCGTGGTTCCCACTCCCCTGATGTTTGCGTCATCGCCGAGCCTTTCGCGGATCATTTTCAGCCCCCTTTTCAATGCTTCAATGGGCTGTCCCGACGTGCGTATGTAAACCTTTTCCACAAGTTTTTCGTTTTCATCGATCAAAACAAGGTTAGTGCTCACCGAACCTACATCTATTCCAAGGTAAAGCTCCCTTTCTTTCAAATTCCCTTGCCTCCCTTCTTTTTTGAAGCAAATCGATGAACGCTTCCAGTCTCGTCATGTAACCGGCTTCACCCGTCATTTCGTCAATAATGAGTGTAAGCACCGGCATGCCCAGATCCCTCTCAATAGCCGGAAGAATGCTTTCGGCAACGATTTCGGGCATGCAGGTCAACGGATAGATCTGGATAACCCCGTCATATCCGGCATTGGCATACAAAACGGTGTTTCCGATCGTCTCCTGCGCATGGCCGCCTATCATTGCTCCGAGGTAAGGAGCGGCAGCCTTCGCGTAACGAATGTCCCTCGGCAAATGAAGGGCCTTTTTGATCATATGCTCCACTATCCAGCCGCTGACGGTGACGTACCTGTGCACCTCGACGCCCATGGCGCCGAGTCTTTCCTGTATGTTAAAGCTCGTCTGGGAATCAATGGTCGTGTATATTTCGCCAACGATACCTACTTTGAGCGGTCTAGCATTTTCATCCACCTCGATGCTTTGAAGCGTTTCAAACGTTTCACGAATCAGCCTCCTGATATTCCTGCTGCCTTTTACCTGCAGGACCCCGGCCCGGAAATGCTTATATATTTTATCCACGGTCCCTGCCTTTTTCTCCCGCGGCCTGAGATAAAAGCACAAACGCTCGAGTTCATCAACCTTTATTGCAACATCCGTTGCATTTTTTGCTGCTTTCAGTATTTTGCAGATATTCAGGCTTCCCGCGATTTTGCGCACCCTGTCCAGGAACTCTTTTAATCCCTTGTCAGGCCATTCCAGCGTTATGACATCCATCGGATATCCAATATCGCGCAAAATTTCCCGGTGCATTTCGCAGTAATATCCAAACCTGCACGGGCCGCACCCGCCCGTTATCAGGACAGTATCCGCACCCTTTTCGTACGCCCGGATGAAATTGCCCAGGTTGATTTTCAACGGCAGGCAGGCCATTTCCGGCGCAAACCTTGTTCCGGTTTCAAGGGCCTCCCTTATATTGAACGGCGGAATCACGTAATCGGCGCCAAGGTCGTCAAGCAGCGCCTTTACGGTGATATACGTATTACCCATGTGAGGAAACGTCAGCTTCATGCCTGTACCTCCATCGCACCATGTCTAAAAAGGCTTCAAGCCTTGTGTTGAACCCTGCCTCCCCCGAATGTTCGTCAATAGTCAGGATGATAAACGGCACATCACTTTTCCGGCGTATCTTTTTTTCAACTAGGTCGGATATAAAGGAATCGACGCCGCATCCGAAAGACATTACATATATGACACCGTCGATGTCATTCCTGTCGAGAACGTGTAATGCCGTTCCCATGGCTTTTCTGCCGAAATACCAGAACATTTTTTTATTAAGCGTTTGTGCCTTTTCGTCGATTATGCAGCCGTCAATCATGTCGACGGTAATCAGGTTGACGCTGTTGTTTCTCAGTTTTTTCAGCATGTCCATGTTTATGTAATTATCATAAAGATTGTATACGTGGCCGATGACAAGGATGTTAAGTATCCTGTCCGATGGCTTTTTCAGGACCGGGAACCTCTTGTCAATGATGTCGGGAGGAAGGGCTCCCTTTTTCACCTGCTCCCTGAATTCCCGGTAAGCCCTTAAGGACTTTTCAAGGGCACGGCGTACAGCTTTTTTGTCACAGTTTAACCTGCTTCCTACGTCCATGGCGGCATTCAAAAGGTTTTTTCCGGATTTCCTGAGATTGATTTCAGTGTCAATAATCGGCGGAAGACCGTAAAGACTGTGCCGCACCATATCCGGAAGCCCGCCGAATTTCGGGCATATGTACTCCTTCCTCGAAACGCTTGTAAGCCTTGGAATAAAAAGATAATCCACCTTGTCGGCCAGGTCCAGCACATGCCCGAAAAAAACCTTGACGGGCAGGCACGCTTCATCCACGCAGGATTTGACTCCCATGTCCAGTATCCTGCGGTTCGTATGGCCCGATACCGCGATTTCCGCGCCGAGCTCTTCAAAAAATGTCTTCCACAACGGATAATACTGATAAAAAAAGAGACCTCGGGGTATGCCAATTTTTGTCTTCATAGCAACACCTCGAGGATATTATTAACATGCGCGGATGTATTTATACAGTCGCATTGCATAACGGCTCAAGCGAAAAACGTCAATGCCCGTCTGCATGACAGGGTCTGATATCTGAACAGGGCAAGACTAAAGCAACCGGACAGGCTGATATTAAAAAAAGCAACTGGACAAGGTGGTTTAAAATAAAGCACTGAACGGCTGATAATATTAGACCGGCGGGAATAAATTGCCCCTGTTGAACATGAACCCGGGATCAAAAATTCTCTTGATTTCTCTCATCTGATCGATCGCCTCTTTGCCGTACATCAGTTCAAGCATGTCAGTCTTGATTTTCCCGACGCCGTGTTCCGCGGAAACGGATCCGCCCACGGAAACTACCTTTTCAGCCCATTTTCGGTATATTTCTCTTCCGACGCGGTAATCCGATTCGCTGCGCGGGATAATATTAACATGCAGATGGTTGTCGCCGATATGACCGAAAATGACCGACCTCAATCCCGCCTCCCGGAGATCTGCGTTGTACATGTCAAGGATTTCGGCGAGGTAAGGATCTGGCACGGACATATCCGTACCCAGCTTTGTAATCCCGGGCTGTTCTTTTTTAATGAAGTCGATTAGAAGGTTTACGGCCTCGGGGACCGCATGCCTGAAATCCTTGAGCCTGTCCATTTCTTTTTCTTCCATGGCGATCCAGGTGTCAGCAGCATCTCCTCCACAGGCCTCGATTGTCTCTGCAGCCATTTCCAGAGCCCTGTCCGCATCGTCAGGGCTGCCGTGTATTTCAATATATACGCCGGTATGGTGGCGCTCATCGGTTTCGGGCAGACCGGCAAATGCCGGATTGGACGATTTTTGTTCCATGAGCAGCTTCAGTGAATCATGGTTGAAAAATTCCACCGCTGCAAGCCATTTGCTGCCCTGGTCCACACCCGATCCTGCCGCGCCGCGCACGGATTTCACAAATTCTATTGCCGGACGCTCTTCCGGGAAAAAGGCCATCAGGCCATATATTGCTTCGGGTTGCCTTATGATTTTAAGCTCAATTTCTGAAAAAACTCCCAGCGTGCCTTCGCTTCCGATAAATAAGTCAACAAGGTCCATGTCGGGCATACTGTAGTAGCCCGAAGCGTTCTTCACACCGCAAAGGGAGTATTCGGGCAAAAGCCCTTCAATCCTCCGCCCGTTTTCCGTCGTTACGGCAAATTCCCTGCCTTCCGCACGCTCATGGCCGCGCGTCAGTTTAAGCGCGTCACCGTCGCTGAGAATCACGCGCATTGAATGCACATACTTCCTCACGGACCCGTACAAAAAAGACCGTGCCCCCGAAGCATTGCACGCGACCATTCCTCCCAGTGAGGCGCCGGTTTCCGTCGGATCAGGCGGGAAAAAATACGGACCCTTCTCTTTAAACAGGCTCAGCGCTTCTTTGGATCGTTCGTCCCAGTGGGAGGTGTCAAAAGCTCTCATGCCGATTGCTTTCCGGAAATCACTGAGAACAACTCCGGGCTGGACGGTAACATAAAAGCTGTCGTCGGCACATTCATACCTCAGGGCCCTTATTCCGTTCATCCTGCTGAGATTGATTACATAACCCCCGTCGGGCACCGCTCCCGCCGTTATACCCGTCCTGGCTCCCTGGAAAGTGACGGTTTTTCCGGCTTTACGCGCACTTGTAACGGCACTCGCAAGTTCGGCATCGTTTCCGGGAAAGCAAATTGCTTCGGCAAACCCCTTTTTTCTCGATTCATCCCTCAGGTAATTTTCATAATCAGCCGTAAATACCTCGAACACGGTTCTCCCCTTCAGTTCTTTTTTGTCTTGACAGAGGCCTTGGATCTCGTTTCCTGGAGCTCAATTTCGGCCCTTCTCCTCTCAAGGATGCTCAGCGAAATCTCTATGTCTTCCGCAGCTTCATAGGGAGACATGGTTCCAATCGCCACCATGTCTATATCCCTTATGGTGTTCCAGACAAAATGCAGACCCTGGTAAGGCCTCAGCTGCCCTGAGGCCAGCGGTTTTATTGTCAGCACGGGTTTTTTTGCATTTCTAATTATCTCTGCGACCCAGTCCACTTCGACCTGCATCAGGAAACCCATCGCATTGTATATGGATATATACGTTTCCACATCTAGGCCCGACTCGTCAGCAAATACGATACTTTCGGGCATGTGGGTGCTCAGGCCCGGTATCATGCCCCTTTCGCGGATCATTTTGCACAATTCGTCCATGTGCCTTATTTTTCTCGTGCAACGGTCCACGAGGTTGTCCGTTGTACACATGTGGGGCAGGCATATGCTCGCTCCGAGCTCGGCCTGCCGGTCAAGTATCGCCTCGGCATGGGCTTTGTCTATGCCTTTCTCGGGTGTTTCCGCATTGGTTTCAAAAGTCGGCGTGCTTATAATTATTCCCTTGACACCAGTGCGGTCTTCGGCTTCCTTAACGGCATTCAGCATTGTTTGCTGCGTGATTTCAAATATAAGCGTGTCGACGCCTGCCCTGAAAAAAACCTCGAGAACATCGGCAATTTTTTTGTAATCGCTGAAAGTTTCCTTAATATATCTGTCCTTTGCCTTCGTAGTATGGCTGTATCCAAGGAACCAGTTGCTTCCTATGACCATCCTGGATACAGAAAGTCCGCCGACATTCGTCCTCGGGAATGCCGTCATGTGAATTCCTCCCTTCAGCAGGTGTTTCAGTTTTCAATGCTGTCTGCCCTGACGAGAATGAGCGCGCTTTTGGCAGGTACTTCCACGGTTCCTGAAATATCCACGTAACTTGCGTAACCGTTAATTGTACCGTCGAACCTGACGGTTCCTCCTCCCGTCACTTCAACCTTCTTATAGCCCTCCGGCACTTCATAGGAATATGCCTGGGTATCATGGGAATTTACTACCACTATGCCCTTTTCAAACTCGCGCACGTAGAGATCCCCGGCTTTTAGCTCCTCAATGTCCTTTTTGGCCGATGTGACCGGCGCGCCCACATCCACGTCGAATTCAGGATAGTATTTGAACCGGACGTCCTCGTTCGTGTCATAGTAGGTGATGTAAGTGTATTTGCCTCTCAGCAAAAGGTAGTTTCCAAGCCTGTAAAGCCTTCCCTGGTAGTCCGTGTCGCTCTTCAGGTGAGCCTGGATGAATATGATCTTGTCCATGTTTATGAGTTTGAGCAAACTGTTCATTCCCATTTTCCACTCATTCTGCGTGTACTGGTCCTGCCAGTCAAGAGCCTGTTCGGCCATTCCGCCGTCGGCAATCGAGTAGTCCGTGTTGTCCCAGCCCGTTATCAGGTTGCCGATATTGGGCAGGCACTTAAGGCCTGCTTCATTAAGGTCCTTTGTCAGCCTGCGCATATAGCGTTCCGATGCCTGGATCCATGTAAGGCCTCCCAATTCTTCGTTTATAAAATCCCTTGCGTTGGTTTTCTCGAATTCGGGATACTTGTTTTTTGTAAAATAGGGTATGACGCTGGTATTGTAGCTGTCAAGGAAAACGCCGTCGCATTCGGCCGCCTTGGCCTGGCTTATAACATTGTTTTTCAAATGGATGTACCAGTCCTCGTTGGTAATATTCATAAGATAGGCGCCCCAGACATGGTCCATGACCCTTTGCCTGTCCGGACCCGAGTGCATGAAGGCGTCTTCATTGTTTTTTATAGGCTCGAAATCGCTGCCCCAGGTATGGCCATCCAGCAGCACCTGGGCGTCGGAAGCGAAAAAGGCGAGGTGATAATGCAGTGAAACGAAATCAGGATTATACATTCTCAATTCGCGCAACGTGCTCACCGTAATCTTCTGGGTGCCCGCAAGCTTCTCCGCCGCAAACTTGATTCTTTCGGGCGTCAGCGTAACCTTGTAGTCGATCTTGTCTGCTATAACCCTTGTTTTTGATGTCGTTTCAGGAAATCTCCCATAACTCGTTGCCTGTTCCTCCGTTTTCTCCTTCTTGCCCGCGCATCCGCCAAGTAATGTCAATGCTGCAAGACAAACACATAAGCATAAAAAAGGCTTAAATCTCAAGAGCATGAGAACTCCTCCAATATCAAGCTTTTTTGGCCTCACATATTGATTATAATATCAAGCGGGTTTCAATAACAAGAATAAAGATTTGTTTGGCCAAAAAAAGGGACTGCCGTATAATACGACAATCCCTTTGGTTTTCCCATTGCGAAACTTATGGCCTTTCTCACTGCAACTTATGCTTTTCCGGCGCAACCGAGAACATGGACCAGTTTGTGCCGTACAATTTCCTTTATGGTTTCCCTTGCGGGTCCGAGATACTGCCTCGGGTCGAAATGTTCAGGATGCTCTGCAAAGTGTTTTCTTATGGCTGCTGTCATGCCAAGCCTGAGGTCAGAGTCTATATTGATTTTGCAAACAGCCATGGAAGCTGCCTTTCTCAGCATATCCTCGGGAACGCCCTTGGCGCCGGGCATGTTGCCGCCGTACTTGTTGATCATTTCAACATATTCAGGCATAACCGACGATGCCCCGTGAAGCACTATCGGGAAGCCCGGAAGCCTCTTCTGGATTTCTTCAAGTATGTCGAATCTCAGTTTCGGCTCGCCCTTGAACTTATAAGCGCCGTGGCTTGTTCCGATGGCTATCGCAAGGGAATCGACACCGGTTCTTGCAACAAACTCTTCAACCTGGTCGGGATCGGTGAAAGCGGCATCCTTGTCGGATACATTGATGTTGTCTTCAATTCCGGCAAGTCTTCCGAGTTCGCCTTCTACTACGACGCCTCTCTCATGGGCATAATCAACAACCTGTTTCGTCAGCCTGATATTTTCCTCAAAATCATATTTTGAGCCATCGATCATGACCGATGTAAAACCACCGTCTATGCAGGCCTTGCATATTTCAAAATCTTCGCCGTGATCGAGATGAACAACGATCGGAAGCCCTGTATCCGCTTCAGCGGCCTCAATCAGTTTCATCAGGTATATATGTTTTGCATACTTTCTTGCTCCGGCAGACACCTGAAGTATCAACGGGGCATTTTCTTCCTTCGCAGCTTCAGTGATAGCCTGTATGATTTCCATGTTGTTAACGTTGAAAGCGCCGATGGCATAACCGCCCTCGTAAGCCTTTTTGAACATCTCTTTTGATGTAACCAATGGCATGAGCTCCACCCCTTCTTGTATGTAATCTTGCTTAGTGGATATACATTAGTATATCCGGATTTTTTAAAATACGCATGTTAAGTTTTTATCATAATAATTTTATCAGATTTTGCATTTAAATCAAGTGCAGTTCCATAATTGACAAAAAAATATCGAGCGTAATTGAATTTTAATACCTCATATGGTATATTTTATTGTAATTGCAGATGTACAAGCTGTAAAACCTAACTCAGAAAAGAATCATATTTATTAGCTGAAAAATTTAATTTAACGGTTCAGGAGGTTATATACCATGGGTGAATTAAGAGGAGCATGCATTTTCGGACAGTCGGGAGGACCGACGTCAGTTATAAACGCCAGCGCTGCCGGCGTTATACAGGAAGCGCTGAAACAGGACTGCATCACGGCTGTTTACGGTGCTGCCCACGGCATAAAAGGCGTGCTTGAGGAAAATTTCTATGACATGAGCCAGGAAGATCCTTACGAACTGGAACTTCTTAAAACAACTCCTTCATCGGCTCTTGGTTCCGTCCGATACAAGCTCAAGAACGCGGAAGAGGACGAAACGGATTACAAGAGACTGCTGGAAGTGTTCAAAAAATACAATATACGTTATTTCTTCTACAACGGCGGAAACGACTCGATGGACACCTGCAACAAGATAAGCAAGTACATGCAGAAAGCCGGATATGAATGCCGCGTCATGGGTGTTCCCAAGACTATCGACAACGACCTTTGGGGAACGGACCACTGCCCGGGTTACGGCAGCGCTGCAAAGTACATTGCGACTTCGACAATGGAAGTTTATCATGACGCCAGGGTTTATGACAAAGGAATGGTCACCATTCTCGAAGCCATGGGCAGAAACGCCGGCTGGCTTGCCGGAGCAGCAGCGCTGGCATCGCTGAAGGGAGCCGGACCGGACCTCATCTACCTTCCTGAAGTGGTATTTGACCTTGACAAGTTCC
The DNA here is from genome assembly GCA_023623175.1 of Bacillota bacterium. Lineage (GTDB taxonomy): Bacteria > Bacillota > Clostridia > Acetivibrionales > JAMNXU01 > JAMNXU01. The sequence goes on from JAMNXU010000034.1 coordinate 167,391, forward strand.
TTGACGAAGTCACCACGCTGTACAAAAAGAACAACAACGTATTGGTCGTAGTTTCCGAAGGTATCAAGGACAAGGACGGAAGGTATATTTCCGAATATGGTTCCGACCTGGCCAAATCAAAAGACGCCTTTGGACACGCCCAGCTGGGTGGACTGGCAGCTACTTTGGCTAACATAGTAAAGGAAAAAACCGGCGCCAAGGTGCGCGGAATTGAATTCAGCCTGCTCCAGAGATGCGCAGCCCACCTCGGTTCTCTCACCGATGTCAACGAGGCATACCTCGCGGGCCAGATGGCTGTTAAATATGCAGTCGAAGGAAAAACCGATTACATGGTAGCTTTCGAAAGAGCTGAAGGTCCCGAATACAAATGCAACATCAAGCTCGTTAACCTCACAGATGTTGCCAACACTGAAAAGAAAGTGCCGAGAGAATGGATCAATGCCGAAGGCAACGGCGTTACGGAGGAGTTCATTAAATACGCTCTTCCTCTGATCCAGGGCGAATCCAGGCCTCCGATCGAAGACGGCCTGCCAAGGTTTGCAAGGCTTAAAAAAGTACCTGCAAAGAAATAACGTTTAAATGCTTTCAATAATCAACCAATAGACTTTAGGCAAAAATCAATGGACTTTGGACAAATGACCAGTCAAAAGCCAAAAATCTTAAGATATGTCCAAAGAACAGTAATAAGGGCTTGCAGGTATAACCCCGCAAGCCCTGTTTATTTGTTGTTTTTTTCTGCTTCATATATTTTTGCTTTATTTATTTTGATTTGTTTATTTTTACTTTGTTTTTTTACTTTTGTTTTTTGTAATTTTTCATGTTATTTTATTCATCCGGGACTATTATTTTAACCGCAGCGGTTCCGAAAAAGTCATAACCGCCCGCAGTTCCGGAGATTGTTATTAATCCTCCGCTGTCAATGAGAGCCTGTTTAATGTCATTTCTCCTGAATTTGATCATGTACTCGGGTTTACCGTCGGAATCGTGATCTTCCACGGGATTCCTTACATAACCCTGTTTGGGATCGCTTACGGGAGGAACCTGCCCGTTAAGCCGTATGCTCTCATGCAGGATCGCCGTTACATCGAGGTTATCGGGAAATTCGATGTATATCGTCACCATACCGTTGCCGTTGGATTTCAGGTTTATTACTCCCGGCTCGACGGTGATCGACGCTCCGGCCCTGGCGTTAACCTGTTTTACCAGCGTTGACGCGTTCCCCGCATTGTCCCCGGCGGTTATGATGATTTCATACATGCCCGGATTGTTCAATACAACCGTTTCTCCTGCATTATACCTGCCTCCGTTTATTATTGCATAAACCCACTGCACACCGGACAATGCATCTTCTGCGCCGAAATCAAGGCATATATTTCCCGGATACGTACACTCACCGGGCAAATTGGCGGAAATTACGGGAGGGGTCTTGTCAATCCTGTAGGGACCGAATTTTGCAACGCTTTCATTGCCCGCATTATCCGCCGCTTTAATATGCAGGTACCAGGTACCTTCATCGGGTTGTACCAGGCTGCCCGATGAATAGGATTTCCAGTCGGACGCATCGGGCCCGGCCTCCGATCCGCTCCATGCATAGAAGACGCTCCTGAGCTCCGATCCTCCTTCATCGGTAATCCGGGGAATTACGGCAATATCGTCGCTGCACCATTGGCTTTCCGCAACATCAACCGAAATCAACGGCGGGATTTCATCCGTAACTTGTTCCTCGGCGAGGAAAATCATCAACTCAACAATTCTAATCGCTTTATTAACCGTTGAATATAGCCGAACTTTTGTGGTAGTTACAGGTGTGGTAAATACCTGGTCCACGACGGGACTTTTATTGCCTGTAATATAAGTTCCCGGAATATCAACCCATTGGATGCCGTCCCAGTACTGGAGCACCCAGTCGGTCACAACATAATCTAAATTCTTCCCGTCGGTCCCGTTAACCACGCGGCTGGAAGATATGGTATAAAGCCCGCACAGGTCAATCTCCAGCCAGTGGGGTCCGACCGTATCCGCGCTCACCCATTTGTGGTCATAGCTTATAATTCCGTCAACGGCTTTATTAGGCGTATAATTCGCGTTATAATTCGAATCTGCAGTTGCCGGTTTTCCCAACGCTATATTGGCGCCCGGAGACGGCGTGGGAAAGACAGTCGGTGACGGCTGCACTGAAGGTGTCGGCTGAATCGAAGGAGTCGGCGAAGGCGAGTCGTCCTCTATATACAACCTCAACTCAACAAGCCTGACTGCCCCGTTCACATCGGTATACCAGCGCACTTTTCTCGCCGTAACGGGGGTGTTAAAGGCGCGGCTGACCCTCGGTACGGTACAGTTGGTAACGGCCGTTTCCGGGATGTTCACCCAGCTGCTTCCGTCCCAGTACTGCAAAACCCAGTTGGGCACAAGGTACGCAGCCGTTGTTCCGTCGGTCCCGTGGAATATCTCCGCACCTATAAGTGTGTATTCATCTTCGAGATCAACTTCCAGCCAATGGGGCCCGCTTGTTTCAGCGCTGACCCATTTGTTTCCGTAGCCGATTACCCCGTCAACAGCTTTGTCCGGTGTATAAGTCGTGTTATAATTCGAATCGGCGGTCGCCGGCTTATAAAGGGCAATATTGGTGCCGGTGGGGATCCAGGACGCTGTGGGTGTGGGGTAAATTGTAGGTGTAGGTGTGGGCGTCGGCGTCGGTGTTGGTGTAGGAGCAACTGAAGGAGACGGAGTGGGAAGCGGATTCGCCGTATCGAACACGCGGCACTCCCGGATATTGGGCCAGTAGCTTCCCGGCACAAAATGCACGCGCAAATATCTTACGCCCGGGGCTGTAAAACTGTCGCTGAATTCATGCCCGGCTTCAGTGTTGGACGACCTGTCTGCCACGGTTGTCCAGTTGCTGCCGTCCGCTGAAACCTCAATATAGTATTTGTATATTCTGTTGGATCCTGAGGCCAAGGATAATTGTACACCGGTTAAATCATAATAATCCTCAAGGTCCACCATCCACCAGTTGTCCTGCAGCCTGCCGGTCATAGTCCAACCCGTTGTTGGTATCCCGTCATTGGCTTTGAGTGGCGGCCCGCCTTCCTCCCAGTCGCTGGCTGTTGACGGTTTGTTTTTTGCTATACCTTCTTGATACGGAGCAGGCGGAAAGGATGCTTCGGGAGGTTTTGGAGAAGGTACGGGCAAATCGGCACCGTATTCATAAGCCCCGATATCTATGGCACTTCCTGTGATTACCCTGTCAATGGCACCGCACCTGTGGGCATACTGCTTTACAGGAACAAGGGAGTACCCCTCGTGGCTTACACCCGGATCGCAACCGGCATCAACGGCAGGAGAGCTTTCAGAAGCAAGGCGATAATCATAATTATTGCGGTCAACATAACCAGGATCCACATTCTCAAGATTATTTTCCTTGATAATCACGGGCTGCCCCAGGTTGGGGTCGCTGTAGGGATTTATCGCCACTATCTCGCCATTCCCGGTGAAAATATTGTTCTTCACCGTTAAAGTTATATTTGATCCATAGGGTATCTGGATAAACGAACTCCCGCTCATATCTTCGTAATCGTTGACAAAAGTGTTGTTAATAATGTAGCAGTCGGAACCGGGGTTTAACATTCCTTCCACCCCATAGGAAATCAGGCGCTTGTTCCCCACATGAGTTCCCTGGTGCATGATATTTCCGATAATATAGACGTTTCCTCCATTCGGGGCATCTATGCAGGAGTTGGAAGCCCATTGCAGGCTCGTTTCCTCATCAGTCAGGCGGTTGTACTCGATATAGCTGTTGTTTGCCCTGGTCTTCACGAGATGCCCGTGATCACAGTGGTGCGAATAGGAATACCTGAGAATAAAATTGAAGCTTTCGGAAGTTCCCGTTCCGGGATAGTTGGTTATATAAATGTTGTGGGTGTATCCTGTATTTCCATAGCCATTGTACCCAAATTCACAGTATTCCATTGTAAGATTTCTCACAATTCCCATTACACCATGGTCATTATGGTGAAAATAGCAATTCCTGATAATTACGTCTCCGCAGGAAGAAAAACGGATTCCGGCAATCATGTAACCTATGCCCTGGGTAAATTCTATGTTTTCAATAACAATACCGGTAGTATTGTTGCCGCTTATTGTCCATATCGAATCCTTGTACCGCTCAGTGTCGTAAATATCCTCCATCATGACTGGTCGCCCGCCCACGCCCCGTATCGTGATATTGGGCTTGTTGATTACCAGTTTTGCATTAGTGCCGAAATATACGCCATCGGCGTAAATCTCTATAAGGTCGCCTGGAGCTGCCGCATTCATGGCGGCCTGGGGCGTCGCATACATTTTCCCGGGTCCCACTGTCAAAACACGGTTGTACGTTTCATCGGCGGCCACAGCATCTGCCCCGTAAATCACGGCACCCTTCCCATTGAGGCAGATCATCGCCAGCAGGGCCAGCACAAGAAACCTGGCGATAATTTTTCGCTTTTTCATCGATACACACTCCCCTAATTTTAATTTGTCAGAAGGATAATTTGTCAGAAGGAGCTGGCGCTTAGTTTCAGATTTAAGGCCAGCCCCTTATTTATTTGATCAGAAGTCCCTCCTGTTAAATTTTAAAAATTTATGTTTCCTGGTAAAATTTATACTGTCCAAACCAAATTTTAATGCAGGCATCTTGATGAGAACCATTTCCCGGAAAAACTGCTCATCAGTAAATTCAGTTAAAAAGCATTAACTCCACTATTCTTACCGCCCCGTTGACAGTGGTATACAATCTTACCCTGTTGGTAGTCACAGGGCTTGTAAATGTATGGTCAACAACCGGATTCGTATTATTGCTCACCGATCCGCCGGGAATATCCATCCAGCCGTTGCCGTTCCAATATTGGAGAACCCAGCTGGGGACAACATAGTTGGTGTTTACCCCGTCGGTACCGTTGACAACCCTTGCTCCGAACAGGGTATAATACCCTTCGAGATCAACCTCAAGCCAGTGGGGACCTGGTGTGTCCGCGCTCACCCATTTGCTGCTGTAACTGATCGTGCCGTCCACGGCGTGTTCAGGGAAATAGTACTGCGTTGAGTAGTTTGAATCTGCCGTTGCCGGTTTATTGAGGGCCACATTTTGACCCATCGGAGTCGGTGACGGAGAAGGCTGCGACACAGTGTACAGCTTGAGTTCTACGAGCCTGACTTCCTTATCTACGTCGGTGTACCATCTCACCCTGTTTGTGGTGACGGGCTGCGTGAAGATCGATAACACATAAGGCTCCATATTTCCGCTCACCGCTGTTCCCGGTATGTCGACCCATGTACTTCCGTTCCAGTACTGCAGTACCCAGCTCGGCACGATGTAGGCCTTCTGGATTCCATCGGTGCCGTTGTATATCTCGGCACAGTACAAAGTATAGGTACCCTGCAGGTCAACCTCGAGCCAGTGAGGATCATCGGTACTAGCACTCACCCACTTGTTCCCGTAGCCTACAACCCCGTCAACAGCTTTCTCCGGCGGGTACCAGTCAGGATTATATACTGAGTCTGCCGTTGCCGGCTTATTCAGTGCCACGTTTTCACCCTGGGGAGGAATACCCGGCGACGGGCTCGGTGATGCTGAAGGGCCTGGAGATGCCGATGGACCCGGTGAAGTCGACGGGCTCGGCGAAACAGGCGTAGGCACAGGCTCTTCCTCATCCACCATGCTTATCATCGATTCATTGAGCTGGGAAGGCTGAACGTTCTTAATAATAACCTTGTACTGCTCCCCGAGGTTCAGAACCGTGTCACTTCCGCCTGAAGTTGCCGCCGCGAGCACACCGGCTGCGGTGGTAATTCCGTTGCCGTTTAAGTCCTTTAATATTTCAAGGGTGTCTTCTCCCAGTTTAAAATCCTCGATAATATCTGTATCAGTACCATATGCTTCGGTAAAAACAAAGGTATCCTGGCCGTGGCCACCTTTCAGGTAGTCGCTGCCGTAGCCTCCGTTTAACCGGTCATCTCCCTTGTTACCGAAGAGGTAATCATCCCCCGGTCCACCGTATATGCTGTCTGAGCCATCGTATCCGAACAGCAAATCTATGCCGTCTCCTCCGTAAATTACATCATCATTAGCGGTACCATGGAGCAATTCATTATTCTGGGTTCCATTCATGACAGCTCCTGGCGAACCCATTGCCACATGAATATCAGAGTAGCTTAAAAACTTGCCGTCAGCTAATCTTGGAACTATCAGGCGCGAAGGATTATTGCGGTAATCCGCAAGCATGCCGGTAGTCTGCCCTGCCAGGAATCCGAAGGCCTCTATCGCAGCAGGAATGTTCAAAGAGGATATTATGCTGGCCATGCTTGCCTTGGCCTCGGCTGCATATCCGCTTGCCGAGGTCGGATTGCCTGCAAGATCGGTACGGGATGTGGGCGCAGCTCCAAAGGAAGCCAGCGACACCTGCTCCCATGTGTTGAAAAATACCTTGGTCTGGGGATCCCGAATCTTGAGATAATAGGCTGGTCCTTCAAACGGGTTGAATTTCTTGTCTTCACTGACAAATCTTCCTGCGGCGAAATTGCTCATCCACTCAATCAGCTGTCCTGCCTGGGTGAATCCTCTCTGCTCGGCATATCTTAATGATTCGATCATGAAATCATTTTGCCACGGTCCGGTATCGTCGGAATTCCCCAATTCAAACCAGCCTTCCACCTCTCCGCAGGCTCCCATCTGGTCTTCAACAATGAAGCGGTTTATATGGAAATTAAGGTTGTTATTGAGCTTAGCAATGAAATAATCCTTGAGCGGGTGATCGTCCGGCGTAATATACGCAGCGTTGGCCACATCCCTGAAGCCCCATGCCCTTCCGCGGAGCTGTCCGTGTATGATGCCTTCCTCGTAATACCTGTAACCCGGATTACTTGCAAGCAGTGTAAAAGTGACCTGCGCATGGAGTTCGTCGAGGTAATAGTGACGCCCTGTCACCATGTAGGGTACATACTGCAAATCAGGCTGATGAGCCATATCGGGCGACCAACCGGTATTACTGACAGTATAGGGTTCCGGCAGGCAGTCTCCCGTCGTGTCCCTGCTGTCAATCCACAAATCACCATGCCCGTCGAGCTTGATATATTCTCCCGTGGCATCATCCCTGAAATGCCAGGGTATGCTTCCTCCGGCATTGGCGTTCGCAAGCATGACTTCAAGGGCGCGCTTGTCCTGGCTGAGGATGTAT
>JAMNXU010000005.1 GCA_023623175.1 Bacillota bacterium
AAGATTACATCGATAAATGAATTTACATTGACACCAGTAGCTTTATTACATAAATGAGGTGAAAAAATGATAAAGTAGAAATCATTTTACACCACTTGACAAGACACTATCTTGCATTTTGTGAAAGTTTTTCTTCTGCTTTAATTGTTCTATAATTTGATTACACTGTTTTTGCATATCGTTCATCTACCTTCTTTTCTAACTTTTTAATGTCTATGCCCATTATTTTACATAATTCTAATAATTTTTGGTAAATATCATCTAAACTCTTATTGATAGTTTCTAAATCTTTAGACATTATAAATGCACCCTCTTTAATTATTTTTGATAATTAAAAAAGGATAACCTTTTGTGGTTATCCCATATTGTTCTTTTAGTTTTTTATTTGCTCTAACACGTTTTAGGTTGTAACTTTCAAGTATTTCCTGCAAACATCTTTTTAATTTTATTTTCTTTTCTTCTTTTTTCCCTCTTATTTGCCTAATAATCTGTTCTTCTGTACAATACCCTTGTGCCTGTATCAGTTGAAGTATTATCTTTGTCGCTTTTTCTGCAAATTGTTGGCTTGCTTTAGATAATTTTTCGTCTTTCTGCTGTACATATACTTTATTAGCTTCATCTTCTGATAAACTTCTAATAAGTAATTCCCTACTGAATCCTGTCATAGTCATATTTTTTTCTTTGTATAGTTTGGCTTTAGTATTAATATTTTGCATTTTGTCAAAACAATAAGAAGGAATACTATAATAAGATGTAATATATTTGTCTTTTTTATATTCTTCTGCTTTCTGTAAATATTTCTCTGGAATATTTTCTTTGCTTAATTTTTCTATCATACCTAAAAAGGTAAATAAATTTATTCTTTGTGATAATCTTTTTAAATTATTATTGTATTTTAAATAGTTTGCAATATATCTTATACTTGTAAAAAATATTGCTTGATTATCCTGTATTAAGTCATCATCTGTAACATTTTGAATTGCTATTTCATGCAAACATACTAACTCTGGAATATATCTATTTATTATCTTGTAAATTTCTGGATATTCCTGTTCAAATTGACTTGACATTATATATTCAATATTTTCTTTTAGCATTTCTTTAATTCTCTTTTGGTTTTCTGTTTCAACTAATTCAATATCATACACATTTTGTATGAATTCTACTGCTTCTACTTTGTTACATCTTGCTATTGCTTCAACTAATGTTGTTATTGTTCCTACAAAACCACAACCAAAACATTTATATAGTCGTGTTCCATCTTCTAAAACAAGAATATGTGCTGAAGGATTAGAGTCATTATGCAATACACAGTTAAACATTCCTTCAGGTACACCTAAAAAATCATTTATGCAAATTTTTGTGTAGATAAAGTGCTTCAAATCCGCTTTATTACTAGCTTTGAAGGGTGTAGGGTAAAAGTGACTACAATAAGTAAGATATATATTATCTTTATTATTGTAGTCACTTTTTTCCCTCATGCCTCTAACCCTTGATATATCTGCATTTGAAGGCACTTTTTCATCAATTTTTTTGCAAAGTAATTCTTTCATTTTAGCAACATCTAATCTGCGTATAGCATCTATATGTTCATTTGTTTTATCAATACTGAATTGTTTTGATGTTGTTATTTTAGTTGATATATTCTTTGTTTCAGGTATATAATCAGGTACTTTTGAATTCAAATGTGTAATAAATTCATCTGCATTATACCGTACATCATTATACTGGTATACTGTGCATAGATATTTATTTTGAACATCCTTAGTCCAATAATATCCTGGCAACCTCATTATGAATTGTGCTGTGAATACTCTTTCATCACTGTTGAAATAGTGTATTAGTTTTTTCTGTACTTCTTCAAACTGTTCTACTTTGGCATTATTGATTAGCCAATATACATGGTATCCATTTCTACTATCAATAACAAAAGAAGGTACAAGTCCAAAATCTTGTACCCTCTGTAATACTCTTTGCTTATATTGTTTGACTATGTCTAAATCAAAGTAATTTCCGTTATTATCTTTGCCACAATCGCAATCTATAAAAAAAGCATTAATTTTATTTATTTGTTCTTTTTTTGTTCCTCCGCTATTAACGGTAAAATAAATATTATATCCTTGCTCATTTAATTGCTTTAATTTATCTTCTATATATTGATTATAATATCCATTGAGATTTAAAGGTTTTTGTCCTTCTTTTAGTGCTCTAAAATTTATTTTATTGTTCTGATGAAATGCTTCTAGAAATGTTTTTGTGTTCATCTACATTTCCTCCTTTTAATTGCTCTCTTATCTGTTGCTTGTATTGTTTGGTTATAGTTTCATATTCCTTAATCGCTTGCCAAACTTCTTCCTTATTCTCAAAAAAGAAAACTAAACTTTTGTTGTTTTTTTTATTTAAAGATAAATCAATAATTGGGTAACCTTTGTTGCAAAGTATTTTTGCAAGTTTACTTGAATAAACGGGAATGTTACCTTTCATGTTCTAGTCCTCCTTGATTTTTGAATAGTTTACATAATTTTTCCTTGTAAGTGCTAAAGAGAATATATTTGAATCTAATTCCTCTTTGGTCTTTTCATTAGAGATAGGTTTTGTTATATATTCAAATTCCTTTATTTTTGTAAACTTAATTTTAGGCATAAAAAAAGGAAGTCCTAAAACTTCCTGCAATTCTCTTAATTTTATATTGGTTTGTAGTCCACCATTATTAAACCAAATCTTTCCATTTAGGTTATACTTGATAATTATACTTATAAAATCATCTATGCTGTATTTTTGGCATAGATTATACAATTCTTCAAATCCTAATACGTCAACTAAATAATGCTTGAATGTATCGTGAAAATCTGGATTATAGAAACCCTTATACCCTCCATCAATTGATAGTAGTATTATTTTCCCTTCTTCTGTTGCAGGTAAAGGGATTTTCAATAAGCTATGTAAATATAACGCTGTACTCATTGAATATTTTTGCTTGTAGGTGTTATTTGTTACATCATTATTTAGGTTATATGCTTTTGGATTATATTTATCTTGTTCGCTTAACCTTGTTACGTGGTTTGATATGCAATATCCTTCCATTAGGTCAATATCTACACCTATATATTCGTTTTGACTTTGTTTTGATTGGTATAAATTTCTAAAATCATAGAAATAATTAATATCATATTCTTTGACTTGTTCTATTAAAATGCAACTATACAAACTATCAATATCGTTGCTTAATATTAGGTCATACTTTTGCTTCATAATCGGGATAGGTCTGCATCTATCCCTTATTCACTTGCATAATTATTAAGATTACCTCTACCATAGATAATCCCTTATTCTACCTTTTATTCCATAGGTGAATAAGGGATATTATACAAAACCCATCTTTCGACACCTCCTATTTTTGTTTCCTGTTGTTGCGTTTTTGTATATCGTTTTCTTTATCGTTGACTTGCTTTTTCCATTTCTCTAACATTTTTTCAAACTTTTGTTGTGGTGTTAGTGCTTTTTTATTTTGCATTGACTTTCCCCGTTTCATATTCCTGAATAAATTTATCATAAAGTTCTACTTTCCACTCCGGTATATCTCTCATGTCATTTTCCCACCTAGAAATTGTTCCTTCACTTAGATGAATATATTTAGATACATCCCATAAGCGGATATTATGCTTTTTCCTCCACACCTTGTAATCTTGTCTTTTTTCAAACATCATATCTATCACCTTCTGTTTTTTTTATTTTTTTTTGCATTTTTAAAAAAAATAAAAAAGAGAAAAGAACCGCTTAAAGCAGTCCTTTCCTCAAACCCCAACTTCCTTTAGATGCTATAAAGATGAATTACTGTGCAACTGCAACCGCTTTGCTATTCAATACTTTTAATGAACATTCAGTAATTACCATTCCTTTAAGGTAATCGCCATCTTTTGCTAGCATTTCAAAGGAAGGTTTACGCAAATAAACCAACCTCAAATATGCAGGGTCAACAACCAATATCTTGTCAACTGGCATGTGCCTGTTAAGTACCACGTTTACAACTCCATAATTTGTAATAACCTTGTTAGCAACAAAACCAAAGGTATCCATAGGCATGTTGTAGTTAATCTGATTAGCATAAAAACCGTCAATAATCTCCTTAAAATCCGCATTTACAAAGCAATAGAATTCATTACTACCTAGTCCAGCATCCCAAAGTTTCTTTACAACTGCCTTAAAATCATTTTGTGTAGGTGCTGTTTCAATTTCTACCACGTTATCAGGATGAACCTGTTCAAAAATGGATTTCATCCTTCTAATATAAGGTACTTGTGAACCGTCATTGTAGTTTGTGGGTGCAAGCATTTTCTTTTCAATATTAACCTTGACTTCGGTTAATCTGTCGTTGATTTCACTTGCAAACAAATCATTAATACCAACAATATTACTTGCCTGAGCCGAACCGCTTACCTGTACTGCCTTTGAGAATATCTCCATCACGTTTGATTTTTCCGCTCTACCACTTGAAACAAATGTATCAGGTGTATGTCCTTCTGTTTTGCTTATATCCTCTGTATCATCAAGGGTCTTTTCTCTCCAGTTTATGGTTACGCTTCCAGCAGTTTCTACAAGTTTCTTATTCATGAGTAAGGTTGTAAATGGTGTATCACTAGGGGCAACAAGTGCAATTTCCCTTGATAAGTCAATGTTTTCATGCTGCGTAAAATTACTTGTCTTTATCATCTCTAATCATCCTCCATCATCCGAAAATTTTTGATAGTTTTGAAAAAATCATGCCCTCAACATTTTTTTCTTTTTCTGCTACAGAGTAGCTGTCATCTGGCTTGTGGTCATTCGGCTTGTATGAGTTTTCTATGTCCTGCTTTTTCTTCAACTCAAGCAGTTTGTTGATTTTTTCCTGTGCCTTTTTAATGTCTTCGGCTTCTACAAGGTCAAAATAACTCTCATCAAGCCCTGCCTTCAACATTTCATTTTTTATTGCTACTGCAACATTGACTTTCTGTAATTCTGCATACTGCTGTTTGAGTGTTTCTACATCTGCAATATTCTTTTCAAGTTCTGCTATTTTAGTTTCATATTGTGCAAGTATTTCCTGCACTTCTTCTTTTGAATAAGTTTCTTTTGTCAATTCAATCATGTTTCGTTATTCCTCCTTTATATTTTAGGGTGGAGAATTATGGTATAAGACAAACATTGGTCTATATATCATCAGCATATAGCTGTTGATACCGAAAAAATAAAAAAGAGGAAGTTAATTTGACTTCCTCTATACAAGAGTATGGGATAGTACCGCTTTTTTTCTTACTTTGGAGGAGGTGGGATTCGAACCCACGCAAAAAGCGGCAAAAACTACCTAATATGAGCATACTGTACTAATAGCTGGTCGCAGCAAAAAATGTATATCAATCCTTTTGGGATTGATACCTTTTTATTTTTATTTTTTTTGCGTTTTTTAAAAAATATATAAAAAGGGTACATGAAGTACCCTTTATGAAAGGAGAAATGTATATGATAAGAATTCCTGATAATGTATTGAAACCCTAGCATGGGTGATTAACCAATATTATATTAATAATTTGTTCTTCCAATCTGATAAATAAAAATTGAAAAAATCTTTGAAATCGTTGATTTTACTGTATTTCATGCAGGTTTGCAGAATTTTCTAATTGATTAGATTTTTGTTTTTCTTTTCCATTAATAGCAAAATGGGACAACAAATCTCAAAATCCACTATTTATGCAGGTTTCAAGGATTTTCTAAATGGTAAAGTTTTTGTTTATAATTCTATTCCATAGAATAGGAAAATGTTAATTTTTATAAAAAATTGCCCAAAATCCACTATTCATGCTGATTTGCAGGATTTTCTAAACATACACGCTTTTGTCTATATTCTTTTTGTTTATCTTTTTCATTATATCAAAATGGGGTAGCAAATCTCAAAATCCGCTATTCATGCAGGTTTGCGGGATTTTCTAAAGTATTAGATTTTTGTTTATAATTCTATTCCATAGAATAGAAAAATGTTATTTTTTATAAATAAATTTCTCAAAATCCGCTATTCATGCAGGTTTGCAGGATTTTCTAAAGCGTCCGAATTTGCCTCCTATATTCTTTTTGCTTTTCTCTTCCATTAATAGAGAAATGGGGTATTAAATCTTAAAATTCGCTATTCATGCAGGTTTCAAGGATTTTCTAAAGCGGTAGCAGGTCTATATAAATAAAAGCCACATTTCATTTAAGGGTGTTCTAAAGTGGATTCCCCTTAAACCAAATCTGGCTTTTATAAAATATTATATTAATATTTTGTCGTTATGACTTCCTAAAATGGGAAGTCATTTTTTGTTTAGTTATAGATATATACACTATCGCCTATTGGTAACTGCTCTGTGTCAATCTGTACTATTTGCAGTTTTCTATGTAGTCCTGATTGTTCGTTATACTCCTGCAACATTTCAAATACTTTTTCTGCATTTTGTTTTGAAGCATAAAACCTAGTACCAATTAATCCAGTGTATGTAGTATACAACCATTGATTTTTTCCTTCATCCAATAGCTGAAAGGAATAATCCGAAAGAAAATTGCCCGTTTCCTTGTCGTAAATAGCATACATAAAACCATCTCCCTTTAGTTTTTTTCTTTAGTTTAACCTATTTTTTCTCATTTGTCAAGAAATTTGCTTAAAATTTTTGATTATATTAAATTATCTCTTGTTTTCTCTTAATTTTATATTAATACTTTGTTTTTTATGTTGTAGATTTTACAAAACAAATAGGATATATTGATAATAAAAAATGTGCATTTTTGATAACGATATAGGCACTGAAGAACTCGCCCATCTTGAGATGGTCGGAACAATGGTATATCAGCTTACAAAGGGCGTGCCTGCGAAAGTTCTTGAAAAAGAAGGCCTCGGAAGCTATTACGCAGACCATGACCACGCCGTGTATCCTATAAGCGCTGCGGGCAATCCGTTTACAGCTGCATATATACAGTCAAAGGGCGACGTTATCGCAGACCTTCATGAAGACCTTGCCGCTGAGCAAAAAGCAAGAGCCACTTATGAAAACCTCATCGCTCTTGCCGACGACCCCGATGTGATAGAACCTTTGCGTTTCCTCAGGGCGAGGGAAATCGTGCACTTCCAGCGCTTCGGCGAAGCCCTGCGGCTCGTGCAGGAAAAATATGCCCAAAAGCCTTTCTTCGTTAAAAAACCTGAATCAATGATGAAAAGGTAGGACTGGCAGTCCCTGCTTCCAACGGAACCGGCAGATTCTAAGGGATGGTCTTTTTTTTGAAGTAAATTGAGAAAACCATCCCTTTGTAGATTTTATCAAGTCCGGCCGTTAAAGCTCTATTACTAGTCGGTTCGACAATGTCAGTCTCGCAGCTGAAAAAACTCGCCGTTTTCATGAACCGGCGAGTTTTTGTCATGTGCTCCGTTTCCCTGCAGATGACTCATGATTTCGCCCGGCGCAGGCAATGTATCGTCATATACCCATGTTCTGCCATAGTCCGATGTGGTATACCGTATCGTGATCTCTCTGCCCTGTTCATTATCGCGCAGAACGACCGGAAGCACACCGTCAGCACCATGGAAGGAAGGGGAATACGGGGTTGCATATGAGAATTTGTAAGATTCGGGTATGGAAATGTCACACTTTTCCCATGTTTTTCCGCCATCCTCAGTGCGGTAAACAACAGGATTTATTTCATTTACGTAACGGAAGCAAATAAATCCGATCTTGTTATTTGCAAAGCCGGCACCAGTGATAACATGATCATAGATTTTGTTGACGTTGCCTGTTTCAGTCCATGTTTTACCTCCGTCCGCTGTCAGATAAATATAATGGTACTGATGCCCGGTCGAAACCGAACCGCCGAGGACAAGCCAGCCATCTTTGCGCGTTGTAAATCCAATAAATTTTGTGTTAAAAACCTCATTCTTTGTTTCTGCACCCTCAACAGGATATGCGTTCCAGGTCTGCCCCATATCATCGCTGACAAATACTTCAACCTTTCGCGGGTCATTCAGGCTGTTATACGCAACAGCGGTTTTTTCCCTTGAAATATAAATGCCCGTTTGGTCATGAGCCGCCTGGTCGCCCGGATCAATCGTCAGAGGCACTTCTGCCGACACCGCTCCCCTGTTATAAGAAATCACCATCTTGCCATTGGTAAATGCATATGAGTTCCCGCTGTCAAGCAGCGAAATATTATCTATCAACTCTTCGCTTGCTGTCTTGTTGTTTCGACAGGCGACAAACAACCCTGAAAAAACTGTAATAAGCACAACCGAGCACAGCAAAACAATACTACTACGTTTTTTACTCATATCCAATATATTGATAAGTCGCTCCTTCATTACCTTTTTACTGCCATAAGAAAATGTGGAGAAAACAGTTTTCCTGGTATGTTCCCGTCGCATTGCCGACAGTATAACTTCACTGTACTGCTCCCTGAACCTGATGTCGGTATTTTTTACAACTTCTTCATCGCATGAAATTTCTATATCCTTGTTTGCTTCATATACCATAAGATACACCAGCGGATTAAACCAGTGGACAGCGTTGGCATACATCAAAAACAGCTTATACCAGATATCATGACGCTTATAGTGAATTAACTCGTGTTTCAGGATAACTTCCAAATCGTCAGTGCAAAAATCCTCATGGGGAAGAAGAATCATCGGTCTGCGAACTCCCATCATCATGGGACTGGATATTTTTTTACAGGTCATTACCTCAATACTTTTCTTAATACCCATATCTTCAAGTAACTGATCCCGTATTTCGATTATTCTCTTGTTGCGAACGGGTATACTCCAACGCAAAACGGATTTTATGAAGAGAGCATAGCTGATATATTGACAGGAGATAAAAATAATGATGCCGGCAAGCCATAGGATCGAAATGATTTGCCCTAAGCTTATGGCGGTATGCTGCGTTACTGCCCCGGTGTTTTCTGCAAAATTTGCGTCTGCGTCTGTATTTGACCGGATAACTGCCTCGGAAGGGGAAATTGCCGGAGCTGGAGTGAACATAGTCTGCATTGCACGTGATTCAATGACTAAGGGTGGATCTGGCAGAGTAAAATTAACAGGAATAACCAGTCGGACGGCAAGAATAATCCATAAAAAGTATCGCCACTTTGCGGTATATTTCTTATTAAGCAATGGAGAAATCAGGAGCAAAACGGCGATTATGACAGATGTGGTAAGTGTAATCTCAATGATATTGCGAAATAAAGCTTCAATCATTTTTTCTCCCTTCCCTGGCTTTATCTAAAAACTCCTGGAGTTCAGAGATCTCGTCATCGCTTAAGGCGTTATTTTTATAAAGTGCGGCGACAAAGGTTTTAAGCGAACCTCTGTAAAGCTTTTCAAGAAAATATTTGCTTTCGCTTGCCAAATAGTCTTCTTCCTTTGCAGCGGCAGAATAAATATTCATTTTGCCCTGTCTCTCACAGGTCACAAAACCTTTTTCAATGAGACGGGAAAGGAAGGTCAGTACCGTTGTAGGTGCCAGATTCTTTTTCTCCCTCAGGCGCTCTTCAATGTAGGCTCTTGAAACGGGCTTGCCTGCCTCCCATATCACAAGCATTATATCAAGCTCCGAATCCGGCAATCTTTTTATCTTCTTATTCATGCCAGTTCTCCTTCTACAAACGAAGTAGCTAATAACATTCTACACTTGAAGAAGATAATTGTCAACATTTACTAAGTACATTTTGTGACACCTACTTTTGCAGTGTCACCACCAGGCTCCTGATGCCCTATTTTTAGCCCTTCTCCTTTATGGTGAAATATATCCATTTGATTATTTGAAAGATACGGAATAAGCGACAGCTGAATACAGGAACAGGGACACGGGGACGGTTCTCCTGTCCCAGCCGGGACACGGGGACGGTTCTCCTGTCCCATTCCCCTGAACAGGCGATTTTATTTTTCCTCCAGACATAAAAATATCCTGCCTGTGTTCCGCAGGAACAGGAGAACTGTATCTGTATACCACAACCAGCCGGAAAAATGAAAATTATCCCGCATTTAAACAAGACGCGCTCTTTGTTCTGAATTTTTGCGATATTCTGCCGGGGAAACGCCAACCTTTTCCCTGAATAATTTTGCATAATAGCCGTTATAATTCATATTGCAGGCAGAAAAAGCCTGCGCAATGGAAAGATTGGTGTCAAGAAGCTTCTCCTTCAGAATGTTTATTTTATAGTTAATATAATATTCATGGGGAGTTGTTCCCGTATGTTTCTTGAAAAGCTTCAGGAACTGTGCTTTGCTGAGACATGCCGCCCGGGCTGTTTTGCTCAGGCTGAACGGTTCATTCCAATTGTTTTCTATGTATTGCCTGGCCCGTGTAATTTCTTCCCTTCCCTGGTATATTTTTTTAATAATAGAAACAGCGACAAAATATTCTATTTCCCCGGAATAACCAAAAATAGGAAAACATGTAATGTCACAGCTAATCGTCTGAATGTCACGATCTATCGTCTTATGATAATATATCAGGTCCTGATAGGAAGTGTTAAAGTCGACAAGATGTACGGTTTTGCCCTTCAAAACCTGTCTTACCTGGTCTGTAAATCCAAGATTGCGTACAATGGGATCCTCGAAAACATTATATTTGTCTACATGGGACTCTATGCTTCTGATGCCTATCGTTTCCAGAGCAGCCCTGTTAATCAGCCGCACTGTCCCATCCGGGGTAAATACCTGTATCGGATAGGGAAAAAACTCAATTACTTTAGCCAGAAGTTCCTTATCTTCAAAAAGCGGTTGAAGCGCACCCCGTATATACTTGTGTACCCCCTGTTCCTGGACAGACATGATTTCCCCCACCCTTAACAGAAGTCATATTCTTTCTCTTGCTGTTTTCTGCTTCCAAAATTGTTAGTGTTATTAACTATATTATAAAATATTTTTATAAAAATACCATCATACCAAAGAACGAAATATTTGGGACCGTTCGGGAAAAGTAAATTTTTGATATGCCTGCTCTGATAAATACCCGGAAATATTGAAACTGCCTTGGGAAATACGATGGGACAAAGCAATTCCGTATTTTTAAAATACCAATGAAACAAAGAAACCAGATCAATGGTCCTATCTGGTCCCATGAAAATTTTAAAGGGACGGTCTCTTTTTTAAAGAATAAGATCCGTCCCTTTGTCGATTCTTTTCTTTGGGAAATTAAATATGTCCTGCTTGTACCTATCCGTATTCCTGCCGGTATCTATCCGTATTTATGTTATGACAGGCTAACATCTTTCTTTATCGCCGGTTCAACAGAACATCCTCCATCACGCTCCCTGCCGCTGCTGGAACGGGCAAACCGTCTCTTTGTACAGTCGTACAAGTTATAGTTGGGACAAGAGAACCGTCCCCGTGTCCCGGGCTGGGACAAGAGAACCGTCCCCGTGTCCCGGCTGCCCATGTCCCGGGCTGGGACAGGAGCGCCGTCCCGGCATCCTCATCTCGAAAGCAGGTTGTATATCACCTGGGCCATTTCTGCCCGCGTGGATGTTGCCAGCGGATTCAGTCTATCTCCGCTGCCCTTTATGATCCCTGCTTCAGCCAGGTAGGACATTGCATCTTTGGCCCATGGAGCAATGCTGTCCGCATCAGCAAAGGATGACAGCAGTCTGCCGCCTTTTGCTTCGGGTAACATCCCGATTACCCTGAGGGCATTGTACAGAAGCGTGAACATCTCCTGGCGCGTTATTGCCTTATTCGGCTCAAACATGTTGTTCCCTACGCCCCTCGATATCCCAAGGCGCTTTGCCGCTGCCAGGTACCCGGTATAATAGGTGTTGCCCGCATCGGCAAAATTATCCGTCGGATTTGTGTCTGACGCTATTCCATATGCCCTCATCAGTATGACTATGAATTCCCCGCGCGTCAGCTTCGCATCAGGGCTGTATTTTCCGCCGCCGGTACCCGTGGTTATGCCGCGGGCTGCTATGAAGTCCACTGCCTTGCTGTACCACGCATTTGCCGGCACATCACTGAAAGTCACCTTGTTATATGCCACTGCAAAGTTGCTGAAGTGCGTTGTGGTGAATGTTACGGTGCCCGTTGCTGCGTCATACCTTCCGTTGTTCACCGTTATCACTTTGCCTGCTCCGTCAATATACCAGACGACTATGCTTTCAGGGTTCGCAAGCTCCTCTGCCGTGGGAGTATAGAGTATGCTGACTGTTACGGGCGCGTTCGGGTTGTTCCATTCAACCCTTGTTTCGTCTATGGAAAGGGTGAGCTGAATTACTGGCCTGTCACCTATTTTATCACTCACTTCCCCGGGAAGAGCGGACTTATCTGCGCGCCCTATGGTTATCTGCGCCCTTTCTCCCTGCAAAGCCGGGAGTCCTGCCAGCATATCGGCCGGAATAGTGATACTGCCTGCCTCGGTATGCATCGTCAGGCTGCTCCCGCCGCCGGGCTTCGTCAAGTCCGTTACGGGAATGCTTACGGAATAGCTGTCCACATCGGGTATGCCTGGAACCGTAATATTCGTTGCTCCCCTGACCTGTTCCAGGAAATCTGCTTCTATGGTCACAGCCCTGTTTTCCCTGTCAACCGCTGCCGGCACGGAAGTTTCCGTTCCGTCCTCCGTTTTTACAACCGCGTTATATGTTGCCTGCTCTTCTTCATCCGGTTCCTTTTCTCCCGGCTCTTCTTCCCCGGTTTCATCCTCGCCGGGCTCTTCACCGGATCCATCGTCTATATATGTCCACGTGGCCGTTACCGTTACATCAGCGGCAGGCATGACGAAATTCGTCACGGGACTTGCCTCGTCGGCAAATATCACTCCGTCATCCGAGGTCCAGCCATCGAACCTGTGATCCGGGCGGCTGCCCGCGTCAATCGTAACCGTCTCGCCCTCGGCATATCTTCCTGCTCCGCTGTTTTCCGCATGGCTGCCATTCACTGTCACAGTATAGGTTTGGACGGGTATATCCTCATAAACGGCAGCAATTTCCACCACGCCTGCGGGCATCCGGAACCTCGTTACAGGTTCATAGGGATCTTCCAGCGTCACTGAGCCGCTTATAACCTGCCATTCCTTGAATCGCTTTCCTTCAGGCGCGGGATCAGCCGTAATTGTGATAACGGTCCCCTGTTCGTATGCGCCGCTTCCCGTGCCGTTGATTACCGTAACTGTATAGGTAACGACCGGAGGAACCGGCGTAGTGTCGTCTACGGGCTCGGGCTGGTCGGCCCTCGGAGCAGCTTTCACAGCTGCTTCTGCTCCCGCACCGATGAAATTTATCGCCCTTACCTTAAATGTATATTCCGTATCGTTGGTCAGTCCCGAAATCACAATGGTGGTGCCGGCATTTGCAGGTACCAGCATGACCATGCCATTAACGCTCACTTCATAATGGGTAATTTCACATCCCCCGTTGTTTTCAGGAGCAGACCAGGTTAATTTTACCTGTCCGTCTCCCGGTTCCGCAGCCAGGTTAAGAGGCGTGCCGGGCACGGTAACGGGATCGGTCTCGGGGCCGCGATCATAAACAAATATATCATACGTGTTGTTGCCGTCATGGGGAACCAGGTTTGAAGACAGCGAATCGTATACGATATACCGGCCGTCGTCACTGATATCGTGGTCCATAGGAATAAAGTCTAAGCCGTCATTTTCCGAACCGTCATGGCAGTGGCTGATTCTTACCGTCGTACCCCTGATGAGATCACGGAGAAATACATCATAGGCATAGTTGTTATCGTCCGGGACAAGATTGGTCGCTTCGGATGTAAAGACAACATACCTTCCGTTTGCACTTATGGAAGCAATACCGCTTTCACCGTCGCCCTGGACGCCTTCCGATGAAACGCTTACAAGCATCGTTTTCTTAAGCAGCCTGTCATAAACAAAAACATCCGTGCAAAAATTATTGTCATTTTCAACTAAATTGGGATCCGATGATTCGAAAGCAATATATCTGCCATCCGCGCTGACTGCCGGATCTATTCCCTCGACCGGTGTTTCCGGATCGTCATGGCGCCGGCTGACCAGTTCGTAATTACCGGTTTCCATGTCATATAAATAGACATACATCAGATAGTCATTTCTAGCCTGGAATAAAGCATTTACAACTATAATTTTTCCGTTGTCACTGATACTTACATTGCTGAACAATGGAATTGTACCGTCTACGGTCGGAGGATCAATTTTTACAGTGGTTGCGCTTACCCTGTCCCGTACAAAAACATACCCTGCAGAATCGTTTCCTTCTGCGCCCGTCAGGCTTTCCGCTGCGGAGTTGAACACTACATACCTGCCGTCACTGCTCATGCAGTTCCGCAAAGCGTACGAAAATCCGGCTGCTTTTTCGTCCGGTGCCACACTGATCAGTTCCAGCATGCCCGTTACCGTGTCATACAGGTAAACGTCTGCTTCTTCATTGTCATCGACACCTGGAATCAGGTCGTTTGCGTAGGATTCGATAACTACATACCGACCGTCTGAACTGACAGCTGCAGGCCAGCTTGACTCGTTTGCCGTATTTCCGATGGGGTTGAGACTCAGGCACTTTATTTTTCCCGTCTCCCTGTCAAACAGGAAAACATCAATATTTTCATTTAAATCTTTTGCACACAGGTTTTCAGCATTTGATGCAAAAACTACATACCTGCCGTCACCGCTGATAACCGGCGTGGAAATGTACGAGCTTTTATCATAGCGCGATGTCCAGATTATACTTCCTTCAATACCGTCATTGGACACGCTGGCACGAATCAGTTTGTCGTTTGGATTATATGCAGGAAGGGTATTTACCGGTTCTTCCATTACCAGAAGATCGCTGGTTTTGGTTTCGTCGTTTTCATTTATGCTGTATGCCTCCACGGCAAACGTGTATTGAGCACATGGTTCCAGGCCGCTTACAACATACCTTACGGAAATCATATTGCTGTAATCATCTGCACTGATATCCGCAACAAGCGTCTGGTCAATGTATAATCTGTATCCCTCAACAGTACCTTCTGCTATCCCTGCTTTAGGCCATTCAAGCAATACACCGCTCCATCCCCTTGCAATGACCTTGAGCTCGGATCCGTGTTTCCAGAAAGGAGTGTCACCCAAATTGCTGAGGGTAAGGGGGGCAATGGTTATACTATCACCGCTTGAAATATGGAAATTATTAGAAAGGGCTTCTCCCATACCCTCTTTTTCTGCCTTTATTACATAATCCAGAAACATACCGATATTCGCATCCATGTTAGGTATGACATCGGTAAATTCATAATTTCCGTTGTCATCTGTATAAACCGTTTTCAGGACTACATACCTGATACCGCCTATAATCTCCGTATTATCAGGGTCATCGTAGCAATCAGGATAAAACAGTTTTACAGTGGCGCCTTCCACGCCGTTCCCCTGGGGATCCACTACTCTGCCCGAAACCACACCCGGCTTATTGGGCTCAAGATTTATGTCAACGGTTATGGTTTTCCAGCGTTCGGGCATGACTTCAACTTCAGCTATCGCGTATCCCAGGTAGTCGATAGCAGGATCGGAAGCTTTCGCGCACAAAATTAATGCCGTGTCTCCCGGATAACCATAAAAAGCTATACCGTATATTAAACCGTTCTCATCTTCGTAATCCCTTTCATACAAGTACCCGTATTCATTATAAATGTCCAAAAATACGTCGGGTACCACATCGCCGGTAACGGCATCCTTCGCAACGGCTTCTATTTTGCCAAGACCATGAACTTTAAAGAATACTTCCCGGGTTTTTCCCGCCTGGGTACTTACATTTACTTCAACATCCACCAATTCATAACGAAGTTCGGGAGTATGGTCCACACCGTTGTTATCTTCCATATTAATGGTTTGATCGACGTAGTATCCACCGATCTCCTCATCAAACAATAATCCTGCAGGATAAGCGTAGTAGCTGCCTCCCAGAAACAGGGCGTCCTTGCCCGGAGTTCCGTCATAACCCCAGGACGCAACCAGTTCCAGCGTAATTTTTCCATCTTCGTCAGTAACATAATGCGGAGTAACACCATCGGCAGGATAATTCCACGGCCATCCTCATTTTCCGGACCGGCACTGGTAAACCATACGGGAACTCCGGCCGGAACGGGCGTTCCGTCTTCATTAACAACACGAACTACAATTGTGCCATACCTCGTTATTTGGAAGTCCTTTTCCTTTTCACCTTCCGAAATCGTGTCGTTCCATTCGGTCCAAAGGCCCTCGGTCCCGGGGTTGAAAACTCTTAAAGCAAAAGGTTTTCCGACATCCTCGCCGGAAATCGGCAATTCCAGGTTGTAACAGCCATTTGCATCGGTTTCCAGTTCAATGGTCTCCATCCCCTGGTCATCGCCTTTTTCCCGGGAAAATTCCAGGCGATGCTGAGCCAGTGCCTCGCCTTTTTCATCAATAACACTTCCTCTTATAACCATTTTATTTTGTTGTTGCACTTGTTGCTGTTCTGGCTGCCCTTGTTGCTGGACTGACTGATCTCGTTGCTGATCCGGTTGCTGATCTGACGCGAAAGTTGATAGGCATGCAATAATTGCCAGCAGGAAGCACAGTATAATGAGAAATGGCGCCAAAGACACAAGTTTCCTCATCTTGATCCCCTCTCAATAAACAAAAAGTAAAATATTGTTGCAGCAAGAAATACACGGCATTTGTTGTTTCTATTTTGAGGCTGCAAAAAATTACAAATATCCGAAGAGTTTTACTTAATATTAGTTTTACTTAATATTAATCTCAAAAACTTCCTGTTAATTAATTTCAAAATAGTAATTTCAAAAACTCCCTGTTCAGAATTACTCCCAAAAGAAAAATATTGCGAACATAACTTTAGCAGCTTCTCTTAAGTATAAAATACTTCCATGGAAATACCATCACACTAAGGAGTGAATTTCAAGGAATGGCACCGGGAATCCCATGGTTTAGCGGCCCTCCTGTCCAACTTCCACGGGCAGGCGATTCCTTTTCTGAGAAAGATATATTGAACCAGGGATATTATCCCAGTTCGGGACTCAACCAGTCTAAAAAATCAAAAAAGCAGGGACCTGGTTTCTCCCCGCTTTTTTTTTCATAATACGTTACCATTTTTCTTTGCGTTACTATATTTCTTAATTTCTTATTTATTTCTTATTTTCACTATTACAACGATCACTTCCAGATTTGTCCAATTCCCATGGCTGCAATACGTGCCCTAAGTTTTAGGGCGTGCATACGCTGCAGGGTTTATACCCTGCTTTCACCGCTTCATCCCTGTTCTTGAAAGTTACCAGGTTTTTTTCCAAAATCGTATTTACATGATAGCATGACGGATAATGGAATTTGTCGCTGTTTTTGCTGCCGACATACATATATTCTTTTTTGTCCGGATCGTTTATATTACTTGAATCCTGACTGCCGTTTTCCTTCGCTTCATCCTCGTACGCCCACAGGCCCTTGTTGTTTTCCCTTGCGTATTGCTGGGCTTCAAGGAATAAATCCGCAAACTTCACATCCGGGGGATACGTGGAAACCATGGCGTATCCTTCCCTGACCAGCAGCTCGTTAAAAAACGTTCCGTCCTCGAGGTAAACATATCTTAACAGCCTTCCGTATTTGTCCGTTTCAGAAACATCCTTGAATAGTAATACCTTCTTTCCTTCAATCGTTTTCTTTGTAAACTCCGCCGCC
Organism: Bacillota bacterium; assembly: GCA_023623175.1. GTDB lineage: Bacteria > Bacillota > Clostridia > Acetivibrionales > JAMNXU01 > JAMNXU01. The sequence goes on from JAMNXU010000005.1 coordinate 17,658, forward strand.
TTTTTGCCAAATTCAGTATTCCTCGCTGCGTCAGGGTGTACGCTCTCAGGCGTGTCAACTCCTATGAGACGCACTTTTTTGCCGCCTTCTATTTCGAACGTGTCGCCGTCGATAACCCTTACCACTTTTACAAAATTAGCCTTCTGAGTAGTAACTTCAATGACCTTGTTTTTGTCATTCCATTGAACTTTTCCGCCCAAAGCACTGACAAGATCCTGCAGGTTAACGTAGTTCCTGCTGTCTTTCTCCCCTTTTAAGGACACTGTGAGAATTTCCGTTTCAACCTTTTTCCCGTCCCACCTAAGCTGAATTTCGTCACTGAATTTAGCATCCTCAATAATCCCTGCCGAAAAAGCCGTAACGGCAAGCATCAGCACAAGGCCAACAAGCAGGCCTCCCAGAAACTTTCTCATCTTTTCACCTCTTCTACATATAAATAATTTTTCTATCTATTCTGCAATTGAAAAAAGCCAATTAATCTTCCATTATTCAATTAAATAACATTAATTAATTGATTATTAAATGTTGTTTACTTTATCATTGAATGTTGGTAGATTGATTATTTCAGTTTATTATTTATTCAATACCAGTACTGTTTTTTATATCCCGCACTGTTATTATCATATAATATTATATATGCATTAATAAATTATGTTTATTGGTGGAAAAATTGCCATGTTGTATTAATAAAACTGCAATGTTGTATTAAAATTTTAGTTCACTTAAATCCGATTCGATGAACTTAAATCCGGTGTTTCTGTCCAAAAATCCGATGTTACGGATTTGAAAAAGACGGTCGGGGCAAATCGACCAGACCGTCGATTTAACGGAGTTCTAAACCAAAACAAGGCCGTCCTTTGATTAAGTCCCTGCTTCTTTGGTCTGTGGATTCCTACCGGGATCTCGTCGGATACCTTCCGAGCTTGTCGTCATCATCAAAATTTTCCGTATCGTTTATTATGTAAAGCGGTCTTCCCTTTGCTTCGTCGTAAATCCTGCCAATGTACTCGCCTATGATCCCGAGCATCAGAAGAATAATTCCGTTGAAGAAAAGATTCACGGCGATTATTGATGCCCATCCGGGCTGGGTGCTTTCCTTGAAAAAGATCCTTTCAACAACAACGACCAAGAGGTAAATAAAACTCAGTCCTGAAAGGGCCACTCCGGTATAGGAAGAAAGCTTCAGCGGCTTGTATGAGAATGATGCAATGCCGTCAAACGCCAGCTTGAGCATTTTCTTAAGCGGGTATTTCGTCACCCCGGCAAAACGCTTTTCCCTTACAAATTCAACACCGGTCTGCCTGAAGCCTAGCCAGCTTATCAGCCCGCGCACAAAACGGTTGCGTTCGTTTACCAGTTTCAGCGCATCGCATACCTTTCTGTCGATCAGTCTGAAATCGCCGGTATCAAGCGGAATATCCACATCGGTCATTCTTCTCAAAAACCTGTAAAACATCTTCGCCGTGAATTTCTTAAAAAACGTTTCGCCCTTTCTTTCGGCCCTCTTGCCGTAAACCACGTCGTAGCCCTCGCGCCATTTCTCAATCATTTTCGGAATGACCTCGGGCGGGTCCTGCAAATCCCCGTCTATGACAACTATCGCTTCGCCGGACGCGTAGTCCATGCCGGCGGTTATTGCAATCTGGTGTCCGAAATTCCTTGCGAAGTTTATAAGCTTGACGTTTTTGTCCCGGCTGCATATTTCCTTTACAATAAACGCTGTCCTGTCGCGGCTTCCGTCATTTACAAAAATCAGTTCATAGGGTTCACTGAGCGAATCCATTACCGCCTTCAGCCTTTTATAAGACTCGAGCACCACTTCCTCCTCGTTATACAGGGGAACAACGATCGAATATTTTATTCTTTCCGTCATAATATCACCCTCCTTGAACAGATAATTTCTTCAAAACAGAGCTTAACTCCGGTCTTTGCGAATAATGCGAAAAACAACTCTAAAAATACCATCGGACGTTGTCAAACCATAAGAATTTGTTATTGTTATCATCAAACCACAAAAGCCATTTGTCTATATACTCCCGCGGCACTTCCATTCCTGACAGGACCGGATAAAACATTATAAACAACACGACAACGGCCGCAAAATAGCCGGCCAGCGTTGCGTAAGCCATTCCCCTTGATTCTTTTGTAACAGCAGACCTGTCCAAAAGCAGCTTGATTGCATATACAATCCACAGGATAAGGAAAGGCACCGTTGAGAAGAAGTGGTAAATGAACGCAAGCCTCTCCACGAACACCCACGGAAGGTACTGGAACGACATGGCGGCAAACAGCACTCCAAGCCGTTGGTCCACGTTTTCAACAACTACAAAGGCCGCAACAAACATCAGAATAACGCCCCACTGCCAGACCGATGGCGTAAGAAGCAGCACAAGCGCCACGGCAGCAATAACGCCGGCAGTTTTCAGAGAAGCCCTGCTGCAACGGAAGGCAGCCATAACAACAACGGCCACAACGGCTACTACGCCTGCCCACCATATTGCCGGATTGCCCATGGACACAATGCTTGAGGCCATGCCTTGATCAAGTCCCTCGCCGGTATAATACCATATGGGCTTTAGTATGAAAGGCCATGACCACCACTGGGAGGCAAAAGCGTGGGTCGCTCCGAGCACGCCCCGGCTGTGGTAGTCAAACATTGCCTTCTGGTTTTCTATTATTATTTCCGGCCCACGCCCCGGTACCATCATGTAGGGTATGTAGGACAGCGAATAAATGATAAGCGGTATAATCACGAAAAACAGCACGCAGTAAAGCATTGTCCGCACAACATAAAGCGGTATGAAGTCCCTGACCCACGCGGGCTTCCTGGACCTGGCATCGTTCATTATTTCCCTGTAATCGCAATACTCCCTGAATTTCGCGAGGAAAAACAACAACGCCAGTCCCCCGCCGGCATAAATGCCGATCCATTTGGACGCCGCGCCCAAGCCAAAGAACAGGCCGCTCCAGAAAAGGGGGCGCAGTGATTTCCTGAAGCCGACTTCATAGGATTTCACAGTGAAATAATCATACATGTAATAATACATCAGTATTATGAAAAACGTGCCGTAAACATCTATGGTGGCAATTCGCGTCTGGGCGAAATGCATGAAATCAAACATCATAAGGAATGCCGCCAAAAAACCGAATATTCTTTTGCGGAATATCTTGATGCCGAACATATACATAACAGGAATCATGGCGGCGCCGAACAGCGTGCCCATTATGCGCCATCCAAAGGGATTCATTCCGAACAGCATTATACCTATGGAAATTATTATCTTCCCGAGCGGCGGATGGGTCCATTCCATGGGCTCAATGCGGTTAAGGTACTCATAGGCGGTCCTCGCATGATAAACTTCATCGAAATAGGTGTCAGTCTTATAGGAGGACCAGTATTGCACAAGCTCCTGTTCATCCACCAGGTTTTCGGGCCTTCCCCTGTCTTTCGAATCGTTTACATAATCCACTACTTTTATGCCCTTTACGGGCTCCGTTTTCCCCTTTTCAAAAATACCTATCTCGTTAATCGTTCCATGGGGATTTTGCACGATAAATTTCAGCCTGCTTGTGGTTACGTTCACATCCAGGTGTTTCCATTTGTAAACATCTCGTTTTTCAAGGGTTCCGAGATCCACGTACTGCCCGTTCTCATCAAGATATTGGATGATGTACCTGTTGGTGCTGTCGTATATAGCCTCGTTAATTCCGCAGTACCAGCTTATTCTTGATACATTGACAGTTCTTCCCAGGTCGATCGTAACGCTTTCCCCGGCATTTGCGGGCTCCCAGAAAGTATTGGGGGCCTTCATCGAACCGAGGTTGATCAGTGCCACTATCGTATATACAATTGTCATTACCGACATGATCAGTATGTCTTTTTTATCGTACCTGTACCTGCCGGTGGTTTCAGCTTTGTACGTTGCGCTGGATTCAGTCTTTGCGTCAAGGATTTCCTGCCGGGTGTCACCGCTTTTATTCCTTCTCATGTCCATGTCGCTTTTTCCCGTGCTGTTCTTATCCCGACTCCTGGCCCCGGGCTCTCCATTCCCGGCACCATGTGCTGCGCGTCTTGCAACATTTGCTTTTTCGGTTAAAACAGCGTCGTATAAAACTACCTTGTTATTAATGCAAATATCCCATGCAACCTTGAGCAAATAAATGAATGCAAGGACATTTACCGCTGAAAAAACTATCAGTCCGGGATCATTGGGCGGAATATGTCCGTTTCCCGTGGCAAGGTAGCGGTACAGAACATCATTAGTATTGACGTACACCGTGACTGAAAACACAAGGAACAATGCAGCAAGCCTTCTGTCCCTGGAGTGCATGAATGCGAGCAGGGTAAGCGCGACAGCCGGGAAAAGATAGCGCTCGTGCATGCTCGAGGACATGACAAAAGCTCCGCAGTTCAGTATCACAGCGGTGATAAAGGGAAGCAAATCCCTGCTTTTTGCCTTGTAATACATGTAACCCACAAACAGCGCTATCGCAATATCGAAAACAAATCCCCACGTGCCGTAAGTAAGTCCAAGGAAAGGACTGTCCGAACGCGTACCGTTGGCTCCCATCAGGCTGAATAAGTTATAGGCGTTGAGCGATGCATAGGGATACTCGGATCCCGTTTTCAAATATAGCTTAATAAGCCACAGCGGCTCCTGTGTAAAACTGAACGGAAGCATTATCAAAACGGACACGCACAGCGCCGACAATGCAGCTTTAATAAACACTTTTGCGTCCCTGCGGCGCAGGAGCTCGAAAAACAGCACTGGCGCAATTATAATTCCCTGGGGTTTCATGAGCACCGTCGCCGCCATCAGGGCCGCTGCAAGGTTCAACCGTTCAGACACCGTCAATATAAGGGCGCCGACTGCCATCAGGGTAAAGAATGAATCCACCTGTCCCCAGTAAGTAGAGTTTATAAAAACTGCAGGGTTAAATGCATAGACACCTGCTGCAAGCAGGGCAATCTGCGGGCTTAAACGCTTTTTCGCGAACCTGTACAGTAACCATGCCGTCGCAATATCGGCGAGTATTGACGGAAGCTTTACAAGAAGGTCAAAATGGGCGTTTAAGGAAGGCAGGTTTGCCAGTTTGCCTATAATGAACAACACGTATATATAGAACGGAGGATAATCCTTGAACATATCGGTGTTATAAAAACGTGGCAGATCTTTTGCCGCCGCCAGCGCCCAAGCCTTGAAGCAGTTTATGTCAACGGTGAAACCCTCGACCCTCGGCGCGGCATACAATCTGAAAACAAGGCCCAGCACCAGGATTGAAACGAGAATCAGCCTTTCATTTTCCATCGTAATATCGAATTTCCGCTTATTGAGGTAAAAGTACAGCAAAACCGCCGCAGCAAAAAAGAATGCAGTAAACAAATTCAGGGGGCGCGCATAGGCCGTCCTGGGATTTCTCTCCCGCGAAGGCCCGTCGCTTGATGCCTGCGGGTCATAAGACAAATCGGCATAACCGATTCCTGGAGGGATGCTGTCGATTTTTTCAACCACCACGTCGTCAAACCAGGCTTTGCCTGTATTTATACTGCTGTAGCCACCCAAACCGACCGTGATGTTAATTTTTACCTTTTTGTTCCCGGTCTTGCAGTACATTTCAATCTGCTTCCATCCTTCGCTCGTACCCTTTATGTCGTTGGAGCAGTCAAGTCTTCCCTCTATCGAAATATTTGCGCCTTTTCCTTCAAAGCCGACATCTTCTGTCCTGACCCAGCAACTGAACCTGTAACATGAATTTGCGTCAAGTTCCAGTTCCTGCCGGTATCTTGAATCATTGGGGATGTTGTTGGCTATATATGCGCTCCTTTGCCCTGAACGCCTCACTTCTGTATCAAGGCGAAACACTGTCGCATCCGGATCTTTATCCCATTGTATTGTCTCCCACGATGTCGCGAAAATATCTCCTTTTTCAAAGCCCGGGTTGTTCGCGATATTTTCTCCCTGCGCGAAAACTGCCGTCCGGGCAAACAACAGGAGCGTTGCTGAAGCAAGGAATATCAGCATTACTGATAATATCCTTTTGTAAGCTGCAATTGTTTTTGGCAATGTTTCAGCTATTTTACCGGATGTCCGCATACAATCACCCCTCGATGCGCAGATGTCGGAATTGTGGAACTTTCCCGCATTTTTCAATTGGTCGTTTCCCGTCTGATGTGATAATAGGCCACGGCTGTCAATGCAAGTCCGACCAGCGAAAGTCTCAAAACCGTCGCCTGCCTTACGGGATTTCCTGCCTGTGGCGTTTCAGCATTTTTTTCTTCCGTTTCGCTCTTTTTTACAGTGGTCACCACTGCTCCCGCAGGGATTTCATCGATCTCGGTGAACGAAGCATCGTCAAAAAAAGCTTTTCCCGTGTTTACCGAACTGTACCCGCCAAGGCACAGCGTCACATCAACGGTTTCTATTCCCTTTTCTATGACTAAATACATTTCGCATAGCGTCCATTCAGTATTGGTACCTTTTACGTCAGGGGAGGTCTCAAGGTATCCGGCCACGGAAACACATGCACCTTTTGCTGTTTCTCCCACGTCCTGGGTTTTTGTCCACACTGCAAGCCTGTATTTTTTGCCCGGTACCACCCGTACCGTCTGGACGAGTCTTGCATCATTTTCCCTGAAGTTTTCCACGGTGACACAGGAAACGCCTGTGCGTCCTCCGCCTTTTTCATGTCTAAAGACGCTGCTTCCGGGCTCGGTGTTCCATGAAGTAATCCTCCACCCTTCGAGGCCGTTTTCAAAGGAAGGGTTTACCAAAAGGTTTTCAGCGGCTCGTGCCTGCCAGAACATACACATATACGCGGTAATCAGAATAACAACCTGGACTATTATAACCGTCAGCCTGCGCATGGAAACCCTCCCGTCAAGCTACCTGACCCTGTAAATTTTAAGCCCGTTCTCCGGCGGATAGGAGTAGGCAAGCTCAAAATTACTGTCAAAAAGCTCTTCGTTAATTCTGTAAATGTTGCTTGACCTTACACTGTTGTCAATAACGATGTAATCCAGTCCGTTTTCCTCAAGCAATTTTCTTATATGTTCAATATCGCTGCTCCCGAAAATTTCGGCGGTTATCCGGTCCCTCGCGGCGGTGTCATACCCGGCTGATCCGGCAAAGTACTGATATCCGTTGAAAATCTTTCTTCCCGCCATCAGTATCGGATGCGTGACATAGTTGGAAGTCAGGAAAACCGCCGAAGTCTCGGTGTTGTGTTCGACCCATTCCTTCACCGGGTGGTTTTCGGGTGTTTTTACCCTGTTTTTGTCCATGTTATAAATGGTTATATTGTTCGCAATGCCCGTTACGGTCAAGAGAAAAGCCAGGACGGCCGCACAGGCAACGGGCAGTGCCTTCCTCGTTTTTAATGCCTTTACGAGAAAGCCTGAGGCAAATATGTTCAATAATATGACCGAAGCGGCAACATATTTGTGGTTGATGGCAATATCGGGCACCAGCGTGACCACAGTGGCAAACACCAGCGGCGCAAGAAACGCGAAAGCCAGTCGTCGTGCTGCCGGCCGCGCAAGTATTATCCCTGCTGCAACCACTATGGGCAGTACGCCCAGCAGTTCGAAATAATAGGAAATCACTCCTTCAAGCGTACGCTTGTCCGCAAGAAATCCAAAAACAAGCTGCGGTTTCACCACTGACCCGCTGTCTCCCGTAAAAAAGCGCGTCTGGACAAAGGAAAGCGCAACGGAAATCAGCGCCGTGTACAGGTATTCAAGCCTGCGCGTCGAAAGCATCGCCATGACGAAAAGGATTAACAGCGTCGAAATCAAAAGCGAACCATGCCAGTAAGCAATTGAACCGATCAAAAGACCCGTTGCCACGGCCGTGCGCGTATCTTGCGGCAACCAGGCATTTTTGTCAAGCAAAAACAGTGTAACGCCCTGGCCGATTTTGACGCCCCTCGCCCCTGGACCGTTTTCTGCCACCGCTTTTCCAGCTGCGGATTTTCCGTGTTTCGCAGCCGCCCTGCTTGCTGCAAATCTCCTTCCTGTCCCTCTTATGCTTCCTTTCTTTTTAATACTTCCAAGCCTTTCCGCCATTTCAGAAACCCTTGGAAGATAAAGGATAACGGCCATTATGAGAACACCCATGGAAAAGGTGAAATGCCTCTGGTTGATATAATCCTTGAATGACCATAAACCCCAGTCTTCGTGGGAAGTATAACCGATGAAACTGTCCCCGGTCAGGATCTTGTCCACGGCTGCCTTAATGCCGCTTTCCCCTGCCAAAAAAGTGAAGAAGGCCGCCGAGCTTCTGAAAAAGAACAATACTCCGGTAATAAAAGCCGCGGCGCGACTTCCTGTAATCAATAGACCAAGGGAATAAAGCAGCATCAGGAAAGACAGCAGCGACAATATGCTGGGCAGGTTAAATGCCCAGTCTATCCTGAGTCCAAGATACTCAAGGTTTCCGGCCAGGAATTGAAACATGAAATGGTACCGGATACTGTCGTCGGCATAGTGGGGATACCCGGTGGGAAAATTGTTACCGAGTGAAAAAGACCTTATCATTGCCAGGTGGGGACCGAAATCGCTGTACACGCTGAAACCCGTATATATGTTTCCGCCTCTTACAAAAAACGAACGGAAAATGTAAAATGACGATATTACAAGGACAAAAGCCGTAAAAAGCAGCTCGGCCCGGTTTTTAGAAATAAATCCCGTTATGTTTTTCGAGTCAGGGAAATTTTTCGGGCTGAATTTTCCCAAGTTAAAATTTCTCAGCCTGAACGAATTTTTCTTTCCATTTGGGTCATAACAGCAGAGTAAAAAGGTTAATACCGCGCTCGTGACAAAGGCGGCAATATTTCCGTAAAGCATTGCTCTTCCTGTTTTGGCAAAAAGGCATGCAAATATATATGCGGTCCATGTCATAAGCAGCGTTCCCGTAATAAACGCAGCCGGACACACAACCATCCATTTCGGAAAACCGCTGACTTTTTGATCAAATTCCCCATGCATTTCCAGGGTAACCAGTTGAGGGAATAATACCTGTATAAGCTTATATCCCAGGACGCAGGCGAGGATCAGGTACAATATACCCCACATCAGAATCCCCCTTTGTTTTCTCTGATCTCGGTTATAATGTACCTCGGTCTTGATTTTACTTCATCATAGATTTTTGCAATGTACGTGCCTATTATGCCCAAACTTATCATCAGGGCGCTGCCTGTTATCAATATCAGAAGTATGACCGTGGTAAATCCGCTTACGGCTATACCGCGAAACTTGTTGTAAAGGGTTTGAATGCCCAAAACAAAGGCTCCCGCGAGAAACACGACTCCCATCAAGGTGACAAGGTAAAGCGGCAGAGAAGAATAGGACGTGATGGCGTTTACCGCAAGCTTAAAAAGCCCGATTTTCGACCACTTGGTACTTCCTCCCGCCCTCTGGGCCACCCTGTAAGGCAGGGTCTTTCTCCTGAATCCGACCCATTCGGACATTCCCCTGAAAAACGTATTATATTCCCTCATCTGTTTCCAGGCCTCTACAACCCTTGCATCCAGCAGCTTGAAATCCGATGCGCTTTTGAGGTCAATGCCCGAAAGTTTTTTCAGTAAGAAATAAAACCCGTTGGCTGATATCCTGCTGAAAAAACTTTCATTTCCGCGGTGGGATTTTATTCCGTCTATGACATCATAGCCTTCCTCGCGCCAAAGCCGCACCATTTCGGGAATCAGCTCCGGCGGGTGCTGCAGGTCGGCATCCATGACTATGCAGGCTTGTCCGCGCGCTGATTCGAGTCCGGCGCACAGTGCCGCCTCCTTTCCGAAATTGCGGCTGAGCCTGATTGCCCTGATGTTGGAAACGGTCTCAGCGAGATTGCACAATATTTCCCATGTCGAATCCTTTGATCCGTCGTCCACCACAACAATTTCGTGATTTATACCGTTTTTCAGGAGTATTTCCCGGATCCTGCCTATGCTGTTTTCTATAATATTGTGTTCTTCAAATACCGGAATAACTATTGAAATAAGGTTGTCCGACATAATCCCCCCATGGGTGCGCTCTCTGCCTCATTTTAAAAAGTTTCTTTTTTTGATTGTACCACAGTATGGCAAAAAATGCTATAACTCCCTGCTGAAACTTCCGATAACGCCGCAGGCCAGCCTTTTCCCCGAATTCCCCGAAGGCTGTGTGCGATAGTCATCGGGATTTTGATGAATTACCACGGATTTGCCTATAATATCACGTATCCTGAACCTGTCGGTAAAAAAACACATGCGCGCTATTCCGTTGTTGGAGAAAAGAACCGGGAAATCACCGGCATGATTCCCGTGGGGACGGTTGTCCGGGTTCCAGTGGCCTCCCGCGGATAAAAAGGGATTTTCAGGATCTCCTATATCGCATACGCCGTTTTCGTGGATATGGAAACCATGGGGACCTGTCGGCGGATTATTTTCATCACCAGGCCGATACGGAGGCAGTCCGGTAACATCTACGCAAACTTCCACTCCGCCGGGAACTTCCCTGAATGTGACGACACCCCGGATATCAGGCGCCAGCGGGCCTCCCCTGATAACGGCCGCAGCTTCAGGGGGCCTGAAATCATAGGAAACCTGCCTAAGGAAAAGATAATACGGGCAATACGCAGTCATTGCATTCACTCCTGTTATTTTTTTCAGTTTATCCTATGAGGGAATATCCGAATTGGTTATCTTTTTCGGCAATTATTTTAACTTTCCCATGTTCATTCCTGTATCATTGCTTTGTACTGAACAAAACCAGGGGGCCGCAGTCGCTCCCTTCAGGAATTATAAAAAAGACTTGCAAATGCAAGTCTTTAAAATTAAACAAATTAAGCAAGCAGCGCCAGTTTTTTATGATGTCATCAATTTTTCCGATGTTATTCAGTCCAGCGGCTTTTCCGGGGAAGCTTCAATCCGGCAGCTGCCTCTTGTATTGTTCGTTGGAGATGCGGTCCATCGGGTCTACAATTCCCTGCCTGTCAATTTCGTTGGTATAGAATTCTTCATAGTCCTCATATCCGCCCATGTCCTGGGGCGTATCGGAAGAGCCGTATTTCATCAGGTCGTTCAGATAATCCAAACCTTCGTATTCGTCATCTTCGCGGCTGTTAAAATATTTGCGTCCAAAGGGAGCATCCCATACCTGCTCCTCTACGGGTCTGTCTTTTTTCAGGTCGTTTAAACCTGCGGTCTTGCTTTCTTCGCATTCAATGCATGTCCGGGCGTAGGGAATCGCCTCGAGACGTTCATCGGGGATTTCCCTGCCGCAAAAGAAGCATTCACCGTAGTTTCCGCTTTCTATCCTGTCCAGGGCATCGTTGATCTCGTTGAGAATGTTTTCCTCGTGGACAATCAGCGCATTGTTCATTTCAGTTATAAACAGCTCCGTGCCCAATTCCGCAGGATGGTTGTCGTAATTGGACAGTTCAGTCGGCTGGTACATGCTCTGGCTTCCCGTTTGGTTGTCATGCATCTTGTTCAGCGTTGATTCAACTTCTTTTTTCTTTTCCAGCAACAAATTCCTGAATTTCTCAATGTTTTGCCTGCTCATGTCCGTTACCCCTGCACAGAGTTTTTTAATTCTGATATTTCTGATACAGAGGTTATTCTGCCCGTTTCGCAGGGATTTTAATTTTGAAATTAATAGCTGATAAGGTTTTTGAGCGTTCAATTTAATGAAATTTCCTCGATGACGCTCCTGATCAGACTTGTATCGTCAATAACGATTTGAAATACTTCGCCTATTCTCCTGGGAAGGATGAAAAGCAGCCTTCCATTTTTTACTTTTTTATCCATGTACAACTGATCCACTATGTCATCGCTTTTCAGGCCGCTGCAGCGCACGGGCAAACCGACTTCCGCGAGCAGTTTTTCCACCCTCTCGACGGTATTTCCGCTGACAAATCCCATTTTTTCAGCGAGGCGAAATGCCGCGGCCATGCCAATGGATACGCACTCCCCGTGCAACAGGCTGAATCCCGATACGCTTTCTATGGCATGCCCGAAAGTATGTCCGAAATTCAATATGGCTCGCAAATCCTTTTCCTTTTCATCCTGTTCCACTACGCGGCCCTTGATGCCGCAGTTCTTCTCAGCAAGATACTGCAGCGCTTCCGGGTCGTATTCAAGTATTTTGGCCGTGTTTTTTTCAATATATTCAAAAAATTCAGCATCGGATATTATTCCGTGCTTTATAATTTCCGCGAGTCCCGCGAGCATCTCCCTGCGGGGAAGGGTCTTCAGAGAGTTTACGTTGATATATACTAACCTCGGCTGATAAAATGCTCCGATAAGGTTTTTTGCGCCACGGAAATCAACGCCGACCTTGCCGCCTACGCTGCTGTCAGCCTGCGCCAGCATGCTTGTGGGAACCTGTATGAAATTTATCCCCCGCATAAAGGTTGCAGCCGCAAAACCTGCAATATCTCCGACCACCCCGCCGCCCAGCGCGATGATGCCCGAATTCCTGTCGAGTTTCATATTTACCAGGAAATCGTATATGTCCCTTACAGTATCGAGGTTTTTGCTTTTCTCCCCCGCGGAAATAACAAAAATGTCGGCATTGATTCCTTCGTCGCGAAGCGAAGAATCAAATTCAACGAGCTGATGTTTTGCGACGTTGGAGTCCGTTATTATCGCCAGTTTACCGCTTAATCCCGATTTTTTCAGGCATTCACCGAATCTCCCGTAATCGCTGGTAATGTAAATCGGATAGCTGTTCGCTCCAAGGTTTATTTTTAACTCTTTCATGATCCAGACCCGCCATTCTTAAATTCTTGCATAATTTCCCGTAAAACTTTCTGTATAACTTTCTGTATAATTTTCAGGTTTATGAAACCTGTCAAGAAGTTATTAATAGTGCAATTATTAATAGTGCAATTATTCTCTTATTATTACAGATAAAGCCGAAGTCTCCTCCGGCTTTATCGTCAGTTTTTTTATCATCTTTCAACTCTTTATAATCTTCCATCTCTTAGTCTTTTGAACCCTGATCAGAGTTCTTTTCTTATACCTTGACAACCGTAAAGAACATCCGCTCTCCGTTTATATTCCATTCCTTGCCGTAACCTTCGGGCTTGCCTTCCTTTATTTCATCGGCAAGCACTTCTTCGGCAATCTGCGCGGCATTTTCCTTAATTACCTTCGCAAGCCTGTCATTGTCAGCATAATACAGCCTGATACGGTCCTGTACTTCAAATCCAGCTTCTTTTCTCATGTTCTGAAGCTTGCTTATGATTTCGCGCACGAAGCCTTCTTCTATCAGTTCGGGCGTGAGGTTGGTATCAAGCACAACCGTTATGCCGCCTTCAGCCTCGGTCACATAACCTTCCTTCTGTACCACTTCATAAAGCAGGTCAGCTTCGGCCAGTTCCACAGTCGTTCCGTCAAGTTCAAATCTCAGAACACCTTCGGATTTTAAAACGGCCATTGCTTCATTTCCGTCCACCTGCGCGAGGTGCGAACCTATTTTTGAAACAAGCCTGCCATACCTTGGACCCACGGTCTTAAGCTGCGGCTTGAATTTGTATGTCGTGAAATGGCTGGCGTCATCGGTGAATACAACTTCCTTGATGTTGAGCTCGTCGGCAATCAGGTCCCTGAACATCGGCGGCAGTTCAAAATCGGCCTTGACATACATTTTGCCCAGAGGCTGGCGGTTCTTGATACCCGCGGTGTTTCTTGCAGCACGGCCGAGTACAACGGTCCTGAGCACAAGGTCCATGTTTTTCTCGAGCTCCTTGTCAATCCAGTCCGCGTTGGATTTGGGATAATCGCAAAGGTGCACGCTTTCGGGAGCTCCGGGGTTGATTTTTACCACAAGGTTGCGGTAAATCTGCTCCGTTATAAACGGCACAAAGGGAGCCGCAAGCTTGATGGTTTCGGTCAGCACCGTGTAAAGCGTCATGTACGCGTTTATCTTGTCCTGGTTGAGTTCCTTCTGCCAGTAACGTTCCCTGCACCTGCGCACGTACCAGTTGCTGAGCTCGTCCACGAATTCCTGGATTGCTCTCGCAGGCTCGGTAATGCGGTACCGGTCAAGATGATTCTCCACGGTCGCAATCAGCGTGTGCAGCCTTGAAAGTATCCATTTATCCATTACGGACAGCTTGTCGTATTCCAGCCTGTAATTCATCGGGTTAAATTTGTCTATGTTGGCATAAAGCACATAAAAGGCGTAAGTATTCCACAGCGTGCCCATGAACTTCCTCTGTCCTTCATTCAGCGCTTCTTCACTGAACCTGTTGGGAAGCCACGGAGCACTGTTGGTGTAGAAATACCAGCGTATTGCGTCAGCACCCTGCTTGTTGAGGACAGCCCAAGGATCCACCACGTTGCCCTTGTGCTTGCTCATCTTCTGTCCGTCCTTGTCCAGTACCAGTCCCAGCACGATGCAGTTCAGGAAACAGGGCTCATTAAACAGCAGCGTGGAAATGGCATGCAGCGTGTAGAACCATCCCCTCGTCTGGTCCAGTGCCTCGCTTATGAAATCGGCGGGAAAGTTCTTTTCGAAAATTTCACGGTTCTCAAAGGGATAGTGCCACTGCGCAAAGGGCATGGCCCCGGAATCGAACCAGCAGTCGATAACCTCGGGCACCCTCTTCATCCTGCCACCGCATTCGGGACATTTGAGGAATACATTGTCAATATAGGGTTTATGGAGCTCGATATCCTCGGGCACGTTTTCACCCATTTCCCTCAATTCAGCAATGCTGCCTATGACATGCCTGTAGCCGCATTCACATTCCCAAATCGGCAGCGGTGTTCCCCAGTACCTCTCGCGGCTCAGGCCCCAGTCGATGACATTTTCGAGGAAATTGCCAAATCGGCCGGTCTTAATGCTCTCAGGCAACCAGTTGATTTTGTTGTTACATTCAAGCAGCTTGTCCCTCACCGCGGTCATTTTTATGAACCACGTGTCCCTTGCATAATACAGCAGCGGAGTATCGCATCTCCAGCAGAAGGGATAGCTGTGTTCGTAATCCAGCGTCTTGTAAAGCAGGTTTCTTCCGTCGAGGTGCTTTATAATTTCGGGGTCTGCATCCTTGACAAAAACACCCTTCCACGGAGTTACACTTTCCACGAACCTTCCCTGCTCGTCAACAAGCTGTACGAAAGGCAGGTCGTATTCCTTCCCCACCTTCGCGTCGTCTTCGCCGAATGCAGGAGCGGTGTGGACTATTCCTGTACCTTCGGTCAGCGTTACGAAATCTCCGCCTACAACGTACCAGCCCTTCTTGTCGGTCTTCGCGAAATCAAACAGCGGCTCGTATTCCATGCCAATCATGTCGGAGCCTTTCATTTTTTCAAGCACTTCATATTCTTCCGCTATGACTTCATCTACAAGGGCTTCGGCGAGAATGTATTCTTCATCGGCGCATTTTATCCTTACATAGGTTTCGTCGGGATTAACCGTAAGAGCCACGTTGGAAGGCAATGTCCAGGGCGTCGTGGTCCATGCCAGGAGGTAAACCTGTTTTTTGCCTTTAACAGCGAATTTCACATAAATTGAAGCCTCCTTGACATCCTTGTATCCCTGGGCCACTTCATGGCTCGAAAGCGCAGTTCCGCAACGGGGGCAGTAGGGTACGACCTTGTGGCCTTTATAAAGCAGTCCCTGCTCCCAAATTTTCTTCAGCGCCCACCATACCGATTCGATGTAGGTGTTGTGGTAGGTTACGTACGGATTGTCCATGTCCGCCCAGTATCCTACCCTGTCGCTCATCTTCCTCCATTCCTGCTCGTAGGTCCAGACGCTTTCCTTGCACTTTTCAATAAAAGGCTGAACCCCGTATTTCTCAATTTCGGGCTTTCCATTAATGCCGAGCTGTTTTTCGACCTCGAGTTCCACGGGCAGCCCGTGGGTATCCCATCCGGCCTTCCTTGTGACGTTGTAGCCTTTCATTGTCTTGTACCGGGGTATGATATCCTTTATAACCCTTGTGAGAATGTGGCCGATATGGGGCTTGCCATTTGCCGTCGGAGGACCGTCATAGAACGTGTATGTGGGACAGTCGCGTCTTAATTCGGCAATCTTGTCTGTTATTTTGCTGTTTTTCCAAAATTCCAGTACTTCCAGTTCCCTTTCTGCAAAATTGAGGTCTGTTGAAACCCTGTCATGCATGATGCGTACCTCCAATTCAAAAATTACATCAGTCAATGTGCGTCAGATGTCCGTATTACCTGAATTGCTGAATATTCAGGCTGGAATAATTGCTTTACCTTTATACTAAGATACTGAGGATTATAAAAATCATTATACAAATGCCCCTCCGGTCCTGTAAGGGACGAGAGGGGCAAAAACTCGCGCGGTACCACCCTCATTATTATTATATGGCATGCGGACGCCATATAATAATCACTCAATTGCATAACGGTTTCACCGGCTGATCCCTACTCGCTGTGTCCTGCTTTCAGGCAGCAACTCGTGGATGATTTTCAGAAACCCGCCTTGCAGGATTTCCACTGTCACCTGCTCCCTATAAAGGCTTACGGTCTCCTACTCGTTCCAGTCATAGTTATTCTCCATATTCAGTTGAAATCAGTTTATTCGTGGCTACAGCCAAAATTGGCTGATATTTTCAAATTAGTATACAATAATCATTCCTTGCGTGTCAAGGCTTTTTGTACTCCTCGCCCATCTGCTTCAGTATTTCAAGCTGGGCGGCAAGCAGCGTTTCAGCTTTCGTTATGTACAAATGAATGTTCTTTTTAAGTTCCTCGTATTCGTGCCGGGCCCTCATAACCTCCTGGTTGGCTTCATTAATCATTTTCTGGGCCTTCAGCTCGGCCTCCCTTATGATGTTTTCAGCCTTCTCATAAGCATTTTTCTTGATGTCTTCGCTGGTCTGCTGGGCTACAACAAGGGTGTTCTGCAACGATTCCTCAATGTTCTTGTAGTGCTGTATCCCTTCGTTCAGTACTGCAATCCTGTCCTTGAGCTCGACGTTTTCGCGTATGTATGCTGTATAATCCTCGATTATCCTGTCCAGGACCTCGTTGACCTGGTCTTCGCTGTAACCCATGAAAGTTTTTTTGAAATTCAGGTTTTGCAAATCATTGGGAGTGTAATTCATGGCCTTGCACCTCTCATTTATAAGATCCGCAGTATTTTGACGCTCGTTCTTCCCTTTTTCGTATTGCCGGTTACGCTGTCAAGCCTAATTCTGCCGCTGCCCTTAAGCGAAACGGTGTCGCCTTCATCAACCGGCGCAGCGTTATCGGCGACCTCTTCCCAGTTAACGCTCACGCGCCCGGCTTTTACAAGCTGGGCCGCCTTCGTCCTTGAAAGTCCGAATCCGGCCGCCACAACGCAATCAAGTCGCAGCGAGGCTACGGTCGCATTTATTTCCCTGACCTTTTGCTCGGGAATAATGACTTCTTCCCTGTCAATAATATCGGCAGAAACGGAATTGTTGCCCACCCTGTTCAGGTTCAGGCAAATGTAATCGGCAATTTCCCTTGCCGCCACCACGTCACTAAATCCTTCTCCTACGAGAATATCTCCAATTTTTTCTCTTTTAATACCAAGATTCATCAGGGCACCCAGGTAATCCCTGTGGCTGAGATTTTTTCTTCCGCGGTTTTTTATCCTGATAAATACGAATGGCTCATTTTCCGGATCGGATTCCGGATCGGAAACGTCGCATCCACGAGAATGTTTTTTTTTGCAGGAAAAAACAGGGCTGAAAACAGCTATTACTCTTTCTGCCCCTTCGTATCCACCGGTAAAGTAATATTCGATTTCAGGGTTTTTGTGCGTAATTTTTTCCAGTATTTTTTCCGCCAAAGAGCGCCGGGCGGGATCCATAAAGTCAGTATGGGAAGCTCTCCCCGTTTTCAGCGCGCGCTCAATTCCGTCCATCAGCCGTGAAGCAAACAGCTTGTCCTCGGCATTTTTCAGAATGCCGGGTAATTCCGTCCTGAGATCCATGTCGTCATTCCTTCCGATCTTTACAGCAGCACATTTCTCAGCAGCGTTTCAAGCAACGAAATGAGCGCTATTGCCACAATCGGAGAAAAATCAAGCATCAGGTTGCGGCCGAAGGGCGAGCGTTGAATAAAATTGCGGATAGGAGCAAGAATGGGCTCCGTTAACTGGTATATGAGCCTTATAACCTGGTTGTCATGGGATATGGGAAGCCATGAAAGGATAACCCTGGCCAGTATTGCCATATCAATTATGCGCAGCAAATAATAAGCCGTTTTATAAATAACGTAGCTGGTATAATTCATTCAATCCTCCCGGTTGTCTCAATCCTGGCTCCGTCCGCTATTTTACCCATGAAAAGGTGCCTTTGCTGCGGAATTCGTCCCTGATGTCATTCATTATGTCAACATTGCAGGGCGCCAGAACAAATATGCCGTTGGATACCTTCTGGATGCTTCCCTCAAGAGAATAAACGGCGCCGCTCAAAAAGTCAATTATCCTCTGGGCGCATTCCTTTTCGACACCTTCGAGATTAATAACAACCGGCTTTTTTGCCTTGACGTGGTCGCAAATGCTCTGGGCGTCGTCAAAGGTTTCAGGCTGCATTATGACCACCTTGAGCTTGCTGGCGGCGTTCTGCATGCTCAGAACCTTGCCCTGGTTCTTTCTGCCCACGTTATTCCTGAACTGGGGCTGCACGATGTCGTCCATCGTATCATCATTGTTTTCGTTCATTTCTTCTTCCTCTTCTTCTACTTCCCAACCGACAAAATCCAGCACCTTGTTTAAAATCTTAGCCATTTGTTTATTACCTCCCGTTTATCTTTGGTAAACCCATAAATTTTGGCTATACTATTTACGTTTCCCAAATATGGCCGTACCTATCCTGACCATGTTGGAACCTTCCTGGATCGCCACTTCAAAGTCATTGCTCATGCCCATGGATAAATAATCCATACTTATATTATTTATTGTTTTCCTCTTTATGTCAATGAATATTTCATACATTTTTCTGAAATACGGCCTTGTTTTTTCGGGATCGTCCACCAGCGGAGCGATTGTCATCAGTCCCCGCACCCTGATATTGGATTTTTCGGACACGCGGCGCAGAAACTCTTCGGTGCGTTCCGGAGGTATCCCGAACTTACTTTCTTCGCCCGAGACATTTACCTGTACAAGAACGTCAACAATCCTTCCGGCCCGCTCCGCGCGTTTTTGTATCTCGTCACACAGCTCTTCGCTGTCGACGGAATGGATCAGTTTCACCTTTTCTATGATGTATTTGACCTTGTTTTTCTGCAAATGTCCTATCATGTGCCAGTTGACTTCCCTGTCAACTGCGCCGATTTTATCGGTAAGTTCCTGCACCCTGTTTTCTCCGAGGTCGGTTATTCCGGCATCAATGGCTTCAATTATCCTTTCATGCGGAATGGTTTTGGTTACGGCGATTAGCGTAATATCGCCGGATCTGCCTGCAGACGCTGCCGCTTCCGCTATCCTCCGCCTTACGTCTTCAATATTCCTGCGAATGCTTTCACGCTCTTCCGGGTTCATTCTATCAACTGCCCTTCTTCTATATTTTCGGGGTTTACTACAAAAGTGTCGTAAAGGTCCGCTGTTACGGCATTTTGAAGCCCCGATCCGTCGTCAATATTGTCAATTATGGCAAACTCGCCGTCTTCGGCTATTATCCTGACTTTTACAAATTTCGTGTAATTGGCGACAACAAGTATTATTGTCGCGGTTTCCTCATCCCCCGGATCCTTTATCAGGCTTTTGAGCGGCACCTTCAGGCCCCTGTACGATTTTCTTATAAGGTCCACGTTGGCATATCTCATGCCCGCCGTTTCACTCAATGCCTCGTTAAGCGTCACGGCCACAAGGCATCGCCCGTCAATCTCCTCCGACTTGTAATCCACCGTGCCGCTTAAAACCTTGCCGTTCTCCGTCAGCCTCACCCGAACGCGGGAATCCACCTTGTATGGCTTTGCTTTTTCGGCGTCAAGCGGAATCACGATGCTGTATTCCACGTCAGAAACCAGTTTGGCGAATGGTTTTCCTGCCTCAACGTCGACAATTCCCGCGCCTCTTGCCGCATTGTCCGGAATTTTCACGCTGTCGAGCATTTCGGGCGTCAGGTTTCTGATATTTTTCGGATTCAGCTGCGATTCATAGCCATCAATCACGAAGGATATGACGCCCGACTTGTTGGTAACAATTTCCTGGCGGTTTTTATTCAATTGGTCTTCAACATTTTTTCTCTCCTGCATCTTGCTTTTCAGGAGCGGGTCATTCTGTCCCTGGGCCCCCGTTATTTCAGCTTTTTTGGCAATCAGCCCGTCTATGTTCTGCCTGTATTTCGCTATCTTATCAAAGTTGTTTCCGTTGAATTCCGAGATTAACCCGGAAAGTCTTTCGGCTATTTCGTTATCAATCTTGACAATGTCCTGGGAAAAGAACTTCTCCTTTTCGTTCAGTTCCCTTTTTCTTCTCAGTATTTCATAGTCTATTTCCTCGAGTTTTTTTACAAGCTTATCATAGTCTTCGTTGACCACCATGGCAATGCTGTGCCCGTTTGCAACCTTCTCCCCTTCGGTAATATTCAGGATGCACCTTCCGCTGAAGGGAGACGTAAGGACCTGCTCATTCCTTATGAAGTAACCCGTGGCGTTTACCGACTCCTCGAGTTCCCCCATTCGTATAATGTCGGTCATTACCTGATCGTTCAGCGCCCAGTGGATGACCGATGGCACATACAGCAGCACGAAACCCAAAACCAGGAACACACCTGATTTAATTCTTCTTCCCGCATTATTCCGGCTTTTAACCGGCTTATTCTCGGCAGCGCTCATTTTGGCCTCCGCAATTTATCCTTCGTAATTTATCCTTCGCAATTTCCCGTATCAATGATTCCCTTTTTCAGCATGAAGTCCAGTGCAGTCATTATGCCGAGCCTGGTCTGCTCATACACCAGGCCGCCCTGCATGTAGGCGATGTAAGGTTCCCGGATCGGGGCATCGGCGCTCAGCTCAATGGAAGAACCCTGTATAAACGCTCCCGCCGCCATTATTACCTTGCAGTCGTATCCGGGCATGTCCCACGGCATGGGAGTTACGTGTGCATCCACGGGCGAACCCTTTTGGATTCCCTGGCAGAATGCCACGAGGTAATCGGGGTTTCCGAAGCGCACAGCCTGGGTTATATCGCTTCTTGCTTCACAATACCTTGGAGAGGTTTCAAAACCCAGTTCTTCCATTATTGCCGAACAAAAGACCGCGCCCTTAAGGCTTTCAGCCACTACGTGGGGTGAAAGGAACAATCCCTGGAACATGAGCCTGTTCTGCCCGAGGGTGGCGCCTATTTCCCCTCCAACGCCGGGCGCAGTGAGGCGGCATGCGGCTTGCCTGACCAGCTCGTGTTTTCCGACTATGTAACCGCCCGTGGGCGCGAGACCTCCGCCGGGATTTTTTATCAGCGAACCCGCCGCAAGATCGGCTCCGGCTTCTATGGGCTCGCATTTCTCCACAAACTCTCCGTAGCAGTTGTCCACAAAAACAACGATCTCCGGATTTACATCCTTCACCGTCTTTATTGCTTCACTTATCTTTTCCATTGACAGCGCGGGTCGCCACGTATAACCGCGGGAGCGCTGGATCAGCACCATGCGCGTTTTCCCGCTTATTGACGTCTTCACCTTTTCGAGATCTATGTCGCCGTTTTCAAGCAGGTCGACCTGCCTGTATGAAATGCCGAAATCAGCAAGGGTTCCGTCCTTTCTGTTCCTGTTCCCAATGCCTATTACACCCTGGAGCGTGTCATAGGGCTTTCCGGTTATGGACAAAAGCTCGTCGCCGGGCCTCAGTACGCCGAAAAGACACAGTGCAAGCGCATGGGTTCCGGAAGATATCTGGTGTCTCACAAGCGCAGCTTCCGCTTTGAACACATCGGCATAAACGGCTTCAAGAATTTCCCTTCCGCGGTCTCCGTAACCATAACCGGTGGTACCTGAAAAATGCGAGTCGGAAAGACCATTATCCTGCATTGCTTTTATGACCTTAAGCTGATTGTATTCCCTCACGCTGTTGATATGGTTAAAAATACCCTGGATCTTTTCGTCAATTTTCCGCGAAAGGGCTACTATCCTTTCGTCAATTCCGAATAACTCACTGTAAATATTTCCACAGTACATTTTTTCCGAATACTTGTTCATTTTAACGTCCTTTCACGCTTCGTCACCTGCAGGCTGTTATGCTGCATTTCGTGTAATACGAGGGAAAATAATCCTATTTATATTTTATACAACAAAAATCCTTATTTCAACTTGTTAGCCGCCAGGACCCCGGTTCATTTAGTCCCGGCATTTTTTGCAGGCAATATGTTCTCAGCCGTAAATGAACTAATTTAATGTTGTCATGACAACAGCATCACTGTTTTTTTGTTTCAATACCTTAATGATTATCATATTGTCTTTACAGCCTAACATCCTTATAACTATTTAAATGTCGATTCAGCAAATGACCTATTTCTCTTTTAAAACTTATTTTCTCAGGTTTTCTTTGAAAAGATTTTTTTTTGGATTTAAACCAAGTGTAAACTTAAATAAAAAGCCGGAAGAATAAAACCGGCTTTGGAAATTTAAAACGATCAGGAATAAATCAACAAAAAATTGATTTATTAAATAAATTGATACAAAATTAAATAATGCAGAATTTGCATGGAAATAAGAGATAAAAGTCAGCAGAAGCGAAGGATGGTGCCATGAAGCTCGAATTCGTAATTGATGACTCATATGACGGCAAAACCGTCAAACATGTACTGAAAAGCCGTTTTAAAATGTCAGAAAGGCTTGTTAAAAAACTGAAGTACAATAACCGGATTTTGCTCAACTCGGCTCCGGCTTATATCAAGGAAAAAGTCGGCACCGGGGATGTGCTCGAGGTTGATATTTCTTTTGAAGAGGAAAGCGAAGGCATAATTCCCCAGGAAATTCCACTGGATATTATATATGAAGATGACTGCCTCATAGCCGTTGACAAAAATCCAGGCATAGTGGTCCACCCCACCGTCAGCCACCCTTTCGGAACCTTGGCCAACGGCCTTGTACGGTATTTGTCCGGCAAGGGCATTAATGTGAAGGTACGGCCCGTGAACAGGCTTGACCGTGACACCTCGGGAATTGTTTTATTCGCGCTCAACCAGTATGTGCAGGAAATGCTCGTGCGACAGATGAAGGAAAACACCTTTATCAAGGAATACCTGGGCATTGTCCACGGCACTCCTACGCCTCGCGAAGGCACCATAGACCTTCCCATAGACAGAAAACCCGGCAGCATCATGCTCAGGGAAATATCCCCGGGCGGTTATCCCTCCGTAACCCATTATCGCGTTGTCGAAAGCCTGGGAGATTACAGTCTCGTGGAATTCAGGCTTAAAACGGGCAGAACCCACCAGATCCGGGTGCACTGCCAGGCAGCGGGCTTTCCATTGCTTGGCGACACCCTTTATTCCGATATTCCAACAGATCTAATAAGCCGCCAGGCCCTCCATTCCGCCTCCGTTGGGTTTTCCCACCCGATTACGGGAAAACCCGTTGTTATCTGCTCTCCGCTTCCCGAAGACATGCGCAGAGTGTTGGAAATATTGAGAAAATAACGTCGAAAAAGTTTACACATATTAACATTAGTGTTATTATGTATTCAATGATATTTTTTCTTACAAAAGATACAAATGTCGGAGGTGGACCGATGGAGGTTCTGAAAGACAGGTATACCATCACCGAACTGAGTGAAAGACTGAATGTCACCGACCATGCGCTGCGTTATTATGAAAAGGAGCTGAACCTGCCCGTTCCGAAGGATGAAAGGGGCCGGCGGTATTATACGCCCGAACTCGCCAATATATTCTACCAGATAAAAACCATGCGCGATGAAGGCCTTGAAATCAGGGCTATCAGGAAAATCCTCGCATCCGAGAACATTATACCGGAGCCCCCTCCCGTAGTCGTAGAATCCGATGAAAAATCCCTTGTCACGGTTAAAAAAGACGCAATAGACCCGAAAAAACTCTTTGATGAACTGGAACAGCAGCTTTCCGCGTGTATCAGCAGGGAGGTCAGCTCGGCAATGGAGCAATTTTCAAAGGAGCTTATGAAAACCAAGCTCGAAATCGGAGCCTGCATCGAAAACAGCGTCCGCAAAATGGAATCGCGCATGGAAAAACATTTTGCTGAAGTTGACAGGTTGCTGGGCGACTGGCGCGAAAGACGAAAGGACAGGAAACTGGGTAAATTTTTCGGGATCTTTAAATAAAAACGGCTTTCCCTCTATCTTCGGAAAGCCGTTTGTGTCTTTTAATACTGTACTTTTATTCAGCTCACCTTCATCTGGAGTCTCAGCTTGTCGGCAATCATAGCTATGAACTCCGAGTTGGTAGGTTTTCCCTTGCTGACATTTATTGTGTATCCAAAAAGCTGGTCTATTGCTTCCGTCTGTCCTCTGCTCCATGCTACTTCAATAGCATGTCTTATGGCTCTTTCCACGCGGCTCGGAGTGGTGTTGTACTCGCGCGCAATGGTAGGATACAGCTGCTTGGTTATGGAGTTGATCATGTCGAGATCCTTGACAACCATGATTATTCCGTCTCTCAAATATTGATAACCCTTGATGTGGGCGGGGACGCCAATCTCATGCATTATACTTGTAACCTGCGCTTCGAGGTTGTTCATCGTTACCTGGGCGGTGCGCCGCGGCTCAATTTTGCCTTCTGACTTGACGGCCGGCATGGAATTGTTGTCCTTCAGCTGCCTTATCCTCGAAACAAGCACTTCCATATCGAAAGGCTTCACAACATAATATTCCGCTCCGAGAGCAAGGGCTCTCTGTGTAATCTTGTCCTGGCCGACGGCGGATAAAATGATAAACATCGGCCTTTTTTCCAGCTGCATTGAATTAATCTTTTCAAGTACGCCGAGACCGTCAAGATGCGGCATAATAATGTCGAGAATCGCTATGTCCGGCGTTTTGGAAGTTATCAGGTCACAGGCTTCTACTCCGTCCCTGGCTATGCCTACAACTTCGATATCTCCCTGATTTCTAAGATACTCGCATAAAATGTCGCCGAACTCCCTGTTATCGTCTGCAATAACCACCCGAATTTTTGACGCAGTCAAAGTATACTCCCCCTTTTTGAAAAATAAAAACAAAATAAAAATAATGAACTTTGTTTTGTAATTTTTGCTGTGCCTGTAAATAATTATATTTATGATTCGACATTATTTCAAGAAGATTTTGCTATTTTTATGAAATAGTAGTATTGCATGAATATGTATACAGCAATTTTTGCGGTTTTCGGGCTTTTAATGTTTTTTTCCCTCAAACAGTTTTTCCCGAAAATTTCCTGTAAATTTCATTAAAGAGGGGGAAAAAGGGGGACGGTTCTACAGTTCTACAAAATTTCATAAATTCTAACTACTACTTGACGAAATGCATACTATCCCGCAGTGGCCAACCCTCCGTCCCCTGTCGTTTCAACGCATTCAGCCGCCTTTTTAAGCATCCATTCAATATATATCCCGTATCCGCGTGTAGGATCATTTACAAGTACATGGGTGACCGCGCCGATGATCCTGCCGTCCTGGATTATGGGACTTCCCGACATGCCCTGAACAATGCCCCCCGTATTCTCCAGGAGCCTTTTATCGGTAATTTTTAAAACCATTCCTTTTGAGCCCGTAAAACTCTGCTTGGTTGTTTTCACTATCTCAATATCGTATTCCTCTACTTTTTTTCCCGAAATATTTGCCAGTATTTTAGCCGGTCCGACTTTTATCTGGTGCCTTAACCCGATGGGATACTGTTTTCCCGGGAAAAGGCGCGTGAAATTTTCGTAAAATACGCCGTATATGCCGTATTCAGTGTTTTTCAGTATTGAACCCAGTTTTTTCTTGCCTTCTACAAAGACACCCTTCAATTCACCGGGCGACCCTGCCTTGCCCTTTACCACCGACAGTATGTTGGATTCCAGCAGTTCCCCCTCTTTAACGGGCATGAGCGTGCCCGTATCCACGTCGGTTATTCCGTGACCGAGAGCCCCGAAAGTTCGCGTCTCGGGGTCATAGAAAGTCAATGTGCCGATTCCCGCCGTGCTGTCCCTGACCCACATGCCCAGGCGGTATCTGTCGTCATTTTTTGAAAGCACGGGATACACCGTTGTTTCCATAAGTGTATTCCCTCTCATGTATTTTATGGCTATTCCCTTTCCGCGGCTTTTTTCAATTTCTTCTATCAATTCGTCGGTGTCATATATTTTCCTGTTGTTGACTTCAACAATCAGGTCGCCGGCCTTTATATTGCCGTCTTTTACGGGCTGTTTCCTTCCTTCCGCTGTCTCGACATCGGAAACCCCGATTACAAGGATGCCGTCGAGTTTCAGCCGGACGCCGACAGTGTTGCCGCAGGCCATAATCTTTTTATCGGGCACTATGTCCACCTGCATGGTTTTTATCGGAATCAGCCCGAGAATTTTCATGCTGAGACCTACGGTCCCCTGCTTTACTGCTTTCAGAGAAAAGGATCTTGAACGCTTCAGGGACGCTGCTTCATTTACAGGCAATGCAGATTCATTCATCGGCCTTTCATTGCTTTTCAGCGCTACAATACCTGATTTATCCGCTTTTATGCTGACAAAAAGAAAGCTTTTCCAGTTGTATACGTACTCCCTGCCCTCGAGCAGCGTAATTCTCCCCGGAACCATTGTGAATATCCTTATATATCCCGCAGCCATTACCGCGGTGCATATTGACAAAAAAATAAAAAAACGTTTCATAGTCTTTTTCGAAGAAATCACCATATCACACTCCCAACAACCTTCGTCAGGAAAAAAAACGACACTGCACTTTACAACTCTTAAAATTAGCACGCGCGCGGTTTATTATTCAGACATATTAAGGCACGGCAGACATATTGAAGTTTGAGAGACAAATTGAAGCCAGGAAATCATCAAAATACAGCGCAAAATTATGTAAATAATATTGGTATTCTGAAAATGAAAGTAAAGATATATCCGGTTTTTATTCAGGGAATATGGAAATATCAGGGCCGGAGATAATTGGGACCTGCTCAGGAAATTACTGAAATCAAAAGGACTGAAATAAAGAAAAATGAATTAAAAATGTACTAAAAAACAAATAAAATGAATTAAAAAACAAATTAAACCAAGAGAAATAAAAGACTTGATAAAAATACCTGTTTAAAATAAATAAAAAAAACCGGGTTCATCCGGTTTTTCGCTTTTCGGCCAGTATCCTGTTTTTAACGGCTTTTGAAATCTCCAGTATTTCCTCGGAATGCTTCATTGTTATGTCCGATGTGGACGATCCGCCCAGGAGACGCGCTATTTCGTCCCTCCTGTCGGCGCCTTCCAAAACCTTGACAACTGTTCGCGTCGAATTGTCGTGTGTAACTTTTTCTATAAGAAAATGCCTGTCCGCCATGCATGCAATCTGTGTAAGATGCGTCACGCACAGCACCTGTCGTCCCGTTGATATGAAAAACAGCTTTTCTCCCACCGTTTGGGCGGTTTTGCCGCTGATGCCGGTATCGATCTCATCAAAAACGAGAACGGGGACCCCGTCAATGTCAGCAAGAATGGTTTTTATCGCAAGCATCACCCTTGACATTTCTCCGCCGGAGGCTATGCGGGCGAGCGGCTTCAGGGGTTCCCCTGCATTGGCGGAAAACATGAATTCAACGGAATCAAGGCCGTTTTGGGTAAATTCGGCCGGGCCGGATCCCCGGCTGTCATTGAAAACAATACCAACCTTGAACCGGGCATTTTTAAACTGTAACTGCCTGAGCTCACCCTCAATTTTTTCCTCAAGAAACCGGGCAGCTTCAAGCCTGGATTCATGCAGCTTTTGAGCGGTTTTATAAAGCTTTTCCTCCGTTTCAGCCAGATCCCGCTCAAGCTGCCCGATCCTTTCCGTGCTTTCCTCAAGCTCCGTTAGCTCCCGTTCGCACTTTTCGCAGTATTCTAGCACTTCCTCTATGGATTTCCCATATTTACGCTTTAACCGGAATATTAAATCGAGCCTTTCCTCGATGCTGTCGAGCATTCCGGGCTCAAATTCGACACTGTCCCTTTCGCGCCTTATATCTTCGGCAACGTCGGTCAATTGATATATAGCGTCTTCGAGCCTGCTCCGCAGCTTTTCAAACCTCTCGTCGTAAGCGCAAATGCCGGAAATGTCCGTGAGGGCGTCGTTGGCCAGGTCCAGCGCCGCGCCCCTTCTGCCGCCCGTATAAAGCAAATCGTAGGCCGACGAAAGCGAGGAAAGTATTTTCTCCGCGTTGGCAAGATAGGTCCTCTGCCTGTTCAGTTCCTCTTCCTCGCCGGACCTGATCGCCGACTTTTTTATCTCGTCAACCTGGTACCGGAGCAGGTCAATGCGCCTTTCCCTCTCGCCCGGGTCTCCTGTCAAATCCCTCAGTTTTTTTCTTACCTGGCGGTATTTATCAAGAATATCATCATATTCGCGCTTAATTGATGCAATTTGCTCTCCGGCAAAGGAATCGAGCAGGAGAATATGGTTTTCCGTTTTTAAAAGAGACTGGCTGTCATGCTGCCCGTGAAGATCGACAAGACGAGATGAAAAATCCCTGAGTACAGATGCTGTCACCATTCTGCCGTTAACGCGGCAGACGCTTTTACCTGCCGTCGACAGCTCCCTTGACAATATGAGCGTGCCGTCGCTTTCCGCATCTATGCCCAGGCTTTCAAACAAATCTTCAAACCGTTCATTATCAACCCTAAAAACAGCTTCAACAAATGCCCTGTCGGCCCCGGTCCTTATAATGTCCCTCGATATTCTTTCTCCGAGAATGGCGCTTAAAGAATCAATAATAATCGATTTCCCCGCGCCGGTTTCACCGGTGAGGACATTCAGACCTTCGCCAAACTCAAGGCACACGTGTTCTATGAGAGCAATGTTCCGGATTTCAAGCTGTAAGAGCATTAATTAATGCCTCCAAATCAGCATTGTTTATTGATCGCTGCCGGAGCCGGCATCGCTGCTTCCGATTATTCTGTTGAATTTATCGACTATGGCTTCCGCAAACCTTTCAGCCCTGCATACTATCATGATTGTATCGTCTCCCGCAATGGTCCCCAGGATTTCCCCCCAGTTCAGGGAATCAATGGAGGAAGCAGCCGCCTGGGCCATGCCGGGAAGAGTCTTGACCACCACGATGTTGTTTGCAAAATCCACTGAAACCACGGATTCCCTGAATACCGTCATCAGCTTGCTGGAAATGCTGCCGGAAGTGTGTCCCATGGGAGCGTACTTGTAGCGGCCGTCAGGCGTCATTACCTTGATGAGGCGCAGTTCCTTGATATCCCGCGACACCGTGGCCTGGGTAACGTCCATGCCCATTTTTTTCAGCCTGTCCACGATCTCTTCCTGGGTCTCAATAACTTCGCTCTCTATTATTTCCAAGATCTTGCTCTGGCGGTTATATTTCATCTTTTCTCCAATCCTCTCCCCTGTTATAAATTTTACTGCGCAATATGTTGAAGAAACTGTATGAATGGATTTTTACCATCCTTACCTTGTGAGAAGCTTTCCTGACATGTATTGTATCACCGCTTTGGGCTTCATATCCCTTTTGCCCGTCCACGGTAACCATGGCTGAAAGGCCGTAGTTTTTATCCACCGTAACTTCTATTTCCCTGTCGCCCGTCGTGATAAACGATCTCGAATACAGGATATGGGGGCATATGGGGGTGATTATCATAATATCCATGTCAGGCTCAACAATCGGTCCCCCGGCTGACAGCGAATAGGCCGTTGAACCTGTCGGGCTGGAAATGATAATTCCGTCGCCGGGAAATGAATCAATAAAATCGCCGTTTATACATGTCCTAAGATGAAGAATCCTCGAAAGAGCCTTTCTTGAAATCACAACGTCATTGAGTGCAAAATCCCTGGCAATTTCCCTTCCGTCCCTGACGAGCCTTGATTCCAGCATCATTCTTTCTTCTATCCTGTATTTGCCGGCAAGCACCAGGTCGACGGCTTCGTTAATTTCATTCCTGTCAACATCCGTCAGGAAACCCAGGCTCCCGAGGTTTACTCCCAGGATCGGCGTGCCGCTGGCATAGGCCTTCCTTGCAGCCTTCAGAAAAGTACCGTCCCCGCCGACCGTCATCACGACGTCACACATCCTGAAAAGTTCTCTATCATCGCAAACAACGGGATCGACTTTCAGATCCAGTCCTGACGCTATACGGGGATCAAGTATGATTGAGCCGCCGCGTTTAATGATCCGGTCGGCGATAATTCGTGTATATTCAAGGTTCCTGTCCTTGTCCTCATTAACGAACAATCCTATTTTTTTCATTACGCCTCTCATACCATTAAAATACCATTTTTTTAAGCAGCACGAACAACAGATGTCAACGAATGACGGCATTAACTGTCAAACGCCGGTTATGCGTTATACATAAACAATCATACGTTAATTATATACAAAAAGTAAAAAAAGTACAATTGCCGTACTTTCAAACGATAGTGTCAAGTTGTTGTAGGATAATTAAAGTTAAAGGTATCCCCTATCCTTTTGATACAAACCAGCTATATAGCATACCCGCTCCGTTGTATGCCTTTTAATATAGTTGAT
>JAMNXU010000013.1 GCA_023623175.1 Bacillota bacterium
TGTATCCTTAACACCTAAAGGGTCGGAGGCGGTATAATAAGCCAAGCGGTGGTGATAGAAACACTTGGTTCTAACTAGAGGGATTTTTACACAAAAAATTGGACTTGATCATTTTATCTTTATTATTTTATGTCGTTATTTTATAATTCCTTATTGAAAAAGTAAATTTCCACCCTCAATTTATGGAGGTGGAATTAACTTTTTCAATTGACCTTATTTCATAAATCGCAGGTTAAAAATATTCATTACATACTAAAGTAAAATAAAGAAAAAGGGTCATTTCCCCCTGTTTGAAATGACCCTTGCCATCAGAATCCCGTCTATGGATTTTATTCTTTGCAACATCCCGTCCGTTATTTCGCCTTCCACGTCAATCATGTTGTAACCTATACCGTTTTTGTGGCGCGTCATCATATCAGCAATGTTGATCCTGTTTTCCGCAAGTATTGTGGTGACCTGGCCCACCATGTTGGGTATGTTTCTGTGGGCTGTTATGAGCCGCATTTCGCCAACCGGCTCATGAACACAGTCGGGGAAATTCACGGAATTTCTTATATTCCCCTTCTCAAGGAAATCCTTAAGCTGGACAGCCGCCATGTAAGCACAGTTGTCCTCCGATTCAGGCGTTGACGCGCCCAGGTGAGGAATAGTTATTATTTTGTCGTTCCCCAGCAGTTCCTCATCGGGAAAATCCGTGACATAGCAAGACAGTGTGCCGTTATCCAGCGCTTCGAGCAAATCACTGTTGACAACCAGGCCGCCCCTGGCGAGATTTATCAGCCGGGCTCCCTTTTTCATGATGCTGAATTTTTCCCTGTTGAAAAAACCTTTTGTTTCTTTATTCAGCGGAATATGCAGCGTGATATAATCCGAAGTTGCAAGCAGGTATTCCAGGCTCGGTGCTTTTTTTACAGCACGGGAAATGCTCCATGCGCTGTCCACCGATATATACGGATCATGTCCCAGGACCTCCATTCCCAGCGCAACAGCGTCATTGGCAACCATGGCCCCGATTGCCCCGAGACCGATGACCCCGAGTCTCTTGCCTTTTACCTCCGGACCTTCGAATTTTGACTTTTCCTTTTCCACTGCATCCGCCACATTGTCGACCCTGCCTTTCAGCGACTGCACCCAGTTGATTCCCTGGTATATCTTCCTCGACGAAAGGAAAAGCGAAGCGATAACAAGTTCCTTTACACCGTTGGCATTGGCCCCGGGAGTGTTGAAAACCACAATACCCCTTTCGGTGCATTTTTCCACAGGAATATTGTTAACTCCCGCTCCTGCCCTCGCGATGGCTTTCAGGCTGGCGGGCAGCTCCATTTCATGCATATCTGCGCTTCTTACCAGTATCCCGTCAAAATCCGTGCCGTCATCCGTCATCTCATACAGGGGGTCCTGTTCAAACAGGCTGAGCCCCTTCTTTGAAATTTTATTTAGAACCTTTATTTTATACATGGCAAAGTTTTTCCTCCTTGATTCATTTATTCATTAAGTTCCTGATTTTATTCAATCGCCTTGCAGGCGAAAAGCTTTCAAAGGCCTGTTACCTGTTTTCCATTTCAAACTTCTTCATGAAATCGACCAGTTCCCTGACGCCTTCAACAGGCATCGCGTTGTAAATGCTTGCGCGCATGCCGCCAACCGAGCGGTGGCCCTTCAGCGCCACAAAACCGTTTTTGGCTGCTTCTTCGATGAACTTGGCGTCAAGCTGCGGCGAAGATGTTTTAAAAGGTACGTTCATGATTGAACGGTACTTTTTCTCCACCGGCGTAAAGAACATTTCGGATTCATCGAGATAATCGTACAGGATTTGCGCCTTTTCCCTGTTTATCTTTTCAATGGCGCGAACGCCCCCGAGCTCGTCAAGCCATTCCAGTACAAGCCCAGTCATATAAATGCTGTATGTCGGCGGCGTATTGTACAGCGATTTGTTCTTTACGTGGACGTCGTACCTCATCATTGTCGGAGTTCCTTCGCGATGCCTGCCCAGCAGGTCTTTTCTGATTATAACGATGGTGACGCCGGCAGGTCCGAGATTTTTCTGGGCTCCTGCGTAAATGAGGCCGAATTTGGTCACGTCGACAGGTTCCGACAGGATATTGCTGGACATGTCCGCTACAAGCGGCACATTGCCCGTATCGGGAATTTCCTTGAAACATGTGCCTTCAATGGTGTTGTTGGTCGTTATATGGACATAATCCGCATCGGGCGAAATCTCGAAAGACTCTGGAATATAGGTAAAATTCCTGTCCCTGGAAGATGCGATTATATTGACGCTGCCGAAAAGCTCGGCTTCCGCTATCGCCTTTTCGGAAAAGGATCCGGTATTTATATAATCGGCTTTTCCGCCGGACATCAGGTTAGCAGGTACCATGGAAAACTGCGTTGACGCTCCGCCCTGCAGAAAAAGCACCGCATAGTTTTCAGGTATTCCCATGAGTTTTCTTAAAAGATTCTCCGCATGTTCAATTATGGACTCGAATTCTTTTGACCTGTGGCTCATCTCCATTACGGACATGCCCGTCCCTCTCCAGTTGCACATCTCCCGCGACGCGGTTTCCAAAACTTTTAACGGAAGCATCGACGGGCCGGCTGAAAAATTGTAGACTCTTCTCATCTGGATCTCTCCTTGTTTTTAATTTTTGGAAATTATGCAAATATAAAATAAAAGAGGACAAACAAAAGTCTGCCCTCTGTAAGATACACAGGATAATGTAAACTTATTATCCGTTCACTCTGTCCTTTTGCCTGAGAGATTATTCCCTTGCGGGAACTGCCCCTTCGGCGCCGGCGTGCGGTCTCTCCAGAGGTCCGTCCGGTTGAAGTCTTTTGACCTGAGAGTTTGCCCCCTTCGGTGAGCTGCCGCTGGCAGCTGCTCTCCCTCAACCATCATCCGGCAGTATTAACTTTTTACAAAAAATTATTACTTGTAAAGCTGATTATATTTAAATGTCAATCAATATTCTTATGGAATCAATACTCTTTTAATTTTTGAATTATTAAGCAGTATTATATTTTTGAAAAAACCCAATGTCAATATTATTTTTTGAAAAAGTTATTTTTTTCACAAAAATATTGCAAAAAGCCGGCCGGTGAGCCAAAACATGTCCAGCTCCCCGACCGGCTGAAAATTCATCCATACACTCGATTCATGCATACACTCGCATCAACAGCCGCACACTTAGCCGTTATAATCGCGCAGCCTCTGTTCAAGGGCATCCAGCTGTCTGGCCAGTTCCTTCGGAAGCTTGTCGCCGAATGTAGCATAATATTCGCGGATCGAAGCGACTTCTTCAAGCCATTCTTCCTTGTTGACGCTCAGGAGCTCTTTCATGTCTTCCTTGCTGACATCAAGGCCTTCTGTGTCTATTGCGTCAATTGTAGGCATGTTTCCGATAGGTGTTGCAACGGCCTTGCCTTTACCTGACGTCCTCTCGAAAATCCACTTGAGAACGCGACTGTTTTCGCCAAATCCGGGCCACAGCCATTTTCCGTCCTTGTCCTTGCGGAACCAGTTGACATAGTAAATCTTCGGCAGTTTGTCCGGAGTGGTCTTCTTGGCGATATCAAGCCAGTGCTGGAGATAATCGCAGATATGATAGCCGCAGAAAGGCAGCATAGCGAAGGGATCGCGGCGAACCTTTCCGATGTTCTTTGATATCGTGGCGGCAGTAATCTCCGAACCCATAATCGAACCCATGAATACTCCGTGATTCCAGTCAAAGCTTTCGTGTACAAGCGGAATAGTGGTAGGACGACGTCCTCCGATCAAAATAGCTGAAATCGGCACGCCGTTCGGGTCTTCCCACTCAGGAGCTATAACCGGGCACTGTCTTGCAGGAGCCGTGAAACGCGCATTGGGATGAGCGGCGGGTTTATCCGATGCCGGGGTCCAGTCATTGCCCTGCCAGTCAATCAGATGGTCCGGAGCGTCATGACCTATTCCCTCCCACCATACATCGCCGTCATCGGTCAGTGCCACGTTGGTAAATATGGTGTTCTTGCTAATTGTTTCCATTGCATTGGGATTAGATTTATAGGATGTTCCCGGAGCGACGCCGAAGAATCCGGCCTCGGGATTAATGGCATACAGTCTGCCGTCAGCGCCGAACTTCATCCATGCGATATCGTCGCCGATGGTTTCGACCTTCCAGCCGGGAATTGTGGGAACAAGCATTGCCAGGTTGGTTTTTCCGCATGCGCTCGGGAATGCGCCTGCCACGTACTTGGTTTCGCCTTCGGGACTGGTTATGCGCAGGATGAGCATGTGTTCGGCGAGCCAGCCTTCATCACGCGCCAATACCGAAGCTATGCGCAGCGCAAAGCATTTCTTGCCCAAAAGCGCATTTCCGCCGTAACCGGAACCGTAGGACCAGATTGTCCTTTCTTCCGGGAAGTGGCTTATATATTTCTTCTCCATTGGAGCGCACGGCCACGTGGAGTCTTTTTCTCCTTCCTTCAGCGGGGCCCCTACCGAATGCAGGCACGGTACGAAATCTCCATCATCGCCGAGAACCTCGAGCACCTTTTTGCCTATGCGCGTCATAATGCGCATATTAACGACAACGTAGGGGCTGTCGGTAATCT
This sequence comes from Bacillota bacterium, assembly GCA_023623175.1. Classification (GTDB taxonomy): domain Bacteria; phylum Bacillota; class Clostridia; order Acetivibrionales; family JAMNXU01; genus JAMNXU01. The sequence continues at coordinate 4,591 of JAMNXU010000013.1, forward strand.
GCACGCCGATCTTGGCAATGGGAGATCCGATCGGTCCCATTGAGAAAGGAATAACGTACATTGTTCTTCCTTTCATGCATCCTGTATATAATTCAGTCATTGTCTTTTTAAGTTCAACGGGATCAATCCAGTTGTTTGTCGGACCTGCATCTTCCTGCTTCCTGGATGCAATGAACGTACGGTCCTCAACCCTGGCGACATCGGACGGATGGCTGCGGAAAAGGTAACATCCGGGGCGCTTTTCAGGGTTTAAAGGCGTGGCCATTCCGGAAGCGACCATTTCATCCAGCAAACGCTGGTTTTCTTCTTCCGAGCCGTCGCACCAGTAAATCCTGTCTGGCTGGCACATTTCTGCAATTTGCTTAACCCAATCCTGCAATTTTTTATTGGATGTCATAGTACTACTCCTCTCTAAAAAATAATTATTGCTATGTAAAATGTTTGTATCCTACCCCATTAAATTCATCCGGGCGGCTCTACGGGTTGTCATGACCGCTGTATGTCTTCGCCGCCATAATAACTTTTAGCATAATATATCACAACGGGAATTATAATTCAACACCTTTGATAAAATATTATCAATATTATTATGAAAGTCCGGCAAAAAAATGTTGCAAATCAGTCAATTTTAAAAATTTCGTTCAATTCTTCCCTTGATATTTGCGCGCCGTATTCGCAGAGCTGAAAAGCCTCGGCGCTGCGAATGCCGCTTCCCTTTTCGGCTCCATACCTGCTAATCAGCAAATCCCTGTATTTATCGGCCACTTTCGCTCCGCGCGCCTCAAGCTTTTTACGAAGCCAGCAAAATCTCTCTTCGTCTCCCCCGGGCACGGTGTCCAGCTCCCCGGCCACCCACGGAAGCCATTCAAAGAACTGGGATTTATGGCATGATGCCATTTTTGTCTTGACGTCCAATACATCGTCGATGTTTATTACAATGTCAGGTCTGAATTCCACGGGATCCCTGAAACCGTCGTACAGGTACATTATAACCGGCTGGCGCCTCATGGCCGGCACGTGGGGACAAATATTCGGCACCATAACAAGGTAAGAGCTGTCCTGCACCAATATGCCGGTTCTTCGATGGTCGGGATGGTAATCGTGAGGCCTGTGGGTGAATATAATGTCGGGATTAAATCCGCGTATTATGGCAATCAGCTTCTCCCTCGTGGCAATATCCGTATCGAGCCTCCCGTCATCGGAATCCATCACCTCATATTCCACTCCGGCAACAAGTCCTGCCTGCCTTGCCTCTTCAGCCCTTACGCGCGCCAGTTCTCCGCCCCCGAGCCTGAAATGGCCGGCATTCCCGTTTGTTGCCGATACAAACTTAACTACATGCCCCTTGTTTCGAAATTTGACCGCCGTTCCTCCCGCCAGGAGGTCGCAGTCATCGGGATGGGCTCCAATCACGAGCAGCCTCAGCTGCCTGTTCCGGCCGCCGCACATAAAATCACCGCTCCTTAAATGGAATTACCTGGAAAGAAATTGCCGCTCATTACCCTTACAGAAGAAATCGGCGGGTTGGCCCCGCCTGCGCTTCAACACATTAATATATTAATACCACATATTATTTAATTTATATCATTTTTTAAATTTTAAAAGCAATAACCCGGAACCGGGTACATAACCACCGGATCCCGGGTCCTCGCTTAAAATTCCTCAATCATTGCATTGTCAAGTTCCTGTATTATACCGGACTTATTCCTGTAATGCAGACCTCACTCCTGCTAAACTGCCAGGGCGGCCTTGACTTCCCTGATCTGATCGACAATTTTGAGCTTCTGCGGGCATTTTTCCTCGCAAAGGCCGCATTCTTTGCATTTTGCCAGTTCCTGCCGGGGAGTCTGCCTGTGAACATACTTGGAGTACAGCCAGTTCTCCAGGTTTTCACTTCTGACCCCGTAAATCGTGTAATCCCTCATTGCCTGCATGAAGTGCGACGGATCAAAGCCGTTGGGACACACGCGGCAATACCCGCAGCCGGTACAGAAATTGCCCTTGGTGTACTGAACCTCAGCCATCTTCGCGCCCAGCTCGATCCTGTACGCTTCATCAAGATCTTCTGCTCCTTCAAGGGCTTTCATGTTTTCCTCGAGATGTTCAATGTCGGTCAATCCCAGCAGGCAAGTGGTAATACCCCTGTTGGCAACAAGGAACCTCAGCGCTCCGTAGCAGCTTCCGCAGCCGGGGCCCTTCAGAAATTCAAATTCCTTGCCGTCGGCCATGGCAAGGACGCCGCCGGCAAGCGGGTTCATGACAAACAGACCCACGCCTTTCTGATGGGCGTAATCAATAAGATTTTCCTGTTTCCGCGACATAATGTTGTATGAAATCGTGGCGCACAAAAACTCGCCGCTGTCCACCGCAGCCTTAAACACCTCATCGGGGCCGTGGAACGTAAAACCGGGGCCATACCTGACAAGGCCTTCATCCATAGCTTTACGTATGCCTTCCACCGTACCGCCCTTTGCAAGCGCTTTTTTCAGCGTCTCCATATTGCCGAGACCCCAAAGCTGGTAGAAATCAAAATATTCAAGGCCGGTTTCCCTGAGCTGCTTTTCTATTGTATGGCGGACCTTGGATTCATCGGGAGCGTCAGCCCAGTTGGACTTGTTTGAAAAGTAAATCTCCGATCTTCTGTGCTTTATTGCGTTGGCTGTCCAAACCTGGCTCTTTCCGCCGACATAGCCGGATGAAGTGTCCACATAATTCATTCCCAGGTCCATTCCGCGGTTCATTATTTCATAGCAGCTTTCCTCAGACCTCCACCTCATTGCTCCGAAGGAAAAAACAGAAATTTTCAATCCGGTTTTCCCCAGCTCTCTGTATATCATTCCGACCCCTCCTCTGCTTTTCTCCATATATGTTACATTAAGCCCGCCGGCACTGTCAAATCCACATCACGGTACCCGGGACAGGGGAACCGTCCCCTTGTCCCAGCCCTTGTCCCATTCGGGGGAACCGTCCCATTTTGTGTTACGCCTTCGCGGCTTTTTTGCGATAGAAGATGGCGTACAATACGGGTACGAGCAGCAACGTCAGGAACGTTGCATAGAGCAGCCCGGCTATGGTGGTAATGGCCATCGGCTGCACAAGCTCCGTGCCTTCGCCGGCGCCGAACGATGTGGTTATGAGCGCGAAGATCGTGGTCAGGGCCGTCATCAGGATAGGCCTGATACGGTCATTTCCCGTTTTTACAAGGGCTTCCTCCATGCTCATTCCTTCTTCCCTCATCTTGTTGGCATAATCCACGAAAACTATGCCGTTATTGACAACGACCCCCGCAAGAACTATCAATCCGACAAAGGCAACTATTCCAAGCGGCATTCCTGTAATTATCAATCCAAGGAACCCGCCCGTAAAGGCCAGCGGTATCGTAAACATAACGATGAAGGGCGAAAGCAGCGACTGGAACTGGGCTACCATTATCAGGTAGACAAAGGCCACAGCCATGGCAAGCATAAGGCCAAGGTCGCTGAACGACTCCTCGATCATTTCATTTTCTCCGCTCATCGTTACCGAATACCCTTCGGGAACTTCGTAACTGTCAAGCTTCTCTTTAATTTCATTGCTGACAATACCTATGTTGTAACCCTCTTTAAGTCCGGCTCTTACGGAAACATATCTCTGCTGGTTCGTCCTGGAGATGGACGCAAAACCTTCTGCTTCCTTTATTGAAGCAATATTCTTCAGTTTCACCTTCGTCCCCTGGGCGTTTTCAATTTCCAGCTCCATGATGTCACTGCGCCTGTATTCCCTGGTATCGCCCGCATCTCTTACAAAGATATCATAGTCCCCGCCGTCCGTTGAAAGCGTCGTGACCGCAGATTCATCGGCCAGCAGCTTGTTAATCTCCATGTAAACCTGCGCAACCGTCAGTCCTGCCGCAATGCTTTTCTCCTTGTCGACCACGATCCTTATTTCCGGAGCGGTCTCCTCAATGCCTTCGGAAACCTCCGTCGTTCCGTCGACAGACGCAACAATTTTCGATACGTCCTTTGCAATTTTTTCAAGGGTATCAAACTCCCTGCCGCGGATTTCAACAACTATCCTTCCTCCGCTGAGCGCTGACAGGTCCATGCCGGCGCTGCTGACCGAGATTTCATAATCAGTGCTATCGGTTTTCTTCCTTATAAGCTCCGCCACTTCGTCGGTGGTCCTGGTCCTGTCCTTCTTAAGCCTCAGGTAGAACGATACGGAGTTTCCCGAACCTCCGGACCTCATTCCTCCGATGGCGCCGGCTCCGAACATTCCCCCGCCCATGGAAGCGCCTACCGTTTCTACCTCATCAATATCCATGAGGATGTTCATTATTTTATCCGCTGCATCGGCAGTTTCCTTGAATCCGGTACCCTGGGGCATCGTCAGGGACATCGTAACCTGTCCCGAATCAACCGGAGGGAACAGTTCCGTTCCCATCATTGCAATACCCGCAATGCTTCCTGCAAACAACGCAATTACGATCAGTATAACAACCCACTTATGCCTTAGAGAAAAGCGCAGAGTCCTGATATATCCCCTCTTCATTCTTTCAAAGAAGCGGTGCTCCTTTTTGGTTTCCCTGGCAAGAATCTTTGACGCTGCCATCGGAACCAGCGTTAACGCGATCAAAAGGCTTGCCAGCAGGGAAAAGGCAATCGTAAGACCCATGTCGGTGAAAATCTGCCTCGTAAAGCCCTCGGTAAAGACTATCGGGAGGAAGACCGCAATTGTTGTCAGGGTCGATGAAGTAATGGCCGCGGCCACCTGTTTCGTTCCCTCAATGGCTGCTTCAGTGGCGCTTTTCCCTTCATTTCTCATCCTGTAGATATTCTCTATAACCACAATGGAGTTGTCCACGAGCATACCTACACCCAGAGCCAGGCCGCCCATGGAAATAATATTGAGCGTTATCTTTCCGAAATACATCATTACAAAAGCAGTAACAAGGCTTATGGGAATCGCAAGTCCGATAACTATCATAGGCTTGACATCGCGCAGGAACAGTATCAGGATAAGTATCGCGAGCAAACCGCCGATGATTATGTTTTTTATGACTGAATCAATAACAATATCCACATATTCGCCCTGGTCCATGAGGGAAGCGATTTCCACGTCCGGGTTTTTGCCCATTATCTCATCAATCTTTTTTCTTACGCTTCTTGCCACGTCGGCCGTGTTGTAACCGGTCTGCTTCTGTATCGTAAGTGTAATAGCGTCATTTCCGTTGACTTTTGAATACATGTTGCCCGTATCGGCAAACAGTTCCACATCGGCCACGTCCTGCAAAACAACGGGATCCATTCCCGGAACGGGCAGCTTTAAAATCGGCAGGGATTTGAGTTCTTCGAGATCCCTGATTTTATCTCCCGTTCTTATTAAGTAGTCAACCTCGCCTTCGCTGATGTAACCGGCCGGCATGCTGAAATTCTGGCCTTTAAGTATGCCGGAAATCATATCCTTTGTAACTTTTATCTCAGGTATCTGCGCAGCCGGAACCCGGGACATCGAACCTGCCTGGGCAGCTGAACCTGCCTGCGATGCCTGGCCCGCCTGTGCTGCCATATCCGCTCCCGCCGGGACATTTCCTGCCGGAAGGCCCTGGGCTGCCGCCATTTGCGCCATAAGCGCCTGTTTTATCTTCTGGTTGACTTCATTTATTTTCTTTTCGTTCAAAGTTACTATCACCTGGTTATCCACGAGCCCCGACGCAGAAACAGCCGCAACACCTTCCACGCTCTCCAGTTCGGGGATGATGCTCTTTTCAAGGAAGTCTGAAGACTTACTTATTTCCTGCCCCTTTACCGCGGCGGAAAGCACCATTATCGGCATCATATCAGGATTTATCTTCATAATTATCGGTGAACCTGCCTGTTCAGGCAGCATGGATTCTATCATGTCGAGGCTTTCCCTCATCTCAATTACCGCCGAGTCCATGTTTGTGTTTCCGCTGAACTCAAGAATTACCAGGGACATGTGTTCCCTGGAAATTGAACGCACTTCCTTTATGTTGCTGATGGAAGCCATCGTCTGCTCTATAGGCCTTGTAACGGCCATCTCGACCTGTTCCGGGCTTGCGCCTGGATAGGAAGTGACTATCACCGTATAGGGAAGATTAATGCTGGGAAGCAAATCCGTTGACATGTTCATGAAAGAAACTACGCCGAGAATTATTATTAAAATTACTGCAACTACTACTGTATAGGGTTTTCTGACACTGAAATCGGCTAACATGCTATCGCTCCTTTTGTGAAATTACTTTTCGCAAAATATCTTTTCGGAAAATATCTCTGACCTTCCGCCCGGCTGTTTCCCTCAGCGCAACTCCCTGCGCCATTCACGTTTTCCGGGCATGCCGGCTCCGTTTACAAACAAATCAATGAGTTTTTCCTTTTCCCGTTGCATCTGCTCATCGGAAAGTCCTTTCAACACCCCCCTCATACCGTATCTTAAAATCATGTCCAGAAGCATATCCGATGCGAACTCCACGTCAATATCCCCAATCACTCCTTCGATGCGGCCAATTTCCACAATGTTTGAGAGGAGCTCTGCAATCCTGCTCCTTTCATCGAGCAGAAAATCGATTACTCCCCTGATGCTTTCATCGGTCAGATTAATGTCACTGGGGTTAATCATCATTATTGACGCTGATTTGATATTCTCACGGACAATTTCCCAGTGGGTCTTTATGAAAATATCCAGCTTGTTTCTGAAACCTTCCTGTCCATTTATCCGTTCTTCCATCGTTTTTCGGTACAGATCCGCCTTGTACTTCAGCGTTTCAATAAAAAGAGAGCTTTTGCTGTCAAAATATTCATAAACCGTTCCCTTGCCAATACCGGCCTCCTCGGCGATATCCGCCATATTGGCGAGATAAAAGCCCCTGGACCCGAATATTTTGGCAGCCGCGGCCAGTATGTCCTCCCTTTTAGTTTTTTCCCTTGCCATCTCGACACCTCGGCACATTGTAACTATTTCCGTTCCCCGGAAATTATAACCGACCGGCCGGTCGGTCGCAATATGTTTTTAAAAAAATTCACTCTTTATTAACAAATATTCATTTCGTCCGATCCTTATATTAAATTTTATTAACTTTTTTCTTATACAGTCGATTTTTACCAACCTATTCCTTATGTAAAAGAATTTTACCAGCCCATTCTTTGCACATGCTTTATTATTTCCATCTATTATACAAATTTTTATAATTATCCATCTTCTAATAATTATCTTTTTCATACCAATTCTAAAATCAATCTTTACATTGACTGACCCCGGAGGAAAAAAATATATACAAGTCTAAATTTTTATATACAAGCCTAAATTTACCAATATTGTCAGAACAATCATAAAGCAGCACTGAACAGTGTTTGTAAAAGGCAAAACGCAGAACCCGGAATTAAGCATATTAAATTCTTAAATTTTAAATTCTTAAATTGATTGAATCAAATTATGAAATTGAGTAAATCACTGTAATTGACAAATATAAAGCCTGGATTGAATAAAATCAAAGTCCGGATAACCGGGCTTCGTACCGTTTATCAGCTGCCTTCCGCGCGTTCTACCGCCTCGCACCGCGTTTTGCTGCTTCCAGCGCGCTGTACAGCTTGGTCGGATATTTGCCCGTGAAGCATGCAATGCACAGCTCGCTGCGGCGCGCCGCCCTATAAAGCGCGTCCGTCGATAAAAAATGCAGGCTGTCGGCCCCGATTATCTCGCGGATCTCTTCCGCGCTGTGCTGTTTCGAAATCAGCTCCTCGTAGGACGAAGTATCCACGCCGTAGAAACAGGGATCCGTCATCTGCGGCGACGCTATGCGCACGTGCACTTCTGCGGCGCCGGCTTCGCGGAGAAGGCGGACTATGTACCTCGATGTAGTGCCCCTGACAATGGAGTCGTCAATCAAAACAACGCGTTTTCCCTTGACTATGGTGGAAACGGCCGACAGCTTCATCCTGACGCCTTTTTCCCTCAGTTCCTGGGAAGGCTGGATGAACGTCCTTCCCACATATTTATTCTTGATCAGTCCCATTTCGTACGGAATGCCCGAAGCCTCCGAGTAACCGATGGCGGCGCTTATGCTGGAATCGGGGACGCCGATGACAATATCCGCATCGGCAGGGGCTTCCTTATAAAGCAGCCTGCCCGATTCCTTGCGGAAGGCGTGGACGTTGCAGCCCTCTATGTCGCTGTCGGGCCGCGCAAAATAAATATATTCCATCGCGCACATGTAATGATTCCTGTGGGCGGAATAGCTGTAGCTGTAAATACCCCCGGAATCTATTACCAGGACCTCTCCGGGCTCCACGTCACGGTAGAATTTCGCGCCGGTCACCTCGAATGCGCATGTCTCGCTGGATATTACATAACCGTCGCCCAGTTTCCCGATGGACAGCGGGCGCAGTCCGTACCTGTCCCTGCAGCAGTATATCCTGTCCTTTGTCATAATAAGAAATGCAAAAGCCCCTTCGAGCTTGTTCAGCGCCTCCATTATTCCATGAACCTGTATGGGACCCGAGTGTTCTTTCTTTATCAGGTGTGCCAGGATTTCGGAGTCCGATGTGGATTGAAAAATGCTTCCGCACTCCTCGAGGTAAATCCTCATCTCATTGGCGTTTACAAGGTTGCCGTTGTGGACAAGCGCAAAATCCCCGGTGTGGTGATGGAACAAAAAAGGCTGGATATTCTCTATACCTCCCCTCGCCGACGTGCTGTAACGCACATGGCCGATAGCCATGTTCCCCTCGAGGTATTTCAGGTTCTCGCTGTTGAATACCTCGGAAACAAGGCCCATGCCTTTTATACGGCGCATGATGCCGTCGGCGTCCACCGTGACAATGCCGGCTCCCTCCTGCCCGCGGTGCTGCAGGGCGTGGAGCCCGTAATACATCAGGTCCCTCGCATTTTCAATGCCAAACATCCCCAGGACTCCGCATTCTTCATGGAGTCCCCTGTCTAAAACCTGTTCCATATTCTTCACCTTCACTTACCCGTTCATGAAATAATCCATGGCATTTTTGAATATATCCTGCATCTTGTTGCCGTAAATATTTTTATACAGGTTTGGCTCATAGCGCTCCGTATGGCCCATTTTGCCGAGAATCAGCCCGTCGCGCGAAACAATTCCCTCTATTGCGTAGTACGATCCGTTGGGATTCAGCGGCGAAGTCATCGTGGGATTGCCGTCGTAATCCGCGTACTGGAATGCGACCTGCCCGTTTTCGAACAGATCCCTTGCCATTTCCTCCGAAACGATGAACTTGCCTTCGCCATGGGAAACCGGTATCACAAAGGTTTCTCCCACGGTAAAGGACTTGAGCCACGGGGAATTCGTCGAAGCAACCCTTGTTATTACCATCTGGCTGCAGTGCCTGTTGATATCGTTCCTGAACAGCGTCGGGCTGTCGGCAGTCAGGTGACCGAGCTGGGAATAGGGCAGCAGTCCCGACTTCACAAGGGCCTGGAAACCGTTGCAGATCCCGAGAATCAGGCCTTTTCTCTCCAGCAGCGAGTTGATTTCACGGGCCACCTTGTCCGACATGAGCACATTGGCTATGAACTTGGCCGATCCGTCGGGCTCGTCCCCGGCGCTGAAGCCGCCGGACAATACAAAGATGTCGCATCCGGCAATGAGGCGGGCCATTTCATCGATCGACTCAAATACATCACGGCTCGTGAGGTTCCTGAATACCGACGTCGTTATTTTCGCGCCCACCCTCCTGAAGGCCTTGATCGTGTCATAATCGCAGTTCGTTCCGGGGAATACGGGCACATAAACTGTCGGAATTTTAGGCTCCATGCCATACCTGAACTCTCTCGGTTTGGGTATATAAATCTCAAGGGTGCCGTGCGCTTCCGTGCGATCCCTGAAAACCGAGGCAAATTTCGCGGTATTTGCTTCGTACATTTTATCCATCGATAAAACTGTCCCGTTGATAACGCACCGGTCGCCAGTCTTCCCAAGGTATTCGCCGAAGGAAAGCTCCCGTGTGGCTTCAACCAGGATTGAGCCGTAATTTAAATTGAACAGATCCTCTTCGCTCACTTCCACTTCAAACCCTACGCGGTTTCCGAAACTCATCTTCGCGAGGGCCTCGGAAACACCTCCGAAACCTATGGCGTATGCGCTTACAATGCTGCCTTCCAGGATAGCTTCATGGATCCTGCTGAAATTCTCCTTGAGCTCTTCTATGTTGGGATTGTAATTGTCAAGCGCATGGTGTTTGACAAGGTAGATGTAATTCCCTGCCTTCTTGAAATCGGTGGATATTACGTTTCGTGCATCCACTGTCGTTATGCCGAACGCCATCAGCATGGGAGGTACATGCAGGTCCCCGAAGGTGCCCGACATGGAGTCCTTGCCGCCGATGGAAGGCAGCTTGAAATCGTTCTGAATCTTGATTGCACCAAGCAGGGAACTGAAGGGAATACCCCACGAGCGCGCGTCGCTCATCTTCCTGAAATATTCCTGGAACGAAAACCTTATTCTCCTGTAGTCCGCGCCCGCGGCAACAATTTTGGCGATTGCTTCAATCACTGCATACTGGCTGCCGTGATACGGGCTCCATTTTGAAATTTCAGGATTATATCCGTAAGCCATCATGGATGCCAGGTCGGTGTAGCCTTCCACGGGGAATTTCTGGACCGAAACCTGCGTCTCCGACGCCTGGTATTTCCCGCCGAAAGGCATCAGTACCGTGGAGGCCCCGATGGTTGAGTCGAACATCTCAATAAGTCCTTTTTGAGAAAGCACATTCCTGTCAGACAGGTTATTCAGGATCTTTTCTTCAAGGTTGTTGCCGGGAATCTTTCTCTCAAAAGGATTCCTGTTCTCCACGGCCGCAACGACAACATCGGCACTGCGTTTTGCGCCGGCGCTGTCTATGAAGCTGCGCTTTAAGTTCACGCATTCCCTGCCGTTATAGAACATCCTCATGCGCCCGGTATCGGTGACATCGGCAACGTGGACCACCTCGAGATTTTCCTCGTAACAGTATTTCATGAACTCTTCAGCATGTTTCGCATCAAGCACAACGGCCATGCGTTCCTGGGACTCGGAAATCGCGAGCTCCGTTTCATTGAGGCCGTTATATTTCACCTGCACCCTGTCAAGGTAAATATCCAGGCTGTCCGCGAGTTCTCCAATCGCAACCGAAACGCCACCGGCCCCGAAATCGTTGGATTTCTTGATCAGCCTTGTAACCTCGGGTCTGCGGAACAATCTCTGGATCTTGCGTTCCTCGGGAGCATTACCCTTTTGCACTTCGCTCGAGCACTCATCTATGGAGTTCAGGTTATGTTCCTTCGAGGAACCCGTGGCTCCTCCTATGCCGTCGCGCCCGGTTCTCCCGCCGAGCATCAGGACCACGTCGCCGGGCGCCGGTTCCTCGCGGCGAATATTCTCATATTTTACAGCGCCTGCTACTGCGCCTACTTCAAGCCTCTTTGCCACGAATCCGTCGTCATATATTTCGCGGACATGGGTCGTCGCAAGGCCGACCTGGTTGCCATAGCTTGAAAAGCCATGGGCCGCCTTTGTTGAAATAACACGCTGCGGAAGCTTTCCGGGCAGTGTGTCTTCCACACTTTCATAAATATTGGCTGCGCCGGTGACACGCATTGCCTGGTACACGTAGCTTCTGCCCGAGAGAGGGTCGCGGATGGCCCCTCCAAGGCACGTGGAAGCGCCTCCGAACGGCTCGATCTCCGTCGGGTGATTATGGGTTTCGTTCTTGAACTGCAGCAGCCATTTTTCCACCCTGCCGTCTACGGGCACGTCAACGAAAATCGAGCACGCATTGCGTTCACCGGACTCCTCGAGGTCATCGAGGTATCCGTGTTTGCGTAAGTATTTTGCGGCAATGACGGCCATGTCCATCAAAGAGACATCTTTCGATTCAGCCCCCAAATCCTTTCTCATCGCGTGGTACAAATCCAGGGCTTCCTCGAGTTCCTTCCTGATAAAGCTATCCTCGATCGTTATGGTTTTCAGCGAGGTATTGAACGTAGTATGCCTGCAGTGGTCCGACCAGTAGGTATCGAGAATCCGGATTTCCGTTTCATTGGGGTCTCTTCCCTCTTCGCGGAAATAATCCTGCACGCACAGTATATCGTCCTCGCTCATCGCCAGTCCCATTTCCCGGATCAGGTCAGCCAGTCCCTGCCGGTCCAGGTTTCTGAATCCCTCAAGCACGGGAACGGGCTTCGGTATAGCCCTGTCACTGTATTCCAGCACCGACAGATCCTTTTCCCTCGACTCCACGCGGTTAATGTAATATTTCTTGATTTTTTCAATATCCTCTTCCGATACATCGTCGTCAAAAATAAGCAGCCGCGCGCTTTTCACCGCCACATTGCACTCAGGATCTATGAGCCTTACGCAGGATTCCGCTGAAGCCGCCCTCTGGTCAAACTGCCCGGGCAGGTATTCCACCGCGAGATATTTTTTGCCTGACAAATCCAGTTCTTCATATACGTTATCAGTCTGTATTTCGCCGAATACCCGGTATTTAGACTTCTCCAGCAGTTCCTCCGAAATGTTGAACAGGTCGTAGACGTTGAGAAGCCTGAGGGATTTGATATTCAGACCCAGGTTTGTGTTCAGGTCATTTTTCAGGCTTTCGGCTTCCACCCGAAATGCTTCCTTTTTTTCAACAAAGATACGACAGTTCATGTTGCACCCCTTCTATAAAATCGAAAAGCAGCGGCAGCAGCCACTGTTTTACACCACATAAATAAAGCTGCTCACCTTATGGCCTAAACCTTAACCGGCTTTATGGTAAGCAGTCTCAGATAAACAGAAAGCAAAAAACTATTATGCTTGCCACTAAAAGGAAACAGCGGCAAGCAAAAAAAGACCTTCCGGTCTGTTTATCTTGTAGTCTCTAAATTTACGGTTTAGAGGTAGAAACTGGCTTACCAATTAAAGCCATTATACAAGATTATTTATTTTTATTCAATTTACTTTTACATAATAACATAAAGCACAACATCATGCAACCCATGGGACAAGGGGACGGCATGGGACAAGGGTGGGACACGGGGTCGGTTCCCCTGTCCCCATATCCCACCCTGTCTTCTTTCTTGTCAATCCCTAATTCTTCCTTAATGTATTCCCAATTTTCCTTAACCTTTCTTCCATTCTTACTTTAACATATCATTTCTTTCTTAACCTATCCCCAGTTCTTTCTTTATCGAGGCAAATACCTCAACGGCAAAATCAAGATCTTCCCTGCTATGGGCTGCTGATACCTGCGTCCTTATGCGGGCCTTGCCCCTGGGAACCACGGGATAGAAGAACCCGACGGCATAAATCCCCTTTTCGAACAGTTTTCGCGACATCTCCTGGGCAAGCAGCGCATCTCCCAGCATAACCGGCACTATTGGATGAATGCTGTCGTTGATTGAAAAGCCCTCCTCCTTCATCCTCCTGCGGAAATAGGCCGTATTTTCAAAAAGTTTGTCCCTCAGCGCCGTGGAGGATTCGAGAATGTCGAGGACCTTTATCGAAGCCGCAGCAATTGCAGGCGCCAGCGTATTCGAGAACAGGTAAGGCCTTGACCTCTGTCTCAGAAGGTCAATGATCTCCTTCCTGCCGCTGGCATAACCGCCGCTCGCTCCCCCGAGGGCTTTGCCCAATGTTCCCGTGATAATGTCGACCCTTCCCATTACGCCGCAGTATTCGTGGGTGCCGCGACCCTTTTCTCCCATGAAACCGACGGCATGGCTGTCATCCACCATGACTAGGGCATTGTAACGTTCGGCCAGGTCGCATATCGTTTTCAGGTCCGCTATAATCCCGTCCATTGAAAATACCCCGTCGGTTACAATAAGGCGAATGCGCGCATTTTGTGCTTCCTTCAGCTTAGCTTCAAGGTCTTCCATGTCATTGTTTTTGTACCTGTAACGGGCTGCCTTGCAAAGGCGAACACCGTCGATGATGCTTGCATGGTTCAGTTCATCGCTGATAACAGCGTCCTGTTCGTTCAAAAGCACTTCAAATATCCCGCCATTGGCGTCAAAACAGGATGAATAAAGAATGGTATCCTCCGTTCCGAGAAAATTCGTAATTCTTCTTTCCAGTTCCTTGTGAATTGCCTGGGTTCCGCAGATAAAGCGGACGGAAGCAAGCCCGTAACCCCATTTGTCGTAGCTCTCCTTCGCCGCTTCTATAACTTCAGGGTGGTTCGCCAGGCCAAGATAATTATTGGAGCACATATTGAGCAGGCGACCGTACTTGCCCGTCTGTATGCGGGCATCCTGCGGACTCTCGATGACCACTTCATCTTTCCACAGTCCGCTCTCCCTGATATTCGACAGTTCATTTTCAAAAACTGACAGGATTTCTTTTTTCATTGTATCCCCTCCGTACAATATACTAAACCCGCGCTGTCAATTTTTCTGCGTGGTTTAACTGACCTCCCGGCTGTTTGGCACGGATCCCCCGCGCTTATATTCAGCACTGCGCATTGCTGACTTGTATGTGTACCATAAACATCTGAAATGCCCGTTACGGCTACCGTTCGGGACAAATCCATAAATCAGCTCCATTCCAGTATGACCTTGCCGCAATTGCCCGAAATCATCGCTTCAAAGCCCTTTTCAAATTCGGTGTAATGGAACCGGTGGGTTATCACGGGCGAAATATCCAGGCCCGATTGGACCATGACCGTCATCTTGTACCATGTCTCAAACACCTGGCGGCCGTAAATTCCTTTTATGGTCAAACCATTGAACACCACCCTGTCCCAGTCAATAGTGGCACCGGGCTTTTGCAGCCCCAGCACGGCAATCTTTCCCCCGTGGGCCATTGAATTGACCAGCGTATTGAAAGCGCTTTCATTGCCCGACATTTCAAATCCCACGTCAAAACCTTCCTTCATTCCAAGGCTCCTCATCGCTTCCTCCACGCTCTGGTTTTGCACGTCCACGGTAACGGTAGCGCCCATTTTTTTCGCCAGTTCCAGGCGATACGGATTAACATCGGTAACGACAATATAACGTGCGCCGGCATGCTTCGCCACTGCCGCAGACATTATGCCAATGGGTCCCGCACCCGTAATCAATACATCTTCCCCCAGAACATCAAAGGTGAGAGCCGTATGAACCGCATTTCCGAACGGATCAAAGCAGGACAGGATATCGGTCGGAATGGAAGGATCACAGTGCCACACGTTGGTTTCCGGTATGCAGATATATTCTGCGAATGCCCCGTCGCGGTTGACGCCGACTCCGCTTGTGTTTTTGCACAGGTGCCTTCTGCCTGCAAGACAGTTTCTGCACACTCCGCATGTCAGGTGGCCTTCGCCCGAAACAAGATCACCGACTTTTACACTGCGGACATTGCTTCCGTAATCCACCACGGTCCCGACAAATTCATGGCCAATAACCATCGGCACCGGGATGGTTTTCTTCGCCCACTCATCCCAGTTGTATATATGTACATCAGTACCGCAAATGGAAGTTTTTTTAACCTTTATCAATACATCATTCGGACCGGGCTTTGGGACCGGAACCTCCCCGAGCCACAATCCCCGTTCCGGGTATTTCTTTATCAAAGCTTTCATTGTATTATTCCCCATAATCTTTACCCCCATCAGGATTTATGCCGTCTGAACAGGATGCCCTATCTTGTTCTTCCTGGCATTCCGAATTTTTATTCCTGTTACATTATATTCAATATATTGAACTCTATGTAGAATTATATTAAATTTCACTTGCCAATGCAACAAAATCACAGCAATAATTTGTTAAAAACAAAAACATTTTTCCGCCGGGATCCGCAGCGGAGCACGCCACCTTGAAATGGTCTGTTTATGAGATATATAATTGTGGAAGTAAATATTTGTGTACTTGTGGGATAAAACTTAACCAGGATAAATGTTGGAGGGTAATGCTAAAACCTGAGCAAAATTATAACCGGAGTTAATTATGACCGGGGTAAAATTTCAGCCGGCATTAAACTATTGCGATTCCCGAGAACGGAAAGGAAATACGGCGTAAGGGAGAGTGAATTTATGAACGACATGCAGCCTCCGGTTGTGGGTCGAAACATCATGAATTACCGCAAAGCGAAAAACATGAGCCTCGATGAACTGTCAAAACGATCCGGGGTGTCCAAATCCATGCTTTCGCAGATTGAACAGATGAAAACCAACCCCACGGTAATCACGGTATGGAAAATTGCCCGTGCGCTGGAAACATCGCTTGAAGACCTGGTTGAAGCAGAATCGGACACGGATATCGAAGTGGTCCGCAACATGGACGCCACGGTCATATATTCCGATGACAAATCCTGCAGGATAAAAATCAATTCTCCCATCCATCTGTCCGATACATTAGAACTCTACCATATGCAGTTCAAGCCCTTCGGCAAACTGAGCTCCAATCCCCACTACCCGAAAGTCGAGGAGTTTGTAACTGTAATTTCGGGTAAAGTAAAGATAACATCGGGGAACTTCGATGTAGTCCTGAACGAGGGAGACACGGCGCGTTATCGTGCCGACCGCCCGCACAAAATAGAAAACCTTACTGACAAGGAAGCGGAAATATACATGGTGGTTGTATTCCCTAAAGAAATAAGATCGAAATAATGAAGAACTCATACAAATCGATGTGCCACAGCTATTTCAGGCGATTTGCCGTTGCCATTTAGAATATTGCGCCACGGCTAATTCCTGTGATTTGCTGTTGCTATTTAAAACTTGCTATTTAAAACGATATGCCACACAAAATCTGGCAATTCACTACTGCCAATTAATGCAGCGTGCCATTGCCAATTCATGCGATATTCCGTTGCGAATTAATAGTTCTCGCCAGCTGATGCACTGCTATTTAATCAAGGCATTAAACAGCAAAACAATCGGCAGAATAACAGGCTGATGCAGCAGGTATATCAGCAGTGAATGCCTGCTCAGGAATAAAATAACCCTGTTCTCATAGCTGAATCCAAACAATGACTTTCTCTTGTAATAGTAGAGCTTGTACGCAATCACGCCGAGTATGAAAACCGCCATGTATGGACACAGCGGATAATAATCAAGGGAACTGAATCCTTCATACCTCACCCCGAAGGGCAGCAAAAGAGCACTGCCCGCGCTGATCCTTCTCAGGGGAATTGCCGCAAGGGCTGTAATAACCGACACAGCGAGCAAAAGAATATTATTTGCTTTTTTCATGACCGGAAAAAGAATCATGCATACGCCCAAAAAGTGCAGGATCCCGAACCTGACATAGGACTCCCTGAAAAATATCCAGGTCGCGGCGGTGACAAGCATTCCTGCCCCAAGCACCCTGAGACCCCTTTTCACTGAATTGCGGCTGAACCCGCTGCTGATACCGGAGATAAAAATAAACAGAAGCGCTGAAGTTTTCCCCGTCCAGTACCACATGCCGGAAGTTATATCTATATTAACGGGCGTGAAAAAATACAGGTCATATGCCGTGTGAAAAATGACCATGAGGATGATGGCAACTGCGCGGAAAAAGTCAATTTCCCAGATTCTTTTGTTCCCTGTGCCAGGTCCGGTGTTTCTGCTTTCGTTTTTTGATTTCCTAATCATGTCGTTTTACGCTTTCTACATATTGCTTTACTTGGGTTTCCCTGTTGTTACCTGTTGATTATCTTTTCGCATTTTCTCGTGTGATATGCCATTAATTCGATTTATTGCGCTTCTGCCCCCACTGCTCAAGCCTGAGCGGAACATCTTCTCCTATTACTTTCATTTCCAGGAGTGATTGCAAAAAATCCGGCTGTTCCTTCAGATATTCCATTGCTTCTGCTACCGTCTTTCCTCTTTCCTATAACTTCCCCCGATGCAAAGCCAAATTCATCAATGCCGTACATAAAAAGCGTGTAGTTACCTGTATCGGACATGACCCATTCTATAAAATCCACCACATATCTTACATTGGGCGATTCTGCATTAAATACTTTTAAGGTCTGTCTATCATTTTCCTGAAGGGACTCCTGCAGTGTATAAAATTTATGTAGCATTTTTTACTTGCCTTTGCAATCTCTTTACTGACTTCCTTTAATCTCGCTTCATAATATGGATCAGCAATATCCGCTTCGTCCGATATAGAAGTCGGTATGGCAAATGTCAATGTTATGAGGTTTCTGCCACCGACAGTTGGTGCTGAAGCACAAAAAACGCCTGATTCGTTGTCAGGCGTTTTCCAATATTTTGTGGCGTTTTTCTAAAGTATCTTTACCGTTTTATAATGCGTTTTCGTAAATAATTACTCCAATATCCAGAAACATATTTAAAATTTAAATATTACCCCTATCACCGCGGCAACGGCAATATACACGATCGGATGCCTGTTCCATTTTAGTATCGCAAAAAGCATCGCCGCAAACAGCAATATCATTTTTAAATCTAACAAATCAACAAGCTTGCCCGTGTCAACAAATTTCTGGATATCTACCAGGGCCACTTTCGCCACCTCGAAACCGGCCGCCGCGATAAGTCCCGTAACCGCAGGTCTCAGCCCGCTGAAGGCCGATTTGACAATGGTGTTTTCATGGAATTTCATAAAATAATGGGCCAGGATAATCACTATTATAAGCGACGGCATGCAAACACTCACCGAAGCAAGAACGGAACCCAAAACGCCGGCGGTTTTAAATCCCACGAATGTAGCCATGTTGATACCAATGGGACCGGGCGTGGATTCGGAAATGGCTATCATGTCAATAAACTGCTGTGCCGTAAGCCATCCGTGTTTTGTAACGATCTCGTCCTGGAGCAGCGGAAGCATTGACAATCCGCCGCCGTAGGAAAACAACCCGATTTTAAAAAATGTAATCATCAGTTTCAGAAAAATCATTTGTTCCTAACCCCCGCCCTGTTTATTGCAATACCTGCCGCAGCGGCACCAAGTATGATCCATATGGGTGATATGTCCAGGAATGCCGAAATGCAAAACGCCAGTATCGCAAGGATAATCCCGTACCAGCCGCGCACTGATTTCTTTGCCATTTTTATAACGGAACTGACAATCAGTGCCACAACCGCCGCGGTTATTCCGCTAAAAGCGCTTCCCACAACGGGGATGTCCCTGAATTTCATGAAAAACGCGGCAATTGTCATGATGATCAAGAGCGACGGTGTGACCATGCCGGCGGTGGCCGCGACTGCGCCGGGGATTTTCTTTATCTTGTAACCTATAAACGTTGCCGTATTGATCGCTATGATTCCCGGCACGGACTGGCCCAGCGCGTAGTAATCCAGTATTTCTTCATCGGTTGTCCACTTCCTGGATACCATCTCCCTCTGGAGCAGGGGCAGCATGGCGTAGCCTCCCCCGAACGTGAATGCGCCGATTTTGAAAAAAGTCGAATATAATACCCACAAAACCTTCATTCATACACTTCCTTCGAGTCGTTGTTCAAACACTTAAAAAAGTATAACAAACACACGGGACGCATTCAAGGCAGTTAATGGGTAGCTTACTGGTTGTACTTGTAAACTATAAACGAAATAAATCCCCCGGTTTAGGCATATTCGCTTAAAAACCGGGGGAGCAGGCATTATCAACAGGATTGCAGCATTGTCAACACGAATTGCAGCATTGTCAACAGAAATTCTAACATAATCAGCAGTAATTGCAGTACATTATCAACGGTAATCGCAGGCTCGCGCATCAATCAAAATCTTCCATGTAGCCATCGAGCCCTTCGGTTGATTCCCCGTGGTATTCCAGTTCATACTTTGACAGAAGCTTCTTCGCCCTGTATTTTGACAGGTTAAACGACTGCCAGGGTTCAGACCTGTCCAGCCCCTCCTTTTTCCTGTAGAGACAATCCTCGGTGACCCTTGACACCTTCTCATCGCCATTTTCCATCAGTTTGACCAGTTCCGGCACTGCATCCCATGAAAGGCGCGACAGGTAATGCATGTCAATTTTGCCCGTATCGTAATACCTGTTTATATTATTCCTTGCAATTATCACATCGATGTTGATGTAGTTGATAATTACAAATGCCGCAATTGCCGTTATAATATACGGCCTGAGCAGGCGCACGCTTTCCCTCCAGATGCGGTACAGCGTTATTATGAACAGCACGAGCAGGAAAACCATGAAAGCGTGGGTCAGCAGCCTCAGGTACGTGTAGCCGTACGCTTCCTCATACAGCGACATCCTGAAATGAGCTGAAAACAGCATCACACCCGTATTGAAAACCAGCAGCGAAAACAGGACCCTTGCAGCCATGTTCACCGTCCCGGCGCCTTTTCCGGTGCCGTGCAGGAACACCAGCAGCAGGCTGAAATTTATCACCGTAACCGCTACAAGCTCGAAGAAGCCTCTGCGCGCATATTCCGAATAGGTGAATCCCTCAGGCAGGCCAATACTCAGGCTTCCGAACAAATATGAAAACTGGATGAACGTAAACAGCAGGTAAATAAGGTTGATAACGCAGAATACCGTCACAGTGATAACGGGATCCCATTTTTTCATGTAACCGCCTTCCGGTTTGCCGTTACGTCCGTCGGCGCCGGGAGCGCCTTCTCCGGATACGCCGGGAACAGCAGTGTCCGGGCCGGCAGATACGCCTACATCGCCAATCCAGTCAAATCCCACGATATTGTTTTTCTGGTACAGCATGCTCCACATGTAGCTGAATGCCAGCAATGCAATAACCAGGGCAACAAATATGTGGGAAATGTATCTGTCCAGCGCGATTTTTCTCAGAAGCTCCGGTATTTCTCCGAGAAAACTCTCAAATACAATGTCCGCCGAGGTCAGGAGGGGAATTGTAACCAGCAGGATGGGCACCGATACCAGGATACCTATCAGTACCTTGCCAAGGGTATTGTACCTGTCCCCTTTCATTTTGCTGCGAATCAATTTTGAAACGAGAGCAAAGGGTTTTCCGACAAAGGCAAGCGGCCTGTAGACAAACCCGATTATTAGGTCATACAGTACTCCCGGGGTATACCATTCGTATCTCGCGCTGTCGCTTACAAGCGTCGTCTGCAGCACTACGAGCACGGGTATGGCCAGGAAGTTCAGCACCCTGAATATCTCATTGGAAAAAAGCAGGTATGTCAGCGACAGCAGAAGCACCGGGACGCTCAGCGCCCAGCCGAAATCGGGCTTTACTTTAAGCCTGTCCCGGAGATTCAATTTGAATATTCCATAAAAAGCGACTACAAAAATGGGATAGGAAACTCCAAGGGGCTTGCCGTTAAAAAGCACGTCAAACAGGATCCCCAGCACCAGCGCTGACAAAAGCAGGCAGACGTTTTTCCTGTTGCATTGAATTTCGCCGGGCTTACCCTGCACGCCGTTTCCGCCGTGTTCATTACCTGTGTTCTGTACTTTGCCTGCGTCGTTACCTGAAACCCTGTCACCCATCCTCCTGCTGTCCGAGCCCCCGTCAGCCAAATTCCTGTTATCAGTGTAATAGCTCATACTTCTCCCTCCTCATCGGGCACATATTCGAGAATATCGCCGGGCTGGCAGTCCAGTGCCCTGCATATTGCGTCGAGCGTCGAAAACCTTATTGCCTTTGCCTTGCCCGTTTTCAAGATTGAAAGGTTTGCAAGCGTGATGCCTATCTGTGAAGCCAGCTCGGAAAGGGTTACTTTTCTTTTCGCCATTACCACATCAAGATTGACTATAATCGCCATATAACCCTCCCCTATATCGTAAGATCATTTTCTTCCTTGACGGTGACCGCCTGGTAGAAAACTTCCGCCAGTATTATCGAAAAGAAGCCCGCTATGGTGAAAACCATCGCCAGTATGATTGTAAGAAAGGAATTGAATGTAAATATTTTCACCACGTATGCCGCCGCGATTAAAAAAGAAGCGACCGCTATGCGTTTGAGGCTTTTCACATTGTCCATCATGAACGGGTTTTTCCTGTTCAGCGTTTTAAAAATTCTGCGCATTTCGTACACGATGACGAGCGCAAGGATGCCCGTCACGTAGAAAAATCCCAACAAGAACGGGTATTTTTCACTGGTGCCGAAAATAAGCCTCTCCAGGTACCATTTCACGGACCAGGGCAATGAAATGATTATCGCTATACCGCCCAGGAAAATCAGGTCCAGGAACCTTTTCACGATGCCTGAAAGGCCTTTTTCATCCAGTCTTTGCATCTGGCAACCACCTCGCAATTAATTCTGGCTTTATTTTATACCAGCTTTTATTATTTATCAATATATTTTTATTGTTTATCAATAAATGTTTTTCGTTTTTCGATTATGCCGCGTATCAATGGGATTGTAATTGTTTTTTAATGTTTTTGTAAACCATTTATTGAAACAGTCACTTGGAAACAGCGCCAGAACCGGCTACTGGAAATAAAAAATGACAGTTATTTTTTTCTTGTATCGATATTCCTCATATTTTATGTTATTTTATAATAAATTGGATTAAACAGACTTCATTATCAATAAAATGCATGATTCGCAATGATTTCTTGCAGTTTAGTCACCACATTGACACCGGGAGGTTTTATTATGAGTAAAGTTTTACTGGGAGCATGCGGAGACATTTCCTTCAACGGGCCTCTCAGCGGCCTGGTCAAAGAAAAGGGTCCGGACTTTGCCTTTGAAAATGTCATTGAATACCTTAAAAAGCCGGATATACTCGTAGGAAACATGGAATCGGTAATAGTCCCGCCCGATGTCACGCCGTATAAAAGAGGTCTCCATTGCCCTGAATACGTGGCTGAATGCCTCGTACGGGCCGGATTTGACATTCTCGACCTGGCAAACAACCACATCCTGGACTGCGGCTGGAAGGGGCTGCTCTACACGCAGGATGTATTCAGGAACCTGGGCATAAAGACCATGGGAGTCGGCAAAGACCGCGAAGAAGCCCACAGCATGCAGGTAATCGAAGCCAGGGGCACAAAATTCGGATTTTTGGCATACACTGACCCCTTCAACTGGACGCTCGAGGGCGGAGGCGGAAGAGTCGCATACTTCAACCTGTCCGAGGCAATTGAAAATGTGAAAAAGAACAAGCCTCTCGTAGATGTCCTGGTTGTGAGCCTGCACGCAGAAATGGAGTTCAACCCTTCGCCGTCCATGCTGAAGGTGGATTTCTGCAGGAAGCTCGCCGAAAGCGGAGCTGACATCATTCTCTGCCACCATCCCCATGTCCCCCAGGGAATCGAGTTATACGGCAACAGCCTTATTGCGTACAGCCTCGGAAACTTTGCCTTTGATATAGACGACTACATGATGACGGCTTACCCCCATACCACGCGCAGCCACATGCTGTTTATTGAAATTGAGGACGGGAAGGTGACAAACTGGTACAGGGAATACTTGCGCATCAATGAAAAGGAAGGACGGCCGTACAGGCTGGATGAAGAAAAGCGCAGCGAGGAAGAGCAGTATTACAGTTACCTCGACAGCATTGTAAAAGACGATAACAAGCTTCGCGAAATGTGGTATGAACACTGCAGGCGGTACCTGAAAATGTACCTCGAGGAAGCCCTGGAACTGGGCGTGGATGAATTCATAAGGCATTTCGGCTTCAGGGTGTTCTACCTGCTGGAAAACCAGCACTGGGTATTTGGCATTAAGGAGCTCGTAGACCGCGAATGGGAAAAGAACAGGTACAATGACTTTGCCGACGTTCGTCCCAACAGTCCCTTTGACGTAAAAGCCTGATGGAATATAATCAGAATCACGCCGGCGAAAAAAGGCTTACGAAAAATAACCAGGCTGACGGAAAATAAGAAAATAATTGAAGCGGTGAAACAGAAAAGCGGGTGGGTACCCAATATTAATTTTCGTCCGGTGCCCGCCCGCGTTTTGTACCTGTTATTTTAACTATACTTCCGTTTAAATTATACTGCGGTTTTAAGAATAAATATCCGAGAACTCAATATCAATTTTATCAAAACTGTACTGTATGCCGCCGCTTTTGCCTGATTCGCCCTGGTTTTCCGTCTCCGGCAGGAGCCTGATCGGAATTACAAAAATGAATTCGCTTCCTTCCCCCTCCTTACTCCTGAGGGTGATTCGGCCACCATGTTTCTCCACCAGGGCTTTCACAAGGAACAAACCTATTCCGCTTCCCTCATTTGTTCTGGCAAGGGACTTGTCTACCTTCTGGAATCGATCAAATATGCACTTTTGCATTTCCTGCGGAATTCCAATTCCGTTGTCCCTTACAGATACCCGCAGGTAACCTCCCTGTTCTTTAACATCTACCCAGATGCTGCCCCCGCCTGGCGTAAATTTAATCGCGTTGGAAAGCAGGTTGAGAATAATGCGCTCTATCTGCTCAGGATCACAGGCAATAATCTTTTTTTCAAATTCAGAACTGTAATTAATGGTAATGCCCTTGTTCGCCGCATATGCAGCAACGGCCGAAACAATTTCGCCTATGAGATATATTATGTCACAATTTTTCAGGTCGAGCCTGTACGAACCGATATCAATTTTAAACATGTCTATAATATTGTTCGTTAGCTTCAGCAGCCTGTAACAGTTCTGCTCCATGACCTCCAGGTATTTTCCGCTTTTTTGCTCCGCGTTGGCACTGGTTTTCTGGATTTTCATAAGCTGAATAGCCGACAAAATCACATTTAAGGGAGTCCTGAGCTCGTGGGAAAGGTTGGTGAAAAACTCGTCCATTACTTTTTCACTTGTAATAAAACTGCAGAGATTTCCTTCCTCTTCTTCCCCATGCCTGTTTTTTGCGGTCAGATCGATATTTTTAACAAGTTTCAGGGATTTTCCGTGCTTTGTCAAAATATACGCATGGCTTTTAATTATTCTCGCAACCTCGAATGCATCAAGCTTGTTAAAATCATAAAGGCATAATTTTAACATGGGCCTGCTGGGAACAATTCCGTTCAAAATTCGCTCATATTTATGAAAGTTCGCAGAACAGCACATTTTGATCCATGAAGTGTCCACAACTGCCCTGATGCCTTCAAAGCCGTTATCAGCAGCATGGCAGATCAAATCATTCCATTTTTTACTTATGTAAATGTCATCAAAAAAATAGCCATCTATGAGCCATTCATTACAGGGAAGAAACAACAGGCGGCCTTTTGTCCTGTTCTCTTCGATATCTATACCGGCCGCTGCCAGCATTTTAGTTATTTTATTGACATTAATGCCGCAACCGTACACACATATGCATAGCTCGTTATTTTCCAGCCCTGCACTGATATAAGGGCTTAATATGTTCATTAAATCCTTCGTTGAGTCATAAAAACATCCCATGTGAACGCCCCATGGGACAGCCCCCACAACATCTATACCTGTATTTCTCAGTTTTTTTTTCATTGGTCCCCCCAACCTTCTTATCATAGGATATTGAAAAATTACAATGCCCCCCTAAAATCACAAATATTTTAGCATAATGAAACTATAAATACATATTTTTAATTTTTTTTAATAAAAAAATAACATAAGTTTTCTTAATTTTTTTAACGCTTATGAATTCCGATACTAACAGGGTACAAGCTTTCATTATTTCGGTATTATTCCTGTATAAATATCTGGACATTTCAAACGCGCAGTATATAACCGCGTCCTCATCGCTGTATAATATTGAATAAAACTTTACATGGCTGTATACTTATTGTAATACCTGCTTTGCCGGATGCGTTTGCGCATTCGCACGGTTGTTTTTCAGATGCATAACTCCGGCCAAATCTAAATTGTTGAAACGGAGCAATCATTATGACAAAAATGGCTAAAAAAGTCGCTCGAAAATATATAATTGATCTTGACGGAACCATATATCGCGGAAATGTGCCCATCCGATATGCAAAGGAATTTATAGAATATCTCTACAGCAACGGCAGGGATTTTTTGCTCGCAACCAACTGTCCCGAAAACACTCCTCCGCTTTTGGCCGAAAAGCTTGGAAAAATGGGTATTGAAGTCAGGGAGGAAAACATTATCACCTCCGGCCAGGTGACAATAAATTATTTGCTTAGAAAGGCAGCCAATCCCGAGGTCTATCTTATCGGGAGCGAGCCTTTGAGGAATTTGTTTACAGCAAGCGGCATAAAATTAAACAGTACCGCTCCGCGCTACGTAGTGACGGGTTTTGACAGAAGTTTCGACTATGAGAAAATGAAGCTGGCTTCGCAGCTGGTTATGGCAGGAGCTGAATTCATAAGCACAAACCTGGATGCCACAATTCCCGACGGGGACAGGCTAATTCCCCATACGGGCGCGCTGGCCGCTTCGATTGAAACCGCAACAGGTGTAAAGCCGCTCAACATGGGCAAGCCAGGATCCTACATGATGGAGGAAGCGCTTCTCAGGCTTGGTTGCAAAAAGGATGAGTGCTGCGTCATAGGCGACCGCCTTGATACCGACATCCTGTTCGGCAAGGCAAACGGCGTGGAGGCTTTTCTTGTCCTCACCGGGGTCACCGGCAGAGAGCACCTTGCTGGATCCGGAATTCAGCCCGACAGGGTTTTTGAAAATCTGTATGAACTGATGAAATTTGATAAAAGCAGTGTTTGAAACAGGCAGCATGGTATTTGCAATAAAATGCCCATTTACAGAAGCAGAATGGAATTTAAAATGCGCTGATCAAAATAGCAGGGGGATTTAACCCTACGGGACAGGTTTTTATGAAGGAGTAGGTAGTATGGATATAGCAAGAATATTTTTACGTTTGACGCTGGCCGTGATTTTCGGCGGCATTGTGGGAATAGAACGCGAAAACAAGCAACGGCCTGCAGGTTTCCGAACCCATATCCTTGTGTGTGTCGGCTCTGCACTCGTAATGCTGACATCGGAACATATATTCAACCTGTACAGTGACAAGGTAAACCTTGACCCCGCCCGCCTCGGAGCCCAGGTAATCAGCGGAATCGGTTTTTTGGGCGCCGGCACCATAATACGTGAAGGCATGAGCGTCAGGGGTCTTACAACCGCCGCCAGCCTGTGGGCGGTAGCCTGCATAGGACTTGCCACGGGTATGGGTTTTTATGTGGGAGCTGCCTACGGTACGGCCATCATTTATCTTACGCTGTTTTTATTGAGAAAGCTTGAGAACGTATTGAGGAAAAAAGTCATCCTTACACTAAAAGTAACAATCAAAACTGAAAGCAATACATCGCTGCTCGGCGAAATCTGGTCCGTACTGGGCAGGTACGGCGTTCATATCCGCTCCATGGAATTTCTTGCGGAAGACGAAGAGTACACCCGGATAAAATACAGGCTTGAACTTCCAGGCGGCCTGAGCGGTGACGTCATAACCAAAAAAATCAATGAAATACCCGGACTTAGCGCCGTTACCGAAAAGTGAAACCGGGACACGGGGACACGGGGACGGTTCTCTTGTCCCAGGTACAAAAAACAATTCTCCAGTTTCAGAAAAAGGTAAGCATGGGGCACTCCCCGATCCCGGTTTTCTGAGCGAAAAATAACAGTTACCCGGGCAAAAATTAAGATATAACGGAGGTCACAAATGATAATAGACATACATGCTCACTGTTTCCCCGACGAACTGGCCCCAAAGGCCATTTCTTTATTGTCGGAAAGAGCGGGCATCCCCGCATTTCTTGACGGAACAGTCAGACAACTGAAGCAATCAATGGCCGCAGCAGGAATTGACATAAGCGTTCTTCAGCCTATCGCTACTAAGCCCTCGCAAACACCGGGCGTGAATCGTTGGGCAGTTAGCATGCAGGACAATAATATACTGTCCTTCGGCACCATACACCCTGAATATTCCGATTGGAAAGACGAATTGAAATGGCTTAGGGAAAACGGTGTGAAAGGCATAAAATTTCATCCCGACTACCAGGATTTTTTCGTGGACAGGCCGGAAATGTACCCGATCTATGAAGCAATATTCAACGCAGGCATGATGATATTGTTCCACGCCGGCGTGGACCTCGGCTATTCAGAGCCATACCGCTGTACGCCGGACAGGCTCAGGAAGGTTCTTGACGATTTCCCCGGGGGAACCGTTATTGCGGCCCATATGGGGGGTTATAAATTCTGGGACGAGGTTGAAAGGTATTTATTGGGCTCGGATATATATTTCGATACCGCCTACTGCCTGGGCGAAATGGACGATGAAACGCTCATCCGTCTCATAAGATGCCACGGTGCTGACAGGGTGCTCTTTGCCAGCGACTCTCCGTGGATGGACCAGTCGGACAACGTTGCCAAATGCAAAGCCCTTGGCCTGAGCGAAACGGAACTCGACGCGGTGCTCGGCGGCAATGCGCGGCGTCTTTTGGGAATTTAACCGAAATTAACCAGGGGCAGGGTTTAACCCGCCCCTGGTCATATATCACCGTTAATGTGCAAACTAGTAGTTATATATTATTATATATCATTTCAGTAGTTATATCATTTCGCATGAATACGTTCACCCAGGGCTTTCCACAGGGTAAAAATCATGACTGTCTGGACGGGCAGCATGATTGCCGAAACTATTAACCGTATGCCAATCAGGGCCTTCCAGGATGTTTTTAACATGATTGTCAGCCACACCGTATTGAGCCCGACGTCCACAAATAACCTGATTAATAAAACTGTAAAAAGAACTCTGAAAAATGTAATTTGCTTTTTATGAAGTAACAGCCCGTAAATTACTCCGCACAAAAATGCACTTACCGTAAAACCCGGAAAATAAGGCCCCGTTGACGACGGGAAAAGCATTATACCGATTGTATCCGACAGTGCGGCCGTTACCCCGGCAAGAACAGGCCCAAACATTATACCGGAAAAAGCAATGGGTATAAAACCAAATGAAATTCTTACCATTGATGTAGCGATCCATGTAGTAATCCCCAGCATCCGGGTTAATACCACATCCATGGAAATAAACAAAGCCATAAAAACAAGAGTCCTTACTCTCTTCATGTTAAACCCCCTAAAAAATTCCAAGCAAGCCACATAAAGAGAATAAGTCTCTTTATTGTGGCAGCGGAATGCGACGTATGCACCGCAAATCCCGGCATAACTGCTGCCATCCTGGGATTTTTCGTCCAGCGGCAACTTCCCGTCCGACTGACACTTAACGCGCATACATCTACTCTGCCATTGTTGTAATATAGTGTATTATACTCAAATGCTCCCGGTCCATCAACGAAAAATACGTTTTATTTTGTAATTTTTTGCTCTTCCTGCTAACGCGTCGGGAATTTTCCCGACTATAAGGTTGAAATCATTCATGAATGATATTAAAATTACGGGATATCCAAAAAAAATTATCTTAATTAAAAAGGTGCTTATGGGAACAGGGGAAGCAATCAAAAAGCTTGGCGACAGGGAATTTTTGGACAAACTTTATGGATTTGCGTATAAAAGGTGCAGCAGCTCCCATGAGGCGGAGGATTTGTGCTCGGAAATTTTGTGTGCAATACTCCGAGGTATTCAAAAAAACACAGAAATAAAAAATTTCTATGCCTTTGCATGGACTGTTGCTCACAGGATCTACGCCGATTTTTGTGAAAAACGCAGGCAACAGGGAGAAAAGCTTGTATCGTGGAACAGCTGTACAGGTACTTCTCATTCAATTTCCGGCAAAAGCACTAGTTATGTTGAAAATCTCCCCGATGTTAACGCAGACCAGATCTCCGATTATATCGAAAGCGAGTATGACCGCCTGCAATACAGAAGGATTATGCGGGAGATATCATTCCTCTCAAAAATATACCGCGATGTAATGGTCATGTTTTACCTTGACGAAAAGCCCGTAGCAGAAATTGCCCGTGAGCTCAATATTTCAGAAAACACCGTCAGGCAGCGATTGTTTTCCGCCCGTAACACAATTAAAAAAGAAGTTGTTAAAACGGAGGTTGTCAAAATGGATACAAGTAATTTAAGTTTAAAACCTGTACACCTGGCATTTTGGGGAACAGGAAAACCTGTCGGAAATGATCCCCGTAAGAAAGCAGAGCGCACATTTTCACAAAACCTTGTATACCTCTGCAAAGACACCGAACGCAGCGCCAGGGAAATTTCAGAGCTGCTTGGAGTGCCCATGGTATATGTGGAAGAAGAGCTTGATATCCAGTGTCGTGGTGAGAACGGGCATTATGGTCTTCTCAGGAGACTCGATAACGGTAAGTATATTTCCAACTGCATCATCGTGGATGCGGAAGATTTCAAAACTGCAGCTTCAGTTTATAACCAATATATTGATGCCCTTACCGACAGGCTCGCCGCTTATATTGAAGCCAATAAAGACCGCATACTACGATTCCCTTTTCTTTCGAAACAAACCGATGTAAAGTTCATAACCTGGTCGCTGATATGCCATATGATTTGGGGATTTGAGCGCCGGGTATTTGATTTTGTAAAAAGCAAGCACATAAGTAACATTGAAATTTTGAAAAGGGAGTTCAGTTTATTTTGCATTGCTGCAAGGAACGCCGGAGAAATCGATTTTGGTTTTTTCGGATGCGACGGCATCTACGCAATGAATGTATGCGGGTATTCGTATGCCTTGGCTACGAACATATATGGCAAAAGAATCAAAGCGCATTTCCACTGTGGTCATAATATTTCCAATGACCCCCTGTTGCTGATAACATTAAGGGCAATAGATGGTGGAATCGAAATAGACAGGCTGTCCGAAAATGAAAAAGAGATCGCGGCTAAAGCCATCGAGGAAGGCTATCTCAGAAAAGAAGGCGGCAGATTAATTCCGAAGGTACTGGTCATGGACAAAAAGAATGAACAGGATTTTTATGACCTGGCAACCAGCTTTTCAAAGGAAGTGGACGATATAGCCAATACCTGTGCGAAAAGCATTGCGGAGATGGTAAGGAAATTTGTTCCGAAGCATGTTATGAATGAATACAACATATTTGTTCAAATGTCCACCTGCGGCGTTTTGCATAATGTGATAGAAAAATGTATCGAAAAAGGCATTTTGAATGCGCCGGAAAGCAGCCCCTGCGCAGAAGGCACGTGGATCGTGGTGAAAAAGTAAAAATACGTATAATAATGCGGACGGCAAAGGGGTTCACCAGAACCCCTTATTACTTTTTATTATAATTTTATAATCGATTTTGTATACAAATTTCTCATGCAAGTTTTGATTTGTCATAGTTCCACTTTATAAATCGCCGGTAATCCATCCTTATCCGAAGTAAAAATAACAAAAGATCCGTCGGGCGAAAATGCCGGATGCGGATGGGAGTCCTGCGTAGTTTTATAGCATTTCCATGAGGTACCATGCCAGCAAAGCTTTTCTTCTGTCTTTAATTCCAAATTAACCAGATAAATAAAGGCTTCTTCCGGATGGTGCCCGTCGGCCACAATCATACTGTTATCATGGTTTGATATGAAATGACTGTAACCATGGCACTCCATTAGTATTTCCTCTTCGAGTGTTATAGGGTCAATCAGCCTTATGGTAGCATCCACCCCATAGTCCTTCTTGAAATGAACAAAGGCCAGTTTCGAACCATCGCTCAGCCAGAATTCATGCCCAACCTGCTCATTCCCTTCTCTTGGTCTAGCACACCTTAAGTTGGTGCCGTCTGAATTAACAAGCCATATACGGGCATCAACCCTGTCCCACGGGCCCTCATGGCAAAACATTACAGTATTGTTATCATTAGGCCTTATTTGAGCATGTCCCAGCTGGCAATGTTCATTCTCATGTACAACCCAACTTGCTCTTTTATTAATATCTATCATTATAATACGGCAATGGGGCCTGGCTTCAAACTGCGGGACAAAAGCTGACCACCCCCCTGCAGGTTTGACCCTGTCGCTTTCTTTCATTTCTACAAGCACCAGGTATTTATCATCGGACCCTAAGGAAGGAACGCTTAACATAAACCATTCCACAGGGGTTTCATAAATAATTTCTTCATTAAGGGTTCTCAGATCAAGTTTATAGATAGCATTGCTCCTTTTGTAAACCAAGAAAGTATCATCGCTGCTTAAATTCGCACTAAAAGCTCCTACGTGGGGACCTTCAGTCAACTGTAAAGCATCACCGGTTGACAGGTCCATTTTATAAAGGTTTCTAATATTATCGCAGCTACTTGTATCGTAGCTGCTTGCGTAGATAAGATATTTGCTGTCATTGGTTATCATTTTGTTATAGAAATAAGGGTGGTGGCTGAGCCTTTCTGCAGAAGTCAGCTGTGTCACCAGTCTGCCGGTATACTTGTCCCTGTATTCTCTGAAGGTATTTTTTACTATATCACCTTTAGCCACATCAGGCACCCCTTTTCTTTATTTCCGCTATTATCCTGACATTTCTGTCACAGTGTTTAACCATTATGCAGAATAGTTCCGATCCCGATGAGAAGTCCCGGGATCCGCATCAGTTTAAACAGGCTTCCTACCAGCCCAAAACTTTCCCAATCTCCTCCGCAATCTGCTCGCCCATGCGCTGGTGGGTTTTCACCGACGGATGCCAGTTTGCTCCCGCGCCTTCCGTTTCGGTATCCATGAGCGGGATTTCAACAAAATGAACCTTTTTGTCTCCCTGCTCGTTGAAATCTTCTACAACCTTTTTCACATATTCCAGCGCCCTGTGGTTCATGGGCCCTACCGAGCAGAAAATGTGGGCATCGGGGTAATTTCCCCTGATAAACTTTAAGAATTCGTCGTAAGCCTTCATGAAAGCATCGGTATCCACTTCACCGGGATTTGAAAAATCGTTGGTCCCAAGGTTGATAACCACGGCATGGGGTATCCAGTTCTCAAAGTTCCAGCGGCTTGACGTATTTTTCGGCGTTGTTCTCAGGTAAAGCTGCGGCATGGGATTTTCAGTGGTTCCGTCCACATTCCTGTAGACTCCTCTTCCGCTCCAGGCAACGGAAATCTGCTCGGCATCCAGGAGCCTTGCTGCAACTGAGCTGAAGGCGAGATAGTTGTTTTCCGTGCTGGCCTTCCATTCCTCATCGCCGCTCGATGCTTCATTTCCATAACCGCAGGTTATCGAATCGCCTATAAACTCGATTCTCCTCTCTGCCCTCGGAGGAGGCGGAAGCATTTCTCCCTCTTCCGGCACAAATCCCAGGAACTGCAAATCGCCGCTGGACGCTCCCGTCCGTTTCCAGACAATAACCTCATGTTCTCCGTCCTCGAGGCTGGAAGCTATTGTATATATGTTTTCGGAATTAATCTGTATCGGGACCGGTTCCTGGCCGTCAATGATTATATTTAACCAGTTATCCCTTTCCACGGGATTCATCGGTTTCATTGCCATTTTAAGTCCCGTTCCCTTGAATCTTGCCCTGATATAACTGCCGGGCCATCCGAAAACAGGGCCGTAGGAATCACTGAAATCAAAGCGCCCGATAAACTGTGCGCTGAATTTCTTAACTGCCGCTTCATCTTTATAACCTGACATATCTTTTCCAAACCAAGTCATAGATATATTCTCCAGCACCCTTTCTGACGCCATTTCCACCAGCGTTTCATGTATTTTATCCATCAGGGTTTTGTCTTTTTCACGGAATCCGACAGCGTATTCTGCGGGGGATACAGTTTCGTCTATGATCTTCAGGCCTTCTCCCCTCATGGTCGTGTAATACGACGCTGACGCCTCGTCCATGACAACGGCATCCACATTGCCGTCTTTCAATTCCGCCATGGCCTCTTCATAATTCCCCCGTTTCACCACTTCCGCCAGTTTTGAGCGGAATTCCTCCATGGCATTTAAAGCTGCTTCGCCCGCTGAATCGGCCACGACGGCGACTTTTTTCCCTTCAAATTCCGCAAGTGACCCAAGCGGCGAATAACCTGCCGCGACGAGCACATACCGGTTCAGCAAATAAGGTTTGTCGAAGTGGATGCCCTCATTGCTTTCATCCCATGCGGGCAATGCGCTCCACAGAAAGTCAATGCCGCCTTTATCAAGTTCCTGTTTCTTTGAATTCTTATCAACGCGCTTAAACTTCAAATTAACTTCCAGGCGACTGCTCAATTCCGTGGCTGCGTCGGCAATAAATCCCATGTATGTTTCGTCTTCCTCAGTAAACATCGGCAGGACGTTATCATCAACGCCAATGGTAATTTCGCCTTTTTCCCTGACCTTTTCCCATGAACGGTCGCTGCCCGAATTGCTGCAGCCGGTCAGCATTATTCCGGCAAGCATCGCCAGGACAGTTAAGACCGCTATGCACTTTCGCATTAAATCCACCCCCGTTGGTTATCCGTCAGTGTTTTCTCAATATGCAAACGGGAATAAAAGATCATTCCCATTTGAAACCGACAGCTTTCAGGAATTCCTTTGCAATGAGCATCTGGCCTATGGTATTCGGATGAATTCTGTCCAATGCCAGCGCCGCGGAGTAATAACGGGTAAGAAGCCTGTCAAACGCGGCCTGTATGTCGACAAACACCGCGCCGTACTTGTCGGCAATTTTCTTTACAATGGCGCCGTACCTGTCCATCATTTGGCGCATGGCGTCATTTTTATTTGATTCAATTATGTAAGGCGTCATCAGGACCAGGCCCTTAAGGGTCGGCAGAGTTGTTTTCACGAGGTTTTCCAGGGTTTCTTCGTATTCGTCGGGATAGACATGGCTCTCGATAACATTCGGCCGGCTGAACTGGCGCCATACATCATTTATACCTATCATTACGGAAAGCCAGTCGGGCTTCAGGTCCAGCACATCGGTCTGCCACCTCGCAGCCAGGTCCCTGACGGTATCTCCGCTGATGCCCATATTCACCACCCTGATCCTTTTCTCAGGGCAGGTTGCTCCAATCAGTGCCGAAACCATGCTTACGTATCCTGTTCCGAGATTTCCTCCGTCACCTTCACCTACGGGTCTCTTGCGCCCGCAGTCGGTAATGGAATCCCCTATCATTACAAGTTTGCTGTTATCATGAATTAACATATTTTGCACCTCCGTCTTTAATTATGATACCATGAACCCGTTTCAAATAAAATCCATGGATTTTCAAATTTTTTCTTTTACGTCAGCGTTTTTTGCTCTATACTAAATTTGTTAAATCAATAATAAATAGCAATAAATCAAAAATATTAAAATTAAAATACAAAAAACGAAGATTAAAACTCGCAAGACACTGTGAAACCTATACTTCGGATAAGTCAAAAGGAGGAGAAAAATGATCAGGATAGGCATTGTCGGATACGGTAATCTTGGAAGAGGAGTGGAACTTGCGCTTAAGCAAAATCCAGACATGCAGCTTGTGGCCGTGTTCACCCGGCGTTCGCCCGGTGTAATAGGTGTAAGCGACAATAATGTGAGAGTTTTGCATGTTTCCGAAGCAGAAAAAATGAAAGAAGAAATAGACGTGATGATACTCTGCGGCGGCTCAGCCACGGACCTTCCGGAGCAGGGACCGTTATTTGCCGGTATGTATAATACCGTGGACAGTTTTGACACCCATGCGAAAATACCTGAATATTTCGAAAAAGTAGACCGGGCAGCCAAATCCGCCGGTAAAACGGGGATTATATCCGTGGGATGGGACCCGGGTCTGTTCTCCATAAACAGGCTGATGGCCGAAGCCATACTCCCCCGGGGAAAAGGCTATACATTCTGGGGAAAGGGCGTCAGCCAGGGGCACTCCGACGCCATCCGCCGCGTCAGGGGAGTGAAGAACGCGATCCAGTATACCGTCCCCATTGAAGAAGCGCTGGAAAAAGTGCGCAGGGGCGAAAATCCCGAGCTTTCCACGAGGGAAAAGCACCTCAGGGAATGCTATGTCGTGGCCGAAGAGGGCGCAGACAGGGCTGCCATTGAAAGGGAAATAAAAACCATGCCGAACTATTTCGCCGATTATGACACAACTGTGACTTTTATCACCGAGGAAGAACTCCGGAAAAAACACTCCGGCATGCCCCACGGCGGTTTTGTCATCCACAGCGGTATCACCGGCAATAACAACAAACAGGTAATTGAATTTTCCCTCAGGCTCGACAGCAACCCGGAATTCACATCGAGCGTGCTTGTCGCATATGCAAGGGCCGCATACCGCATGAATAAGGAAGGCCAGACCGGCGCAAAAACCGTGTTCGACGTCCCGCCGGCCTACCTGTCGCCCAAGTCCGCGGAACAACTGCGCGGGGAACTGCTGTGAGACCGTGAATTATCCAAATTACAGAAAAATATTATTCAGCTCTAAATAACAAAAAGGTACAGGAGGATCATAAGGGGTCGTTCCTGTACCTTTTTAAATAACAATGTATTATCCTTAAAAGAAATCAGTGCAATCATGAAAGGCCCAAATCTGCGTAAAATCTGAAAAGCACTGTTATGATATTTTTGTAAACTTTAGCTTAGCGAAGACAGCTGAATCGCCGGGATGCAGAGCCGGGATATGCATCGTCGGGATACAGAGCCGGAATTGGCATCCCCGGGATGTACTGCCGGTTCAGCAAAAATCTGTTCTGAAACCTATTCTGTATCTATTCTCGTATTGCCGGATATAACCGAAGCGGTGGCTCCATCCCTTGATACAATCGCGCCGGTTGTTTTATTGTTCGTTATTTGGACTCCCGTT
Source organism: Bacillota bacterium (assembly GCA_023623175.1). Taxonomy (GTDB): domain Bacteria; phylum Bacillota; class Clostridia; order Acetivibrionales; family JAMNXU01; genus JAMNXU01. The sequence continues at coordinate 40,988 of JAMNXU010000013.1, forward strand.
GTTGCAGGCCACCTGTACTCGATGGAATTAGGATAATTGTTGAGGGTGTAGCAGGTATTATTGTCAATGATTGTGTCCGGAGCATTTTCTATACCAATTCCGACATCCCTTACCGTCTCTACGAAATTGTTTCTTATGATACATCCAGGATTCAGGTTGCCGGTGCCCATTCCAATGTATATTCCCCTCTCACTGTTCAATACCGTACAGCCTTCAATGACCACGCCGGTAGACCCGTTCCAGAAGTGTATCGCAGGTTCGGTCATCGCACCGCCCGGATTCACTATATTTTTAACAACACAGTTCCGTACCGTCCAGTTCCTGCACTTGTGACCGTCTATCGCACAGGTATACCAATTTGCAACCTTTCCTGCGCTGAATTCAAACAGGCAGTTCTCAACAAGCCCGTTGTCCGAATAGGTGGATGAATAGCTTGGATTGGCGTCAGCGGACACTTTCAGCATCTGCTCGTATATATCCATAAAACGTACATTGCGAATTACGATGCCATCGGTATCATTTTCACCCGTTACCTGGATGCCGTGCCACCGGACATTCTTCAGTGTCATGTTTTCGCAGGTAAAGTTGTCAGCGTTTACCCAGAAAATGTGGCGTACCTTTGCCTGGGGAGACATTGCATCCCCTGTAAGTATGACATTATCCCTGTCCCTGGGAGAATTGCCGCGCACAGTTATATTTTCCGCTCTGATTGCAAAGGCTTCAGCTCCGATAGTGCTGAGGTCATAGGTTCCATTGCTGCAGATGATCTCCATATGCCCGCCCACCGTGTTTGCAGTACTTATGGAGTAGCTCAGTTCCTGGACATTGCTGACATACACCGTCGAGTCAATATAAGTTACAACCAGCTCGGGATGTATGTCCTTATTGGGATTGTCCCTTGACGCAAAAACTGCATATGCCGGGCTGTCACCGGGTTTTTGTATAATTTCCATTCCATAATTGGCATGAATACCGTCATACCAGGATCTCACCAAACCTGTGACATCCCATTCAACCCAACCTGTGGAATTAATGGTTAAAGAACTGCTGACTTCAGGGGCATAGTCGCCTCCGGGTGTGGTCCAGTTATTTGTACCGTCACAGGTAGTCCATGTAACTCCCTTGTGATGTTTGTATTTCCAGTTACCATTACCCTCCACCCATGAACGGGTAACCCGGTAAATCTCATTGGTGACTGTGCCGTTAACTTCAAGGCAATTCATCCTGAGCCTGGCCTCTTTGATTCTCTTGCCTTCAGGTATGGAAGACAGGTCGAACTCAATGAGAATTCTCTTTTCCTGTGTACCAGATACACAGGTTTGAATTTTTTTATCCTTTCCCCCGTTATCAAGACCCGACACGATCTGCGCGTCGGCAACGGGCTTCAAGGTAACTGTGGATTCTTCAATCACATTATCGGCTGTGACGGGAAAAAGGGTTGGAGTTGCAAAAAGGTTCACAGCAATCGCCATCAGCAAAATCATGTTAATTTTCACGAATAACTTTTTGTTCATAACAATTCTCCTTTCCATTTATATCTCTTCATTGATGTAACATTGATCCCCGGGCACAGGCCACTTTTGTACGGGCCACTTGGTATGCCTGGGCTTTCAGCCCTGCAAGGGCCATTAAATGATATGCATGAAGCATATCATTTAATGGCCATATCATCATTTTTGCTTACCTGTATATGACAACCAGCTGCGGACGCAATGAAGGATTGGAAACCTCCCTTGATCTAAACCATGCATAGGCATGTTTGTTGCTGGAAGGCTGCATCAGTATCATGCCGTAATTGGGATACGTGCCGTTATACCAGGAATTGACCAGGTCAGTAATATTCCATTCCTTCCACCCGGTAGTACTGAATGTCAGTGAAGCGCTGACAGTTGAAGAAAAATCCCCGCCTGCCGCTGTCCAGTTGTTTGTGCCGTTATAGGTTGCCCAGGAGACACCGTTTGTAGCGTTATATCTCCAATCACCCGTACCTTCGACCCACGAACGCGTAACACGATGGATCTCGCTGTTGATTGTATTGTAAATAGTATCGCAGTACAGCCTTAACTTGGCCTCAATTATTGTTTTACCTGCGGGAATCGATGAAAGATCGAATCTCAACAGCGAACGTCTTTCAGGCTGTCCTGAAACATATACCTGAAGTTCAGAATCAGCTCCGCCGTTTCCCATACCGATTATAATCTGTGCATCGGCCACGGCATTAAGGGTTACAGTTACTGGCGATGATGTCGGTGTTGGCACCGGACTTGGAGTTACTGTCGGCGTAGGAGTTATTGTGGGTGTGGGCGTTGGAGTCGGGGTTGGGGTTGGTGTAGGAGTAGAAGTCGGTGTCTGTGAAGGAACTGTGGATGCTGTAGGAGTCGGCGGAGGCGATCCGCTCACGTTGATCTGATAAACGTCAATACGGGGTTCTTCACCAAAGTTCTGGGCAATATACAGCCTTCCGGTCATGGGGTCGTACCCGGCTCCGCGGATGCCGGCGCTTCCGTCTGAATTCATTTCAGTAAGCTGCCAGACAGCATAAGGCTGTACTTCCCAGGATTGCTTCGTGCCATTTTTTACTGCGAGCAGGTCATTCGCGTCGTAGGCCCATACCTGGTGTACATAGGGATACGCGTGCCATCCCTTGGACGAGTCTGTGGGGTCATAACACCATACACCGCCCTCGGTAGGCTGGCCGTCAAGGGCCGGATTACTTGTACCAGGTCCATATCCCACTTTCCCTATACCATGTCTCCCTATGAAAAGTACACTTCGGCTTCCGGGCGGAAAAGCAATTCCTCCTATCCGGGTAGTTCCGTTAAAGAGAGGATTCTGGGCAGAGATATCAGCCAGCGGATGATCAACAGGATAATAAAGAAGCTTAGTCCCCGGAACAGGGTTTTTCACTCCAACATCATCCGGGTCAAAAACAGCACAGGCAGGTCCACTTGAAGTAGTACTGATAACGTTGAGACAGCCGTTTCCTGTAAGTGCGGGTCCTCCCAGGAGTGACTGCCATTCCGTAGGAATTAGTGTCATCCATCCGCCAAGGGCACGTGCAGGCATTCCACCGGCGCTCATCGGATAAAAATGTGAAAAATCGTTGCTTACTGACAGGTCAAATCCGGAAACACCGAGTGATTTTGTTTGGTCCGGACTGTAGAATGTGGATGAACCAACAATTAGCCTCCCATTATAGGGCAGCATCCCGTAAATTACAGCGTCATATCCAATTTCATCCAGATTCCCGTCCGTTATATCATAAAAATTCTGGAGCACATTCGCCATGGGAAGATTATTCCAATTCTGGCTTTTTACAAATGTCGAAGGGACTTCCACCTGGGCTACATAGCCGGGATACCAGGCATGTCCCTCCATAAAGAGGGTATGTTTGCCTGTGGACGGATCATAATATGGAGTAAGGCCGCTTCCGCCATAACCAAACCTGGAACCGCCATAGGTCCCTGTCGGCAGGCGGAAAGCTCCGAGATATACGAAGTCCGAGCTCTGAACCAACGGCAGGGTGGTCGGATCATCCGCCCTGACAGGCGGAGAAGGAAACACAAATGCCGTGATCAGAAATACCAACGCCAACAATAAACGCAGTGGCCTATGAATTTTTCTTTTCATATTTGCCATCTCCTTTTTTAAATTTTTCATTTTCATTTTTCAACTTGTCTCTTCTCTCTGTCTCATTTCGCAATGTATTAAGTTCGCAATTGAATTGCCCTCTTTATTACGGAAGCGGTATTTTGATATTGCCCGATACTTGTGAAGCGGTGGCGCCATCCCTGGATACAATATTGCCGGTTGTTTTGTTATTGGTTATCTTTGTACCTGTTGTTCCGGGCCACCTGTACTCAATGGAGTTCGGATAATTGTACGTATAGCAGGTATTATTATCAATCACGTTATTTGGAGCATTCTCTATGCCAATCCCGACATCCCTTATCGTGGTAACCGTATTGTTTTTGATGGTGCAGTTGGAATTGATACTGTCGGTGCCCATTCCTATATAAATGCCTCTTTCGCTGTTTAATATGGTGCACCCTTCTATGGTAATACCCGTCGAGCCGTTCCAGAAATGTATTGCAGGCTCTGTTAAGGTTCCGCCGGGATTTTTGATATCTTTTACAATGGTATTGCGTACCGTCCAGTTTTTGCAATGGTGCGCGTCTATTCCGCAGGTATACCAGTTAGGTGCCTGTCCCGCACTGTATTCAAAAATGCAGTCCTCTATGAGGCCATTGTCAGAGTATGTGCTTGACTGGCTCGGATTGGCATCAGCAGACACTTTCAGCATCTGCTCATATGTGTCCATGAAGCGTACATTCCGGATCACCGGGGCATCGGCGTCATCTTCCCCGCAAATTTGTATTGCGTGCCAGCGCACATATTTTAACGTCATGTTTTCACACCTGAAATTGTCGCCGGTCACCCTGAATATTAGACGAACATTTGCATTGGGGGACATGGCGTCGCCCCTGAGAATAACATAATCCCTGTCGCCGGGCGTGTTCCCGCGTATTGTAATGTTGTCGGCAGTAATGTTAAAATGGGTAAGGCCAATGGAATTGAGGTTGTAGGTGCCGTTATTGCAAATAATTTCAACATTGCCGTCGCTTGCATTGGCATTGTTGATTGCGTTTCTTAATTGGGTTATATTGCTCACGTACACAGTAGAGGCACGGGTGGGCACATTTTCAGGCGAAAGCGAAGAATTGCCGATACCTGCTGCAGCAACACATGTTCTTTCTGTGGAAAAATTAGATCCCAACATGGTAAAGACGGCAAACAGTAAAATCACACTCAGTTTTTTAACAGCTTTTTTGTTCATAACCATTCTCCTTTTCTCAAATATTTAATTTTTCTTTAAGCTTTTAATTTGAAAATGCTATTCCGTCTCAGTCGGCCCGGTTGAAATATTAATAAACAAATGAAATAGTAAAATTACGTAGTATTCCCTTCTCCGATATCACCTCCTGAATATTGGTATGCGGGGAATAAAATGCACCTCCTTTACGGTTTATTGGTTTATAAGTTATGGTTTATAAGTTTATAATGTTAATAATATTGATAAAAAGCTGATAAATCCCTTATTGAGCCTGGATTGCGCGCCTGAAGCTGAGAATGATCATGAACACAATGGTGCAAAAGATTAGCAATTAGAATTCGGCAAGAGAATGATATGCAACTGTCAAATTAATGAGTAACGGCAAGTTAAATTGTCAGATGATGTTTGATAATGAAATTTGTCTATATCGATATTATACCACTATTTTGATTTTTGTTTATTATTTGGGAAATATTCAATAACCATTTGGGAAATAAAGGGCGGCTCTTCTGTCCGGGACAGGAATAAAGGAATCAGTCAAGAGAATGATTTGTATTTACATTCCGGACATTTATCTTACGATATCTTCCGAAACATAATTCCACATTTGTGTCTAACAGTCTTCAAAAGCGATGTCGTCACTTCATTTCTCTTTCCCGGCCATCCATTCATCCAGTTGGGTTTGTATTTCCTCCACCATCGGGTCGGTTATTTTTTTCTGCGCGCTAAGAAAATCATCTATTTCTCCCGGTGTCAACTCCCCGTTCAGAACACTTGACTCAAACCTGCTACGGCTGTTGAAATCAAATTCGGGAAAACGTTCGCGAATTTTGACAATATCGATGGTAAAGCCAGTATGAGGGAAATATTTTGACCTGCTTTCGATGTATTGTATCCTTGCCTTTAGCTGGTCTTTATCCTGAAAATCCAGGTTATTGTTCACGATAAACCATGACCTGTGTATAACATTGTATATGCAGCTTTCATCGTAACCCTCGCGGGCAATAAGCTTTACCCGGTCCTTTTTGTCCAGCTTGTAATCCTTGCCTTTAATGCCGTACATAAATAGCCTGTATGCCTCTTTGTCGGTCATAAGCCAGTCCAGGAAAGCCAGGGCCCTTTCGGTGTTATTGGAATGGGAATTGAATATGACAATATTCCCGGGATCGAATGTTCTCTGGGTAATGCTTTCCGGATACAGGTCAAACTCGGCAAATTTGACCTGGACGCCCGATTCCTGCCTTATCTGTTCGCTAATTTTTTCGCCGTCGCCTTTATAACCAATTATTGAAGCATATTCCCGGAGCTTTACGCCCTGGTTGCTAATAAATCCCCTGCTCCTCCATCTTCGAAGGGTCTCCAGGGCATTTCTGTACTCAGGGGTCTGCTTCCAGTCCATGAGTTTTATCGCGGGGTCGTCGGGGCGGTATACAAGTTCAATCTGGTTGTTGACCGCAATGGCATAACCGCCGGCCTCTGCAAACATTTCCAAAATAGATGGAGTTTTCGAATAGAACGGCGTCAATCTTGTGGGAATCAATTCCGGTTTATTCTTTTTAACCAGTTCCAGAAAATTTTCGAACTCTTCGTAGCTGCTTATATTCTTTATCCTGAACTCTTCCAGCAGGTCTTCCCTGATTATGGCATGTAATCTCCTGGTGTCAGGCAGGTTATATGAAGGAACGGCTAAAATTTTGCCGTTAAAGGATACTGTATCAAGCTCTTCCCTGGCAAACAGCCTGAAATAATTGGGAGCATTCCCAGCAAACAACTCTGTTATGTCTTTTATAAAGCCCGATTCGTAAAGGGTTTTTAAATCAAAAAATGACTTGCTGTTTTCATTTATAAACAACATATCACAAACGTTTCCATTTAATGCATACCAGGTATCGGGATCTACTTCGGCCACCCATCCGCCGTCTTCCTTCTGAACCACCCTGAGGTTTGTTATTTCAATGTTAACATTCAGTTTTTGCTCCGCTTTCCTGTTAAGCTCCTTCAAAACTTCATCCAGCAACGTACTGCCATACACCGAAACGTACTGTGGAAAGTGAGGCGGCATAAATATATTGAGCGTAACTTTTTCCGGCTTTTTACCGTTTGTCCATTCTTCATTATTTGCTGCTTCCCTGGAACATGCAGTAATTTGGGTTAACAGCATGCCAACAATTAAGATTGTTAAAAACATTCTCTTCATTTTTGATCTACTCCATGTTTAATAACTCATGTTAATAACTCATGTCATCAGTTCAGGTTTTTATTCACTGTTCTCCACTCGTCAAGCCGCTTTTGAATTTCCTGCAAAATCGGGTCGGTTATTTTTTTCTGCTCCTTTAAAAATTCATCCAGTTCCTCGAGTGTCTTGTTTCCTGCAACATAGGATCTCTCAAACCGTCTCCGGTCAGCACTGCTGAAATTGCTATAGCTCCGAAGAATACTGTTTATATCGATTCTAAAAGCCAGATGCGGCATATATCTCGATTTGCTCTCGACATACCTGCTTTTTTCCCTGAAAAGTTCTTCATCCTGGATATCCAGTTTGTTATTTACAAGGCTCCAGGATTTGTGAATGTTGAAATATATGTCGTTTTCCGTGTAACCCTCGGGAATAAGCAGCTTTACGTGATTTTTCTCATCAAGGGTGTAATCTTTTCCCTGGATCCCGTATACAAACAAATTGTAAGCTTCGCGGTCGGTCATGAGCCAGTCGACGAAAGCCAGGGCCTTTTCGGTCTTTTCGGATTTTGAACTGAACACGACTATATTCCCCGGATCAAACGTCCTTGTTGTTATTAAATCCGGGTACAGTTCAAATTCCACAAATTCAGCCGGTTTGCCCGTTTCCTCCATTACAAGGTTGCTGATTTTTTCCGAATCACCCTTATAACTGATAATGGACGCATATTCCGACCACTTTCTTTTATTCATGGACACGTCGGCATATCCTTTGCGCCTCCAATTCATAAAAGTCTCCACGCCCTTTTTGTATTCCGGCGTTTGTTTCCAGTCCAAAAGCTTAATGTCGGGATCATCGGTGCGATAAACAATTTCGAGGTCGCCGGATGACAGAATGGTATATCCTGCCGCCTCTGCAAATATATCCAAAACTGAGGGACCCGGCAGGTCAACACTTGTCGGCGCCGGTTTGAAGGGTGTTATCACCGTGGGTACCAGTTCCGGTTTGTTTTTTCTGACTTTGTCAAGGAGCTCAAATTCACTGAAACTTCCAATGCTGCTGATTTTAAGTTCTTCCGGCACGTCTTTCCTGATTATGGCCTGCAGTCTTTTTGTTTCAGGCAGGCTATAGGACGGAACGGCAAGGATTTTACCCTTGTATGATACGGTCTCAAGTTCTTCCCTGGAAAACAGGCTGAAATAATTGGGAGCGTTTTCAATAAATAATTGGGTTATATCTTTTATCTTTCCTTCTTCATAAAGGCTTTCCAGGTCAAACATCGCTCTGCTGTCCGCATTTATGGAACAACATGTCGCAATCGATTTTATCAAGAGCTTCCCCGGTATCTCGCCTGATTACAGCAGCCGAACCGTCTGCGCCGCTGACCAGGTCCAAATTGGCTATATTGATGTGGATATTCATCTTCTTTTCCGCTTTTTTGTTTAATTCCTCCAACACTTCCTTCAGCAGCGTATAAGCATACTGGGACAAATAATATGGCGGTTGCACAGGCATGTAAATATTGAGCGTAACTATTTTTGACCTTTTGCCTGCCGCTTCCTCTTCACCTGAAGTTTTCCGGGAACATGCTCCAAGCTGGACCGCCAGGAGAACGATGAACATGAAAAATAACAAATTTTTAATTTCCTTTTCATAAACTTTCATCTACCCTGATATTAAGAACATCAACCGTATGTCTGTATACGACGCACAATAAAACTGGAAATGTCTATGAAATTATTATATTTAATATTTTTCGCGTGGTAAATGTGTATTAGTTACTATATTTTTACTTCCTGATACGGATTTTATTGTATAAATTGTACAAAAATATCCTCAAAAACAGAAATATAATCCTTCGCACTGAATTGGAAACAGAAAAACTATCCCGGTCATCCGCCGCTTTGAATTTAGAACAAAGGAATTTTTTTCATGTCCTGCTGCCCTGAATTTGTGACACACAAACCGTCCACGTATCCCCATGTGTACCACACCCTGAATTTGGGACAAAGGAACCGTCCCCGTGTCCCACTTTGAAAGAACCGTCCCCGTGTCCCACTTTGAGACAGAGGAACCGTCCCCGTGTCCCGCCCTTGGACTAAAAAAACTTGGGGTATTCCCCCAAGTTTAATATATAGAAGCTTGCTTGAATCGATAAAAGGCTGCTCTTGTTTTTTTAATCATTAAGTATCATATTGTCCTCGACCTTTGCAGCCGTTGCGCCGTCCCTTGCCACAATTTTACCGTTTGTCCTGTTACCGGTGATTACGACGCCGGTAGTATCGGGCCAGCGGTATTCGATTGAGTTGGGATAGCCGGCCCCCGTGCGGCACTCGTTGCCTTCAATCACGGTATTCGGCGCGTTTTCTGCGGCTATGCTCACATCCCTGTTCGTCTCCACCCTGTTGTTGCGAATTACGGAGTCGGGACAGATAGTCCCGGTTCCCATGCCTACCATTATGCCTCTTTCACAGTTGGTTATCGTATTGCCTTCTATGAGAATGCCCGAAGAATTGTTCCAGAAATGTATCGCTGGTTCAGTCATATCCCCGCCGGGATTTACAATATCCTTTATTACATTATTCCTGACTGTCCAGTTTCTGCAGCGATGGCCGTCAATGGCGCAGGTATAATATCCCGGGGCTTTGCCGGCGCTGTATTCAAATATGCAGTCCTCGATCAGGCCGTCGTCGGAATATATCTCAACATCCTCGGCGCCCCTGTAGGCCGAAACCTTTAACATCTGCTCGTATGTGTCCATGAAGCGCACATTGCGGACCACTATGCCGTCGGCATCCACTTCGCCGGCCACCTGGATCGCATGATACCGTACATTTTTAAGCGTCATGTTTTCACAGGTAAAATTGTCTGCCCTGACCAGGAAAATATGCGTTACATTGGCCGTTTCAGACATGGCGTCGCCCGTGAGGATAACCTTGTCCCTGCTCTCTTTCGATTCTCCCCTTATCGTAATGTTGTCGGCCTCAATAATAAAACCGCCAATATATATGGAATCCAGGTCATATGTACCGTTTGCCAGGACAATCTCCACGTTTCCGCCTTCCCTGTTGGCCTTTTCAATGGCTTCCATGAGCTCTTCGACTTTGCTGACACGAACAACGGGTTTTGTCGAGTAATGTTCAGGTTTTACCGGTGTATCCATGGCAGCCTCCCCATTTTTAGAATCTCCCGAAGTATTGCCGAAAATTCCGTCAAGCTTTCCGTTTAGCCCCAATACAACTGCGGTAATAACAACCGCCACCACGACCAGCGCAATACCCGCATAAATCAGGTATTTCTTTGAATTCTTCCCGCTCAAAACAGACCGCTCCTTTCAACTGCAGAATTAATCCCCGATAATATTTACATAATACCATTATACATAAATTCTCACCTGTAATTAATAATATTCAAAGTCCTATATTCGAACCGCTTTTGTTCCGGTGTCTGCATCCAGTCAATAAGCTTCATGTCGGGATCATCGACGCGGTAAACAATTTCGAGATTACCGGTTTCCAGAAGGGGCTTTGTATCCCCCTGGGACACGGGGACGGTTCTTCTATCCCCCTGGGACACGGGGACGGTTCTTCTGTCCCAAAACAAAACCAGGGGAGATTCTTATTCATGTTGACCGGCATAAGAACCTCCCCCTGCAGATTTTCGTTTGTATTACTTACAGCACACTACAGATCACCGTTTTGCGAAGCGACAAGAAAACAATCCCTGTGTCATATTCTGCTATGAATTTGGGACAAAAGAACCGCTCCCTTGTCCCGTACCCTGCTACGAATTTGGGACAAGAGAACCGTCCCCGTGTCCCAAATTGGGACAAGAGAACCGTCCCCGTGTCCCAAGGGAACCGTGTACCAGGTCCCGTTAAAACCTCAAATCCCGCTCGCCGTTGCGAATTCGCTGCAGATATTCAATTGCGCGCTGTCTCTGCCTTTCATTGGGAACATTCTGTATCTCGCTGTCTATAAGCCTGCGGCCCATTTCCAACAGTTCATCGTCGGCATAATCCTGCAGATATTCCTCAAAGGTCAAAAGCGCATTGGGCAGGCAGCAGTTTTTAATCTGCCCCGATTTGGCCAGAGCCATGAACCGGTCGCCCGTCCTGCCTTCCCTGTAACAGGCGGTGCAATAACTCGGAATGTACCCGTCCCTTACAAGGCTCTTGAGCACATCAATGGGCTTCCTGTGGTCAGCAAGGTAAAACTGGGGCTTTTCATCCACATCTTCATCTTCAGCGTAACTTTTCTTTGCGTAACCGCCGACGCCCACGCAGGAACCGGCGCTCATCTGGGAAATGCCAATATCCAGCAGTTCATTGCGGAACTCGACTCTTTCCCTCGTTGACAGGATCATTCCCGTATAAGGTACGGCAAGGCGGATGGTAGCCACCACCTTTTTGAAATCCCTGTCGTTGACGAGATACGGGAAAGACGAATAATCCACACCCTCCGCCGGCAAGAGCCTCGGGATTGAAATCGTGTGCGGACCGACGCCGGCGACAGCCTCAAGATGCTCCGCGTGCATCAGCAAGGCGACCACTTCGTAGTGGTAATCGTAAAGCCCGAACAGCGGACCGATCCCCACGTCGTCAATTCCTCCTCCCAGCATGGCCCTGTCCATGGCCTCGGTATGCCACTCGTAGTCAGCCTTTGGACCGGAATGCATCGCAAGGTATGTGGGCTTGTGATAGGTTTCCTGGAACAGGGTGTATGTGCCGATCTTGGCTTCCTTGAGCTTTCTGTAATTTTCCTCCGTGGTTGCCGCAATATCTATGTTAATTCTGCGAATCGAGCCGTTTTCAAACTTCTCGCTGTAAATGGTATTTATGCACTCAAGAATGTATTCAATCGGGCAGTTTTGGTCGTCTTCGCCGGCTTCCAGCAGGAGCCTCTTATGCCCCATTCGCTCCAGCGCACGGACTTCTTCCCTCAACTCCTCCTGGGACAGCCGGTGTCTCGCAATCTTGTTTGAACACTTGTAACCGCAATATTTGCAGTTGTTCACGCAGTAATTCGAAAGATACAGCGGGGCGAAAATGACGATCCTCTTTCCGTAAATTGCCTCCTTGACTTCTTTTGCGATTTTGAACATCAGCCCGAGAGTTTCGTCGTCGTCCACTTCCAGCAGGACCGCAGCTTCGCGGTGAGTGAGGCCCTTGTAATTTCTTGCCTTTTCCAGGATCCTGTAAACTTCCGCCTTGTTTTTAACGAGCTTTTTCGCCTCACTTATTGATTCCAGCACCTCGCCGTCATCAATATACTCGTTGCAGTCCATGGATTTTACGTTATACATTTTATTACCCCTTTCAAAAATAAATTTGATTGCAATTTAACAGAATAAATCCGTTTGTTCTTTTGAATAATTCAATACCGGTCACTAAGGCTGACTCCGATTATTTCAGGCTAATCCCGGTTATTTCAGGCTGATTCCGGTTATTCCAGCCCGAGTCCGGTTATTTCAGGCTGATTTTATCCAAAATGCCGGACAGGTAGGCAATCGCGACGCCGTAATTGGTCATTGGCACTTTCTGCCTCGATGCCCTGTCTATTCGTGAAAGCATGTACCTGCGGTTAAACATGCACGCTCCGCAATGGATGATCAAATCATATGATGACAGGTCCTCGGGGAAATCATTGCCGCTCACCACGTCCACAGTAAGTCCCGGTCCTACCTTGCGGCGCAGCATGGCGGGAATCTTTTCCCTGCCTATGTCCTCGCTGAGCGGCGCATGGGTGCAGGCTTCAGCTATAAGAACCCGCGAATTTTCCGTAAGGCTTTCAATGGCAGCGGCGCTTTCCGCGTAGTAATCAATATCGCCCTTGTATCCGGCATACAGCACCGAGAAGGATGTAAGCCTGCTTTCGGCGGGTTTCTTTTCATACACGGTTTTAAAAACCTGGGAGTCCGTTATTATGACTGCCGGCGGCTCTTTCAGCGCGCTCAATGCTTCGTCGATCTTTTCCGCCGTTGTGCATATCACCATGCATTTTCTGTCCAGCAACTCCCTGATCGTCTGGACCTGCGGAAGAATCAGCCTGCCCTTTGGCGCCTGTATGTCCTGGGGCATGACGAGCAACACGGTATCGCCGTCGCTGACCACATTGCCCGTTATTAACGGGTTCTCATAATCTTCGGGCAGGTTCTCCAGTATAGCCTTGTAAATCCGGGAAACGACATCCTTATCCCGCGCGCTGACCGCGACAGGTCTGATGCCCGTACCCTTCTCAACAAGATCCTGCGCTGCTTTTACTTCGCTTGAACCATTCAGCATGTCGCACTTGTTCAACACCGTGATTACGGGAATATTCATCCTTCTAAATTCGGCGATCCATTTTTTCTCAATATCGAAAACGGAACTCTCCATACCGGTATCAGGCTTATTGCTAACTGGAACCAGTTTGCTCCCGTCGAATACTACGAGCGCAACATCGGTTTTAAGCGCAGCTTCCCGCGTCTTTTTCATCCTGAGCCCGCCTATCTCGCCTTCATCATCAAACCCGGCCGTGTCAATGAGCACGCACGGTCCTATCGGATGGATTTCCATCGACTTGTACACGGGATCAGTGGTTGTGCCGGCAATATCAGAAACCAGCGCCGTTTCATGCCCGGTGATCGCGTTGATCAGCGAAGACTTCCCGCTGTTTCTTCTGCCGAAAATGCCTATGTGCAACCGGTTGCTCCTGGGTGTGTTATTCAGACTCATTGTACCGCCTCCTTCACAGCCTTCTTTACAGGCTCCTGCACTGCTTCCTTCACAAAATCCCCGCGGTCCACCACGAGCTCATAGCCTATTCCCTTCATGCGGCTTTGCAGGCAATGGCGGCATTCTGCCGCTTCTTCGCCAGTACAGATCTTATTGTCATAGAGCGAGTACTTCTTCCTGACTCCCACGGGCGAAAGATTGGGCATTACCACGTTGGCGCCGGCCAATATTCCCAGTTCCCGGCCCCTGGGATGGACAGTGCCGAGGGCCGTCGTCGCCGGAATCAGGGCATTGGGCAGCATCAGCCGCAGGATTCCTATGAGAAACAGCGTCATTTGGGCTTCGCCGGCCGGGAACGACGCAAAGGGCGTGTCATGATGCGGTATAAACGGGCCTATTCCGACCATCTCCGGCTCCAGTTCCTTTATAAACAACAGGTCCTCCACAATATTGTCAACGGTCTGCCAGGGCGATCCAACCATGAAGCCAGCACCTACCTGGTATCCGAGTTTTTTCAGGTCATACAGGCAGCGCCTACGGTTTTCATAACTCATTTCCCCGGGATGCAGCCTGTAATAGTGCTCCCTGTTTGCCGTTTCATGCCTCAGGAGATACCTGTCCGCTCCCGCTTCGCGGTATTTTTTATATTGCTCGTAGGTTCGCTCGCCGATAGAAAGCGTTATAGCGCAGTCGGGATACGAACGCCTTATTGAAGAAATTATGTCAACAAGCATGTCATCGCTGTACCACGGGTCCTCGCCGCCCTGCAGGACGAAGGTCCTGAACCCGAGTTCGTATCCCCCGGCACAGCATTCCAATATTTCATCCTTGCCCAGGCGGTAGCGTTCCGCGGCCGTGTTGCCTCTTCTTATGCCGCAGTAAAAACAGTTGTTTTTACAGTGGTTCGTAAATTCTATCAAACCCCGCGTATAAATTCTTTTACCGAAAAACGAGTCCGCCACGGCCCTTGATTTAGAAAACAGGTACTGCGCGTCTTCGTCGGTGAAATCCGTCAGCAGCTCTGCAAACTCCCGGGCGTCCAGGCATCTTTCCCTGTGCAGTTTATCTATGAGACCGCGTTTGTCCGTTCCTGTGCACACTTTCTTCTTTCCTTTCAGGATAGATTTCATGCTCTGTTTGTTTCACCTTTCCGAATAAATTTCATGCTCCATTTGTTTAAACTCAATCATTGAAAAACATCCTGGAATAAACAGCCTTGGCCGACACGGCCGGAATCATTCCGAGCTTCCCCGATAATGCGCTGATTACGTCGTTGGGAGCGTCCATCACAATGCAGATTATGGATATACCCCGTTTGCGGTACGGTATTCCCATGCGTCCGATTATGTAATCCCGGTATTCATGAAGAGTGCTGTTCACCTTTTCCACGGAATCAGGATTTTCAACAATAATGCTGACAGCGGCAATTCTTGTTTCCAAAAACCTTCACCTCCTAAAAAATCCGCTTCAACCGAAAAAATCTGCTTCAGCCAAAATTCCCTGTTCAACCAAAATTCCTTGGGCGAGTATTATTGAGCAAAATTCAATTACAAGGCAAAATTCCCGTGTCGGAATACTAAGCCTGAGGTCAAAACTAATGAGTCAAAACTCCCTCGTCAAAAATTACCGGATCAAAATAACTAAAGAAACAAAGTAAAATCCCCGGAACAAAATTCCGGTCTAAACCCCCGACCAAAACAAAAATCCCCGCCCGGGGAAAAGGCAGGGATTGTGTTATATGATAAACATAACTTAAATGCGGCAAGTTATCTTGTATACAGTGGGCTCCAACGGACTGCCCGCCTGCACAAGATGAGCTGTGGCACTTAACGGGCTTTTGTCATCAATTCGTCATTTAAGGTAAGAATTGATCTTTTAAATAACATTTGCCTTGCCCGTATACAACAATCCGCATTCAAATTATGACAAGGACCATATCCTATAAACACTATATGCGCTTGCCTTCCCACTCGGGACGTACCCTTGTGAATCAGGGCAATTTCAGGTTTTCAATTTCGGGCTCGATGTAAGGCGCAGTCCCTTGCATCTTGCCCAAAGCAAATTCGTTAACTTTTTAACACTCTTTCCTATAAAAGTATACTGCAGTCAGCGCAGTTTTTCAATACCTTTTGTTAAAAAATTGTCTATTTATTTTGGGATAATATTTTCTGAAAATTCCCTGTCCGGCCCTTAATTGATCTCTACATCTGTACTGTACTGTTCTGTTTTGTTTTTATTTGTTATTATCTGTTTTTATTTGTTATTATCTGTTTTTATTCAATTTGTTATCTTTCTTTTTTCTTTATCTATCCTCTTTTTCTTAATTTGTTATCTATCTTTTTTCTTTTCTTTATCTATTTCTTTTCCTTGACTATTTCTTTACTTTTTCTAATTCTTTTCTTTTTCTAATTCTCTTCTTTATCTTTTCTTTTCTTTGACTATTTCTTCTCTTTACTATTTCTTTTCTTTTACTATTTCTTTTTCCATTTCTTTTCTTAATCCTTTTTTTACCTGTTTTTCTTCATTTATTTCTTTTTTTATTTATTTCTTTTCTTCATCTTTTTGATCTTGAAAAAGTCCTCCCTTTCCTTTTCTTCGAGGACCTCCTCTATATATTTGACTTGCTCCCTGTATCTCGGTATCAGTATATGCTGAAGCGCATTTGTTCTTTTACTTGTTTTTTCAATCTCCCGCGCCAGCTTAAAAATTGAATTTTCAATTTCGGCCAGCTCATACAGTTTATACTTAACTTCGTTGAATTTCAGCCGCGCCTCATCCAGGGATGTATTGGTGTTGAAAAAGCCATAGGAAGGCTTTATTTCCTGCCTTTTATATTTAACCACGGGAATATCCACGCCCATGATGCTCTTTAACAGCACCTCGAAATTCTCATCATTGGGAATACTGTTGGTGATGTCGTCCACGTCCCTTATTCCCAGCGTGAGATTCGCTACCTGGAGCGCATTGTACGCTTCCTCGAATATCCCGTATATCTCATTTTGAATATTCTTCGCCCTGTCAACCATGTCCATCATTTCGCGGATGAGGACGTTCCTCTTTTTATCCAGGAGTTCATAGCCGCTCCTGGAAAGGGCAAGCGCGGTTTTGGCTTTTATAAGGTTGGCTTTTGTGGGCGCAGTCAGCTGAGACATTACTTATACACCTTGCTTCTGCAATTTGCTCAATTATACCTGTTCTTATATCTGTTTTATATTATCGTTTTATACAATTTTGATTTTATAAAATTTCTTTATGTTCATTTTTTATATAATCTGTTTTTCATATATAATCTGTTTTTCTTATATAATCTGCTTTTCTTTAAATAAACAATCTGCTTTTCCTCATATAATTCTTCATATAATTTGATTTTCTTTATATAATTCGCTTTTTTATATATTCTGCTTTTCTTTACATAATCCGTTTTTCTTGTTTTATATAATTTGTGTTTTTAGGGAGGCCGCTCTCTCCATATATTACATCATGTCCTGCACCATGGTTATATCCGTTTTTTGCATCTTTTTATCTTCATGTCTTGCATCGTGTTTTACCATTTTACCTGTTCTGTTTGCCTTTATAATACTTCTGCACGAACTCGGTGCGGATACGGTCAAGTTCTGTGACAGGCAGCATGGAAAGTATCTCCCACCCGAGATCGAGCGTTTCGGCAATACTCCTGTTCTCGTCTGCGCCCTGGGAAATGAACCGGTTTTCCAGCTCGCGCCCGAACTCGAGGTAAAGCCTGTCAATATCTCCGAGGTCCTCTTCCCCTATAATCTGGGAAAGGGACCGCACATCCTGGACCCGGGAATAGGCTGCAAATATCTGGCTTGCGAGGTCCGCATGGTCCTCGCGCGTATAATCTTTGCCTATGCCGTCCTTCATGAGACGAGAAAGCGACGGAAGTATGTCAATCGGCGGATAAATGCCCTTCTGGTTCAATTCGCGGCTCAGGACTATTTGTCCCTCGGTAATGAACCCGGTCAAATCGGGAATCGGGTGCGTAATATCATCATTGGGCATTGTCAGGATGGGTATGAGGGTTATGGAACCTTCCCTGCCCTTTATCATTCCGGCTCTCTCGTATATGGTTGACAGGTCGCTGTAGAGGTAGCCGGGATAGCCCTTGCGCGACGGAACTTCTTCCTTTGCCGACGATATCTCGCGCAGAGCTTCCGCATAGCTTGTCATGTCCGTCAGGATTACAAGCACGTGCATGTCGAGCTCAAAAGCCAGGTATTCAGCAGCAGTAAGCGCGCACCGCGGAGTTGCTATCCTCTCGACAATCGGGGCATCGGCCGTGTTAATATACATCACCACGTGGTCCGAAACCCCCGATTCCTGGAAACTTCTCACGAAAAAGTCGGCGTCGTCATGCTTGACGCCCATTGCTCCGAAAACCACGGCGAAATTCCTGTTGTCGTCGCCTTCAATGCGGGCATTTTTGACAATATGCGCCGCCAGCTGATTGTGGTTGATGCCGCTTCCGGAAAATATCGGGAGCTTCTGGCCGCGTATCAGCGTCATCAGCGCGTCAATGGCCGAAATACCCGTCTGTATAAAATTCCTCGGGTATTTGCGCGCAACGGGATTAATCGGCCGCCCGTTAATATTCCTTCTTACGTTGGTCAGCACCTCGCCCATCCCGTCAATTGGCTCTCCCACGCCGTTAAATGTCCTGCCCAGTATTTCCTCCGATACGGGTACCGTCATGGGTTCGCCCGTAAACGTAACGGCTGCGTTGTTGGCCGATATGCCCGCAGTTCCTTCAAAAACCTGGACAACAACCCTGGTGCCGTCGATAAGTATTACCTTGCCTTTCCTGTTTTCCGAGCCATCCACCCGGATTGACACCAGTTCGCCGTATTGCACGTCATGTACATTTGTCAATACAATGAGAGGGCCTTCTACCTTCTCCAGTTTCAAGTATTCCTTCCTCATAGACAAAGTCCCTCGTTCTGAAACTTATTAATCTTCATGTTTTAATGCTCAATTGTTTCTAAGGTTTATGCTTCCCGCCCAGTCATCATCTGCCCTGGTTAATCCTTATTCCCAGCCGCGCTCATTCATACTTTCTGCTTAGTTCACTGAAATCATTGACAATCCTGTCATGGAGCTGATCCAGCAGCTCAGTCCTGTCATTGGGAATGTCAAACTTCATTTTCAGCACTTCCTGTACCACATCGAGGCTTCTTATGGTAGAAACCGGTATCCCCATCTTTACAGCCTTAAGAGCATTTTCATACAGCGTATCAATTACCATAAGCATTTTATACTGCTTCTCCAGCGTTGTATAAGTATCCTCGCGATGAAGCGCGTTTTGCTGCAGGAAGCCTTTCTTGATAATCCGCGCCATCTCCAGTACCAGTGCCTGGTCATTGGGAAGCACATCCTCGCCGACAAGCTGGACGATCTCGTTCAGCTTGGCCTCCTCCTGCAGGAGCCGCATCATTTTCGTTCTCAGTTTCATCATGTCGGGCGACACGTTTTCGCTGTACCAGTTTTCAAGGACACCGGCATAACCGCTGTAGCTTGTCAGGTAATTTATCGACGGATAATGCCGTGCGTAGGCCAGCTTTTTGTCGAGCGCCAGGAATGCGGAAACGAACCTCTTTGTGTTTTCCGTGACCGGTTCCGAAAAATCGCCGCCGGGTGGCGAAACGGCTCCTATTATCGTAATTGAGGCTTCCTGCCCGCCAAGGGTCTCGACGCATCCCGCGCGCTCATAAAATTCCGCAAGTCTAGAAGGCAGGTAGGCGGGATAACCTTCTTCGGCCGGCATTTCCTCGAGCCGCCCGGATATTTCTCTCAGGGCTTCGGCCCATCTTGACGTTGAATCGGCCATCACGGCGACATCGTACCCCATGTCCCTGTAATACTCCGCCATGGCAATACCGGTGTATATGCTCGCTTCGCGCGCCGCCACGGGCATGTTCGACGTATTTGCAATCAATATGGTTCTTTCCATCAGGGGCCTGTTTGTCCTCGGGTCGATAAGCGCAGGGAACTCCTCGAGGACATCGGTCATTTCATTGCCGCGTTCGCCACAACCAATATATATGATAATATCGGCGTCGCTCCATTTTGCCAGCTGGTGTTGCGTAACGGTCTTGCCCGTTCCGAATCCTCCCGGGATTCCCACAGTGCCGCCCTTGGCGATGGGGAAAAAGCTGTCGATTACCCTTTGCCCGGTAATCAGCGGCTTGTAGATCGGCAGCCTCTTTTTTACAGGCCTTGCCTGCCTGACCGGCCACTTGCTGCACAGTGTCAGGTCGACACGGCGTCCGTCGGGCGTTTCCAGCACCACTACCGTGTCGTTGAGCGTATACGGTCCGTCGGGTTTTGCTTCAGCTACCCTTCCGCTTATATTTGCAGGGACCATCAATTTGTGGACAATGCTCAGCGTCTCCTGCACCGTCGCATAAACGGTTCCCGGCTGCAGGAAATCCCCCGGCCTGGCAGTTACGGTGACATCCCATTTTTTCTGATCGTCGAGGGTCAGCAGTCCTATGCCTTCGGGGATAAAATCAGCTGAGATTTCGTTTATTTTTGCAAGCGGCCTCTGGATACCGTCAAATATGTTGCCGAGCATGCCCGGTCCCAGTGTTACCGACAGCGGTCTGCCCGTATAGTGAATTTTCTCTCCGACCTTAAGACCCTCAGTTTCCTCGTACACCTGCACCGTGGCTGTATCTCCGTCAATGGAAACAACTTCTCCGATCAGTTGCTTCTCACCGACCGTGACCATTTCATTTACCTTGAATGATCCCATGTTGACACCCTTGACCACGGGGCCGTTTATAAACACTACAATGCCTTCCCTATGCTCCATTTGTTTCACCTGTTTCCATTGCCCTGAACAATTCATTCATTATATAGGTCCTGTTGTCTTCCAGGAGCCTTTGAACCGACAGGTCCACGCGGACGTTGCGCGAAGAATCTACGGCTATGAATCCTCCTATTATGCTGTCAGGCGCCTTTTCAAAAACAACGTCAATATCCCGCGAATCGGCTTCCGCCTCCCGGGCGACCGACGCGGCAATCCGGCTTCTGACAATATCCGCAAACCTTGCGCAGTCCCTCTCCGTCATATATACGGTCACGCCCGTTGAAGGGCGTTCGGTCTCCATGTATTTCCCCACGAGCTGTTCCAAATATCCACCGTATTTTTCTGACTGCACAAACCTGTCGATTTCTTCCCTGAGGCGCTTCATAAACGTTTCAAAAAGGTTTTGCCGCACGGCAGTTATCTCCTTTTTGAGCCATATCCTGTCGCGGCTTTCTGTCCTTGCCTTTTCCGCCTCGGCTTTCTTCACTGATTTTCTTATTATTTCCTCGGCCTCGGCATCGGCCGCTTCGCGGTTTTTCAAAATTTTATCCCTGTATTCGGCCTTCAGCTTCTCCAGGTCCCCGGCGAACTTTTCGTTCATCGAGCGTTGCAAAAGACTGGAAAACAGCGCGAGTTTCTGATCAATCGTTACCATTGAAAGAACCACCTCATATGCGTATTCCTACCGACTCCCTGATATAGTTCGTTATCCTGTCCCGTGAACGCGAAGTGCCGTGCCTGTCAGGAATCTCAACGATCAGGGGCCTTTTGCTCTTGAGCTTGAGTTTCATTATCTCGTCGGCGCATGTGTCTACTGCTTTCTCCGTCAGGATGAGAATGCCGATTTCTTCATTTTTGAGCGCATCCCTGACCGCCTGCATTACCTCTTCGCGGGTGTGTGCTATGACGCCGTCAATTCCCGCAAGCTTCATGCCGACCCATGTATCCTTGTTGTCGCTTATCAGGAAAGATTTCATATTGGTATCCCTCGTTAATTCCTGTAAAAGTAACAAATCCTCAGACGAAAAGGATCAATATGGATATGATCATTCCATATATGGCTATACCTTCGGCCATTCCCACGAAAATCAGAGTTTTGCCGAGCAGCGAGGCGTCTTCCGAAACCGCACCGACAGCCGAAGAACCAACGGATCCGACGGCCAGGCCCGTTCCTATCGTAGCGAGGCCGGTACTCAGCGCCGCAGCGAGATACTTGAATCCTTCAGCAAGTCCCGAGCCCGTTGCAGCCGCATTTGCAGTTTCCGGTTCAACCGCGGCAAAAACGGTGTTCCCGGACAACAATTGAATGAACAGAGCGATCATTACGACCCCGAAAGCCGATACCGACGCAAACACTGCCTTTTTGACGCTTCCCTTTTTATTTCTCTTCAGGGCTCTCCTGCCGTACAAAACGGTACCCGAAGCGATTGCCACCAGCGCTGCCATCAGAAAAATTTCCATAAAGATTCATCCTTTCTTTTACCTGCATTTAAATATGTGAAATACTGCATAAATATTTGTAATATTGCAATTAGCAATGTTGCAATTTAAATGCTGCATAATGTCTTTTTCGCTGCCGTCGCTTAAACTGCCTGTCCCCGTCCTGTCCTTGTCAATTCAGGTAACCATTCTATTGTTTCATATGCCCTGACAATTTTCACAGCATTTTCCGTCCTTGAGCCAACCACTTGATTTTGTATGCTTAACCGTCTATTCTCACGGGGTCAAACGCAACTCCTTCGCCGCGGAAGAACTTGCTGAACATTTCGTAGTACGACAGCCTCAGCCCCTGGATAAACACAACAAGGCCCTCAAGGCTGAGTATCAGTATGTTTCCGAGCAGCAGGATCAGCAGTTTCGCGAAGAAATTCTCCGTTAGCTCGGACATTACCAGGAACGCGAGAAAAAGTCCCGCATGGTTCAGCGCAAACGCGCCGACGCGGATAAAGGAAATAGCGTTGCTCAGCGTGGCCAGTATGGTTTCGACGCCTTCAAATATGCTTTCGGTCAGGAAAGTGCCGACACTGCCGTGAATGAGCGGTTTCTTGTGCTGCACGAGATTGGCGATCGGCTCCCTGAAAAGCATTACGAAAAAGCTCACAACGAGCGCCGTGACAGGAACTCCCACCGGAAGCGCTACAAAGCCCGCAAGGGAAGCTCCAGCCAGTACAAGGCTTATGAAAAACACGTATCCTGCGACTCCGTTCCTTCCGAATATTCCCTCTCCCAAATCTCCGACGCGCAGTGAATTTATTATGCCAAAGGCAAAGGACACTGTAAGCGCCGCCACTCCGAATATGACGCCCGTCAGCAGGATTGCCGGGATATTTTTCGGGTCAAGGGGTTTCCCGATAAGGCTGGGGAGCCATGGCAGCTCCGACTGCTCCAGGCCGAAGAAACTGCCGTAAACAAAGCCAAAAGCCGTCGAGCTCGCGCCCAGTCTCATCAAGACCTGTCCCGCGACCTTCATTTTCTTCCGGAGGAAGACGCCCGCGAGAAAATACACGAGTCCCTGCCCTATATCCCCGAACATTATCCCGAACATCAGGCAGAACGCAATTGCAATAAAAGGAGTCGGGTCGAGTTCGTAATAGGACGGAAGACCATACAGGCTTATCAATTCTTCAAAAGGTTTGAAAAGCCTGTTGTTCCTGAACTTCGTAGGAGGCGTCACATGATGCTCCAGTTCGTCGGCGCTCCTTTCCTCTATAATCAGCCTCGGCATTACAGGAGCCAGCGCGCTTGCGACCCTGTCCCTGTCGCTGATCCTGATCCATGCGTTCAGGACAAAGGTGGCCTGCCCGACGACGATTTCCTTCTCGAGGCTCAGTATCTTTTTTTCGAGCTTTACTACAGTGAAAATGCGGTTTAAAACGTCGCCGTATTCCTGCCTGTTTTTCTCAAGGTCCCCGGACAGTTCTCCTATTTCCCTGTTCAATAATTCTATTTTTTCCCTGGCTTTTTCGATCGTTCCGCGGATCGAATTGCCGGGCTCGTTTCTCAGGCATTCAGGAATCTCAAGCCGCGTCCAGTTCAGGGATCTCAGCAGGCTTGCAGTTTCTTCGCGGAAACTCTTCGGGAAAACAATTATGCACAGGTTTTCCCCGGATTTCTCATGAGTGCCCAGGTTGAGCGCTATGGCGCTTATATTTTCATAGTTCTTTCTGAGCCGAATGGTGCTCTCCCTGGAAAGCGAACCTATTTCATAGTCGAAATAATTCAGGTGGGATATGGCATCAAGGTCCAGGTCCCTGTACTTGATAAATTCCAGTTTTTCTGCAAAGTTCTCCAGCCGGGCGATTTCCTCTCTTTTTTGATTTACTTCCCTTATCCTGGGTCCTATAAGCTCAGTGAGGCTTTTCAGATCATCATAGGCTTCCTTCAGGCCATAACCGTTGTCCATGACAATTTCCCGGTTGATTTTCAGCTCAACATTTAATCCCGCTGCAAGGTTTTCGAGCGTTTGCTCCATTTCACGGCATTGTTCTTCGACCTGCCTGTAATCTTCGTGGACAGCTTCCGTATGATGCGTCATAATAGACTCATATTTATGAATAATATAACTGTTGTCGTAAGATTCGCCGCTGTTGAAAACAACATGCAGGTTTTCGCACAGAATCAGCCTTTTCAGCACTTCATGCATGTCTTCCACGGAACCCACAATTTTAAGAAACGCCATTTTCTGTATTGCCACCTGTTCTCACCTCCGCTCATGTTTCTTCAGGGGACCCAGATACCGGTAAAGTTCCTCCCTCGGCAACGAATACCTTATTCCTTCCGTGGCAGTTACAAGTTCCCTCACTATAATATCCAGCATGTAGATGTATAAAATCACCGGGCCTATCGTTCCTTCGAACTTCGATTTCCTGGCATATTCAAACAAAAAACCGTCAATGTTTCGTTCAATGTCCAGGTCATTCGCGTCCGTCCCGTCCGGATGCCCGGACGTAAATATATTAAAACCGAGCAATTTGTTTGACAACTTCTGAATTTCGTCAACGGTCTTCAAATAGCACAATTGCTTCAAACGGTTAAACCCGAGCTTTTTTCCTCCCTGCAAGCTGTAAATAAGCATTTCTTCCGGCGAAATATCAAAATATTTCTTCGCCCTGTATATCCACTGCACATTGAGCAGGTCGATTTTCAGCCCTATTATGTCCATCGCCGCCTGCCTGTCGGCAGAAGCCAGTTTTTGAGCCCTGTTCAGCAGGGTTTTATAAAAAAGAAGATGAAGCTTCATTTCTATATGAAATTCCCGTTCCACCACATCCTCGTCGGTGACGGTTTTCAGGGAATAATAGTAGGCAGTCTTTTTCAGGTATTCGAGGCACTGCGTCACATTTTTCGCCGCAAGCAGCCTGTCAATGGGCACGGAGCGATAACCGGCCGGAAGAATGAGGATATCGGCGGCATTGTCCACCGTTTCCCCCTTGGCAATCTTCCTGATTATCGTAACGAGGTCGTTAATCTCGTATTCCATTAAAAAAGTCCGCACAAATTCCTTATACGGTCCTGAAAAGTAGTGCAGGATGCTTTCTATTTCCTCCACCAGGTATCTTTTCAGCAGGGTTTCAAGGTCATTCCTGTGCAGTTCCCTGCTTCCGGCCCTGTCTATGATATCTTTCATGGAATAGTTGTTCCGTATATACTCTGTAACCTCGTCGACGTTTTTACAGTCCAGCAGCCGGTCGAACTTCTCCCTGTCCGCAATATGGCCCAGTCTTGACTTTATTTTAACACTCACGGCTTCATAAGCCATGTAGGAGTTCATCCAAACGTCTCCCTTCCCTCGATGTTGCCCGCTACATGAAGAGCTTTTCCATCACTTTCTTCAGAACGGCGCTTTCAACCTTTTTGTAATTTTCGTTGATCCGGTCCGCCATATCCCTCATCTTTTGTTCCTGTTTCCTGTGGTTTTCCATCGCTTCACCGACAATCCGGTCATATATTTGCACGGCCTGCTTTTCAGCATCCTTCAGTCTCTTTTCCCTGTATTCCCTCATCTCATTTTCAAGCCTTGCTCTTTCATTTTCAAGCAAGTGCCTGTTTTTACGCTCGGTTTCAAAAGCTTCGGAATCTATTCTTACTATCTGCTCAATAACTTCCTTCACGACCGTTACCTCCGATACGCTCCATGGGCTTGTAAAATTCCATAAAATATGTACAACAATTGTTCGTTATTCTACTATATATACTGCATCAACGGGCATGCTTACATTCCTGAGTCTCCACGTCCGCTGTTTCCGTAAAAGAAAAGCAAAAAACTTCCATTCAATGGAAGTCTTTGGGATCCAGCCGCTCCTTGTTCCATTCCAAAAGTCCCTGTGTTCATTTGTACTGCATGCCATATATGATAGTACACTATAGTACAATTTTTTTTGCAAGTCAATATGCCTCCGGATTCATAATTGGCAAAACCGGAAGGGTTTTTGCCCCTGACGGCGAATAGTGCATATATAATGCAGGAAAAATTAAAATATTCGGGAGTTTTAGACTCAGGAACAGTTTGGGACACGGGGACGGTTCTCCTGTCCCAGGTTGGGACATGGGGACGGTTCTCTTGTCCCGAGTGACAGAACTTAGAAAGGATGATCAATATAAAAAACACAAACAACAGGTTCAGTGATTTCCAGGAAAAAAGGATGATAATATTCGGCGAGCTCGTAAAAAGGTACTGGAACGGGCAGCTGCAAAATCCCGCGGACCTTGATAGCCTTGCCAAAGACATGATGGAAAAACTCGGGCTCCTTGAAGAAGATCTACCCTTTATCAAGGACCACATAAGGATAGCCATGGGACTTGATCCCAAGGGCGACAAGAACTTCAGCGATGAGCTTGACCTGATAAAAAAATCGAAGGAAATAAGCGAGCCCGTTATTGCGAAGATACATGGAGCCTGTGAACTTTGCGGCCATGAACGCTGTGTTTGCGAAGATGTCTGCAAGTATGACGCCCATATTTATAAAAGGAACGAAGAACCAGTAATCGTTGACAACAAATGCCTCAGCTGCGGAGAATGCATTTCCGCATGCGATTCCGGGGCGCTCGCTGACAAGATCGAATTTGTCCCGCTGATAGATTTGCTGAAAGACAAGGCTACCCCCGTATATGCCTCGGTGGCTCCGGCCATAGTCGGCCAGTTTGGCGACGATGTTTCCATGGGACAACTTAGGACGGCTCTGAAGCTCCTGGGCTTTCGCGACATGGTGGAAACCGCGCTGTTTGCTGATATCCTGACTATAAAAGAAGCTTTTGAGTTCAGCCGGCTCGTACAGAAGGAAGGAGACTTCTTTCTCACCAGCTGTTGCTGCCCGGTATGGTTCAATATGACTAAAAAACACTATCCCCGGTTGTTCGAGCACATGTCCCCGTCCGTATCGCCCATGATTGCTTCAGGCAGAATACTAAAAAAGCTCTATCCCGGCGCCCGCGTTGTGTTCATATCTCCCTGCATCGCCAAAAAAGCCGAAATCAAGGAGCCGGAACTCAGGGGAGCCATCGACTTTGTCATTAACTTCCGGGAACTGAAGGAGATATTTACCGCATTGAACATAAATCTCAGCGAACTTCCGAGCGATGAAAAGGACCAGGCTTCCTTGGGAGGAAGAATATATGCAAGAACCGGGGGTGTAAGTTTTTCTGTCAAGACCGTGGTAAACCGCCTGGAACCCCAAAGGCTCGTCATGCTGAAAGCCAGGAAAGTCGATGGGCCGCAAAACTGCAAGGCCGTCCTTGAAGATTTGTCCGGGGGCAGGGACATCAACGCCAACTTTATTGAAGGCATGGGCTGCATAGGTGGATGCGTGGGCGGTCCGAGAACCATTATTGACACCGAAAAGGCAACGCGCGCCGTAAATGAATTTGGCGAGGATTCGCTGATAATGACTCCGTTCGACAACCTGAACGTCGTCAAAATACTGAAACAGCTCGGCATAAATTCCATCGAGGAGATAGTCGAAAACAACGGGGTCTTTGAAATACTTACAAGGGCATAGTCTCCCGGTTTGCGCCTGCCAAATTTGCGATAAAAAATTGTTGTGTGTATAATTGTTTAAGTATGGCAATTCAAAAGAAAGTATTGCAGTGCGGATTAAGGGTCGCAGTTTGTAATTGAAGTATTATAACGCTGTTGATGTATTGAGTATTACAACGCTATTGAAGTATCGCATGAAAATTAAGTACAGCAACGCAAATGAAGCAGGTAAAACAAATAAAAAGTCAAACAAAAACGCATTGCTGCAATATGAATTGATATTACCTGTTAAAAGAAATTACCGGGGAGATGTGAGATGGCAATACAGGAAGTAAGGGAATACTTCAAACAGTTTGACTTGGATGACAAAATCCTCGAGTTTGACGTTTCGAGTGCAACGGTGGAACTGGCGGCACAGGCCTTGAACTGCGAGCCGCAGCGAATTGCAAAAACGCTGTCTTTCAAGGTCGGCGACAGCTGCGTGCTGGTCGTCGCCGCGGGCGACGCAAAGATCGACAATGCAAAATTCAAGGCTGTCTTTAAGACAAAGGCAAAAATGTTAACTCCCAAAGAGGTGCCGGAACTCACCGGCCATCCCGTGGGAGGCGTTTGTCCCTTTGCGGTGAAGGACGGTGTCAAGGTTTACCTCGACATATCACTAAAACGATTCACCACGGTGTTCCCGGCATGTGGCAGCGCCAACAGTGCCATTGAGCTCACTCCCGGCGAACTGGAGAAATATTCGAACAGCCTGGGCTGGATCGATGTGTGCAAAAACTGGCAGGAAGCCGGGGAACAGGCCGGCAATTATTAAAACACATTACATTATCAAAAACAGCAAATTAATGTACTGCGGCAAGAATATTGCTGCAGTATGTTTTTACATTGCCGAAATATTTGTTCAAAACTTTCCCGGATTTATTTGCTCAAAATATAAGGTTTGGGACCGATGTCGGCACAGACCTTTACCTGCATTAACTGAACAATTACAAAAAGAGTCAGAAGAAAAAAGAGCGCCTTCTTGCCGGCTCCTGGATTTTCCATGGCACTGCGGCCCTTAATGTAAACCTTTTCTGTTTTCATAAGACATTTTATCGCTTTCATTTAAATTAATGGCCTTCTAAGACTTCGCAGTATCGCCGTGTTATATGAAAATTTTTATTCCCGGAACCAGCCATTTTCAGGATGAATTATTCTCAGTACAGCTCCCTCTTCCAGACACATCGGCCTTCGATATAGGTTGCTTCCACCCTGCCTTTCAGGGTGAATGGCTCTCCTCCGAGCACCACAAAATCAGCGTCCTTGCCGACCTCCAGGGACCCCACGCGATCCCGGATGCCAAGGGCTTCAGCAGGATAAAGCGTTATGGATTTCATTGCCTCTTCAAAAGGAAGTCCGTATTTATAGGCTATAGCGGCATAATGCAGGAAATACCGGCAGTTCAAAAAGGGATGATCCGTTATGAGACAGACTTTTACTCCGGCTTTGTTCAATATTGCCGCATTTATGTTCGTAAGGCGGGCATTTTCCGTTTTCTGCGGCGCCGAAAGCCCCGGTCCTACCATCGCTGTCACTTTCTTTTTGCCAAGATATTCGGCTATGAGATGTCCTTCAGTGCAGTGTTCAATACTGTAGTCAATATCAAGCTCCTCGCACAGCCTTATGGCAGTCACAATATCATCCTGCCTGTGAGCATGAATCCTGAAAGGTATTTCTTTTTTCAGCACCTTCAGGCCGGACTCATATTTTAAATCTATGCAAAACGGCTCTCCCGAAACTTCCGCTTTTTCTTTCCTTTGACCATATTCCGCCGCTTCATAAAAATAATTCCTGATCAGCGAAGCTATACCCATTCTTGTAAATGGCGCCTGCTTCCTGTTCTGTCCGTGGTTCCTCTTGGGATTCTCGCCCAGCGCGCCTTTAAGCGCCGAGGGGTTTTTCAATGTCATTTCATCAATTATATTGCCATAAGTCTTGCATACGAATCCCAATCCGCCGATCGGGTTTGAAGAACCCGGAAGAATTTGAACAGTGGTTATTCCGCCTTCCCTTGCCGCTTCAAAGCTTGACTGGAGCGGGTTTGCCGATTCTATCGCCCTGATTTGAGGAGTAATCGGGTCAACGGATTCATTCCCATCGTATGAAGATGGGCCTTCTCCGTCCCCCCAGATTCCTAGGTGGGAATGGCAGTCTATAAGCCCGGGAATAACTACTTTATCCGTCAGGTCCAGGATTTCAGCGTCATCGGGCGCGCTTATTTCCTTGCCGATTTCCTTTATCTTTCCGTCATCGCCGACAAGGATCATCCCTTCTTCCAGCACGTCGCCAACAACGGGATAAATTTTTGCTCCCTTCAGCAGCAGCATTTTTCTACCTCCCCAGGTCGAGCATCACCGTTTGTACACAATTTCGCCGTTAATGATCGTAATATCAACAAAGGTTGTAAATTCAAACGGGTCATCGGACCAGATAACCAGGTCCGCATCCTTGCCTTTTTCCAGGGAACCTACCCTGTCATCAATTCCCAGGTGCCTTGCAGCTTCCAGTGTAATTGCCCTCAAGGCGTCTTCGTGGCTCAAACCCCACTGTATGGCAATGGCCGCCGTAAGTATTATGTTTTTACCGCTAATAACGGGGTGGTCAGTAATAAGGCAGAAAGGCACGCCTTCCCTGGCAAAATATACGGGAGTCCTGAAAGTCCCGTTACAGTTTTCCACCTTCAGATGCGGCGACAGCAGCGGCCCCAGTGCACAATGGGTGTCCTGCTCTTTCAGAAAATCAACAAGCATGTAGCCGTCGGTCACATGCTCCAGCACGAATTTTACATCAAACTCCCTGCATATCCTTACGGCTGTTACAATGTCGTCATGCCTGTGGCAATGGATAATCAACGGGATTTCCTTCTTTATGACCGGAATCATGGCCTCGCATTCCCTGTCGGTTTTCAGGCCATTTTTTCCTCTGCTTTTTGCTTCCAGGTAATACTTTGTCCGCGTCAGCAAATCCCGTAAAACAGCGG
This sequence comes from Bacillota bacterium, assembly GCA_023623175.1. Classification (GTDB taxonomy): domain Bacteria; phylum Bacillota; class Clostridia; order Acetivibrionales; family JAMNXU01; genus JAMNXU01. The sequence continues at coordinate 71,531 of JAMNXU010000013.1, forward strand.
CGTTTGCCATCCTGGTCGAAGGAGTTTTCTTCATTTCTCCGTAAACCCTTTTCGGGTTTTCACCAAGGGCAACTTTCATACCGACAGGATCCTTAATAACAGCTTCATCGACAATCGTTCCACAGCATTTAATGGCAATTCCCGTTCCGCCCACGACGTTGGCGCTGCCGGGAAAAACCCCGATGCTTGTGATTCCCGATTGCCTGAACATTTCAAAAGCTTCATCAAGCATGTTTATGCCGTCCCTGGCCCTGCACCATGGCGCAACCGGATTTCCTGCTTCATTGACGTCATTGCCCTCCCAGCCGATTCCCTGCTCATGCAGGCCGATATGGGTATGGGCATCTATAATACCCGGTGTCACGGTTCTCCCCCGGGCGTCGATAATCTGGCTGCAATAGTCGAGATTAACGTCTGTGCCAATATCAAAAATCTTGCCTTCAGAGATCACTATTTGCCCTTCATCAATAACTCCGTCCGATACCGTCTCGATGCGGGCGTTAACAATGCCCACCATTTCGGACCCCTCCTTGTAAACGATTACAACCCGCCTGGTGTTACCATGAAACTTGATGTTAAGATGTTAATATAAATTGAGTATATACGTTATATTGAGTATATATGATTCAAGCTGCTGATTCAAGTTAAGCCCTTTCTGCCTTTTTCGCATTATTGGGGATACGCCCGGTTTATAATACCACGAGTTTTTGAGAACCATCCCCAAGTTAAAAAAAGCAGGAAGTCCTGTAAATTGACTTCCTGCTTCATAATAAACCTATAATTTTTAGCCAAACAACGCCAGCAGGATACCTGCCGCCACCGCAGAACCAATTACGCCTGCCACGTTGGGACCCATCGCATGCATAAGGAGGTAGTTGGATTTATTAGCCTTCTGCCCTTCAATCTGGGAAACCCTTGCAGCCATCGGAACAGCAGATACTCCGGCGGAACCTATCAGGGGATTGATTTTACCACCCGACAGCCAGCACATCAGCTTTCCTATAAGCAGGCCGCCCACCGTGCTGAACATGAAAGCCAATAATCCAAGCCCAATTATCATCAGTGTCTGGAGCCTCAGGAACCTGTCAGCGACTGCCGTAGCTCCGACGGTCACTCCAAGGAATATTGTAACAATATTTATCAGGGCGTTTTGTGCTGTTTCTGAAAGCCTTTCAACAACCCCTGACTCCCTGAACAGGTTGCCCAGCATGAGCATTCCAATCAAGGGTGCAACGGAGGGAAGTAAAAGGATGCAAAAAACTGAAACAATAATGGGGAAGCATATTTTCTCGAGCTTGGACACTTCCCTAAGCTGCTCCATCTTGATTTCCCTTTCCTTTTTTGTCGTAATCAAACGCATGAGCGGCGGCTGGATCATGGGTATCAGCGCCATGTATGAGTATGCCGCTATCGCTATTGCAGGCAGCAGGTCCGGAGCAAGCCTTGTCGTCAGGTATATGGCGGTTGGTCCGTCAGCTCCTCCTATTATGCCAATGGATGACGCCTCCTGGGGATCAAAGCCGAGCGCCGAAGCTATGATAAATGCGGCAAAAATCCCAAACTGCGCGCCGGCTCCCATAAACAGCGACGACGGCCGGGCAATGAGGGGACCGAAATCCGTCATTGCGCCGATTCCGAGGAAAATCAGCGAAGGATAAATACCAAGTTTGACTCCCATGTATAAATAGTGCAGCAATCCCCCGGGTCCGGAAGAACCTTCCGCAGGCTCGTTCATAAGGCCAGACAATGGCAGGTTGACAAGCAGCATTCCGAACGCGATCGGCAACAGCAGCAACGGTTCGAACTTTTTAACAATGGCAAGATATATCAGGAAAAAAGCGACTCCTATCATTATGCATTCTTTCCAGGCAAGAGCGGCAAAACCGGAATCGCTCCAGATAGTTTTCAATGCATCAACAAACATTCCATTCACCCCACTATATAATTAAAGCCAGGACATCGCCGGTAGAAACGGATGAACCCTTGGAAACGTTGATCTGTTCAACCACCCCGTCGAATGGTGCTGTGACTTCATTTTCCATCTTCATGGCTTCCAGGATAAATACCACGTCTCCCTGGCTGACTTTCTGCCCTACAGACACTTTAACATCCAGGATTGTACCGGGCATCGGCGCTGTCAGCGGTTTGCCTTTACCAGACGCCGCACTCTGTGCCTGTGTTGCCGGGGCAGCCGCCGGAGCGGGTGCAGCGGTCGGAGCGACAGCCGGGGCGGGTGCAGCTGCCGGGGCAGGCGCGGCAACTTCTTCGGTTTTTACTATGGTTGCCTGGCCTCTCTCGACCTCTACCTCGTATTTTTTATTATTTATGGTAACTATATATTTCATGCTGTTTCCCCCTTACAAAACATTGTTGATTCTGCGAATGCTTTTTTAGTAATTGTCTACCTTTACGGGATCCGCTGACTTTGTGTGGACAGATTCCCTGTAATGCTTCTATGCAGCTTTTTCAATCCGTTACGCAGCCTTTCCAGGTCTTTGTCATCCTTTTACAGGGCCTTTATTGACTTAAAGCTGAGTTCCGACAGCGGGATCTGTGACTCATGGCTCACAATGGCCATTATCATCGCGGCCGTTTTTTCATCGACGTCAATGAGTTTCACCTGGCCTGCAGAAATGCTTGCCACGCTTCCGATTTCGGAGGCCGCAGCAACTGCAGCCTGCATACCGGTCGCAACCTGTGCTGCTGTATTTTCGCTTTTTCTATTTTCAAAATGTTTCAACACCGTCGAGAGTATTTTTATCAATGCCCACAGAAAAGCCAGTACAAAAAAAACAATTGACATGCTAAACAGAGTTACGACAAAACTTTCTAAAACAGACATCCGGAACCCCCCTCTAAACTTTCTCTATGGAATAAGCGACACTGACTGCCCTGCTCTCTTCCCTTTCCCTGAAGAACTTCTCCGCGATCTGAGGGAATGCAATGTATGAAAGAACGTCCTCATCGGATTTTGCAATGCCTTTGAGCTGTTCCTTCGTTTTTTCGAACTGGGGTTCAAGAGTATCGGCAAATCTTGTGGTAATAGGTTTTTCATCACCCAGTACCTTTTTAACGAGTTCAGGATTTATCTCACCGGGAGCCCTGCCGTATTCACCCTTCAGATATGCCCTTACTTCCTTGGTAACGCTCTTATATCTTTCTCCCGCCAAAACATTCAGCGTGGCCTGGACTCCGACCATCTGGCTCATGGGAGTTACAAGCGGCGGATACCCGAGGTCCTTTCTTACGCGCGGAATTTCTTCAAGAACCTCTTCAAGTCTGTCAATGGCGTTTTGGGCTTTCAACTGGGCAATAAGGTTTGAAAGCATTCCACCGGGTACCTGGTAAACCAGGGCGTCGGTTTCAATTCCCATGACGAATGCGTCCAGAAGCCCGGAATTTATATATTTCGCCTTAACCGGCTTGAAATAGTCGTTGATCTTTTTCAGTATTTTTTCATCCAACCCGGTTTCATAGCCGGCCTGTTTCAATGCATAATTCAATGTTTCCGTTGCAGGCTGCGATGTTCCGCCCCCAAACGACGATATCGCGCAATCTATACCGTCACAGCCCGCTTCTACGGCCTTGACATATGTGATCGGACCGAGACCTGTCGTGGAGTGGGTGTGCAAAAATACCGGTATTTTAACGGTTTCTTTCAACGCCTTGACAAGATCGTAAGCTTCCTGGGGACCCATGATGCCAGCCATGTCCTTAATGCACAGCGAATGGACTCCCATGTTTTCCAGTTCCTTGCCCATTTTTGCGTAGTTTTCAAGATTGTGAATGGGGCTTGTAGTATAGCAGATACATCCCTGGGCATGGGCTTTCCGCTTTATAACTTCATCCAGGGCCACCTGGATATTCCTGAAATCGTTCAAAGCGTCAAACAGCCTGAAAATGTCCATGCCGTTGTCCACAGCATGGGCAACGAATTTTCTCACCACATCATCGGGATAATGCCTGTAGCCGAGAATGTTCTGACCTCTGAACAGCATCTGGAGAGGCGTCTTTTTAACCTTGTCCTTGATTTTTCTAAGTCTTTCCCAGGGATCTTCATTGAGATACCTGAGGCATGAATCGAAAGTTGCTCCGCCCCAGCATTCGAGGGAATAGTATCCTGCTTCGTCCAGGGTTTCAAGGATACCTTCAAAATCCGAAAACGGCATCCTGGTAGCAACCAGCGATTGGTTGGCATCTCTCAGAACGGTTTCTGTTATGTGGATTTTTTTCATGATTGCTTCAACTCCTTTTTATCTTTCTTGCTTCCTTAATTTTATATTTATTGCACCTATTGATTTTTTTCGAATAAGTCACAACCCAAATAATTGAAATATTCCTTTGGATTTTAAATTTTTAATTTTTCATCTCATGAAAAAAGCAGAAAAGCTTTTTAAGTTTCCTGCCCAGAAACCAGGTTTCACAAACTTTCCAAATTCTTTTAAAACCCATCCATATGTTAATACCATTAAGTTCCCAAAAGCAAACAAAAAAATAATTTACGAAATCTGAAATTAAGTCGCAATACATTTGCTATCCAGTAAGCAATCAACAACGATAAATGTAAAAACACAATTAAAATTTTAATATATTAACGTCTGAAAATCAAAAACAAATTATAAAAAAATTCAACCTTAAACTGTTAATATTTTAACATATATTATTGTTTTTGTAAACATCAAAGAAGCAAATCCATCGGTATACCACCATCATTGAGGCAAAATTCAGGCATAGCATAATCAGGATAAAATTCATGCGTTGTATCGCCCTGGCACAATTCAGGCATTGAGTTGCCAAGGTGAAATTCATGAATTGCATCGATCAGATAAAGGTCCGGCATTGCATCGCATATGTCAGCATTGCATACATAAATTCAAGCATCGCTGGAACTCCACACTGAAAGAATTCAGCATAAGCATAATAAAACAGGCTAATACTAAATTTAAAACAGTTAAAAAGGAGGAATGTTTATGAGCCTGGTTCCATGGAATCCATTCAGGGAAATAGACAATTTCAGCAGGGAAATGGAAAATTTCTTTGACCGGACGCCATTCAGCCTTTTCGGAAGAACAGCAACCCCCAGGGTCGATGTATATGAAACCGAGAAGGATGTTGTTGTAAAGGCTGAAATTCCCGGCGTTTCCAGGGAAGATTTAAATGTTTTTGTGGACGAGTACTCGGTCAGAATATCAGGACAAACGAAAAGAGACGCCGAGTTCAGGGATGAAAACATGTTCAGGTCCGAAAGATTCTACGGAAGCTTTTCAAGAACCGTCCCGCTGCCCGTCGAGGTCAAATCCGACAAGGCCAGGGCGGAATATAAAGACGGCATACTGTCCGTTATAGTGCCAAAAGCCGAGACATCGCAAACAAGGGCCCGGAAAATCGACATACAGTAACAGCGGGGACGATTACCGCCCCCGTATTTTTTTTGTGCCGGTTTACAAAATAAAATGTCGGCATCCGACCCGGCTCGATTCCTAATTACCTATGACTTTTATGTAAACTCTCCTGGTCCTCGGTCCGTCAAACTCGCAGAAATATATACCCTGCCATGTCCCGAGCTGGAGCTGCCCATTTTCAATAATCACGGTACAGGAAGAGCCCATGAGTGACGCTTTGATATGGGCATGGGAATTGCCTTCAATATGCTTGTATCCACCGTTTTCGGGAAAAGCCTTTCTCAGCCCTGACAGGATATCATCCACCACGTCCGGGTCGGCATTTTCATTGATGGTCACACCCGCCGTGGTGTGGGGAACAAAGACTATTGCAATACCGTCATTGATGTTGCTCTTTCTCACTTCTTCCCTGACAATATGTGTTATGTTTATCATTTGGTCTGATCTCGAGGTTCTTACTGTATACTCCGTCATCAAATCACAACCTTTCATTACTTTGTTATGACCGGTTTCCTTATCATGATTGATTATCGGGTTCCTGAACTCCTTTCCGGCCAGCCGTTCACGGATATCAAAAGGATGAGCGGCCGCTCATGTCCGGATTCTGGATCCCAGGAGAGTGTTATCCCGATTAGGGTTTTTCCATACATCCAGTATAACACATCCATTGCCCGCATTTGCAAAAAATCAGCGCCCTCATCAGGAGCGCTGACTCAAAATATGACAGAAATATTAGGCAAATTTTACAAAGCAGGTATACTGAAGCGCAGAAAATTTTTCAGTTTAGTCTCCCTTGCAAGCTGTTTTGCATATTTTTTCGGCATTCCCGACCGCGTCATGTTCTTAACCAAAACAAACCGGAAATACCAAAGCCTTAGCAATATCCAGGGGACCAGGACCGGAAGCAGGACAATGAAAATTAATATCCTGAGGATAACATTGCAAAAGCGTATCACAGTCATGACCAGGTTCAAAGTTTGCTTCATTTATTATTTTCCCATTTTGTCACTTTCCCGATGCTACCGGTCAAGTCCCTGAGAGAAAGCATGTAATCCTTCGCCATTTTAAGCGCCTCTTCCGCCGGTATTTCAGACTTAACCAGTTCTCTATAGAACGCTCCTACCGCCTGCCCCATTTTTTCGCCCGATTCGGTGGAATACATGGTATCGAGCAGCCCCTTGATTATTTTCGGAATTTTGCTTGATATTTCGTCAAGCAATTCGCCAATTTCTTTAACGGGAATATCAGACATGGCTTTTCCTCCTTTAAATTATTGAATTAAACATTGTTAAATGATTTGTTGCACAAATCTCACCGTTTGACCGAAAAGTCTTAAGGAGTCAAAAAACTGTTCAAGATAGTGCCCGGACTGCGGCCGCTCTTCCGGAATCAAGTCGAAAGCAGTCTTTTTCAATGATTTGGGGATTTCCTTCAGGTTATTCATCTGCTCGTTTTTCAGCCTTATTAAGAAAGCCGCTTCCTTCCTGCAATCACTGCATTCTACGAGATGAGCGACGACCCTGAATTTGTCCTTTTGCTCAAGCCTGTCATTTACATAGTCAACCAGAATATCATAAATTTCCATGCAATCGGTCATCATCTCTCACCCCTCTCATAAAGTTTTCTCAGCTTGCTTCTTACTGCATGCATTCTGCTTTTCACGGTGCCTACAGGAATGCCGGCAATTTCCGAAATCTCCTGGTAAGTCATCTGCGCATTGAAAACCAGAAAAACAAGCTCCTGTTCCGTACTGCTTAAATTCATTACAAGATTGTTCACATCAATGGCTTCAATCAGCATGTCAGACTCATCTGCTGCCGGCTGCCCGTCTTCCTCGTCGTAAATTGATATGGCAGAGGCTTTGTATTTATGCCTGTAGTAATCATAGATTTTCCTTCGGGCAATCCCAATAATCCATGTTTTGAAAGATGAATTGTTTGCAAACAATTTGAGGTTCGACCATGCAGAAAGCATTGTTTCCTGGATAATGTCCTGAATGTCCTCGCTGCTCTTTACATGGATGCATATATAATTGTAAATAATTTTGAGGTAAGGACTTATCAGCAACTCAAAGGCCTTTTTGTCGCCACTTTGCGCTTTTGCTATCAAATCGCTCTCTGCCGGTTTTTCATTCATACCATTTAAAAAACCATGGGCCTCACCTCACTTAACTGCTTTCAACTGATTAGTCGCAGAATAACCTAATATGGTTCATATAGTTTAAAAATTTTTGGGACACGGGTGGGACACGGGGACGGTTCTCCTGTCCCTGGTCATGACACAACACAAGGGGGCGGTTCTCCTGCCTCCGGGACAAGAGAACCGTCCCCGTGTCCCTCCCTGCACAAATCAAATGTGACTTTCCATCCATTTGCCTTTTACCCAGCGCCGGTAAAACACGGCGGAGCGCAAAATCCAGTCCAGGTACATCGCAGCCCATACCCCGACAATGTCGAAATTTAGCACTACACCAAATACATAGCTTAGCAAGACCCTTACGAGCCACAGGCTTGATATGGAAAACACCAGAGTAAAAACGGAATCTCCCGCTCCTCTCAGTCCTGACGGCACAATGAAGGACAGGGGCCATAAAAGCGGTATCATAACGGCATTTATCCTGATCAATTGGGCGGTCAGCCGCACTACCTCGGGATCCCTGGAATAAACGGAAGCAATGACCGTCGCCAGGGGAAATGCAAGAACGCCTATTATGGCACAGCATGCCATCGCAAGTTTTACAAGATAGATGTTTATTTTTTTGGCTTCTTCAAATTCGCGCATTCCAAGGAAGCTTCCTACCATTGTGACAGTCACGATGCTAAAGGCGTTTCCGGGTATGACAATCAGGTTGAAAACGGACCACGAAATCGTATTCGCCGCAAGGCTCGAGGTTCCGAGGGAAATTATGAAAATCTGCTGTACAAATTTGCCGACGTTGAAAAAAAACGATTCCATGCCTGCAGGCAGTCCAATACCAAGAATCAGTTTCTGCATTTTAAAATTTATATTAAAATGCCTGATTCCTCCGAGGTTAATCATGTTATCATAACCGCTCAAAGCATATATGAAAAGAATAACACCTGCCAGGCGAGCCACGGTTATCGCGATGCCCGCGCCTTTAACGCCAAGGCCCCTGAAGCCGAATAAAGCTCCTTTTCCCGTCGGTATTCCGTATATTAGCACATAACTTAAAACAACATTGACAATATTGATAATAATATTTATTTTCATGGGTTTGTCCTGCTGGCCCGTGCTTCTCAAAATGCCGCTGGCCACGAAGGAAAACGCGGTGAGGGGGAAATTGAACACTGTTATTGCAAAATAGGAAATGGCATATTCTATGACCTGTTTTTCAGCCTTGCCAATCAAAGAAAGCATGATCCTGTCCCTGAAGAGAGCCGCTGCCAGCGTTATCAGCGTTGAAATGACCAGGGCTGAAAAAAGCGCCTGGTTCGCAGCTTCCTTTGCAGCATTGCGGTTTCTTTGCCCCGTATATTTGGCGACGGCCACCGTGCCACCTATCGCCAGTGAATTCAGGAACATGATGATGATATTGTTAAACGAGTCTATTGTTCCTATTGCTGAAATAGCCTGCTTCCCGAGGCCGCTGGCTATAATCGTGTTCAAAACGCCAATGGAAGTTATAAACAGCTGTTCAGTCAAAACAGGAACGGACAGATCCAGTACGTCTTTTCTGACTGATATCGTCAGATTCGGCATTTCTTCCCCCATCTCAAAATAATCCGCTTAACTCACTCATTCTGCCTTTTGTTGTCCGGGTAATTTCCGGCATTGCACAAATTCCAAACTATGCGCTGCTTTTAATCATGTCTGAGCCTTCCATACAATCATATACAAAACCAAGTTACCATTTTGATTCAATAATTATAAAATAAAGCTATATATCTAATTAATAAAGCTATATATCTGACAAGTAATATATATCCTTAATAATATACTTTTTACGTCAACATTTCCACATTTGACTGGACCAGCGCACATTTATTATATTTTTATACTTTATTTACGGCTTTATTGATAAATAAAGCCATATATGCTATATTCATGCCATATCGCATCGAAAGAAAGGTGTCCAGTATGAGTGTCAACATTAATCCTCCCGAAAAACCCGTACGTCTGATTTTCGCCCATCGTTCATGCGGCAGGAACTGGCTCGAAGACAATAACGGAAGACTGGGAATAACCCTTGCCGCCAATAATTATTACGTCAGTGACACATATTTTGGCTGGGGTCCCAATTCCATCGGGGACCATACATATACCGGCCACTGGTGGACATGGTTCAGGGGACCTGGAAGCGAAAAGATCCTGGAAGCCCTTTATAAAGAAGACAAGGCCATTTCCAATTTTTCGAGGCCCCTGGAAAACCCCGGCGGGGAAAATGAAATAATCATGTTTAAATCCTGTTATCCAAATTCCCGTATGAAAGGGACACCGGACGATTCCGTTCCGCCCATTGATGAAAACCCGCTTCGCGGCCTGGGGTACGATTCAGAGCATCACACCGTGGGAAACGCCAAGGGCATTTACATTGACCTGCTGGATTACTTCAAAACACGCAGGGACAAGCTTTTTATCGTTATTACAGCTCCACCGGTTTCAGATCCCGAATTGTCCGATAATGCGCGCTATTTCAACAGCTGGCTTGTTCATGAATGGCTAAAGGATTATCCGTACAAAAACGTCGCTGTATGGGATTTCTACAATGTGCTGACAAGCTGCGGCGGCGACAACAATACCAATGACCTCGGAAGCATTTCGGGCAATCACCATCGCTTCTGGAACGGAGAAATTCAGCATGTGGTGGGAGAAAACTGCAACACCAACAAATACCCCGTAGTACCGGGCGACGATCATCCTTCCAGGGCCGGAAACGTCAAGGCCACCCATGAATTTGTCAGCGTGTTGAATTATTTCTATAACGAGTGGCGTAAAGATTCGGCAAAATAACTCCATGCCGGTTCAACAAGGAAATGGCAGCATTATTCTCCCATGGTATATTCATGGGCGAATAATGCTGCCACGTTCATTTTCAGGCTTGTTGGCTTTTATTATGAATTGTTAGCTTTTATTGTGGCTTGTCGACTATTTTTCTCTATGCCCCGCCGGCACACATGAACGCCTTCTCCGCCTGGTATGAACTTCTCACAAGAGGTCCCGAAGCCACATATTTAAATCCCATATTTAAAGCGATTTCCCTGTACCTTTCAAACTCATCGGGGTGAATATATTCCACGACAGCATGATGTTTTTTTGACGGAGCAAGGTACTGGCCGACGGTCAGGAAGTCGCAATCCACAGACCTTAAATCCTCAAATACCTTTATGACTTCTTCCTTCTTCTCGCCAAGTCCCAGCATTATGCCTGACTTTGTACGGATGCTGCCGTCCATTGCCCTGACATTCCCGAGAAGCCGTATTGAACGTTCATACACAGCCATCGGCCGCACTTCGGGATACAGCCTGGGCACGGTTTCCACATTGTGATTTATTACATCCGGTTTTGCCCTTACAACTTTCAGGAGTGCATCCTCATCTCCCTTAAAGTCCGGTAAGAGGACTTCTATAATAACGTCCCCGTTCACGCTCCTTACGCGGTTTATCACTTCGGCAAAATGCCCCGCCCCGCCATCGGGTATATCGTCCCTTGTAACCGATGTAATTACAACATGTTTCAGCCCGAGTTTTTTAACGGCTTCAGCAACATGGGCTGGTTCTTCCCTGTCGACGGGCGTCGGTATAGCCTTGCTTACATTGCAGAACGTGCAGTTTCGCGTGCATATTTTCCCGAGAATCATGAAGGTGGCGGTTTTATTGCAGAAACACTCCATTTTGTTGGGGCAGTTTGCTTCATTGCATACCGTGTTGAGGGACAGATTTCCGAGTATGGTTTCGACTTCGGCCATTTCTTTTGTTTTTTGCACCTTAATTTTCAGCCAGCCGGGTTTTCTGTCATGCACTGCCATCTTTTCGCTCCTCCGCATCTGTTAGCTCCTTCGAAAATCCTGAATTTCCTGTTTCAAAACTGCCTCTTTTTCGAAAACTGTCGGTTCCATGCCAAATACCCTGCAGAAATATTCCAAAACCTTGTTGTTCATGCCTTCAAGGTTCAGGGGATAACCCAGGAGTTTTTGCAGAGAAGTTACTCCTTTATCTGTTAAACCGCACGGGATAATCCATTTGAAATGATCAAGGTTTGTATTCACGTTAAAGGCAAAGCCATGCATCGTGACCCAACGTTTAACCGCTATGCCTATTGCGGTTATTTTTTCTTCGCCGACCCACACGCCGGTATATTTCTTTTCCCCGCGGTAAGCTTCAATATTATATTCATTCCTTAACAGTTCTATAAAAACATCTTCCAATTTATTTACAAAACCCCGGATATCCCTTCCATGTCCTCTCAGATCGAAAATCGGATAGCCCACGATCTGCCCGGGTCCGTGATATGTCACGTCGCCTCCGCGGTTTACTTCGTAGACTTTAACTCCGTTTTGCTCCATCTCCCCGCTGGAAATTATGATGTTGGAATAGCTTCCCCTTTTCCCGACAGTAAGCACGGGCGGGTGTTCCACCAGTAATAGGGTATCGCCGATTTCACCGTTTTTCCTGCGTTCCAGGATTTCCTCCTGTATCTTCAAAGCTTCAGCATAGTCCATTTTTCCGAGTTTTATAACGTTAAGCCTCATAGTCGACCCCTGTCTGTCAATGTTTCTTCAACGCTTGCAGAACAATCTTCCAATGCTTGTAACCAAAATAATATAAATAATAATTTATTTAGTCTATTAAAAAATCACATATTTAGTCTATAAAAAAATCATAAGTAATAATTTACAGGCGACAAATTACTGGTAACAAATTACAATTAACAAACTGCTCCGACCAATATCACAACCTTTTTTCCCGAAAGGTCAGCCATGTACACCATGCATATTTCAACCAATGTGATTCGAACAGACAGGGCATCCCTGGACAGACAACGGCAGCTCAAGTCCGCATGAATCCAGCAATTTTGCGTCAGTAAGCAATTTTAAAGCCTCACCGTCGGCCGCAACCTGCCCGTCCCTGATTACCATCACCCTTTTGCAGGTTTCAAGCACCATGTCCAGGTCGTGGCTCGCAATTATTTTCGTATGCTCAAAGCTTTTCAGAAGCTCGATTACCTTTCGCCTGGATTTCGGATCAAGGCCGGCCGTCGGTTCATCCATTATGAGAATGTCGGGCTGCATGGAAAGTACCGTCGCTATCGACGCCGCGCGCTTCTCCCCTCCGGACAGCTTGTACGGCGCCCGGTCTTTCAAATGCGGGATTCCCACCATGTCCAACGCTTTCATTACCCGTTCCCCGACTTCTTTTTCATCAAGCCCGTAATTCCGGGGCCCGAAAGCTACATCATCATAAACCGTGGTCATGAACAGCTGGTCATCGGGATCCTGGAAAACCATGCCAAGCCTTTGGCGTATCATCGGCAATGTTTTTTTGGTCACGCGGACATCGCCGACAAGAACTTCTCCGCTCCCGGGAAAAAGAAGCCCTGTCAGCAGCATGAGCAACGTGGATTTCCCCGCTCCGTTCGCTCCGATTATTCCCACCGATTCTCCATGATGAATGCAGAAGGATATGTTTTTAATAGCTTCATGACCATCGGGATAAGAAAAACTCAAGTCCCTGGCTTCAAGTCTATGATGACTCATTCACAAAATCACTCCACTGAAAATTACGCGTTTTAAGTGTCCTTTTTTCCGTTTTGCCAATCCGCCACCATTTTGCCCATCATTTCAGTGCTTTGCCAACCATGTCATAATCGAGCCAATAAATCCGGGCACGTCAAAAATCCTCGCCACGGCAAAGAAAAAAATCCACCCGGATAAATACGCGAAATCCCTGAACTTAAACCTGGTATCCTCTCCAATATTGTAATCTCCGGTAAACCCTCTCGCGCGCATTGCCTGCCAGACCCTTTGCGCCCTGTCAAAAGAACGTAAAATAAGCTGGCCGGCAAAAGATCCCCAGGCCCTTGTGTGAACACCTCTCTGCCCCGGAGCACGCAATGCGTACGCTCTTTGCATCCTTGCGACTTCTTCCGTCAGAACCGATATGTACCTATAGGTCAGCAAAAGCTGCAGAACAAAAATCCGGGGAACTCCGAGCATCCTCAGGGCCCGGGCCAGCCTGTCCATTCCCGTGGTGGCGACGAGCAAAAGCGCAGCGGTAACGGTAAGGGCGCCTTTGATTAAAATAGACAAAAATGTAATCCAGCCCGTCGACAGCACAACTCCTCCAAGGATAAATGTCTGCCTTTCAAAAAGCGGATTTAAAATGCCCATCCCCACAATAAGGGGACTGATGAGCAGGAGTCGCTTAAGTATGGACGCTGCCGGAATCTCTGATAAAACAAATATTGTCACGGGATAAAAGAAAAAAGTCAATAAACCGCTTATATCATACCTGCCGAAGGACGAAACAGCTACTAAGAAAGCAACGGTGACCAGCAGCTTGGCAAGCGGATGGACCCTGTGAATGGACGTGTCCATCCGCGCCAGTTCATCCAAATGTAATATATTGTAAAATGAATCGCCTGCACTTGCCATAAGTAAAATCAAATCCCGATTTAAATTTTTGGGGCAAGGCTGCAAGGCAGCCCCTTGTGTTTCCCTGTTATTTATATCTATCCTGTGTATATCCTGTGTACTTTTAAGCAATTGCTTTCCTTTTTCTTCTCTTGATGCCACCGATTATTAATCCTGTCAGGACTGTCAGGGCAAGAGTCAACAGTCCGCCGACTATACCGGAAACACTGGTCCCTGCGCTGACAGCAGGCCAGGCAGATTCCTCCGTGTCAACGGCCTCAGCTTCTCCGCCGCTTTCCCCTTCGCTTTCCCTGAAGCTGTAATCAGGCAGAAAAGCGGTTTTGTCCTGTATCTTTGACAGGGTTTCATGTATTCCGCCCGGTTGTTCAAGTTCCGCGGTACCGGCGGTTTTTTCTATGGACCACTCCAATCCGTCAGGATAGGACGAAGCAAACCAGGAAAGCACTCCCCCGACAAGCAAAGCGGCAATTGCAAGTCCTGCCAGGACCTTCCCCATGGATATATTGCCAAAAGCTTCGCCGAAAGCAGCTTTTTCCAGGATTTCGGGTCTCGCCTTCCACACGAAGGAAACCACGGCAGCCGTTATAAGTCCCTCGCCAATTCCAATCGCAAGGTGAACAGGCTGCATCAGCATGACAAATGTACCAAAAGGCAATTCAGTCTTTCCGGACAGAAGGGTTTCCAGCACAACGGCAAAGGCTCCCAGCTGGAGTCCAATCACCGCTGAAATCACTGATGCAACAAAAATCTTTTTCGATGTAATGCCTTTTCTTATAATCCGTTTGTAAATCAACTGATAAGCGACAAAACATGTAAAGAAGCCAAGATTGAATACATTGCAGCCGTATGCCAGCAATCCCCCGTCTCCGAAGAATAGTGCCTGTATCAGCAAAACTGACGCCATGGTGAGGAAGCCTGCATAAGGGCCAAGCAGAATCGCCAGCAGCATGCCGCCACCGATATGTCCGCTTGAACCGGTTCCCGGGATCGAAAAATTAATCATCTGGGCTGCAAAAACAAAAGCTCCCATTACACCCATCAGGGGTATTTTCTTTTCGTCGATGTCATATGTAATTTTTTTGGCTGAATAAGCGGCGACACCTGCGGTCGCAGCAAGCATGGTCCCTCCTACAGCCGGTGAAATCAGGGCGTCGGCCATATGCATGGGCTTAGCCTCCCTTGTCTTTGTTTTTTATAGTTTATAATTGAACATATTTGTACCGCATGCTGGGAATATTTGTACCGCATTGGAACCCAGTATGCGTTTATAGCTTTGCATATATTGTAACATGAAATCCCGGGAACAAAAAATACCGGGACCTGTTCCACGGGAAAGGAACAACTGAAATCTTCTTATTCCGGCTGTTTAGGCAGTGTTACAACAAACTCCGTTCCCTCGCCCACTTCGCTTTTTACCCGGACAGATCCCCTGTGGGCGTCAACTATGGCCTTTGCGATTGTAAGCCCGATTCCGGCTCCGCCCGTCGACCTGTTACGCGACTTGTCCGCGCGGTAGAATCGTTCGAATATAAAGGGCAAATCTTCGGGAGGGATTCCCTGCCCGGTATCCTTAACAATTATCTCCGTGGCATTTTCTTCTCCCCTGACTTCTACCTCGACCGTTCCTCCCCGCTGGGTGTATTTAAGCGCGTGGGAAAGGAGGTTTATTATAACCTGGCTAATTTTGTCCCTGTCGGCATAAACAACTTCTTCCTTGCCGTAAAATTTGATGTCGATTCCCCTGCTGGCGAAATCATTTTCATAATTCCGTATTATGTGCCGGATGAGCTCCGAAACATCAAAACGAGTCCTTGTAAGAACCAGGTTCTCGCTTTCATATTTCGCAAGCTTTTCAAGGTCTCCCACGAGCCTGTTTAATCTCATTATTTCTTCATAGCATACCACAAGCCTCTCGGTATCAGGTTTCCAGATGCCGTCAATCATAGCCTCCATGTGGCTCTGCAAAGTAGCAAGCGGGGTTCGGAGTTCATGGGCCACATCCGCGGTAAGCTTCTTTCTCAGGACTTCCTGTTTCTCCAGGGTCTGCGCAAGGTTGTTTATGGCCTCAATGAGCTGAGCCGTTTCCCTGGTGCCGGATGTTTCAGTAATCCTGTCATTGTAATATCCCTTTGAAATCATGTGAGCCGTGGTTATGACCCTTGAAATTGGGTCGCTCAGCCTTTTTGCCATTACCGAGCCGGTCAGCAGCGACAGAAGAAGTGAAAATATCCCGATTCCCATGGTTAAGCGGTTTATGGTGTTAATGAATTCAAGGTCGCTGTCATTAAAGTAATATGGGCCATAATAACCGATTACGACTTTACCGACTTCTGTCAGCTTATCCCTGACAGGATAGGTATTTTCCACATATCCCCCTTCCCAGTTGGGATATCGGCTGCTCATGTTCTTTTCCATATGAGCCAGTATCTGCTCGCACAGTTCATTGTCATGGTTGCGCGCATCCCATATTACATTTCCATTGGAATCCACGACCTTGATAATCAGTCCCTGTTCCAGGGCATTGACGCAGATATTTCCTATCGCATCCGTGTCCCACTCTCTGCCTTTATACTGCTGGCTTACCTGGTTGACAATCTCCCTGCTCCTTCGTTCCTGGTTTTCAATGATATATTCTTTAAAGTGCCTGTCGAGCAGCAGGTTGGTCACAACACTGAGCATAAGCACGGATATAAGTACCACGAAAATATAGGACAGCGTTAACTTGGTTTTTAAACTGTATTTCATGTTAAATAGATTATAACCCTTTCTGTTTATCACAATCGCTTCAAACTGATCCAGGTACCTTATAACCCCTTTTTATTCCCCTCCAAATCGATACCCTATCCCATGGACAGTCAAGATGTACCTGGGGTTCCTGGGATCAGGTTCAATTTTCTGCCTTATGTTCTTAACATGGGTGTCAATTGTCCTGTCATAGCCGCTGAAATCCTCTCCCAGCCCGATACTTATCAGTTCATCCCTTGTAAAGGTCTTGTCAGGATACTTAACCATCGTCAAAAGCAGCTTATATTCATTGGGAGTCAAACTTACAACTTCCCCATGTTTTCTCACTTCGTATTTCAACGTGTCAATAACCAGTTCGCCGTTATTAAACGAAAGAACGCTTGACAACGGCACCAGTGAATCGCCTGACCTTCTTAAAACCGCCCCGACCCTTGCCACCAGTTGCCTTGGGCTGAAGGGCTTTGTAACATAATCATCCGCTCCCATGTTCAGACCCTGCAAAATATCCTCTTCTTCAACCTTGGCCGTCAGCATTATTATGGGCACCCTTGATTTTTTCCTCAATTGTTTGCAAATTTCCTCGCCGGTCATGTCGGGAAGCATCAGGTCCAGGACAATAAGGGCGGGATTTTCCTTCTCAAATTTTTCAAGGGCGTCCCTGCCGCTATATGCGACACAAACCGTATATCCCCTGTTTTCAAGATAGGATTTTACAACCTCCACTATCTTTGCCTCGTCATCCACGACAAGGATTTTTTTCCCGGTGACGGGATCTTTCGTCTTGCGTATGCATTGGTCAAACGACATCGTATCCCTGGTCCTCAATTTCGTTTTTAATCATGTCCAGCGAAACCTTTGAACCATCGTATTCGACCGTCACCGTTTTGCCTTTCAGATCCACCGTTACGGAACTGACGCCGTCGAGGGCTCCTACGGCTTTCTTTACAGCATTTTCGCAATGGGAACAGGACATTCCCTCAACCTTTAAAATCGCTTTTTCCATCTTTCCATCCTCCGTTCATTTTTATTTTGCCTTAGCTTTGCTTTAACTTAACCAGAACTTCACTTTAAGCAAATCAAGTTTTGATTTTTTACAAGGCACTTGCCCTATTTTCTTTGTATCTATCTATTCTCTATATATTTAATAATTCATTTTATTTATCATTAAATCCAGTTTATTCCCTGTACCCTGTTTCAGCCCAGTTTATTCATTGCATGCGTTAATTCCCTGCTTGGTTAGTTCTGCATATTATCTGTACGGTTTGAATCTTTTCAGCCTTAAGGCATTTGTTACAACCGACACCGAGCTCAGCGACATTGCCGCGGCTGCAAACATCGGGTTCAGCAGCGGACCTCCGAAGATGTACAGGATGCCTGCAGCAATCGGAATACCCGCGACATTGTACCCAAATGCCCAGAACAGGTTTTCCTTTATGTTGCGTATCGTGCTTTTGCTGAGCTGGATTGCCGTCGGGACATCCATGAGATCGCTTTTCATCAGCACAATATCTGCCGATTCCATGGCCACGTCGGTGCCCGAACCAATGGCTATGCCGATGTCCGCCTGCGCAAGCGCCGGGGCGTCATTGATTCCGTCGCCCACCATCGCCACCTTCCTGCCTTCCTCCTGCAGCTTTTTAACTTCGTATGACTTATCCTGCGGCAGGACCTCGGCAAGCACCCTGCTGATACCGACCTGCCTTGCGATAGCCTCGGCGGTTTTCCGGTTATCGCCCGTTATCATGGCAACCTCGATACCCATGGACTGAAGCTTCTTAATCGCCCTTGCACTGCTTTCCTTGACAACGTCAGCCACGGCAATGATACCTAATATCCTGTTGTCCACGGCGACATACATCGGCGTTTTGCCCTCATCGGCCAGCCTGTCGGACTGACCTGCAAGTTCTCCGAGGGAAATGCCTTTTTCGTCCATCAGTTTCCTGTTGCCTATAAGCACGTTCATTCCGTCAATAACGACTTCAATGCCATGCCCCGGGATTGCTTCAAATTTCTCTGCATCCAAAAATTCGAGCTTATCCTTTTCGGCGCGCCGTACAATAGCCTGCCCCAGGGGATGTTCGGAGCCCTTTTCGCCGGAAGCCGCAATCTGGAGCAGCCGTTCCGCCTCAACGCCGGGCGCGGGGATAATATCCGTCACCTCGGGTTTGCCCTCTGTTATTGTGCCGGTTTTGTCAAAAACAATAGTATTTATTTTATGGGTAGTTTCGAGGGCTTCTCCGCTCTTGATAAGAATCCCGTATTCCGCCCCTTTGCCCGTTCCCACCATTATGGCAGTCGGCGTGGCAAGTCCCAGCGCGCAGGGGCACGCGATAACGAGTATTGAAATAAATATTGTCAGTGCAAATGCCAGCGACTTTCCTGCAATGAGCCATCCCGCAAAGGCAAGCACAGCAATGGCCACAACTATGGGAACAAAATAACCCGATACTATGTCAGCCAGTTGGGCAATGGGAGCCTTCGAGCTCTGGGCGTCCTCAACGAGCCTGATAATCTGCGCCAAAGCCGTGTCATCACCCACCTTCGTGGCCCTGAAACGAATTACGCCATTGGTGTTGATACTTGCCGCATATACCTTGTCCCCGGCTTTTTTGTCCACGGGTATGCTCTCGCCGGTCAGCATCGATTCGTCAATCGCCGTGTGACCGTCCAGTACCACCCCGTCCACCGGTATTTTTTCACCGGGCCTTACCAGGATCACGTCCCCGATTTCCACCTCGTCAATGGGAACTTCTATTTCCTCCCCGTCATGTATAACAACGGCCGTTTTCGGGGCGAGACCCATCAGTTTTTTAATGGCTTCGGAGGTTTTCCCCTTCGAAACCGCTTCGAGGGATTTTCCAAGCAGTATTAATGTAATGATAACTCCGGCTGTCTCGAAATACAGCCCTTCAACGGCGTGGGGATTGCCCGTCGCAATCTGCCAGGTCGAATACAGGCTGTAGATAACCGCTGCCGTTGTGCCGATCGCTATCAGGGAGTCCATGTTGGGACTTCCCTGTATCAGCGCCCTGAACCCCACGGTGTAGAATTTGTGCCCTGCTATGATTACCGGTATGACAAGGGCAACCTGGGTCAGCGCGTATGCCAGCGGATGTTTCATTGGCTCAAGAAAGGACGGGAAGGGAAGCGGGATCCACGAAATCATCGGAACCATCGCAAGGTACAACAGCGGCGCGGCGAAAATCGCCGATACGATAAATTTGCTCCAAAGGGTGCGTATCTCCTTCTCCTTGCGCAGCTTATCCTCGTCTACGGCCGATTTTTTCTCAATATTCAAAGCCTTGTACCCTGTTTTTTCTATGGCCTGCCTGATAGCCGAAAGCCTTGTTATTTGAGGGTTATATTCCACTGTAGCTTTTTCTGTCGCAAAGTTGACGGAAGCCCGCAGTACCCCGTCCATTTTACTCAAAACTTTTTCAATGCGATTGGCGCAGGCTGCGCAGGTCATACCTCCAATGGGTATCGTGACGGTATTCTTCGGCTGTTCTTCCTCAACCCCGTATCCGACCTTTTCAATGGTTTCCCTGATTTTATCCAGCGATGTCTTCTGGCCATCGTATTCAACGGACAGTTTTTCTGTCGCAAAATTGACTGAAGCCTGCGAAACGCCATCAAGCCTTCCGACCGCTTTCTCAATTCGCTTTGCGCATGCCGCGCAGGTCATGCCGCTTATTTTAACAGTTGCTTTATCCATTGATCAACCGCCTTTCCAATGCACGTATCCAGTGTTTGTTGCCTGTGGATTCCTGGTAAAACAGATCGAGTTCATCAGCAGGTATTCTGCACCCTGGTTTTTGAATACCCCCATTTTAACCGTATATATCAATATTGTTAATATCTTCAACTACCGTGATTTTACTCCTTATCATTCCCATCCAGCAACTGTATGCAAATGTGCCGGTTTCCGTCGGAGTAAATTCAATTATATTGTCACCGGGCTCAAGCTTTTTTCTTGCATTAAACCGGGGTATTACAATTTCATTGTTGCAGCCGTTTATGCTGCCTTTCTCAGCCCGTACAGTCCATCTTACCGGTATGCCCTTCTGAACTGTTATAGGTTCATACCTGCCCGGTTGCAGATTCGTGGTCACCAACTGAATTCCGTCCTGTATTGTTGCGATGTTGCCGCTACGAGTACTGCCGCCTGTGCCAAAGGGCATGGACGGCAGGGAAAATCCTGACAATGCAAACCCCCTGTTGGCCATGATCACTCCAAGTGCTATAACCAATACTGCGCTTGCCTTCATCATCCTGTGGGTGAATTTTCCGCTCAGTATGGACGTGACTGCGCCCAGGCCGAACATTAAAGGCACTGTACCCAGGCTGAACATGAACATGGACAATGCCCCCGCTGCAAAGCTCCCCGTGCCCAAAGCGTACAACTGCATTGCCTGGAGAGGGCCGCAGGGCATCAGGCCGTTGAGCAGTCCCACGTAGAAAGACCCTTACCTGACGTTGCTGTTGCTTATTTTGTTGCCAAATATCTTAGGCATCCTCGGATTGAATTTTCTAAGCCAGGGAAATACGTTGAGCATGTTTAACCCGATTATTATCATGAACACGCCGGATATTACAGCCACAATTCCCCTGGCGGCGCCTGAAAAATTTATACCGGAACCTAAGCCTCCTGCAATGCCCCCTATCAGGGTATAGGAAACCACTCTTCCGCTGTTGTAAAGCAAACTCGGCTTTAATTGTGACAGCCTGCTGAGTTTTGAAGGCTTGCCGGGATTTCCGCCGTCAATTTTATATGAAACACACTGGGACAGGTTTATTCCGCCGCACATGGCGATACAATGCAGTGAAGTTAGCAATCCGACGAGGAACAGGATCCCGTATCCCATTGACGGGTTAATATCCGGGATGAAGTTAAATCCCGCCGTGTTTTTTATAATTACGTAAAGGGAAAAAATCACAATCCCGGTTCCCAGCAGCTGGCTGATCGTCATCCTGTCATCAGCTGATTTTTTCGTATTTGTTTTGGTATCTGTTCCTGGGTATGCAGGAGCACCGGGTTTGTTCCTTACTATATAACCAAGCTTCTCTATCGATTCAATAATTTGTTTCAGCCCTGTGGCATCTGCATCGTAGGTAACGTAAACATTGGAATTGCTGTAAATTGCCTTTACTTCCTTTACCCCGTCAAGCTTTTTCAGGGCATTCTCTATTCTCATTTCACAGCCTGAACATGTCATCCCCCAGGTTTGGAGAACTTTTCGTACCAATCTCTGTTCCATGTCACACATCCTTTTTCCCGCGGACTGGCTTCCTGTTACCAGCCGGATGGTTTATCGACCGCTTTTTTCCTTGCTCATTTCTACAGTCCTGGTAAATCTCGTTTCTGTTAATTATGCCCGCAATTATGCCTGCCCACCCGGCCCGGTCGTCGCCTTACTGCTGTTACCCGGCCGATTCAGCCGGCAGCAGTCAAGCGTTCCCTTTCCAAAGGATTTTTCATTTTCTTCTGCAAGTTTTTCCAGAAAATTACTAATAGCTCTTTTTATACGTTTCAGCATAGCAATCCCACCTACTTTTTCCAGTTTGCAAACAGCACTTTGTACTCTGCGAGAAATTCCTGCGGGATCACGATTTTTTCTTCATCTTCGATTTTAATCTCTTTCAAAACAGGCACGGGATTGCATCCGCCCCTGGTTAATCCAATCTCGTCAAGAGGGAACCTGTTTCCGCAATTCTGGCATACCAGCTCGTAGCCCTCCTGTTCATAATAACCCCTTCCGGAATCAAAGCATACCTGGCAGGTGTTAAACGCCGTCCTTATCGTTCCATCGCCCGCTTTTACCGCAAGAACTTCCATTCTCGTTTTACCCACTTTATATGGATAATATTTCACAATTTCGGTGACTTCACTTTTGGGTATTATCAAATCACCGGATACGGTCCCTGCATCGGTTCCCCCTGAACCGGGTCTGAAGATATAAAATCCCGCGATAAGTACTGCAATGACGCCGACCGCTATAAACGCCAATTTACCAGGTTTCTGCACTTTATCGGTTTTATGCGCTTTATCGGCTCTGTCGGTTTTATATGCTTTATCAGTTCTGTATGCTTGACCGTTTACATGTACTTGTACTTGACCATTTCCATGCGCTTCACCGGTTTTATGCATTTGACCGTTTCCATGCGTGTGACCGGTTCTATGCGCTTGACCGGTACTAACCGTTTGACTGGTTTTCTGTGCATCATCATTTATTTGTGCCCTGCCGGTCGTCTTTTCAATCTGAACCCTTTTGCCTTCCCGGTTTAACTCAGCCATTGCATACCACCTTTACCCTGTTTT
This sequence comes from Bacillota bacterium, assembly GCA_023623175.1. Classification (GTDB taxonomy): domain Bacteria; phylum Bacillota; class Clostridia; order Acetivibrionales; family JAMNXU01; genus JAMNXU01. The sequence goes on from JAMNXU010000013.1 coordinate 94,608, forward strand.
ATTCATTACTGAAACTAACACATTTTTGTGGAGATTTTATGAAGAAGAGCATTAAGATTTATATTTCCCGTCAGCGCGTTTTTACGTGGTATTAATTTACAGGGGTCGTATCTCCGCCCTGCTATTATTCATTTATGCGGCAAAAAAATAAGGATGTTTTTGTGTGAATTTGCACAATAAATATGTTGTTATATGGTATAGTTGAGTAGATGGGATAAATTGAAGGAAGACAGAGCAGTTTTTCTGATTGCCAAAGTAATTCAGGCATATGGAGTGGATCGCATGGAAACAATGCTGGAAATGCTTAAGTATATTCAGTCATTTTCAAATAATGCCCTGGATACTTTTTTTGAACTTGTAACCATGCTGGGAGAAGAACATTTCTTTATTATCATTATGGCAATCATTTATTGGTGTTTCAACAAGTCACTGGGTTATAAACTTGCATTTGTCTGCCTTACAGGTCTGACTGTCAATACCATTATAAAAGAAATAGTTAAATTCTCAAGACCTATAGGATATGAAGGCATTAAATCAATCAGAGTAAAAACCGCTGAGGGTTATTCATTTCCAAGTGCACACACACAGCAATCAGCCTCGTTTTTTACAATACTGATGATGTATTTCAGGAAAAAATGGCTCTATTTCACAGGCATATCAGCGATGCTGTTGGTTGGTTTGTCAAGGATGTACCTGGGAGTCCACTGGCCAAGCGATGTCCTTGGCGGATTGATTATCGGAATACTGTGGGTTTTGGCTGCAGGCAGGATATTTGATTGGTCAAAAGAAAAGGGAAATCCCTGGCTCCTGGGAGTTCTTGTAATACCAATGTTTACAGGCCTGTTGTTTTTCAAAACTGCTGCTTATTATAAAATCGTTGCCACGCTGATTACATTTTGGATTGGATATATTATCGAAAATAAATACATTAATTTTTTAACGAAGGCAATTTGGTGGAAGCAAATTATTAAGCTTGCAACAGGGATATCCGGCCTGGTTCTCATTAAAGAATCCTATGAAAAATTACTGCCCCCCTCCATATATAGTGATCTTTTGGGTTTTGCCTTAATGGGAATTTGGATGACAATAGTATCACCCGTAATATTTCGCGTGTTACATATTGAGGAAAGAATATAATTAGCTTTCACTATGCAGGCGTCTCAGGTGCGAAAATGGAAAACGAGACAATCTCATTAAAGTTTGCCCTTCTCGTTAATTTGGCATATGCCTTGCATATATACCTTGCGTTTTCAAAAGATTCTTGAAGAAACTAACATCATATTCTTCACTGATAATATCATACCAGTATTTCCTTCCCAAATATACTTTCTTCCCGACAAACGTGAAACTTACCATGATTTCAGGATTATCGCGATCTAAAATTTACCAATAGCCTCATATTCAACCAAGGCAGTGATAATTTCCGATTGCTCCGTGAATTTTGATCACACATCTCTATATAACCAGTTCCCCGGGTCTAAAACCGGCAGGCAGCTCTTCTTCGATTAAAAATTTGAAACTGTCATCGCGCAGTATTGGCAGAAACACCTCATATGGTATTTCAGAAAATTCGCAGTAGTAATCGCTGGCCCCGAACCATTTGCCCTCCTTGCTGCTCAGGTTTAAACCCCTGGCGAATTTCGTATAGTTTGAACAATCGTGCACTACTAAATCCCACTTCTCATCATCAGCTATTTTCATTAATTTCAGGGTCAGTTCCCTGCTCCAGACGGGCGATATATAGCCATGCCTTGAGATATACATGTTTTCGCCATAATAATTGCCTATGTTGTTTTCATTCAAATGCAATTCCGCACAATTGATGAAGTCTGGTTTTGTATCCAGGATGGCCTGCTTTTTCTTAAGAAAAGCCGAGAAGAACTCCGGGAACATGGGAGATTCAATGCCAACACTTTTAATATATTTTTTGGCAATGGCAATGTTCCCGATAACTTTGTCTGAACAGTTGGAAGCAGCCAGGTTGAAACGTATCTCATCAAGGCCGGCTTCTCCCAGGGCTTTCAATGACTCTTCCGTAGCGAGGAGCCCGTTTGTATACAGGTGTTGATGAACATCCGCATCCCTGAATTTCCTTATAACCGGATAGTATTTTTCAATTTCCATGAACGGCTCCAGAAAAACGTAGGAAACGCCTGTGGGTTTCTTGTGTATGGAAAGGAGCAAATCAATATCTTTCTCATAAAACTTTGTGCCGCCAATTTCCCACATGCCCTCTCCGACCGGCGGAATGTTGTCCAGCTCCTCGTAATTATAACAGAACTTGCACTCTATGTTGCATTTGTTTGTTTTCCTGACCGCGCTCAAACCGGTTCCCAAAAGGCAGGAACGGCATCCCTTCGGAAACTTGCTTTCATCTCCCACAAAATAAGTCCTGTTTTCCAGGGTTTTCAATCCTTTGATTTGCGACATTAATATTTCGTTCCTGTGGTCAACGGCTGCCTCAATTTGCGCAAAGGTGGAGTATACGATTTCCAGTTGTTTTGCAGTTAATTCCTCGCCCTCCGGCAGAGATGAAAAAAATTCAAACCATAATAGCGCATCTTTCTTTGAAATTTTCACGTTGCACACGCCTCCGATCAAGGTTACCATTACCGGGCATGATAATTGTCAATTACCTAACAGAAAATTTTCAACATTATTCCGACCTTTATCCCATATTTATCGTCCTGATACTGGTATCTCTGGTGATGCACAATAATTTATGATAACAGAATTTTATTGTATTTTCTACTAACGAGAATTTTTACTGTACTGACCACTGTTTCGACGGGTATCTTGCAAAACTGCATTACTGATCTTCACCTTGGCAAGCAGCCTTATTTTAACCGACAATCCGCGGTATTTAAGCGGGCAAATGGGTTATGCCAGGAAGATAAAGCTGTTTGAGAAATCCCTGCGCTTTTAAAGGCCATGTCGGATATGTGACAATGGTGATGAGAATTGCACTTACCGGTCGTACCAATACCCCAATTCAGTTAGATTCTAAGGCATCCAGTAACCGGAGAGTCAATAAAATATTTAAATATTTTCCTGTCTCATCGCATCGAGAATGTTCTCCTTCTTTATCTTCGCACCGGAGTAAAGCATGGATGTACCGACGATGACAAAAACCGCTGCCACGGCAATCACTATGCTGTTCCAGGGTAATGCAAAATCATAGTAAAAAGAATGCGTAAACGAGCGATAGAGCAGCAACATCGCAATCCCGCTGAGGGGCAGGCCGTAGAGCAGTGCTTTTATGCCATAGAAAATACTTTCATAGTTTATCATCTTGCTGAACCCGCGGGGCGTCATACCTACCGACCTTAGCATGGCAAACTCGCGGCGGCGCAGCGCAATACTCGTGGAAATCGTGTTGAAAATATTCGCAATGGAGATAAGAGTAATCAGCGTGATAAATCCATAGGTAAAAATCAATTCGAAAAGGAGCACCTTTTCATTTTGCTTCCTGTCTTCGTGGTGGTTCTGGATATAGGAAAAACTCTCCGGCCTGTCTTCCATGGCCTCCTCCGTAGCCAAGGGATCAGTACTTTTTATGTAGACACGGGTCCGCGGCAATGTAATACCCATTTTTATTGCCAGCTGCTCAAAAGTTTCTTCAGATACAATAATACTCAATCCGTCCGTCCCCGCTTCATAAACACCCTCGGGACGCTCACCGGACAGGGCTGTAACTTCGATCTGATCAATATATTCTCCATAGCTGTCTTCCGCATTCCTGCCGGAACCCGGCATATATACATCGAGCTTATCTCCTGCCTTTGCTTCACTGGTTTTGACCTCGACAAACTTGCCCGCTTCATAGTCCCGGTAGGTGGTTCTGTTAATAAGGATCCCCGTGAACACACCGGGATCAGTTAGCCTGTCAAAATCGGCTCCTGCCCTCTCTGCATATCTTTTCAGCGCTTCATCATCCAGGTAGTTAATATAAAGGTAACAGAAATATTTCCCATCCCTGTAAACACCGCTATTATAGCTGCCATGGGTGTCATCAGCAAAACCCGGCTTTTTCCTCAGCTTCTCCGGTACCATTTTTTCATCGAGCCAGGTGACGCATGCGAAATTGTTCATAAAAGCATATTCTGAAATTTCTTTCCGCGAATTCAGCCAGTCCTTCAAATCCGTATCTGCATTCACACCCCAGTCAAGAATAGCTTCGATGTCATACTGGATCTGGCTCCGGGTTAATTGAATCGATTTCCTGAAATTCTCCGTGAAAAAGGATATTGACAGAAACAGGACAATACTTATTACTATGGAAAAAATAGTGGCTTTATAGCGCTTGCGGTTGCGCTTGAGATTTTTAAGACCTATTTCGGCTTCAATGCCGAAGAGCATCCGCACCAGCCTGGAAGTTTTGACTGTTTTGCGCGTAATTCTGAAATCCGTTGCCTGGCGAATAGCGTCGATGGCCGAAATCCGCGACGCTCTCAGCGCAGGCATATATGTGGAAATAAAAATAGTGAGTATGGAAACTGCGCAGGCCAGCACCAATGACATGGGTGTAACCTTCACCAGGAGCTTTTCAGAAGTACTTGCTTCCAGGAGTTTGTTCTTATTGATCAGGAAAAAGGTAATCCCAAGGCCACCCAGCCCGCTCAGGATGCCAATGGGAATACTGATCAACCCGATAACGGCCCCTTCAAAAAATACAGAATTTCGCTTCTGGATTCTCGTGGCCCCTACGCTGGACAGCATCCCCAAATAGCGCGAGCGCTCGCCTACAGAAATGGCAAAGGAATTATAAATCAAGGCAACGGCTCCTATGATGATAATGCCCATAATGACTGATAAAAGTCCCGTAAAGGTTTGCCGCAAATTATCATACCTTGTAACACCGTAAAAACGCAGGAGATTGTCATTAAAATTAACGGACTCTATATCATGCCTGTCGGCCAATTTCCGGGCATCGGAATAAAGGGAACGCCTGATCTTTTTCAGGACCACTGATGCGTCCACTCTTTCCCCGGCGGTAAGCCCGCTCTCGTCAATAAAGCCAAAAGCCCTGAACCTCGTAGCCGATTCTCCTGCAGGAGGCTTCATAATTCCAACCACTTTAAAGGCAGCAGTTTCGCGCTTAACGAAGGCTTCATTGCTTTTGTTGTTATTGCCTCCGCTGTTGTTCCCGGAATCTGTATCCAGGAGCACGATTTCGCCAATATCTACTGTAATTTCATCTCCAGGCTGATAATTCACCTTCGATTTTTTTATAACACTCTCGGAAATTACGACCTCATTCTCCTTTTGGGGCAGGCGGCCGACAGTCAATTTTACGGGATATTTCTCAAAACCGGTCCCGCTGAATTCTTTTATGGATAAATAGAACTTGTTTCCGTCCGGATTTTCCCCGATAAACGCAAGGCCGCGGTTCCTGCTTAAAAACACCGTCCCGGTGTTTTCATCTTCCCTGATAGCATCTATCTGCTGCGTATTGACATTTTCGTATATGACATGCCATTCACCGTTTCTGTTTATTTCATCCCTTATAAAAAGGTCCAGGAAAGACACTCCCAGCGTAGTTACGGCAGTTATCATGGCCACTGCGATAATAACACCGATGATGGTGACAAGGGTTCTTCTTTTGTTCAGTCTTAAATGTTTCAGGGTTAAGCGGTTAACAATGTTCATGGACGGATTACCTCCTCCCTGGCAATGCGTCAGTCTTCAATGGCCAGTATCCTGTCCGCCTGGAGAGCGATACGTTCGTCGTGGGTAATGATTATCAGGGTTTGTTTTAACTGCCTGTTGAACATCTTCAGGAGATTGATTATTTCACTGGAATTCTTGCTGTCCAGGTTGCCCGTAGGCTCATCCGCCAGCATGAGCGCCGGATTGTTTATCAATGCGCGTCCTATGGAAACCCGTTGCTGCTGGCCGCCGGAAAGCTGGTTGGGTAAATGGTTCAAACGGTCCTCAAGTTTCAAAGCCCTGACGATATCTTTAAAATGCTTTTTATCAACCTTCTGCCGGTCCAGCAAAAGAGGCAGCTTGATGTTTTCTTCCACGGTCAGGACGGGAATCAGGTTGTAAAACTGGTATATCAGGCCGATCTGCCTCCGCCTGAATATGGCCAGCCTGGTTTCGTTCAGGGAATAAATATCCTGGCCTTCAATATATACCTTGCCGCTTGTCGGCCTGTCCACACCGCCGATAAGATGAAGCAGGGTTGACTTACCCGAGCCGGAAGGACCGACAACAGCCACGAACTCACCTTTCCGCACGGAAAAAGAGACGTTGTCCAGGGCTCTCACAGCCGTTTCGCCCTCGCCGTATATTTTTGTCAGATTCTCAACACGCAATATCTCCATTACTAAAACCCCCATTCTTTACGGGTTTAGTTTACCTGTCGAATATGACTCTGCAGTGACTCCAATTATTACAATTTTGTCACCCGGATGTTTTCACAAAACTGGTAACCTGCAGTTATATCGTACCGATATCATACCGGACATTTTCTCCCGGCTCCTGACTTCAGGGCAATCACAGAAAACGAGTCCGGGACCGGGGCCGGGATTCAGGGCTCAAGCTGACAGAATCAAGCCCGGATTCGCAAGAAACAGAACCGGATTAACAGGTATTAACCTTACATTGAAGAGTATAAAAATAAAGCCCGGGAATAACGCCAGGACCTAAAAAAACTTATATTATCTGTTTATAAAACTTAATTGTAAACTCTGTTCCTTCCCCTTCTTTGCTTTTAACTTCAATATTTCCCATCTGGGCGGTAATGATGCTGTGAGCCAGGTTCAAACCGATGCCCACGCTTTCATCACTGGAATTCTTTCCTTTATAGAAACGCTTGAAAATATTGGGAATATCTTCTTTCGCAATACCACGACCGTTATCCCTGATCCTGATTTCCGTATACAGGGGATTTTCCCTGAAAGCTATGGTGATTTTTCCGCCCTGGGGCGTATGCTCCACGCAATTTTTCAGGATATTGGTCAAGGCTTCCGCTGTCCAGTTCAAATCAACGCTGCACGTTGCCGACTCATCACCTTCTATGGCCAGGGTTTGCTCCCTGATGTCCATCGGGATCAGGACAGGCTCCAGGGCCTTTTTAACGAGGCTCTGTACTGATATTGCCTCACGTTTGAACCGGACAGTGCCGGCATCAATTTTCGATACTTTCAGCAAGGAAGAGATCAGCCAGTCAATCCGTTCCAACTGGCCGCTTATATTATTGATAAACTCAGCCCTTTTCTCCCCATCCAGTTCCGTATTCCTGAGCAAATCTGTCATTACCATCATTGAGGTAAGAGGGGTTTTCAACTGGTGGGAAATATCGGCCATGGCATTGGTCAGCCGGATTTTATCCTGCTGCAAAAGGCTGCTCTGCTCCGCCAGTTTAAGTGTCACCTTGTAAATGTCATTTTTTAAAATACTCAGTTCCCCTTCGCGGTTGTCCCTTATGTCCAAGGTATAATCACCGCTGCTGATTTTTCGTACATAGAATGAAAGCATGGCAATTTCCCTGTAACGCCAGGCCGTAAAAACAATGGTACAGGCAATGAGCAGCAACGTGCCCAGCAAAGTGAACAAAGCTGCAACTTCAGTGTAAAAATACGCTCCGGTTGTCGCAGCCGCTCCTATTCCTGCCATAATCAGCAAAAGAACCCTGATCTCCCTGTTGCGCCACAATTTACCCACAATTATTCACCAGCCTTGTAACCCAAACCCCGTACCGTTTTAATCAGAGTGGGGTTCTGGGGATCATCTTCCAGTTTATCTCTTAGCCTTTTAATATAGACTGTCAGCGTGTTGTCATTTACAAAATCGCCGGCCACATCCCAGATATGTTCCAAAAGCTGATTGCGTGTAAGGACCTGCCCGATATTATTTGCAAAAATCAGCAGCAAACGGTACTCCAAGGCCGTCAGGGTGATTTCCTCCCCGTTTTTGTAAACCTTGCCGGAAAGGGTGTCGATTTGCAGGTTTTCGAGTTTAATGACCGCCTTATTCTCTTTTAAAATATCCTGTTGCCTGCTGTACCGGCGTAAAACGGATTTTATCCTGGAAATGAGTTCGCGGACGCGAAAAGGCTTCGTTATGTAATCATCGGCTCCCATGTCAAGACCCATTACCACATTGACCTCATCATCCACTGCCGAAAGGAAAATCACGGGAATATCCCTCTTCTTCTTAACAAGCCTGCAAAGGTCATAACCGCTGCCGTCAGGCAATGACAGGTCAAAAAGGCACAGGTCGAACTGGCCCAGGTTTTCTGCAATGACCTTTCGAGCACTTTCGGCATCATAACAAAGGACTGTAATAAAATTCTCCTGCTCAAGAGAATATTCCAGTCCGGCAGCCAGCACCCTGTCGTCTTCCACGAGCAATATTTTTACGGCCAATTCCTGTCACCTCCATTGTTACTTAAAGAATATCATAAAAAATAATGGATGTTGCTAATGTAATACACGGTTGTTTTACTGTAAAACAGGGGCGGCTGCTGCAACAGGGAAGTAAAATATGCATATTTTAAGTATGCCGGCAAAAAATAAATGAAAATGGAAAAAGGAGAATTTATGATGATAAGCGCATTCAGGAAGAAGACCCGGACCCTGTGCCCTGTTTGCAAAAAGAATATGTACCTGGTTTATTTCCATAACGGTACCAGGAGCTTAATGTGCCTCGGCTGCCATTTCGGGTTCAACTATAAATCATAATTTTGGCCGGTTTCCTGGATTGCTGATGATGCCGATTAATCATGTCTATTAATCATGCCGGTCAATCATTTATGGACAATATCAAATATCTTCCAATGTCTGTTAGTTCAACCCGCAGGACTCCATGGTCTATTAATAGCTCCGGGCTTTCAGGGAGCGGAATCACTTTTTTAATCAGCCAAATTAAAGATTCTGATTTCTTATATAAAAATATTGACAAAACAAGGTGGACTGTTATAATTAACGTTAAATAATAAAATTATAAATCCTATCGGAATACTACGAATTAAAATGAGGCCCTGTTTAAACGGCCGTTAATTTTTAACCTATATCCAACTAAAAATATATGAATACTAATATATAGTGAGGTGCCCCATGAAAAACATTCACGTCAATCTCTTAATTCTTAATGGCAAGACTCTCCTGGTAAAACTGAACCGTATAAATGAGAGCCGGGGCATGAATCTACGCGAAAATGATAAATTTTAACCGGGCGAAACGGGAGTTAGCATGGGGGGAGGTAATAATAAAATGGTGCCGGAAAAAGCTAAAACCAAACTAAATATGCTGAAAACCCTTCTGAAGACACTTGAAAGCGTAGCTGTTGCCTTTTCAGGCGGAGTTGACAGCACTTTTCTGCTGAAAGTGGCAAGCGAGGTTCTTGGAGATAATGTAATAGCCGTTACTGCGCGTTCATCCACCTACCCCGAAAGAGAATTCAGGGAAGCCTGCGAGTATGCCGCAGCCTTTGGAGTGAAGCACATAGTAATTGAATCGGAAGAGCTGGATATCGAAGGTTTTGCCGAAAATCCGGTCAATCGGTGCTTGCAGTAAGCTTGTCCACGGGTGCAAAGGATTTGACCCCCATACGGGAGCCATTAGTTTTCCAATTTATCAGAGCGCCACATTCAGGCATCCCGGGCCCAATCAATCCACGGGATATGACTATTCGAGACTGCAAAACCCGACGCGGGAAGAGCTGGAGAACACCTTGGCCGCCCTTGAAAGCGGAAAAGCCTGCTTCGCGTTCTCGAGCGGCATGGCTGCCATTACAGCTGTAATGGAGCTTTTCTCGGCCGGGGACCATATTGTTGTCTCCGATGACCTGTACGGCGGGACCTACCGGGTGTTTGAAGAAATATTCAGGAAACACGGCCTTGAATTTTCTTATACAGATACCAGCGATCCGGAATGTATAAAAGCAAGCGTTAAGGCAAATACAAGGGCAATTTTCATTGAAACGCCCTCGAACCCGATGATGAAGATAACCGACATAAAAGTGACCGTGGAAATTGCAAAAAGCTCCGATGCCCTTGTTATCGTGGATAATACGTTTCTCACTCCCTATTTTCAGCGTCCCCTTGAACTGGGAGCGGATATCGTGGTCCACAGCGGAACCAAGTACCTCGGCGGCCACAATGACACTTTGGCCGGATTTGTAGTAGTGAACGACGACGATTTATCCGACAGGCTCAAGCTGATACAAAAAAGCACCGGCGCTGTATTGGCCCCATTTGACAGCTGGCTCATACTGAGGGGAATCAAAACCCTCGGCGTCCGGCTTGAAAAGCAGCAGGAAAATGCCATGAAAATAGCCGAATGGCTGAAAAGTAATCCAAAGGTTGAAAAAGTCTATTACGCAGGACTTGCCGATAATGAAGGCTATGAAATATCCAAAAAACAGTCTTCAGGTTTTGGTTCAATGATTTCCTTTTCATTGAAAAATGCGGAAGACGCAAACAGGGTTTTAGGCAGGGTAAAACTGATTGCCTTTGCCGAAAGCCTTGGAGGTGTAGAAAGCCTCATTACATATCCCGTAGTTCAGACCCACGCTGCAATCCCGCAGGAAATGAGGGAACGGCTGGGCGTAAATGAAAAGCTGCTCAGGCTGTCGGTAGGCATAGAAGATGTCGAAGATCTGGTAAATGACCTGGCGCAGGCGATTGGATAATAATATCCCAGGGTTCGAAATATCCCCTGCCCATAAAAAAGGGATACCTGTAAAAGGGGTTTTCTTTCCTGCAGAATAGCCTTACCGGGCAGAATACCCCTTAAACCATGTCATTCATTTTTTCCCATATTGCCTGAGTATATTATCAAGGGTGTTTACATAATCAATAAATTCATTTCTGCCTTTTTCCGTCAGGTTGTACCTGGCCCGGGGCCTGTTATTGAAAAAATCCTTATGCACTTCTATGTTCCCGCATTCCTCGGGCTTTGAAATCTGCACACTCAGATTTCCGTCCGTTGATCCTGTAATCTCCCTGACTACCCTGAAAGTTTTTCCCCCGTCATTAAGCACGCGATAATGGCTATTCTGAGTTTTGACTGGAATATAAGATTGTCAGTCCGCACAATAATATTTGCCGGATCTGCGCCAACTGACGCGGAACTCATTGTGATTTTTGGCGGTATGACATTCATCAGCAGAATCAGGATCCATACTTTCATAAGATGCCTTTCAAGCCCTATCAAAGGCATTTTTTCGATATGTACATGTAAATGAGCGCGGCAATCAACGCAGTTATTCCTACCGGGAAAATATAATTCAGCAGCGGAAAACCGCCCACTATTTCCCGCATTTTCTTCCTGCTCAAAGCCATCACTGAATAAATCACACTGTTCCTTTCTTTTGACTTTCAGGGTTATAAATAACAGGCGTCCGCATATATTTAGTTTATGGATTAATACGATAGCAATTTTTTGAAAAAATACATAATTATTATATTTCCTGGAAACAACTTTTTCGCAACATTTCTGATAGCATTAATACGTACGTACGGAACCTGTAACAATCGGTTTGCCTGTTAAGCGGACATTTTTCCGTTTAATAATAAAAAAATGGAGGAGTATTTATGAACAGGCTAAAACCTTTAAAACTAATGATTTTCGCCGTGATAATGCTGATTATGATATCGGCGTTTACACTGGCCGCAGCGGCATCTGAAGAAACGCAGGATGGCATGGCAAACGTTACTGTTAACCTGGCACCTGGAATGAATCTCCAGCGAATAAAACTGACCAACAACCAGACCGGCAAATCTTATGAAATGAACTGGGTCAATGACGGTGCCGTCAATTTCATCGTGCCCGAAGGAACTTACACAATATACGCCAACAAGGGCGAAATGGAATACAGGAAAGAAAATGTGGAATTAAAGGGCACAGTCATACATACTATCCCGATTACACGCCTCCTGGTGCGATTCGACGGAGTTTCAAGTGCTGTAGCTACTGTACGGGTAGGCGAAACCGTGATTTATTCGAGTGGATGGGTAAATAACCTTGCGGAGTTTGCGTTGTTCCAGGACGAAAATATTAATTACATCCTTAAAGTTGATAAGGGCGGCATGGTACATGAGGCTGTTGTCAATTGCAGTGAAGAAACAATAACATATTCAGTGCCCCTTACAATACTTACAGTAAAATACCCCGGAATAAAAGCGGATAAAACTACGGTAAGCGTAGGCTCATCCACAGTAAACACCTCCTACTGGAATATAGATGAGGCTGTGTTTACACTGTTCAAAGGCCTGACCTATGATCTTAATGTTCAAACGGGCGGCATGGTTCATACGGCACAGGTTGACTGCAATGAAGATGAAGAAGTTTATGAAGTACCCCTCACTAAACTAACAGTGAGATTCCCCGAAATTAAAACAGAAAAAAATACAATAAGTGTTGGCTCATCCCCGGTGATCACCTCCTACTGGGATGTCGGTGAAGCAGTGTATATCCTGTTCAGAGGCCTGACCTACAATCTTAAGCTTGAGAAGGGCAGCATGGTTCATGAAGGATCCATACTCTGCGATGAAGAAGAGGAAATCTATGATGTGCCTGTCTGCCACGTCAGGGTGCTTTTTAACGGGCTGAAAGCCTCCGAAGCAACCATAGGCAGGAACGGAACCGATATTCTCACTTATTACTGGAAAGCAGACAGTGTCGACTTCTATGTTTTCCAGGATACCGGGTATTACGTCCGGTTAAATATCAACGGAAAGATTTACAGTTATGACAATATTGACTGTAGAACTGATTATGTGGAAATTGGAATGGCAAAGGTCACGATCAGCTATCCCGGCGTCAAAGACGTAAACAGTGTGTAGCTCGTGAGTGCAAACGGCAAAAAATACAGCAAAACCTGGACCAGTGACTCATGCGCCTTTGATGTTCCGAATGGTCTGTATGATATAACGGTAACAAAGGGCGGTATGGTCTATAAAGCAGAAAAAGTGCCGGTAGTGGGAATCACTATCCACGAGGTTCCATTAACCACCCTTAAGGTTGAGTATCCGGGTGTAAAAGATGTAAACATGACTGCAATAAGTGTTGGATCATCCTCAGTAACCACTAAAACCTGGACCAGCAACGGCACTGAATTTGTACTGTTCAGGGGCGGAACCTACGATCTTAAGGTTCAAAAGGGCGGTATGGTGCATACGGCTTCTGTACCCTGCAATAAAGAGACAGTAACCTATTCAGTACCCCTTTCAAAACTGACAGTGAAATTCCCCGGGATAAAAACTGAAAAAATTACTGTAAGCGTGGGTTCATCCTCGGTAACCACCTCCACCTGGAATGTCGATGAGGCGGTGTATATCCTGTTTAAAGGCTTGACCTATAATCTCAGGCTTGAGAAGGGCGGCATGGTGCATACGGCAGAAGTCAGCTGCAACGACGGGGAAGTAGTTTATAGAGTGCCCCTTACAAAACTTACAGTAAAATTCCCCGGGATAAAAACTGAAAGAATTACAGTAAGCACAGGATCTTCCACGGTAATCACCTCCGACTGGAATATCGATGAAGCAGTGTTTATCCTGTTCAAAGACATGACCTACAATCTTAAGCTTGAGAAGGGCAGCATGGTTCATGAAGGCTCCATATCCTGCGATGAAGATGAGGAAACCTATGATGTACCTGTCTGCCACGTGACGGTGAGATTTAACGGGAAAGCTTCCGAGGCATCCATAGGAATAAACGGCACAAATGTTATAACTTATACCTGGAAAGAAAACCTTGTTGATTTCTATGTTTTCAAGGATACCGGGTATTTTGTGACAATAAAAATCGGTAATAATATATACAGCTGTGACAATATAGACTGCAATGATGACAACATTAATGTGGAGATATGAAACCTGAACAAACACGCATAGCGCCTTCGGGTAAAACCCAGGTAAGGTTAAAAACAGGACGTTCTTTTGAACGTCCTGTTTTTGATGTTTTATTTTGAAAACCAAAGGACTCCTGCCAAAATTACATCCCAACTTTTTCTGATGAAACCCCTGTACCTGGACTATCAGACCAATACATGGGTGCTGTTCACTATATTTATTCATATTTTCAATACATTAATCCTATCCCTTTAATTTTTTATAAATCCTGTGGGCAATTAGCGTCACAGCCCATACCGGCATTGGTTCGTCAACACGTTCTTTCCAGTAATCAGGACTGTCAATTATCCCGGCCTCTGCAAGTTTGTCTATACCCTCGTATTTCCATGAACTGGCCAATCTTAGCTGAACATCCCGGACCATTTGCTGCAGGGGGAAGTATTGACCGGGGCACTCCGTGTTGTTCCACCGTTTATGGCCGTCTATTATAACATTTTTATTGGGCAGTTGAGATACGAGCCATGCGATAAGCTCAACTCCAGCCTTGTATTGAGCTTCGGGCATTACTTTATTGAACGCTCCTTCCCGGGGATGATATGCTCCCTGGAAACCGACACTGATTACCTTGTGATTCATGTTTGCGACGCCTGCTCCCTGGTTCCATCCCCGTCCTTCATACACCTTTCCGTCAAAACCTACCCACCAGTTGTAGCCGAAACCCTTCCACGTGCCGTTATCCCTTTCAAGGTGCCATCTTTCCACTTCCCAAATGTCAGCTGTCGGATGATCCATGTGATGGAGCGCTATACCGATGATATTTTCTTTATACAAAGGATCTGTTTCCGGCGGATAACGCCAGTTCCACTTAGGCTTGATTATTTCCATAAAACGTCAACTCCTTTATTTTTAAACAGGTTGAAAACAACTCAGCAACTTTCTCTGTCTACTCCAGAATATGCAAATATCCCCGGAAGGCTACCCTTATAATAAAAGTCAAATCAAGAACAACGGGAAAGGATACGATGCGCTGCAGGATGAGGATGAAAAAGTAGTATGAATAACGCCACAAATCACTAAAACAGTAAGGAGATATATCTTTCATAACACAATTATTATACAATTGAGTAAAAACATTTGAAGAGTTATAACCATATTAAGTGAAATCTACAAGTGAAATCTGAGCAAGGAGGAATAAATTTGTTAAGAATCAGAAGCCTGGTGTCCGGGGGAATAATCACAAACTATAAATGCTCGTCAAAATGCAGGCACTGCAGTTATTCCAGTTCTCCAAAATGGCCTGACGATTACATGACGCCATCCATGGCCGATGAGATATGTTCCGTACTGAAAAGCCTGGGTTGTTATTCCGTGCATATCGGCGGCGGTGAGCCGCTCCTGAAACCCGACAAAATCCTGGGTGTTCTTGATACTGCCAAAAAATACAATATTGACATCGAATATATTGAAACCAATGCATCCTGGTATAAGGACGAAGCATCAGCAAAAGCTGTCCTCAAGGAGCTTCAAAGCCATGGAGTTAACACCCTGCTTATATCCATAGACCCGTTTCATAACGAGTACATACCTTTTTGGAAGGTAAAGGCCTTGATCCGTACCTGTTCCGTGGTAAAGATGAACGTATTCCCCTGGCTGATGGAATTCTGGGATGATATTGACGCGATGGATGATAAAAGTCCCCACTCTCTCGATGAATACACGAGGCTTTTCGGGCAGGATTATCCTGTAAATCTGCTGAACAGGTATGGCCTTAACCTGAAGGGCAGGGCTTTTAAAACATACAGGCCTGTATTGAGAAAACAGCCTTATGAACAAATACTGGAAGAATCCAGGCCGTGCAAACTGTTATCAGGTGTATATCATTTCCATGTGGACCTGTACGGTAACTTCATTCCCCAGTCATGCCCGGGATTTTCAGTTCCGCTGAAAGAACTGGTAAATGGTGCTGATCCTGGTAAATACAGTATATTCAATAGTTTGGAGACTGCCGGTGTAAAAGGCCTGGTTGAACTGGCGAAAAAAGAATATGGTTATATCCCCAAAAACGAGTACGCCGGAAAATGCGATCTCTGCTATGATATCAGGAATCATTTGGTCCTGGGGCTGGGACTGGATCTGCCCGATCTAAAACCGCAAGGACATTACAGGTACGTATGAAATAAAGGAAGAGGAACCTGCACTCGTAGTTCCTCTTCCTTCATTTGCAAACCATTGCTGTTATTTTATGTTTGTTTTATGTTTGCCGGAAGAAACCTTTCTCGTCCTGGCATGCAATTAAGCACCTATATTATCTCCTGGTTTTGCACCCGTACTTCCAGGCAACACGGTCCTGATTATCCGCATAATGCCAAGCGATTTATCAAATCTGCGCGCGTTGAAAAAGATACACAGAAAAGGAATTATGTAAAGTATGGCGCCAATCAAAAAACTCCTGAAATATGAGTCAAAATATATCCGGTCTAACCCATAATACCCTTTTAGTAAATTCATAGAAATCCGGAAATACGCGTATTTCAACACGGGGCCTATTACAGCCAGAATAGCAGAGCGCCCCAGGAGCGCCGGCGAACCCATACTTATCCATGCAAAAACAATCAGGGCCAAAGGCAATATAACAAAAATAAAAACTCTCATCGGCGTATACGACAAAAACGACATATTCCATTGAATCATGAATCTTGCCATTTCCGGTATCAATGCAGCGAATACAATATGATACCACTTCGAAGCCCACATGATCCTGTTTTCGCGCGCGCGTCTTTCCTGCGCTTCACGTTCGGCCTCCAGCGCGGCTTCGCGCTCACGGGCAATGTCGCGCTTTGCATCGTTCATAATGTGCTGTTCACGGGAAAAGGTTAAAACATAGCCCTTCTCAGTAACAATCTCCTCGATATAGATACGGAATGAAGCAGCGTTGTTATTGGGTACAGGCAAAAGCTTCCTGGTACCAAAGGCGTCACCAACCTGCGCAGTTTCACTGTATTCGGCAGCAATTCCCGGGGTCTGCCCGGAATAGGCCGGATTACCTTCTTTATCAAACGCTTCAATATAAACCCTTACTGATTTGACAGGCACTGCTCCAATATTGGCTAATTTTAATTGCAGAAAATATGTATTGGTCTTCGTGTCCAGTAAAACGGCACCTTTTTCTACTGCGACAGGGCTGTCCGGTATATCCACTTCGTTGGTGAATACAAGCTGACGAATATATCTTTCCGCCATAACAAACATCTCCTTTATTAAAGATCCGGAATAGGATCCTCTTCTTTGCTGACAAAGCCCTGGTCTACCGCAGCATTGCTGTAAGCCTTATCCTTCGCAAGATGAACATTGCGGATAAAGTCTTCCTGTTCATGCTTTGGTATCCACTTTACGTCAAAAGCAATATTTCCGCCGGCATATTCAATGCACAACAGAGTCTTGCGTTTTATAAAGTATATAATCAAAAATACTAGAGCTAAAATAAAACCAATTACCATGGTTACCTTTGGACTCTCTTCGAAGCTTAAATCTCCGTTTATTAATATCGTGGTTAAAAATCCTAATACCAGTGATATAACAGCCCACTAAATATAATGCAATGGGCGGTAAAATACATAACCCGTGCCCGTAACATCGTTGATATTGACAATTTTACGCTGTTTGTATGATACGAAATGACCCCTGTGGTTAAGAGTGTAGACAGAACCACTGAAATAGATACGTTTGTTCGTTAAGGTTGCGCCGGCTTTCGAAACATTGCTGTCAGAAATTATATTTGCCATATAACCTGACCCGATGGTAGAGATTTGCCGCTCGTCAGGCGCACAAAAAGTACCTCCATAATTGCCTTTGTTGCTCATGATGCTCACCTCATATGTAAGTTTATTTTATTGACTGCCGCAAATAACCGGCATAGTCAATTAATAACGTCTTATCTGGTTTAATCATTGCTGCATGGGTAATTACCGGAGAATATGTTGCTAAACTTAAGCATTTTGAGTTTTGAATTTTTGTTTTTTGGTATTTTAATTCGCCCTGAAAATGTCAGCATTACTACCTCTAATTTACACCAGGAATAGTGTTGGTTACGAAAAATGTTGTAAAATGCGCTAATTTGTTAGAATTATACCAGAAAGGCAATCTGCATACAATATCTTTCTCTGTATCTAAAATAATACAGATGTAGGCTTTTCTACGTGACGTATATAAATTTTTTTCTTGCCAATATTGTACTTGCAGGAATATTTTTATTGGAGGCAGTTTATGATTTGCCCAAAGTGTAAAAGTGAGAATGTAGTTGTCCAGGTTGTACCTCATGTGCAGACCAAAAGACATGGATTACTATACTGGCTTCTGATAGGCTGGTGGCTCAAACCTCTTCTTTGGTTGCTCTTTACGATACCAATGCTTGTCATAAGATTGTTTGGCCACAAAAAGGTAACAACGAAAGTAAAATCTTACGCGGTTTGTCAAAATTGCGGCTACAGCTTTATCGTAAAATAAAAAGGCCTCAACCCTGATTAAAACAGGATGTTCTTTTGAACATCCTGTTTTTCCATGTTGTTATTTTGTTCACCGGTTGCCCGCTCACATACTTTCCCTGGCGTTCTGCAAGCTAAATTTCGTATAACCTGCTGTGCGCCGTCAGCCAGTCTTTCACTTATTGCCATCAACTTATTTTCACTTTCACTGTACACGCCATTCATAGATGTAGTACGTGCCGATGTTGGTTCCGCCTGTCCCCTTCGGCAGAGCATATCAATGGTAAAGGTACCACAGTTGAGCTCTGTAAAATGCTAAAAAAGACGGTCGATTAACCGTCTTTTTTCTTTCTGGAGCCCTCAACCAGGATCGAACTGGTGACCTCATCCTTACCATGGATGCGCTCTGCCTACTGAGCTATGAGGGCAATTTATATATGGAGCGGGTGATGGGAATCGAACCCACGCAGTCAGCTTGGGAAGCTGATATTCTACCATTGAATTACACCCGCACGGATTCATCAGTCATCATCTCGCATCCAGTGACGAAAGAAATTATAACACATTACATTCTGAAATGTCCAGTATTTTTTCTGCCAATTTAGCCAAATCGCGCCTTGATTAAACCCTGCTTTCCTCGAGGAATTTCTCGAGCTTACGTTTTACTCGCTGCAGCGCATTGTCAATGGATTTTACATGGCGGTCCAGCACCTGGGCTATCTCCTGGTAAGTCCGTCCCTGCAGGTACAGGCTGAGTACCTTCATTTCCAGTGAACTGAGAATTTCGCCCATCTTGACTTCGATACAGTTGAATTCCTCGCGGTTTATAAACAATTCTTCGGGATCGCTGACACATTCCTCGCCGAGAACATCCATGAGAGTACGGTCCGATTCTTCGTCAAAGATAGGCTTGTTAAGCGAAACATAGGAATTGAGCGGAATATGTTTTTGCCTTGTCGCCGTCTTGATAGCCGTAATGATCTGCCTCGTAATGCAAAGTTCCGCAAAAGCCCTGAACGAGGAGAGCTTGTCCTCCCTGAAATCCCGGATTGCTTTGTAAAGCCCGATCATACCTTCCTGAATGATATCTTCGCGGTCGGCCCCGATGAGAAAATACGTCCTGGCTTTGGCCCTGACAAAACTTTTGTACTTGTTTATCAGATATTCGAGGGCAGCATTATCACCTGCTTTTGCGTCAGCAATAATTTCCTCGTCAAGCATTGTATCATAGTCCGGCGTGACCTCAGCCCGTGCGTTAAAATTCAAAATGATGCCCCCCCAAAAGTATAAAACAGATATGAAATTAGTGTATCTATTTACTATTATTTACAACCGTCGTAACAATAATATATACGACATTTATATAAAATTGCTTGGATTTCAAAACCCAGGGTTTTGCGTCAGAAACGTCTTAATCATGGGAAAATGATAATGTACGACTTTATTATATGGGTTCTCAAAGATACTGTCAAGCCGATGCATTTTTGCAGCTTTCTCAGCCTCTTCCGGTGCCGCTTCTGCGCAATTTTTCCAGTGCCTCCAGGGTCTCGGGACTGAGATGAGCCTCAATGGAATTGGGCTGTCTCGGCCTCGTTCTCTCCCTCTGGCTTTCGCTTTTTAGAGTATTTTCAATTTCCTGCCGCAGTTCCCTGGGCGAAACCCTTGCGCCTCCCTTGCTCAGGATTATTCTCTGTTCAAGATAATCAAGGGTTACCACGCGAATTGTATGCTGGCTCCCGAGATTTGCCACGAACCTTTCAATATAAACATCGGCAGATTCATTTTCTTTTGTAAATACAATCGTCAGGTTGTCATACTTTTCGGTTCTTTCCTGGCCGCCCTTTAAATAATGCGCGTCATATACAATAATTATATTTAAATCCTTGTATCCCTGGAAATTTGATATAATCTCCTGGAGTTTCCGCCTTGCCTCCTCCAATGACTCTCTTTTTAAATCGAATATATCGCTCCAGGCGTTTATTACATTATATCCGTCGATTATCAGGTATTCCATGCTTCAGACCTACAAACCCCTCTGTCTGCATATTTCAAACATAACAATTGCTGCGGCAACCGAGGCATTTAAAGAAGAAATTTTCCCCTTCATCGGTATATTGACCACAAAATCACAGCTTTCCCTCACAAACCTGCCCATGCCCTCGCCTTCGCTGCCTACAACAAGGGCAACGGCACCTTTCAGGTCGCATTCATAGTATGCCCTGTCGCCGGTGGAATCGGTACCCACAACCCAGACGTTTTTGTTCTTCAGGTATTCTATTGTCTGGGCTATATTGGGAACCCTGGCAACTGCCACATATTCCAGCGCTCCCGCCGAGGCTTTCGCAACAGCCGGAGTAAGCCCAATCGCACGGCGCTTCGGTATTATTATACCATGAACTCCGGCAGCATCGGCAGACCTTATTATCGCTCCGAGGTTATGTGGGTCCGTAATGCCGTCCAGTATGACAATAAAAGGAGGCTCACCCCTTTGTTCGGCAATATCAAGTATATCATCCACGGTTACATAATCCCTGACGGAAACAAAAGCGATCACGCCCTGGTGATGGCCGGTTTCGGACATTTTGTCCAGCAGGCTGCGATCCACTTCCTGCAAAACCACGCCTTTTTCCTTCGCAATCGCTGAAATTTGCCTAATCGAGCCTACCTGGGCTCCTTTAGCTATCAATATCTTGTTAATGGTCCGGTCGCTTTTAAGCGCTTCCAGTACCGGGTTCCTGCCTTCGAGCTTGTCTGAAAATTCTTCTTCATATCCCGGCTCCGCCTCCGCGTAATAACTTGCTTTGGCGATGCGGCTCAATTCATCATTCCTGCTTTTTTCTGTTTTCCTTAATTTTCTTTCATTGTCTTTCCTTTTTCCCCTGTCCCGTTTTTCGCGTCCGCTCTTCAATTCAATCCTCCTGTTTTCAGTAGCTTGCCAGCCCCGTATTTAACCTCTAAATTATCTTTAACCTCTGCGACAGGTTTTATCCTCAGTTGACTTCTGTCGCCATCGCAAGTATTTCCATAAGCCTCTTATACCTTTTTTTAAGGTAAAGATAACCCAGCAGGGATTCAAATCCCGTGGCATACTTGTACTCTGTTATATCAGCGTTTTTGGGAACCGTTCCCGATTTTGCGTTGCGTCCCCGACGCACGACATCCAGTTCCTCGTCGTTCAGGAACTCGCTTATCCGATGAATAACATCGGACTGGGCCTTGGCCTTGACGTAATGCACCGACTGCCGGTGCAGCTTGTGCACCGGCGCATTACCCCTGCTTACAATAAGAGTGCGGATAAAAATTTCATAAACCGTATCCCCGATATACGCCAGTACAAGCGGAGACAGCTGGTCCACATCTTTTTCGCTGATATTCAAACTTTCCGAAATAGTATTAAAAAAGTCTTCCATACGTACCCTCTGTTCTGTCAAACGGAATATGCTGTCAATATTTCCTTTTTCCTGCGGCATCTCCGCAGTTTAACGGTAAATTTGGTCAAACTATCGTCCGATTCCAGCAAAACAGTCCCCTTGTTTCTTTCGGCGAGTTGCTTCACTATGTACAGCCCATATCCGCTGTCAGGCTTTCCCGCCTTCGTGGTAAATCCCTTTTCAAATATTTTCTCCCGCAGCTCGGCGGGCACCGGCTCCCCGTTGTTTGCCACCTCAATCAGGTAATTTTCATTCTCCGAGCGAAAACTGACCGAAATAAACCGGTCTTTGCTCTTGTCCTCCCTGTCCAGGACTTCCAGGGCATTGTCTATGAGATTGCTCAATATGCTTACCATTTCAAAGCTCGAGTATTTATCAGTTTCAAGCGGAACATCCACATCGACGTTAAATTTGATTCCCTCTTCCTCGGCGCATTTGCTTTTGAATGAAAGCATTGCGTCGACGCACCTGTCTCCCGTTCCAAATCTCCGGTACGGAGCCTTTACAATGCCGCATACGCCCGAAATGTATTTATTAATCTGTTCAAGTCCGTCGGGATCATTCAGAGTCGCAATCATTTTAATAGTATTGAGATGATTGAGAAAATCATGCTTTTCCCTGCGGACAGCGCTCAGCATCTGTTCCGTGTCTTTCAGCTGCTGTTCAAGCATCCGGTATTTGCCAAGCTTCACCGTTAACGCGGTTCTTTCTTTGATTTCCAGAAAACTAAACACGATGAACGCAATGCACAGTACAATGGAAAGCACTTCAAAGGCAAATGTGTAATCAGAATTGTTAATATTAATAATACTTGCAAAAATCAACCCGAAAATCATTAATTGCATTGCAAAATACGAAAACTTCCATTTATTTTCCACGCGGGATATGCTAAGATGCAGCAGCAGCCTGGACCTGCCGAGCAGATAAATGATTCCTGCGTGAACAAGTTTTTCGACCGTTACCACAATGCATTTCAGCAGGTTTTTCTGTTCAAGGAATTCAGAAATGCTGTTTTTCGTGGCAATCATATAAATAACGAGGCTCACGGCCTCAACAGCGACTAATATGAGAAAATTGCCGGACACAACTTGCAGGGAATACAACAGGCTCTTATTTGCAACAAGACTCATAAGAAGAGTCAAAACACATAAAAGAAGCAAAGTTCGGAAACCGGTCAGCAGAAACCTGTTGGCAAAAAATGAAACACCAGCGAAAGTCAGACAGAATAAGACAGCCTTTATCCAGTTTTTTACGATAAATTTGTCGCGGTCATAAATTACCTGATACCAGTACAGAAAAATGAATCCCTCTATCAGCGCAACCAAAAAATCAATATAAAACTTGTAAATGTTCATCCCTGTCCCCGAAAACAAACATGGTAGCTTATACATAAATTATATACAAGTATTAGGCAAATATAAAGGAAAAAATGCAATTTGTCGAAAAAGCGCTCCCAAATAATGGCTATACCTGGAAATAAAGGGACAGGCCTTCATTTTAACTGCCTGTCCCTTCCTTCAATTCTATTTTCAATCCTTCCGCTCTCTTTTAATCTGTCCGTTCTTTTTTCAATCCATCTGGCTATTTTTTAATCTTTTCCGGTTATTTTTCCGCAGGCACAAACGCCTTCTTCTCAAAGCCGTCCGCGCCCTTCCATACCACACCCGTTCCGCCGGGTTTGTCTTCGAGCGTATAACCTCGCTGTTTCAATCCGTCCCTTATTTCATCGGCCAGTTTCCAGTTTTTCTCCTTCCTTGCCTCAAGTCTCTGCAGAACCAGCGATTTTACTTCCGCATCCAGTTCATCATCGGACTTGGTTTTTTTCTCCGCTTCAGCGAGCTTCAATCCTGTTATTGAATCCATTGTGATAAGCGTTTCATATATCTCCCTCGACTTTTTCGGGTACTTGGCAAGGTTCCACATTATACCGAGGGCTTTCGGTATATTCAGGTCGTCGCTAATTGCCTCGCTGAATTCCTTCATCGCATTTTCGAGTTCAGCGGGATCAACCTTTTCCGTGCCTTCCCGGTGCTGGAGCACGGCCTCATACAGCCTCTCAAGAGCCGTTTGCGCCGCCTGCAGCCCGCCCCACGTGAAGTTCAGCTTGCTCCTGTAATTCGCGTTGAGGCACATGTACCTGAAGGCCAGCGGGCTGAATCCCCTCGCTTTTATATCGTCAATTGTATAAGTGTTTCCGAGACTCTTTGACATTTTGCCGTTGTCAACAAGCAAAAACTCGTTGTGCATCCAGTACCTGACAGCCGGTTTGCCCAACAGCGCCTCCGACTGGGCAATTTCATTTTCGTGGTGTATCGGTATATGGTCAACTCCGCCGGTATGTATGTCAAAGGTATCCCCGAGGTACTTCCTCGCCATGGTCGAGCATTCTATGTGCCAGCCCGGGTATCCCATGCCCCATGGGCTGGGCCACTGCATGATATGTTCGCGCGGAGCTTTTTTCCACAGCGCGAAATCCAGCGGGTTCCTTTTTTCGGGATTAACTTCGACCCTTGCTCCGGCCTTCTGTCCCTCGAGATCAATTTTTGAAAGTTTTCCATAATCCTTGAACTTGCTTATGTCAAAATATATCCCGTCGCTCGTCTCATAGCCGTAGCCCTTGTCACACAGCCCCTTGACAAACTCGATCATTTCGTTTATGTGGTCCGTGGCCTTGGCTATAATTTCGGGCTTTTCTATATTAAGCTCCTCAATGTCCTTAAAGAATATAGCGGTATAGTATTCAGCAATTTCCCATGGCGTTTTCTTCTGCTCCCTTGCCGTCTTTACCATTTTGTCCTCGCCTTCGTCGGCATCGGACGTCAGGTGCCCCACATCCGTAATATTCATTACATGCTTCAGCTTATAACCGTTGAATTTCAGAACTCTCCTGAGTGTATCCATGAAAACGTACGCTCTCATGTTGCCTATATGGGCATGGTTATAAACAGTAGGTCCGCAGGAATAAATCCTGACCTCTCCTGGATTAATCGGCACAAATTCTTCCTTTTGTCTTGAAAGCGTGTTAAAAACCTTCATTGACCTTCTCCTTTCGCAGTTTTATTTTTGGGACACGGGGACGGTTCTCCTGTCCCGGGACACGGGGACGGTTCTCCTGTCCCACCCGGGATGCGGAAACGATTTTTTTGCCCCATCCCCTAAACTTCAAAAAAGAAATACTGCAATTCCCGGAATATTAAAAAATGAATTTACAAAATATTATCCCCCGACATTTTCTCCGTCTGCCGAAACGATGTTTTTTTCCATTAACAAAAGGCTCTCTTCTATTTTTTCGATCCTCAGAAGAATCTTGCAAATTTCCTGCGCAACGGGGTCCGGGAGATGTATCTGGTCCAGCTCAACGGAAGGCGCAGTTTTTGACTCCCTCTTTTTCACGATTCTGGCCTTGGGACCCACAACGGTTGTATAGGGTGGCACTTCGTCCAGCACAATTGAGCCTGCGCCTATCATCACATTGTCTCCCACCTTGAACGGTCCCAGGATTTTTGCGCCGGCTCCGATGAGCACATTATTGCCAATCGTGGGGTGCCTTTTGCCTTTTTCCTTTCCTGTTCCTCCCAAAGTCACGCCGTGATATATGGTGCAGTTATCCCCTATTTCAGCCGTTTCTCCGATAACTACTCCCATTCCGTGGTCTATAAACAGTCCCTTGCCGATTTTGGCTCCGGGGTGAATTTCAATTCCCGTGATAAATCTGCTGATATGGGACACAGCCCTTGCCAGAAAGAACAGCTTTCTTTTATATAAAGCATGGGCTATGCGGTGCATAACAACAGCATGAAAACCGGGATACAGGAAAATAACCTCAAATACGCTTTTGGCGGCCGGGTCTCTGCTTGCTATGGATTTTGCATCTTCCCACATTTGTTTAAACATATTATCCTACCTCAATCCTTACAAAATCTCCTGATTGCATTTTTTCAGGTTTTTCGGCTATGTTGCTTACTGTGTCGGCTTATCGGTTGTCGTTTTCAGTACATTTTTCAATATATTTATTAGTACGCCATGTTTGTTACGTCCCTGATTGTACATCAGCAAAATTTTGCGTGCACGTGTTCAGCGCGGTACCGGAAACAACGCCGGGGCTTTCAACAACGCCGGAACCATGTGAACAACGCCAGGGCTTAAAACAACACAAAAAGTCAAAATAGCAACCCATGGTTTAAAGAGCAACTCCGGGGCTTAAAAATAACACCGGATAATATGCCCCAATATATAATACCCATTACAGCCTGTGTAAAAGCAGCTGAAGCAAATGTTAAGCCAAATTAAAAACCCGCTCTGCCAAAAATGGCATAGAGGCGGGTTTTACTTCGCGGTTCCACTCTACTTGGACCTGAACCTGGTCCGTCTATTTGCGATATCAGGTCTATTTGCGATACCAAGTCAAATTTTGACACCAGGTCAATTTGCTGCACCAGGTCCATCTCATCGTTCATAACGGAGCGTCTCCGCGGCAGCCTACCGGTAATGCGTTCTGAACCTGCATCGCTTTCGGTGCCGGATTCAAAGGCGCACTTCGCCCCGCCCCTTTCCCGGGCTGCTCTCAGCCTGCGACAGACCCTCTCTGAAGGGAGTTGACAGGGTTACTCTGCCTTCTCATCATCTTTTTCTATATTTTTTCTTTTTGATTTAGAATTAATTTTAGCAAATTTATAATTTAAAGTAAACAAATTTTGTCCGAAGCCGCTTTTTCTGATTTTCACCGGTTCTTCGGCCGTTTTGTTGTTGACGGTCCAAGTATAAATAATGCTTTTTTAAAGATAATATTACTGTACGGGTCTGTTTAGCAGAATTTGTACAATCGGTTGGAAAACTTGGACCGGAAAGGGTGATTGCATTGGCAGAACAATACGCAGGAGAACAAAAAAACTTCAGCGTAATGCATTTAGTGGTAAGGCTTATTTCCGGTATTGTGGTACTGGGTATCACGGCTGCCCTGGCACCTGACTTCAGGATCGCAAATGTTTGGTCACTTATAGTGGGTGCCGTGGTTCTCGCAGCACTGGATTACCTCGTGGGCAAACTGCTCGGTGTACATGCTTCGCCGTTTGGCAGAGGGATTACCGGCTTTATAGCCGCCGCGGTTATAATTTACGCGACCCAGTTCTTTGTGACCGGATATGACGTCAATATATGGGGAGCTTTGATTGGTGCCCTTATCTACGGCATCGTTGATGCCATTATACCCGGAAAAGCCATGTGAAAATTTTTCTTTTTAAAAGTAAAAGGATAGGCTCGTATCAGCCTATCCTTTCTTCTTATTTTTTCAGCGCTTCTTGAATTTATCTTCCATTTCCTCAAACATTGCTTTTTCTTCTGCAAGCGCGCCAGGGAAATCAAATTTCTGAGGCGGGAAGAATTCATCGAACGGGAATTCGATGGTGTCGAACAGGTCGCAGGGGTTCTCCTCGGTAGCCGCAATGCATTCCTTGTTCGGGAAGCAGAAATCAAATGCGGGTATCAGCAGCTGCACAAATCTTGCCAGCTTGATTATCGAGAAGAGACCAATGGTAACAAATACCCTCTTGCTGAGGATACCCTCGACTCCCCTTTCCTCTTCTTCTCCGCGTTTGTCTTCAAACAGCTTGTCAAGTATTCCCCTTATTTTTGCATTCAGCGGAATAGGTTCTGCAACTTCAACCTTGGAGAAGGGGAGGTTGCTCTGCTGCAGCTTGGACCTGACGGGTTTGTCAATTTCACCCTCTTCAAATACCGATGTAAAGATCTTGACGTTGCCTTCGGAACCGAAGAGGATTACCTTCTTGTCGAAGGTTATAAAGCCGGGTATGGTGTGAATTTCGATGCAATCTCCGGGGCCGTTCGTGAAGAAATCAAGAATGACCTTGATGATAAATTTCACGTCAACGGTGTAGAAGCCCCTCTTGAAAGGCACGGGCTCGACGTCGGTCCTTACGTCCTTGACAATCGCCCTTCTTATTTTTACATTAAACGCCTCATTTATTACATCTCTTTCAGCCGGCGAAAGATTCTCAAACCTTACCCTGGCGTCTTCTATGCAGTCTTTTTCCCGGCAGGAATCGTATATTTTTTCCACCTGAACGCAAACTGCTTCTCTAATCTTGCTCAAGTCTTTTTCCTTTATCAGTCCCGCTACAACCCTGTCATGATCGTGACCCATTTATACATCCTCCTTCACAGTAAATAGAATCCGATAGTTTCACTTTCAATTACATAATATGTAGGTGTACTTTTTTTGTGATTACATTGTTCCGGTTAATTTTGGGTTTTATCGTCATATACATATTATTGAACTGATAATCTTAAGGTGATATGGATGTATAATGACAAGGACGCCCAATTTATATTAAAACAATCCTCCGGCATGGTCTGGAACTTCTTTTATGACGACGTGCACGGAATATGCTGCAGCACAATGACGAAGCGCCGCACCTGGACCGAGCCCATATCTCTCCAGAAAAACGCCTGCCCTTATTTTTATATGGATCTTGATTATGACGACAGATTTCACCTGCTGTTCCAGGACAGGAACGGAAATATCCTGTATTCGCGCATTGAAAACGAAAACATAAAAACAATACCCGTATTGAAAAGCAAGAGCAAATCCGTTTACAACAAGCACTTTTACCTGATTCCGTCCAAAAAAAACATACAACTTTTTTATGTAATAGAGCACAACGACCGACTTATCCTGGCTCACCAGCAAATTATCGGCGAAGAACCGTCCAATCCCAGGGTTATAGATTATGTAAACCCCTGCGCCTTTCCCTATGTGATCACTACGGACAGAAACGGAACCATTTATGCCTATTACCAGGCTTCGGACGGCAAATATCTCCAGCTTGGATACAAAAAATACATGGGGAACAGGAATTACTGGGGCGAATTCACCCCTGTCACACGCTTTAACGGGGACTGCGAGTTTCCCCATGTAATCTGCGACATAAACAATGTCATGCACCTGTGCTACCAGAGGCGTGCTGAAAAACAGTTCGAACTTGTGTACCAGCAGAAAATACCTGACCGGAATCTCTGGAGCGGGGAAACGGTGATAAGCAGTTCCGCATACAGTTTTTCTAACAGCGACATGGTGTTTGCCAACGGCAATTTGTACATTTACTGGGTTCGCGAAAATGCCGTTTATTTCAGTTCGTCCTCGGACAGCGGCACAACCTGGTCAAAGCCCGCGCGACTCAATTTCAGCTCCGGAAGACAGCTGTTCTGTTTCAACTACAGGACCAATTATCCCTACGAAAGTGACAAGATAATTGCGCGCTGCACTCCGGGCAATTTCATCAACGGCTTCACAATGGCTTTTTATGAAGATTCCTCGAGCAATATATACAACCTCTCGGCCGAAGAACTCCGGTCCATGATCGTGGACACGCTGAAGCTTCTGAAAACAAATATAGAAGAAATACGCGAAAACATATCCGAAATGCAGGCAAGCATCACCGAGCTGAGAGCGGCACAGCAGCATCTCGAAAGAGAGGTTACCAAGTATTCAATAAAAATGACGCTCGCGGGACACGGGGACGGTTCTCCTGTCCCGAAACAGGGACACGGGGACGGTTCTTTTGTCCCATCTTCCAGGACAATGGATTACAAAAAAAGTTCCCTTTCTCCAGCATTCGGGGACGATTCCGCTGTCTCATTCACCGGGGCAGAAGAACATACGAACGGGAATCACTTCCCGGGATCCAGGAATGGTTCCGCTGTCCCGTCCATTGAAACAGGAGAATCGGCACCGTATACGTATACCGATAAGGCAAAAGAATCAAATTCATATTCCGAAGAAAAAAATGGAGACCAAGAACAGGATTTCAGCAACGAAACCGAAGAAATTTTCAAGCGAGAGGATTATGATTCTGCGTCCATTAAAGAGACAAAATAAAACGGGCAGATTTGAGAATCTGCCCTTTCATATTCTTGATTGCACAATGTCAAACCCCCATTATCTGGAGGTTTGCCTGATAAAAGCCCCAAAATGCCGTTCCCCTATATTTTGACACCTAGCGCTCTGCTAGGTGGGTGTCCAGCTAGTAATTTCTAGCTTCCCCTGCCGTTGCACCGGGCTCGTGTCCCGATGTCGGAATTAGCTTGGGGCCTGCTATACGTTACTAAACTAAGACTCCCTATTGTCATCCGGTAGGTTCAAAATTATAGGGTACATCCGGACATTTCAGGAAGCGCCGTTTTCCTGTCGGCAATGTTATTATATCACTGGTTAAGCCATATTAACAGCCATTTTGCTGTCTTTCAGGTTTCAATAGCAATAATTATCCCGGTTTAACTTTTAAATTCTTAAATATGCTTTGTCTTTAATGACATTTTAAATCTTACAGCTATTACAATAAAAGCTATATCTGTCAAAAAATCTTTTCATATTTAACCTTTGAAAACATAGGTTTAATGGCATACAGCCGCCTGACAGGAATTTTGTTTTTCAATCCTTCTTCTACCACGATATCCTTATACTCAATGGGAAACTTGAGGCAATAATCGCATCCGTCCCGGGCCAGCTGGCACGGCGCCGCTATGACCTCAAACACGTAACCCTTTTGTTCAAGAATTCTGCACAAACGATACGCGTAGTTTCCTGAATCCAAAATGGCCAAACAATCCATACCCGACACTCCCGTAAAATTATTTTCATATATAAGAATACTGGCGTTGTTTTTCATTTGTTACATCACGAACCGGCACCGATTTTGTGTTCCCGGGCATAATAAAACAGGTACTGCTGGGCATATCCCCTGAGGTCACCGAAATACTTCCTTGAAAAATCCTGGATTTCCCTGAAGGAAGCCTTTCTTTTGAAATAAAGCTCTTCCATCACCCTTTTGACCCATACGTCCGTCGGAAACACATCCGTACTGGTTCCGCTGTACAGCAATATGCAGTCAGCGACCTTGGGTCCGACACCCGGCAGCTTCATCAGCTCCTGCCTTGCAGTGTTAGTTTCCAGCCGTGCCAGCTCGCCAAGGCTGATTTCTCCGCTGCAAATCGCTTCAGCGGTTTTCTGCATGTACCGACACCGGAAACCTCCGCGGCAAACCTTCAGTTCCTCCAGGGAAGCGGTCGCAAGCGAATGAGCATCGGGGAACGTGTAAAACGCCGTATCATCCATGAAAACTGCCCTGCCGTACATCCGGGAAACTGCTTCCACGATTCTTGCAATGGCCGGTATCCTGTTGTTTATGGAAATGATAAATGAAATCATCACTTCCCATATATCCTGTTTCAATATCCTGATCCCGTAGCCATGTTCCACGGCGGTCCGCATAACATCGTCCTTTGCCACCGCTTTCTTGATCAGTGAGTAATCCGTTCCCAGGTCAAAATATTCGAACCAGAAATTAATAAAATCATCGATATCGGCATTGTAAATAACCAGTCTCTCACCATCCCACGAGACATTGACGGCCCTGGAGCCTGCAACCCCGTTGTAGCTCCCGTCATCCTGGCGTATCCAGCGAAAACACTGTCCGCATTCAAAAGTGTGCACCGGATTAAAATCCCGCACCCCGTAAACTATTACGCTGTTCTCTCCGGTTTCCACCCTGTAGCCCCTGTAATCCATGATTGCACTCCTTCTTTCTTCCCTTAACCCGGGCCGTAACCCGAAACACGGTCAGCTCTCCGTACACACTGCCGCTCGCTAACCGCATATGTGTATACTGGCAGACTATATTAAAAACTTCCGTTTTGATATAATTTACTTGTTGATTTAGTTGATTTATCAGAAGGCGGATGCCGCACAAAAAAATTTTACCACAAGGAGACGATTATGAAAGAAAAAATATATACCATTCCTGTGACCGAAGCTTTCAAGGCTGACAGCGAGTGCCCGCTGTGCGTGCTTGAAAAGCAAATGGAAGACAACTACGTGGAATATGCGTTGGGTCCGTCGCTCATGGAACCCGACAACAGGATTGAAACCAACAAAAAGGGCTTTTGCAAGGATCATTACGAAAAAATGTACAACAAGAAGGCCAACACGCTCGGCCTTGCGCTTATGATTGACACCCACCTGGTCGAAAAGAACAAGCGCTTCAGCAAATTATTCAGGCAGGGTGTTGAATCCCTGTCCAGGGACAGCAGTATGTCATTTGTCCAGAACATTGCCAACAAGGTAACCTTCAGGCAAACAAAAACGGAAGGTCTCGTGGACGATATAATCCACGAACTCGAGAAACTTGAAAAAACGTGCTTTATCTGCGAAAAACTTGAATATACCATGGAAAGGTACAAAGACGTAATTTTTTACCTCTACTTCAAGGAGGAAGACTTCAGAAACCTGTTCAACAGCAAAAAGGGATTCTGCCTGAAACACCTGAAAGAACTGCTGGAAGGCACAAAAAAATACCTCAATCCTGCGCAAACGGCCCAATTTGTTTACAACCTCATGAAAATGCAGCTGGAAAACATGGACAGAATTCAAAAAGAAGTCAACTGGTTTACGAAGAAATTCGAATACCAGAATGAAGACAAACCCTGGGGCAATTCAAAGGACGCAGTGCCGCGCAGCATCCAAAAACTCGTTGGCAACTGCGATTTCAAATAAACAAAATGGGACAGGAGAACGTCCCCGTGTCCCACCCGATTTTAAATATATAAAATGGGACAGGAGAACCGTCCCCGTGTCCCAGAAGAACCGTCCTATTCCAGTACGAGGCTTTTGGCCACAAGGTTGATCGAGGAGATGTTCAGTGTTGTCAGCCTCTCCACTTCATCGCGCACGCGCTCCTGGATCTTTCGCAGCAAGGGTTTTATGACGAACCCGTATACAAGCACGAGGTCCATTTCAATATATATGCCGTCGGGCCTGTTTTCGGCCCTGAACCGGGAGATGCGGCTTACTCCCTCCATGTTGGTCACAACATACTCTACAATCTGGTAGATCGTGTAGTCGGAAATGGTATAGCGACCCAAATAGCTGAAAGTAGGCCTTACCACCGATTTCTCCCCGATCAGCTGGTAGCTGCCTTTTCCCTTTCGCTTGAATATTTGCAGCGGGTCGAGAAAATATCCCGAAAAATCCTTTTTTATTTCAAAAGTAGGAACAGGTATGACGTGCTTTCCCTGCTCCTTTCGCGTCAACAAGGCCTGCTTTATTTCGTAGTCGCTCGCCACCTCATGGATATAAACCTTTTCCTCGGGCTTTGGAAGTTCAAGCCGGCGCGCGATGGTATCCACCATTTCATCCGATGTCCCCAGGATCAGTATGGCATCGGGATTATATCTTTTTATGGCAGCCTTTATGTCCTCCGCATGTTCAGGCTGCATAAAAAGGGCCCTCTTTATTGAACCTATCTTGGTACTCTCTTTTTTTGCCGAAGTTCCGGCCACTATCTTGTTGCCCCTGATCAACAGGCCGTCATCTATTATGAACTCAATACCGCGTTCCCTTGCAACCCAGGCCGCCCTGTGGCTCTTTCCCGTGCCGCTGGGTCCGACGAAACCGACAACTTTCATCAATATCCTCCCAAAGCCGCCTTGTCGGACGGCAATATCATCTTTTGCATTTTATTATGTATTTTACCACAACACCATCGGGGAGTCACTCCAGGATACGGAGAAATACCTATAAAAATGGGAAAAGAGAGCTAATCACTCTCTTTATCCCCGGATGCTTTCTTTTGTATTTTTTACCATTTCTCATTCGTTTATCCCATGTTTTATCTTTTGTGACAAAACTTTATGTAAAAAAATATAGGTGAAATCAACATTGTGTATAAACAGCATCACCAAATACTGCATGTTGTGTTTCCATCACTAATTTTACCATTTACATTCTTCTTGTCAATACCAAAATGGGGAAGGTTCTGCAAAAATTAAAAAAATTGCAGAAACGTCCCCACTAAGTTTTTCCTGAACACAGTTCACACCCGCTGCAAATCACTATCTTTCCAGCAAAAACGTTTTTGATCGTTTCCAGCAGTTCCTTGTTCCTGAACGTGTCTGTTCCGTGAATTATAATCCTGCGGGGCGAAAGCGTTATTAGTGAACTGACGAGGAGGTCGTCAAAGTTGACTTCGCCGCCCGCAATCTCGTTCACAAATTCCTGGATGCATTCATTGGTGATTTCGGTCCTGTTTTCATCCATCAGGACATATTTACCTTCGTGATGCGGGGTAACATGGACTACGTTGAATTTCGGCTCCTGGATGTCCACAAAATACCTCAGGAGCTTGATAAACTCCCTGTACTCCCGGTCCATCAGAAAATCGTCCACGGCCTTGTCTACAACTTCCTCAAGTTCTTTTATATATTCCTTCAGGCGAAAATTCACAAAACCATCCAAAATCAAGCTGTTGGAGCCTTCGAAATAATCCAGCAGCTTGCGTATTATCACATTGCGCCTGCGCATCTGGAACAGGCTGTTTAAAAAATTCTTGTCTTCATTCCGAACTATCCTGATGGCATGGGCCAGTATCTCTTTCCTTTCCGCCGCATTAAAATAGCAGTAGTTGGAGTTTATAATCCTGGCAAGCAGTTTCTCCTCGTACTGTTTAATGATATAATCCGCCAGGGCATTGGCTATATGGACCCTCAAACATTCAAGAGAATGGGGGTGTTTACTGATTTCAGGTTTTCCATCATCTATCGTGCAGATGATGGATTTGGAGCCATTGCAGCTTACTTCGTCAATAGAGCAGTCTATATGCTTGTTTTTCAGAAGTTTCAACTGACTACGCATGTGGTCGATTATATCGCTGTCCTGCTCACTGACTCCAATACTGAGAAACTGCATCAACTTCACATCCCTTCACGCGTAGTATATACCTTCGATTAATGTTGCATGCAGTCCGCCTCTGTTCTTTTTTATTTTGCATACGATTGTATTTCCTCATTCATGTTCATTCTTCCATTACTGTTCTTTCTGCCATACGCGTTCAGTCTTTTTTTTTTAACGCGCCTCCATTCCCCGTATCAAATCATCAATCGGTTTCAAATCGTTTTAATCGCTTATCAAGCCCTTATTTTCTCTTATAATGCCTTATACATTATATGCGACGCGCACCGGCAAGTTACAAAACAACCGCCGGCCAATATATTTTAACCCGCTTCTTCAAGCGGTATAATGGTACCTATATCCATGATCCTGTTTTCACCAAGGGACATAATTTCGATATTTTTCGATGAAAGAAATTCGCTGATTTTTTCAAAAGACCTGATTTTATTAAAATCCCCTGCAACGGCCCAAAGGCCGCGGTCCAGTTTCCCCGTCGCTCCCCCGATAAAACCCGTCATTCCGTATAAATCAATGTACTCATCAGGTTCAGTCAGCAACACATCCAAACCTTCGCGCACAGCAACCTTTGCAATGCCCTTGTCGGAGGTAATAATGCTTCGTTCGTCGACTACCGAGACGGCGCACTTGGCGTAACCCTGGTTTACATGGACCAGCCTGACGCCGGCCTTGCTGAGCTCTTCCGCCAGCACGGGATCCGTAAATTTTAAATTATGAAATGCAATATTTCCTACGCGCGCAACATTATATGCAATATCGGCAGGATATTCAGCGCCGAGTTCGGTCTTGCCGCAAACAAGTTCAAAGCCCCTCCCGGCCAGCTCCGCAATCAGCAATTCATCGACCGACGGGGCATGAACTATCCTGCGATCTCCTACATGATGAAGAAATATGTCGGGGTGGCATGAAATTTCGCTGCAGACGCCGGGATAAGGTCCCGCCATGATGATTTCGACGCCCGATTCAGCGAGTTTTTTACGGCAAGCATCGTCAAGTCTCCGGTCGACAATGGCCAGTGTCACCTTTTTTTGCGGAAGATTTGGAATTTTGATAAAACCCATTTTTTCATTCCTCTCTTCAAATCACCAATTTAAAATGTTATTCATATTATACTAAAGAACACATCCCTGAAAACATGGCTGCACAAACCCCTGAAAAATCGCCGACGGCGACACTAACCGCCGGTAATCCGCGGGTATCGGCGGTTGTTCAGATAAAACGCGCCTTTTTAAAGGCGCGGTTTGTTTTTGATATGAAATCTTTTCAATGAAAAATACAAAAAAGACCGGGGCATAATATGAACAAGGAGATGATGTTATGACAACCATAAAGTGCTCATCGGACTGCATACATCAGAAAGACGGTCTCTGTACACTGGAAAACGCCGCGGCCAATTCGACTTTCAGTAATTCCCACTGTATTTATTATGAAAACCGTTCAACGGCAACGGGCCGGCAGGCATACAACTCCACTTTCGCTGATAACCATATCCAATGAATTTTTTTGCAATCCCCGGACATAATAATATACAAAATTCATGAAAGGGGATGTTGTCTACATGAGAACTCCATTGGACAGACTCGCTCTTGTTCTTGTCATAATAGGAGCGTTGAACTGGCTGCTTGTCGGCCTTTTCCAATATGACCTGGTCGCAGAAATGTTCGGCGGCGCTTCGTCGTTTATCAGCAGAACCATATATTCAATAGTAGGTTTGGCAGGACTTTATTCAATCAGCCTCCTTTTCAGAGAAGCAGCGCCGGCGCGCGAATAAAACTTCTCCTATTTTTCGGCACAATTTGACTGGAATATTATAAATTGGCTCGAATATTATCATAAAATGTGCAAAATATAAGAATACACCGAGGCTGATAAGCGCCCGGTGAATAAATAAATAATTGAGGAGGCTGTAAGATGGCTAGAAACAGCAAAACTCAGTTTGAAAACCTGAAATTTGAAATAGCTTCTCAAGTTGGAGTTAACCTCAAGCAGGGTTACAACGGCGACCTCTCTTCAAGGGATGCCGGAAGAATCGGTGGCAACATCGTAAGAAAAGTATTCGAAGCTTACACCGGAAACAGCTACAATGTTGGCAAGTAGCCTGACAGCTGGGCCGGAAGCCAACAAAACAATTTCGTAAACAAGCAAAAAAGGGTGCCATACTTGGTATGGTACCCTTTTTTTGATCAAAAATTATTGCTCCCAGTTGTGCCAGACATTCTGGACGTCATCATGGTCTTCGAGGTAATCTATAAGTTTTTCCAGCTGCCTGATCTGGTCCTCGTTTTCCAGCTTCGTCGTAGTTTGCGGCACCATCTGGATCGAAGCCTCGACAAATTCATAACCTTTCTTTTCAAGGGCTTCACGGACCGATGAAAAATCAGAAGGCTCGGTAATTATTTCAAAATATTCGTCTTCAGTGTTAAAATCCGATGCCCCGGCCTCGATAGCCTCCGCCATCAGCTCCTCTTCATCAACGCCTTCTTTCTTTTCGATGATTATAATGCCCTTTTTGTCGAACATGAATGATACGCATCCGGTTTGTCCCAGGTTCCCACCGCATTTATCGAAATAATGGCGTATATCGCCGGCCGTACGGTTACGGTTGTCCGTTGCGGCTTCAACTATTACCGCAACACCTCCCGGCCCGTAACCTTCATAGGTTATTTCCTCGTAATTCGCACCGTCCGTTTCCCCGGCTGCTTTTTTAATGCTGCGGAAAATACTGTCATTGGGCATGTTTGCCGCCTTGGCCTTCGCTATGACATCCTTTAGCTTTGAATTCGTCTCGGGATCAGGTCCCCCGGATTTTACGGCAATATATATTTCCCTGCCCAGTTTTGTGAATATCTTGCCCTTCCTGGCATCGGACTTCTCTTTTCTATGCTTGATATTAGCCCATTTGGAGTGGCCTGCCATACTATTCCTCCTTCAATTCGGCTCCAAAACATTTATACTCTCAAATCGCATAAGTTATAATAACAAAAATTATGGCAACAAGGCAAATAAACATTATGAAAAAAGGTTTGGCTGGCAATAATATTTACATGTACCATATATTCCTATAAAATTAAATTGTGCCCTGTCACGCGACATAATATATTTCACCTGGATTATTAAGAATGAAACGGCAGGTGGTAATCCTTGAAAAAAAACAAGGGCAAAAAATCAAACAATCATCTTGTTATCTATTATAGCATATTAATCATTGTCGTTACAGTCTCCATGCTTCACTTACCGGCAATTATGCAGTTTGTTGAAAGCATCAGCGAAAGAGACCCCGCGCACAGGGTAATAATGGGAATAATTATACTGGCTCCCGACCTGCTGTCCCTTTTAATCATAGTCCATTTCATTGCAGACGGGATAAAGAAAAGAAAACTCCGTGCGAAGTGCGAAAAAACGGCAGACATTTTCATAAATATCACCCATGAAATGAAAGCGCCCCTGAGTGTTATTCTTGGCGCCATTCAGGTGCTGGAAAAAAACAACCCCGAAAACTCCAGGGTCCCCCGGTATTTCGATATAATCAGGCTGAATTGCCTTCGGCTGGTAAGGCTTATAAACAACATCCTGGACATTTCAAGGCTGCAGTCGGGATACATGAACCTTAACCTGACCAACTGCAACCTTGTCTGCCTTGCTGAAGAAATAACGCGTTCCGTGGTACCCTTCGCCGAACAGAAAGGACTGAGGGTGGAATTTGACACGGAAAACGAAGAGATTATTACGGCCGTCGACGTGGAAAAGATGGAACGGATTTTGCTGAACCTGCTTTCCAACGCGATAAAATTCTCAACCCGCAATGGAACGATACAGGTTCGCGTCCAGGAGAAGAACTCCTCTGTGGCAATACATGTCATCGATTCCGGTCCGGGCATACCGGAAAACATGCAGTCGCAAATATTCGAACGCTACAAACAGGTCGGCAGCGACCTTACACGTCACGCGGAAGGAAGCGGTATTGGCCTTGCCATTGTCAAAGCCTTCATCGAGCTCCACGGGGGCAGCATAAGCGTATCAAGCAAGCACCAGAAAGGAAGCACCTTTACCATTGAACTTCCTATCCGATTATGCGAAAAACAGGCAGTGGAAAAATTCGATGCGGCTACATCGGAGCGGATTATTGACGTTGTCAAAATCGAACTGTCGGACATTTACACCGTTGCGTAGAAAAATGCGTAAAACCTGTTTAAGTCAAACAGTTTTACGCTCAGGTCCCTATATATTTCCCGTCCTTATCGACCGATATGTATTCATCACACAGATTTTCAATAAGGATGTCTGCATTTGCTGCCTCAATGAGCAGTTTAGAGAATCTCTCGGTGTCATTTTTGGGCACGTACACAATGAAGTCAATGTCCTGACCGTATATAACATCTTTCAGGTAAAACCCTTCCGACTCTATCAGGTTCCTTATCCTGCCGAGAAGCGCATATTCAACGGTAACCTGGAATTTTGTACAGTAAATACGCTCTATTATTCCGGCAGCCAAAATTCCCTCTGCAGCGCTCCTGCTATATGCCCTTATCAGCCCCGAGGCTCCAAGGAGCGTGCCGCCGAAATAGCGCGTAACAACAACGACCACATTGCACAAACCCATCCGTTTGATAACCTCAAGGACAGGCATGCCGGCCGTGCCCGAAGGCTCACCGTCATCGCTGAACCTCTGGACGACGCTGTCGCCGAAAATATAATAGGCATAAACATTATGGGTTGCGTCCCAGAAACGAGCCTTCAAATCATTTATGAATTCTATTGCCTCTTCCTCGCTGAAAACCGGTTTGACATTAGCGATAAACCGCGACTTCTTTTCTTCAATTTCCGCCGTCGCGGCTTTCAGAACGGTTTTATAATTCCTCTCCACCCCATCACCCGTAAAAAATCAAAAAATTAATGACAGCCAATGCCATCATTAAATTAGGGCTTTAATTAATTTATAAATATCTGTAATTCCTTCAGCACGCCAATATCTATAAATTTTAAAGCCTTGATTTATATCAACGTTTGAAAATTGTTTTCAACCCAAATTTAAACAGCGCCGCAGGCTTCTTCCTTTTCCCCTTCCTGTGCGGCCATTATTTCCTTGTATTTTTTATACGACAAATTAACCAGCGCCTTGTCCTGGCTGTAGGTAATAAGCTTTATTGCATCGTCCACGAAAAAATATCCTCCGTCAACGAAATCCTTGTCTTCATTAAATTTACTTTTATCATCGAGGGCTTTCATAATGTACCAGATGATTTTGTTGCAAACAGGTTTTTGACGTGAAACAGAATAGAATTCGTAACTGGTGTGACCTGCCGTAGAAATGATCTCTGCGGAAATTCCCGTTTCTTCCTTGACCTTCTTCAGAGCTACTTCGTTGGGCAGCTCGCCTTTTCGGATGACTCCCTTCGGTAATACCCACTCGCCTTTGTCATTCTTCAGCACATACACCTTCTCACCCAAAAAGACTACACCGCCCGCACAATTTCGTACAAGCATATCGAAAACCCCTTTCAATATTGTCGGAGTACCACCGGAGCGCATACGGAGAACGAATACGGTACACCGCATTTTAATAACGCTTTATATTATATTACCCTAAAAAAAGCTTTTATACAATCCGCCTGCAATAGCGCAAAACAGGTTCTGATCGATTTATCCCGGTTTTATTTCATAAACTCCCTCAACCTGCCTGCTTTAGCCCTGTCTATGTTCACCCTGATTTTTATGCCTTCATCCGTGTACTCGCTGCTGAGCAATTCCCCGTTTTCATGGATAAAGGGAATAACCCACCCCTCGCCGTAGGGCACCAGGAGGTCCATCTCAATGCTTCCTATGTCGAGAATTTCCGATATGGCTTCCAGGAGCCTGTCTATACCCTCTCCCGTTACGGCGGAAACCTCAAATGCCATTTTGCCCAGGCCGGCGCCGAGGGCAGCCCTGTCGTGCCTGCTGACGAGGTCGATTTTATTCAAAACGATCAAAACGGGCTTGTTTGCCGCTCCAAGCTCTTGCAGCAGCCTGTTTCCGACCTCCATCCTGGTTTCCGCTTCAGGATCGGAACAATCCACGACGTGCAGAAGCATATCCGCATAAACGGCTTCCTCGAGAGTCGATTTGAACGCCTCAACGAGCTCATGGGGAAGTTTGCGAATGAATCCTACGGTATCAACCAAAAGAGCGCTTTTCCCGCCAGGCAGGTCCATTCTTCTGACGGTGGGGTCCAGCGTAGCAAAAAGCTTGTCTTCTACGAATACATCGGATTTGCACAATCGATTCATCAGGGATGACTTGCCCGCATTGGTGTATCCCACCAGCGCAATGGTCGGGCTCAGTCTCCTGCCGCGGCTTTCGCGCAGAAGATTTCTTCTTTTCTCAACTTTGGCCAGCTCGCGCTCGAGAAATTTTATCCTCCTGTTTATGTGCCTCCTGTCAATTTCGAGCTTTTTCTCGCCGGGGCCGCGCGTCCCGATGCCTCCTCCGAGCCTCGACAGCGCTCCGCCCAGACCTGTCAGCCTCGGCAGACGGTATTTCAGCTGTGCAAGTTCCACCTGGAGCCTGCCCTCTTTCGAGCGCGCTCTCTGGGCAAATATGTCAAGAATGAGCGTCGTCCTGTCTATTACCTTTACTTCGAGTACATCTTCAATATTCCTGATCTGTGCCGCCGAGAGCTCTTCATCAAATATCACGAGATTGGCGTCCAGGGACCGCACAAGCTGCCTGATCTCTTCCAGTTTTCCCTTGCCGACAAGGTAAGCGGCATCCGCTGCATGCCTTCTTTGCAGCACCCTGTGCAATACCTCTGCTCCGGCAGTTTTCGCAAGCTCCGCAAGCTCGTCCAGCGAGCGCTCTGCTTGCGATGATTTCCCTTTAGCCATGCCGCCGTCTTTTCCCCTTGCCGGGCTGCTGTCGTCAATCTCAAGTCCGACCAGTATAGCCCTCTCCTGCCCGGCGTCATTTTCACAGAGCGGAGATTTTTCTTCAGGATATAATTCTGTATCAGGATATATTTCTGTTTCCGGATTTATCTCTTTATTTTTGGAATCCCTGAAATCCGCTATAGAAATGCACCCTTTCTGAAAATCAGTCTGTAAGGTATCATTTTTCACTTCAAGTATCATTTATAACTTAACAAATAAATTATTTCCAGGTAAAATTTTTATTAAATAAAATCTGTTCCGTATTTTTTTAACTGCATAAATTTTTTCCATGAAAAATATATTTTCATGAATAAATATATTCTCAGCCGATAAATGAAGTATTCGACCAGGAATTCAGCATGTTTTGGACTTATTTACTTCTGACTGATAAAAGCCTGCGTGCCTGCAAAATAAATTTATCCGGATAATTTATCCGGATTTTGTTACATAATCGAAAAAATATTTTCAACCTGTATTCTGATCCGATATATTTTTAACCCAATCTTCTAACCCGTGCATCAAGCCTGGGCCACAAAAACATCAACGGCCCTGTTTATAAACTTTATGTCGACCGGCAGGCACGGTCCCTTTTCTCCGTCCACACTCAGCGTTATTTTGGTGTCCGATTCCAGCCTGCAACGGCGCGACCTCAGCAACTTTACATTTTTGTCTTCGAGGCTCGCGCTGCTGAGAACCTTGAAGAACAGGCTCACCATGTCGAGGTGCTGGCAGTTTTTAATAAGGACTATATCCATTATTCCGTCGGACAGATCAGCCTGTTTTATCAGGTTGGAAAATCCCCCGCCGTGCTTCCCGTTTATGACCAAAAACAGCAGGACATTTTCCTCCACGACCTCCTCATCGGTGGTAACTTTCAAATAAAAAGGCTTTATATTGGTAACCTCGGTCAATGCCTTGAGATAATACGCAAAAGGTCCGAAATTCCTCTTCAGTTCCTGGTTCGTGTTGAACGACACGTTCACAAATATGCCACCGGCACACGTGCTCAAAAAATACTGCCTGTTATTG
The DNA here is from genome assembly GCA_023623175.1 of Bacillota bacterium. Lineage (GTDB taxonomy): Bacteria > Bacillota > Clostridia > Acetivibrionales > JAMNXU01 > JAMNXU01. The sequence continues at coordinate 137,015 of JAMNXU010000013.1, forward strand.
ATCAAACCGGCGTCAATGGACTTTGTTCTGCCCCCGAGAATTATATCGATGCAGTCCTTCAGAGTATGGGGCAATCCGAGGCTGTGCGCCAGGTCATTGCAGGTGCCTGAAGGTATGATACCCATGGGGATATTCAAATTATTCCTCATCATCATATTGACCACAAAATTGATCGTGCCGTCGCCGCCGGAAGCTATGATGCTTTCAAAACCCATTTCCCTTACCAGTTTCGGCAGCTCTTCGTCATCTTCGCTTCTGAAGCGGTACGGCTGCACCAAAACCCCGTTGGCAAGGAACCTGTGGATTATGTAGTCAAGTTTTCTTGTAATACTGTGGTCGCCGGCTCCAGGATTGTAAATAAACAATGTTTTCCTCATTAAAATATCTCCTTCCTGTAACCCCCCTACATAATTATATATAAATTTTTCTGAAATGTCTGATATCGCGAATCGCTTACTCCGCGTTAAGGTTAAAAAATCTCTTATATTGCTGCCGAACCACTTAATCCGGCTGTTTGGCACCGTATTTGCGTGTCGATACACTTTAATCAATCCATTCAGGATTAGTTCATCCGGATTTTCAAATATTAAAATATTGATCCGGTCAAATACCGAGGTATACTGCATTTCATTACTTAACCCCTTACTTAACCCCTTACTTAACCCCGGTGGAGCCAAACCCGCCGTTCCGGTTATACCCGATATCTCTGACCGAAGTGACCACTTTCATCGTCATTACGGGAACCGCGTGAAGGACAATCTGCGCTATCCTGTCCCCGGGCAAAATCCTGTAACTGCCGAATTTATTGCCCTGGGCGTCAAGACCGTAGACTTCGTCGGCGCTGCAGCAAATTGGCGAAGTATTGGTAACGATTATACCCAGCTCGTCCCTGTATCCGCTGTCGATGGTTCCCGGCGAATTGGATATCCTGAGCGGCGTCCTTAAGGATATTCCGCTCCTGGGTCTGACCTGGATTTCATAACCCTCGGGAATCGCCAATTTAAGACCCGTTGGCACAATTACTGTTTCCCCGGGCCTGATGAGCACTTCCTCCGCGGCGCACACATCCATTCCCGCGTCGCCGGGTTTTGCATACCTGGGAATCACGGCTCCCTCCCTGCAAATTTCCACGCAAACTTCCACTTTTTCCATCCGTTCCACCCTTTCATGCCGGTAAACTGACCGGTTATCCACATCAATCAATAAAAATATTCACATTAACCCTTAAATCCTTATCTCAAACCCCGCGGAAATAATGGCCGCGGGTAAATCCGCCTGCCCTGAGCCTTTCAACCAGCGGCGCATATTTTTCAAGCGCTTCATCCCCGTACTTTAGCACATCACTGTACATTGCCGTCACATCATAAACAGTTTCCGCATCTTCAAACAGGAAATCAAGCCGGAACAGCTCCACACCTGATTTTTTCAATCGACCGCACAATTCCGGCACGAGCAGCGTGGCGCTGTTATAAATGCTGCTCCTGCAGTCCATGTTGTCTGTCACAACCGGGAATACCGCGTTGGTCCTGTCTCTCAGTCCCTTTCTCCCGGGACTGCAACCCGCGCATTTCCTGCCCGTTGAAGCCCCGCCGCAAATGCATCCCGCGGGACAGTACTCCGATGTCATAACCGCCACGCGGCCGTACACCATTGCCTCGATGCCAGGCAAATCATGCAGTTTCAATCTCTCTATCTGGTCGAGGTTGAGCTCCGTGGAAAGAGTAACGGTGTCAAATCCGCTGCGCCGCAGCCACCCGACTGTCCGCCCGTTAAAGGCGTTCAGCGTGTAATCTGCCGACAGTTTAAACTTTTTAGATCCTGATACCTGTCCGCCAGTATCTGATACACCAGTTCCAAGTATTTCTTTCACAGCCTCGAGGGTCCCGATGTTTCCCAGCGTCAACCCGTCAAAGCCGATTTCAGCGATACCGGCAAGTTTTTCCCTGATAAGCCTGTCATAATTGCCCGAAGTTATATGCGGCAGACGTATAAACGCTTCAGCTCCGCTTCCTTTTACGGCGAAAAGCGTCTTTTCTGCCCTTGCCCTGTCCAAAACATATTTAAACGGAATATGGACCCTTGCTGCCTTGATTTTGGCAAATTCGATATTCTCAGGAATTTGCGCAAAATATACCGATATCCCGGCAACCCTGCCGCTACGGTAATCCCGGATCCCGAAGCTTTCAGCTGCGTTGTAAATGCGTTCCGGATCGGACGACTGCTCAGCCCTGGCGGTATTACTGCCGCTGTTACCGCTGCCGGTATCCTTTCCCCCGCATTTCCTGTAACCCCTGCCGTCCCTCCTGTAACAGTCGATTATCTCCCGTTCCAGCGAGCCCAGAGCCTTTCGCCGCAGGCTGTTAATCTCGCTTACGGGCAATGCCGGGTTGCCTGTAATTTTGACGTCGATTTTACTGAAATAAAACGGCGTGTTTCCGGTTTTGGACAATTGTTCGACCACACGGCTTTCACTGATCGGCCTGGTAACGGCGGTTTCGGCTTCCATGTCTCCAACGGCCACAGCGCTGTTGCCCAAATCGTCGCTGACTCGCAAAACCGTTCTTTCGCCTTCCGTTATTTCAATAAAGCCATGCAGCGCGGTTTTTCTCCGGGATTTGTCTTCATAGCTCTTTCTTGCCTGGTCCAGAAAATTTTTGTCAGAAGTTTTATAAACCTTGCAGCCCGAGGGAATTTTACCGGCAATGGAAAGGCTGCCAATCTCGGCTGTCTGGCCTTTCTCCGCCCTGTCCGTCCTCCTGCCGTTTACCCGTATTTCGGTAATGATATTTCCGGGACTTTCATCTTCATTGGTCCAGACCTCCACCCCGTCGCCGATGGATATCGGGTTTGCAAGCCGGACTTTCAGAAGGTGCGCATCGGAACGGTATGAAATCGCCTCGCCGAGATAAATTCCCCAGTTCTTTGGCTTTTCAAAGCACATCATGTCCTTTCCCGTTTTACCGAAAAAGTAGCCCCTGTTGAATCCTCCCCGGTTGAAAATCTGGGCGAGGATTTCCAGATCCTTTTCATCAACGCTGTATCCACCGTCTCCGGCTTCCAGCGCCCTGTCAAGGTATTTCCTGTATATGCCCGTCACAACCGCCACGTATTCCGGGCTTTTCATCCTGCCTTCGATTTTCAGCGACCTGACTCCCGTCGCAACAATCCTGTCGAGAAAACCGACAGTGCACTGATCCCTGGGACTCAGCAGGTATTTGCGTGCCGCTTTTTCGCGTCCGTCTCCCTCTAAATAGCCGGTTTCAATATTAATAAAATCATACCTCTGCCTGCAGGGCTGTGCGCATTTGCCCCTGTTCCCGCTTCTGCCCCCGATCATGCTGCTCATCAGGCACTGGCCTGAGTAGGACACGCAGAGTGCGCCATGGACAAATACTTCTATTTCAATATTTGTATTTCTGCAAATCTCCTCAATCCTGCACAGGCTTAATTCCCTCGCAAGGATCACCCTTTTAAAGCCCTCTTTCTCAAGGGCCCTGACGCCTTCGATATTATATATGGTCATCTGGGTGCTGGCGTGCAGATCAATCCCGGGATAGACCTGCCTGACGGCTGATGCGAATCCCGGATCCTGCACTATCAATGCGTCTATGCCCATTTCGACGGGCTTCTTGAGGTATTCCAGCGCCTGTTCAATTTCACGGTCGTCAAGCAGCGTATTCATCGCAAGATAAACCCTGGCGCCCCTCAAATGGGCATATTCCACGGCCCATTCCATCTCTTCGGTATCAAAATTCGCGGCATACTGCCGGGCACTGAACTTCTGCCCCCCGATGTACACCGCATCGGCCCCGTTTTCCACGGCGGCCACGAAAGCTTCCCGGTTTCCTGCCGGAGCCAGCAGTTCAACTTTCCTGCTCATATCCAACCGTATTCCTGATTCTCCTCCCTGTTAATCCTGGAGCGGGACACGGGGACGGTTCTCCTGTCCTACCCAACCGTCTTCCTTCCCGGGCTAGCCCGCTCTCGAAAGTTTGCTCCCGTACATATGATATACATGTAATTTACCAATTAAACTTTGATTCCTGACAGAAAAAAAGCGCATACGCGCCTTCTGAACTTCTATTCAGCCAGTAATCAAACCGGCAATTGTAACCAATTATTAAAACCGGTAATTACAACCCGCAATTGATTGCATTGTTTCTTTTTCAAGCAGTCTCCATTCTAAAGGGCGGATTTGCGGTAAAGGTTCCTGTTAATGGAATTGCGGACTTCGTTCAGTTCCGCCTCCCTTTTTGCCAGATCCAGCTGAAGAGTCGTGTTTGTTGTAGCGAGATTGTTGTTTTCTTCCGTAAGACGCCGGTTTTCCGCCGTAAGCCTGGAGATTTCCTCCTGGGCGAGTTTCAGTTCCCTGGCAAGCTCATCAGCCCTGTTGCAAGCCTTGAAATAATCGTCGGCAACATTTACGGCAGTGAGCACTGCAGCCATTTGTGTGCTCAGCTTATTGTTCCTCCTCAGGATTTCGCTCATCTTCTTGTCGATATAGAGGGCTATTCGCTGGATGTATTCCTCCGACTCCGTGCCTTTAAGGGCGTATTCCTTCCCGGCTATCTTGACCTCCACCCTGTTCTTATCAGACACACGACCAACTCCTTTTGAAATGCTTTGCCAGGACATGCCACCAACTATATTATACTATATTTCGTCATGAAATACATTAATATTTGAAATAACTACAAAAACACAATTTATTTTGTACTTTTTGATAAAATAAAGGCCGACGACGGTATTGCAGTCATCGGCCCTTATATCTTTTATTATAATAACTGTTCCAGAATAGCAGCATTTTCAAATCAACTGTTTATTCTTTCAAAATAATATGTTTATCCAATATCTCTATTCTATGATAAATTGTTTACCCAATATCCCTGTAAACCGTTTATCCAATTTCTCTCCTTAACGATTCCACATATTCCTTCATGTCAATAGTCCGGCCTTCAACCCTGGACTTCTCGGCCGCGAATGCCATGAGGTGGCTTTGCACGGAAATGCTTGCCTCGGTCAGTCCCTTTAATTTGCCATCGCTGGCCACGAGCCTGACAAAGTCCCTCATCAGCCTGTAATCTCCGCCTCCGTGTCCGCCGGCTTCATTGTTGAGCTTTATGATTTCCCTGGTCTGGCTTGCAAAATCGAACACCTCAAGCTCGTTCATTTCTCCGTGTCCGCGGATTTCGCCCTTTGTTCCCATCAGCTTCACGGTTCTGCCGTTTACGCTGCAATGGCCGCACATGGTGAATGCCGCGGTTACCTCGTTGGCAAATTCCATGTTGACAACCTGGTGGTCAACCACATTATTGTCGCAGTAATAAACGCACCTTCCATAGGGTCCTTCTCTCAATGCCTTTGTCCTTGCTTCAATGCTCTGGTCCATGCTGATGACCCTTGCAACCCACAGCGGCTTTTCGCTAAGGTACAGCCGGATGGCACTGTATGGACACTGCTCTTCCACGGGACATCCGTCAAGACACCTTTCCGGTGCTCCTTCCGGCGCGTTCTCTCTCTTAAAATGGGTCAGGGAACCAAAGGACGAAATTTTCGTGCAGTCGGCACCGGCCATCCAGAGGATCAAATCCATGTCGTGGCAGCTCTTCTGCAGAATCATCGGGCTCGTTTCGTCGGAATTTCTCCAGTTTCCTCTGACAAAACTGTGGGCCATGTGCCACCAGCCGACATTTTCATTGTGCTGGATCGAAATAAGGCGCCCTATCCTGCCTTCGTCGAGCAGTTTCTTTATCGTCATGAAAAAGTTCGTGTACCTCATGTTATGGCATATGGAAAAGACACGGTCATATTTTTTAGCCATATCTCCCATTATCAGGCATTCCTTGGGGTCGTTGGACATGGGCTTTTCCAGCAAAACGTGATAGCCCTTTTCGAGCGCCCTGCATGTCGGCACGAAATGCATGTAGTCCATCGTCGCAATAATAGCCGCATCGGCAAGCCTCGGTTTGTCAAGCAGCTCTTCCCAACTGCTGAAAGCCATGGAGTCATCAATGCCATGCAGCTCCTGGATTTTTTTCCTTCTTTCCTCAACGGGCTCAGCAACTGCTACCAGTTGTATCTCGTGGGGATGCTGCAGTATGTATGGGCTGAAATTGTGAAGTCCCCTGCCGCCGGCTCCGATCAGGACTGCAGTAATTTTCCTCATTAGATTGCCCCCTCCGCATAAAAAATCGAGACAACATGTAGACCAAAAACAAAAAATCCAAGACATTGTCCTTGCAGGACATAGTCTCAGAAATTTTTAATTATACTGGTCAATTAAATAATATATGATTAAGTCCCCAATAGTCAATATCAGTTTACCCTTACGACCTTCCCGGACCTCGGATCTATATATATGAGCCAGTAACCAAAAGCGCCATATTTCGAATCATGGCCCTCAGGCTGCACCCACCGGCCTATACCCGCGAAAGGCCGTTCATCTGTGCCGTAAACTCCGGGCACTCCGCCCACTATGTATTCCTTTTGTTTTGCCCTGTCGCTATAGATCCCTATTATCAGGTGCCTGTATTTGAAATGGGCCGTCATTACAAGTGGATTGTAAAGGAAGGATGTCCTGATATTATGCCGGTGGAGGATATTGTTCAAATGCACGGGGCTGTGGACTTTCCACCAACGGTAGTTCCCTTTCCTGTTTCCGAACGGATTGTCTTTTACAAAATACTTATCAAAATCCCGGCTGAGCGCTTCCAGGTCCACGGTTCTTTCCGCGCTGTCGGCTTTTCCTGCAGCCCTTGGCGCCGTGCAGCCCGCGCAGGACATGGAACTGCCTGCATAACCTGCTTTTTGGACTACACAGACATTGTTCTGTAAATAGGGGCATCTGTAAAACTGCGGATCTATACTTTCATGGGCGGGAGCCGCCGGTTGCTCCGGTGGAAAAAAGGGCGCAGGCCTGTGTTTAAACCTGCTCTCGGCGGTTTCGTCCGGCTCCGGCGGGCATTCTCCCCTTGTATCGGTTTCGCCTTCTTTTTCCCTGCTGCTTTCCATTTCGCTGCCGGTTTCCGTTTTTATACTTACTGTTTCTTTTGCACTCCCGGTTTCCGCGCCGCTTCCTGTTTTGACCCTGCTTTCCGTTTCTTTCCCGCTTTCCGTTTTTACAGCGTTTTCCCTGTCTGCGCTTTCAGTTTCTGACCCGGATTCCGCCTGTGTTTCATTCCCCGGGCCGTGCTTCTCTTTCTCCTGCTGCGCAGGAAGCTGCCCTTCCTCCTTCTGCATGGCATCGAACACTTCCTGCAGCGCCGGACCAGTTTTATCCTGCAGCGCCGATACAGTTTTTTCGCGTATCCCTGGTTCAGGTTCATCCTGTCGGTCCGTTCCAGATTTCTCTTTCTCCGCCAATTTAAATTCATCCTGCTGTGACAATTGAGGTATCTCCGCAGCTTTCACGCAGGATGCGGGCTCAGTTTGTACATATCCTGCAACATTTTCCGTAGACAAGGCGGGCTTACAATCCTTCACTGCAGCTTTGGCAGCACCCTTCGGCCCGGTGCCTGCTGCCGCGCCGGCAATGCCGGGTTTGCTCTCACCGCCTGATTTTACGTACCTGCTCTCAAGTCCGCCGTCGTACTTGCTGACAAAATCTCCCTGCTTCAATATATCACTTATATCATCTTCACGCTTGCTGTCTGCCGTTGCAAATCCGCTTCCGGCTTCCGCAGCCTTCTGCACTGGCACATTAAATCTTCTCCAATCGATTTTCCTGTCTTTGAGCGCCACCAGCGGATAGGAAGGCACACCACCTCCACTGTCCGCCTTTACCAGCGCGCCGTTGAATTCCTCTATCGCAATCCCCGAACCCATTACATTGTCCGGATCAAAACCTGCCCTGAGTTCGCCGCGGTTTCCCCTGACATTCACCGTGCCCATTTCTACGTCCAATACTTCGCGTTCACCGCATTTCAGCAGGTAAACCCTGTATTGCAGCACGTCGCTGCTGTCCTTCATATTTTGCAGCTGAACAAAAAAACTTCCTTTTCCGTCCCTGGTTTCCGTCCTGACAAATCCTGAACCCTGTCCCTTGGCGGAAAAACCCCGGTCTTCCTGGCTGAAAATGAAGAAGTTCCTGAAATATTTCCTCACAGGATTAACCCCCATCCACCTATACATCTCATTTATATATATGTAGGGGCAGGAAAAAATAAAACCGCGATTACCCGCGGTTTATTGTTCATACTGCAGCCAGGCGTGAGTTATACAGAATAGCTGCAATGTCATGCTGTATCATTTTAATGCCAGGCTGTATCAATCCCTATTGCCATAATGCATTTCCAAATGCATCATTCTTTATTGCCATACTGCATTGTTGCTATTTTATTGTTGAAATACTGTATTGCCAAAATGTATTGCATTAATGTATTGTCAAACAGTATTGTCCCTGTAATTACCGCGCGGTCTCTGCAATAACGTTGGACAACTCGGCAAACTGCCAGATAGTAAGCGTTTCCCCTCTCCGGTTCTCCTCAATCCCGGCCCTGGACAATATTTCCCGGATTTGTTCCTTGTCTGCGCCGAAAAAACCGGCATTATACAGCGCGTTCAGCAGCGTTTTTCTTCTCTGCCCGAACGCCGCCTTAACCACCCTGAAAAAAAGCGCCCTGTCCTTAAGCTCAACCGGTGGCTCTTCATGCACATCAAGTCGTATCACGGAGGAATCCACGTCGGGCTGCGGTATGAAGCAGTGGGGAGGCACGTCCATTATCCTGACGGGATTTGAATAATACTGCACAGCAACGGACAACGCGCCGTAATCCTTCCTGCCGGGAGCCGCCGTCATTCTCGCGGCGACTTCCTTCTGGACCATGAATATCATTGAACCTATTCCCGGCTCTTCTTCAAGCAGTTTCATGATTATGGGCGTGGTTATGTAATAAGGCAGGTTGGCGGCCACCTTTACCCTTTTCAGCCCGGTTCGCGCTGCGGTTCTTTCAATAATGTCGCTTATATCAAGTTTCAGCACGTCTTCATTTATTATCTCGACATTGCCATATTCCTTAAGGTTGTCCTGCAGCGCGGGAATCAGGTGCCTGTCTATTTCCACCGCAATCACAAACCCCGCGGTTTCGGCAAGCCTCGCCGTCATGCTGCCGACTCCCGGACCGATTTCAATCACAATATCCTCCCTGCCAATCCCTGAAGCTGAAATGATCCCGTCCACCACTTTGTTGTCAACGAGGAAATTCTGTCCCAGGGATTTTGTAAGGCGCAGATTATATTTCCTGATCGTTTCCTTTACATTTACGTTCGCCATTGCACTCACCGATTTTTGCTCCGTAACTTGTCAATTTATCCGGCAGGCAATCATGCCGGCTCGCTCCCGTTTTCCCTTTATAAAAATATTCCGGGGCTTTGCAGCCCCGGTCCATGTCCGTCCCTTCAAGATTTTTCGTCGGCCGTGCAATCCATCAGTCATAAAGGATATATACCTTGCATTTCTTGCGGCCGAAATTTCTTACGAAATTGACATCGTCGTAATAAAGGTCGATCTTGTTGCCCTTGATTGCTCCGCCCGTATCACCGGCGATTGCAAAACCATAGTCCGGCGTGGATCCCTCGATCTCTATGTACAGCTTTGTTCCCAGCGGTATTACCTTGGGGTCAACGGCGACAATACCTTCTCTCGCCTTCATACCCGAGGCCGTAATGCCGAAAAGAGGATCCCCCGGGCGTTTACCCGTATCAGCGTATGAAGCCGTATAGGCCGTGCATACCATGTCGAGAACCTTGTTGTACCTGAGACTCTCGCCTCTCGAAGTCTTTTTCGTCATCAGGCTGCCGAATTCCACGACCATGCTGACCGGGTTTTTAACAACCGATTCCTTGATAAGTTCCCTGAGAACCTCTTTGCCGTCCTCGGTAACCACGCGGAAAAGTCTTTCCTTGACACCGGGCTGTCCTTTTGTTATCACCTTCTCCACGCCCTTGGCGAGGCTTCTGTTTTCTTTCCTTACCACGCTGTAAGGAATCTCAACATTCTCAGTGACGAGCTTTTCATTGACCCTTACAATCCTGATGTCCATGTTGCTTGTAACCCTGTCATCGGCCGATACCCCTTCGAGCCTGTCTGAATCATTCATTGCAATTCCGCAGGTTCCTATAACATCACCCACGGTTTCACGGTAAGTCATAATCGTCCTTTCCTCGCCGTCGGCTATCAGGTTGACAGGTACAGCTCTCTTTATAGTTATCTTGTTCATTTCATTTCTCTTTAGTTTGTAGTCCATCGGCAGGCTGATGTAGTCACAGGGTTCAACCTTGATGTCGTTTTGCTGCAGCACTTCCGCAACGGTGGATTTCATTGTTTTAACCACAGTCTGCCTGCCATTGTCAATAATAGTGACATCCTTTTTGAAAAAATGAAAAACGCCTATCCCCGCGGTAACCGAAATAGTCAGTGCAAGAAAAACAACTGTGAGTTCCGCTAATGAAAAATACCTTTTAATATTTCTTACAATCGGTATCAAAACGTAACCTCCTGTATAAATACTAAAGGGACAGTGACATTTTTATTTTCTTATTTTATTCTAATATCACATAATTGTCAAATATGACGCCACATTTGTCCCCTTTATAGGTAATTATTAACTCACAGTCCATATATTATACTGACATTTGCGGCAATTTATTCATAATTCCGGTAAATAAAACGGGTATACATGAATAAAAAAAGCGGAATACTTGCGTACCCGCTTCAATCTTCTCCTGCCAGGGCTGACAATATACCCGGTGTCCGGTTCAATATCAGGCCGGCACGCAAATGATCTAATAATTCATATAAGGACCGCACGTATAAGGACTGGACATATACTGGCCGGTCATCCAGGGGTCGGCCATATATGTATAACCCATATAAGGAGCGGCCATATACGGATTCATCATAACCGGATCTTGCATGCCCATCTGGCCTGCCAGCATGGGACATTGTCTGTTCATTATAAGAGGACAGCATATAACCGGCATCTGTGTCCCCGTTGCAGGAATGGTATGAAAAGCTTGAGGCATAGGCATCTCGGGCATTTGCTGCACCGGCTGTGTAGCCTCCGGCATCGGCTGCATCGGAGTCATGGTTTCCATCCCGGTAACAACAGGCTTTTCAGCTCTTTTTACCGCTTCTTCCCCGTTTTTTCTTCTTTCCATAATGAATTACCTCCGGCATATAATGTTGGTTTACAATACATTATATGAACCGGAGGATTAATGGTGATAATTTCAGATTTCGTTTGCAATGCCTCCGATATACCATCCCTCGGTTATTTCGTCATAAACCATGAAAAAGTACCGTGTATTCAGTCCTTCCAAGTATTCATCCCTTTGCCTCGGATCATTATGTTTCACATCGATGACCACCCTGAATATCAGTTCGCCGTTTTTCCCCTTTTCAGTGTGCTCCAGATCGAGTTCGACGGAATGGAGTTTAAACGACTTTATCAGCCTTTCGTAAGGATTGAAATATTCCCTCATCTTCAACTGTATTTCCTTCTGGTATATCATCTCGTTGGAAAACAGCCTGAAAGCGCTCCTGTAATCCTTTTTGTCAACACTTTCAACCCATTCTGTGATTATATCCTCCAAAAATCCAAGATCTGCAATTTTCTTAAGCTCATAGATAAGGACGTTCTTCTTCCTTATTTCTTCCTGGTAATAGCTGTTGTACACAGTAAGAGAGTCGATTTCCTCTTTCAGTTTGCCGTTTTCATCTTCAAGCCTGTTAATCGCGGTCTGCAGTTCTTTGATTGTGCTTTTTTCAATATTGTCGGGATTATTCGGATCAGCGGATTTCTCCCTCTCCCACAATAAATAGTTTAATGCCAGAAAGGTAGTGATAATCGAAGCCCAAACGGCAACAAGCACAAGTTTTTTCATAATACGGCCTCCTGTCCGCTGTGAATGCGAAGAAAGACAGCGAAATCATACCGGAATTCTGAACAACTCACACGCATTGGCATATGTCCTTTCGGCAATGTCGGCAAAGCTTGTCTCTTTGATTTCAGCTATTTTTTCAACAATATACCTTAATTTCCCGGAGTCGTTTCTCTTGCCGCGAAAAGGCTCCGGCGCAAGATATGGACAGTCAGTCTCCACTAAAAGCCGCTCAACGGGAACATATCTCACCACGTCGATGATTTTTTTTGCATTTTTGAACGTTACAATTCCTCCAACAGAAATGTAAAAATTGTTGTCAAGCACTTCCGAAAGCATTTCAACGCTGCCGGAATAACAGTGAAAAACCCCTCCGGCGTCCCTGGCGTTTTGCGAAATTATTATGTCAAGTGTATCCCTGTTAGCATCGCGGTTATGGACTATAATCGGCAGCTTGAGCCTCAGGGCGAGATCTATCTGGCGTGCAAACCAGTATCTCTGCTTTTCCCTGTCAGAGTTGGCATAATAATAGTCAAGCCCGATTTCTCCAATGGCTACCACCTTTTCGGCAGATGCCAGCTTTTCCAGCTCCTTCAGTGTTTCTTCATTCATTTGTTCCGCGTAATGGGGATGTACCCCCACCGACGCATAAATTCCGTCATATTTTATAGCCAGGTCGATGCTTTTTCTTGCAGAATCAATGTCCGACGCAGCGTTTACGATACGCGAAACGCCGCTTTCAAAAACGCCCTTTAAAATCTCATGCCTGTCGGCGTCAAATTTTTCGTCATCATAATGGGCATGGGAATCAAACAGCATTTCAAAAACACCTTTCAGACATTAGTACTATATATTATATCATTCATAGCTACCAATCCGCCACCCGGTAGTTTGCCGGCATCATCGCCGGTGCACTGCAGGCGCATTACGGGCACGGCCTGGTCCGATACAATCATATCATAAACCTCGGTCTAAAGGCAGGCAAAAACTAAATATCAGCACAAAAATACAATTTTAAGTAAAAAGGGACATAAAAAAGGACCGCATCCAAATCCGCGGTTCCTTCTTTTCACACGGCATGCGCCGCCATTATACTCCTGCAAATCCCGTTGTCCGTAGCCGACACCTTTTCAGGCACTTTCTCCTCCGGACTGTCTCAGTCCTCTCAGTACGTCTCAGTCCTTTAAAATCCCTGGGAGCCCTGCACTTTCCTTCCTGCCAGGCCTTTTTGCTGAATCGCCTTTCTCATGGCTTTGCTCTTTTTCGATATTATTTTTCTTATGCTGTCATCGGACAGATGATATTCTTCAACCAATTCCTGGATTGTCGCTCCGTTTTTGTAACTCCTGTATATTTCGCTGTTGCGCATTTCAATCAGCAGCCTGGCGCCGTTGTTCTCGCCCCATCCGGCTCTCCTGTTTTCAACGCGCGGTACATATATCAGTCCGCCGTCCACATACTTCTGCAATTCCTTCAAAAGTTCAGGGGGTAATATTTCCTTTCCGTTTCTGTAATTCATGTATGAAAACCTCCGTGACAAAATAGGACCTTGATTTAAACCTTACGTCAGCTTTCATCCATACACCTCCCTTGCGGTATTTTCGGCCTGACTCCGGATTTTTTCGACGACCCGAAACCTTACATCCCTGCCTGCCGGAAGCCTTATTTTTCAGCCTGTCTTTTTGCAATAAAAAAACACGATACTCCAATCGTGTTGTTACCTGCAGGCAGATTTTCAAATTTGACAGGTTACATTAAAAGGAGTGATCGAAAACAAATCCGATATTAAATTAGCCCTTCATCACCTTTAACTTCATGAAACTGACCACTTGTCACTCACTCCTTTCATTGGTATTTGCAGCATCCCGACATATACGGACATTAGCTGCAGCAATTTTAATTATATTCCATATTATAGCATCGGTCAATTAAGCTCATGTTACAATCCGGTTACAAATTATCAAATTTATATTTATTAACATTAAATCGGTAAATTCAATACAATAAAAGGGGCCTTGCAGCCCCTTTCTGTCTCCTTAAACGGAGAACCACCTCTTCATTACCAACCTGACCATCTCCTTTCGTACGAAACTAGCCGGCCGTAATTTCATTATGCCACGGCGGGCGGGTTTCCGAAATGGAGAAAATGGTTTTAACTCTTTTTTCCCTGGGTTTTTACTTCCCCTTACCTTACCCTGGCTCCTGTGGGAACGTCGCCGTCCAAAACAGCAACGGCCAGTTTTTCCCCGTCGGAAGCGGCGAGTATCATACCCTGCGATTCTATACCTCTCAGCCTGGCAGGCTTGAGGTTTGCAACGAGTATGAGTTTTTTGCCAACCAGTTCTTCGGGGCTGTAATATTTAGCAATGCCCGCCACGACCTGCCTGATCTCGTTACCCATTTCGAGCCTGAGTTTCATCAGCTTGTCTGCGCCCTCGACCTTTTCGGCCTCCAGCACGCGCGCGACGCGCAGGTCAATTTTCTGAAAATCTTCTATTGTAATATATTTTTCCTTATCGCCTTCGCCCTGCTTTTCTCCGTCACTCTGCGGCGAAGCTTCCCTGGCTTTTTCTTCAGGCTTATCCTTTTTCGCTTCGGCCTTCGCCTTATCAGCCTGGGCTGTCATTTTTTCAACCTCCTCGAGCTCCTTTTTTACATCAATTCTTGGGAAAATGACTTCGCCTTTCCTGACCACGGCGCCGGCGGGATACGTTCCCCATTTCTTCGAACTGTCCCATTCCACCGCTTCGCCGCCTATGCCAAGCTGTTCCCATATCTTTGCCGGGGTTTCGGGCATAAAGGGCTGGATCAGTATGGAAATTATCCTTATGCTTTCCGCAAGGTTATACATCACGGCCGCGAGCCTGTTCCTCTTCGACTCGTCCTTTGCGAGCACCCAGGGCATTGTTTCATCAATATACTTGTTGGTGCGCGAAACAAGCTTCCAGATTTCCGCCAGGGCCGTGCTGAACTGCAGTTTGTCGAGCAGTTCCTCTACCCTGCCCGGCGTTTCCGTGGCAAGGGAAATCAGTTCGTCATCAAAATCGCCCTTTTCCCTTGTCTCAGGTATGGTACCTCCGAAATACCTGTCAATCATCGCCACGGTCCTGCTCACGAGATTTCCGAGATCATTGGCGAGATCCGAATTGATCCGGTTGATCAGCGCTTCATTGGAAAATACTCCGTCGGAGCCAAACGGCACTTCCCTCAGAAGGAAATACCTCACGGCGTCCACACCGTACTTTGAAACCAGGACAACAGGATCCACCACATTCCCCTTGGACTTGGACATCTTTCCGCCTTCGAGCAGGAGCCATCCGTGACCGAAAACCTGCTTCGGGAGCGGTTCTCCCAGTGCCATGAGCATGGCCGGCCAGATAATGGTATGGAATCGCACAATTTCCTTTCCGACAAGGTGCAGATCCGCGGGCCAGTACCTGCGGTAGTCAGAATCATTATCGGTCATGAACCCCAGGGCTGTCACGTAGTTGGACAGGGCATCTATCCACACGTATACCACGTGCTTCTCGTCGAAGGGCACGGGAATTCCCCAGTTGAAAGTCGTCCTCGAAACGCACAGGTCCTCAAGGCCCGGTCTCAGGAAGTTGTTGAGCATTTCATTGCGCCGCGAAACCGGCTGAATAAAATCGGGATTTTCCTCAATATATTTGATCAGCCTGTCCTGGTACTTGGAAAGCCTGAAAAAGTAACTCTCCTCCCTCGTCAGTTCGACTTCCCTGCCGCAGTCGGGGCATTTTCCGTCCACCAGCTGGGTCTCAGTCCAGAAAGACTCGCACGGTGTGCAATACCATCCCTCATACTGGCTTTTGTATATATCGCCCTGGTCATACAGCTTTTTGAAAATCTTCTGAACTATGGCCTCGTGCTCGGGATCCGTCGTCCTGATAAACCGGTCGTTGGATATCTTCATCAGCTTCCACAGTTCCCTGATGCCTGCGACTATTTCATCAACGTACTGTTTTGGCGTAACTCCCTTTTCCTCGGCCACCCGCTGTATCTTCTGACCATGTTCGTCGGTCCCGGTCAGAAACATGACATCATATCCCCTGAGTCTTTTATATCGCGCCATGGCGTCGGCCGCAACGGTCGTGTAGCTGTGGCCAATATGCAGCTTGTCGCTCGGATAATAAATAGGTGTCGTTATGTAGAACTTCTTACTGCTCATGTTTCAATGCCTCCCTTTTATTTAGCCCTGCGGAGAGCGTTTTCAGTATATCATCCTTGAATTAGTATTTTATCCAAAAAGAACATTTAAAATAAGCGGTGAAATCCCCCTGCAGCATTCCCATATTCCGCTGCGGCGGTTACAACAACTGCTTGTCCTTTTGCGGGACACGGGGACGGTTCTCCCGGGACACGGGGACGGTTCTCCTGTCCCTGCCGGGACACGGGGACGGTTCTCCTGTCCCTGCCGGGTACATTGGGACGGTTCCCCCGGCTACTCATATACGCGGCAGTGCTTGTATGCCCGGCTGTACTCTTATTCGTAAATGTATTAAACAGCTAATAGTTCAATATATTACTTAATAATTATTACTATACAGTTATTAAACTTTTTTTTCAACAGAAAACCAATGTACATGGGAAAAACAGGGGGAAAACCGGCAGCATCATCACGGGTTTCCGAAGAGCATTCTGCAGATCAGCAGCGATGCGATCATGCCGGCAATGTCGGCAATAAGAGCCGCTCCGAGGGCATAGCGTATTTTTTTGATCCCCATGGCCCCGAAATAAACCGTAAGGGTATAGAATATCGTTTCCGTGGAACCCATCATGGTACATGCAAGCCTTCCTGTAAAGGAATCGGGTCCGTGTTCCTTCATTATATCCGATACCAGCGCCATGGACGCGCTGCCTGAGACAGGTCTCAAAAACGCCAGGGTCAGTGCATCCGGCGGAATTCCCAGCAGGTTCGTAACGGGCCTTAAAGCAAACAGAATCAGGTCCAGGGCTCCTGAAGCCCTGAAAACCGCGACGGCGACCATCAAGCCTACAAGCGGAGGGATAATTCTAACAGTGGTGGTTATCCCGTCCTTCGCGCCCTCGGCAAACTGGTCATAAACCCTGACATTCCTGTACATGCCAATTGACAAAATCGCAATAAAAACCAAAGGTACCGCATAGACGGAGATGTCCTTCATAAAGCTCATGTTCCCGTTCTCCTGTATTTGCTGTAAATTTTTTCATTACCGGCGCAGCTGCTGTTGCAATTACCCCTGCTTTTGCTCATGTAGCTGCCCCTCTTGCTGTTCCCGTAATTACCTCTGAAACAATTTTTATAACTACCTTCCGAACTGCTCCCGTAATGACTCCCACTCCTATGCACGCCCCTGTTCCGCCTGCTTCCGAAAAGAATCCCTCTTTTTCCGAAAATTTTTCCGTATCCAAAAATTCTTCTGCTTCCGAAAAACCTTTCGTTTCCGAAAAAAACCCGGACATTTGCCGCACTGTTACCGCTTCCGGATATATCCTTACGGCAGGTTCCACGCGTATAGAGGGTTTTCCGGGATACTTTACGCAATTTTACCGCCGAAAGGCGTGCGAATATTTTCGCCGCGGTTATGCCGGCAACGCTGGAACACAACGTGGCAAACCATATGGCGCCCATGACATCCGCGGGATTCCTCGCTCCCGCCGCTGCCCTGAGAGCGATGATGGTCGCGGGCACGAGCTGTATTACAGATGTGTTGAGCACCAGGAACATGCACATGGAGTCGGTGGCCGTGTCTTTCACAGGATTAAGTTTCTGCAGTTCGTTCATCGCTTTGATCCCAAGCGGCGTGGCCGCATTTCCCAGGCCGAGAAAATTGGCAGCGAGATTGAGGACAACAGCGCCCAGCGCAGGATGTCTCCGCGGAATTCCGGGGAATAAATATTGAAGCAGCGGTTTCGCCGCACGGGCAATAAAATCCGTAAGCCCGCTTTTTTCAGCAATCCTCATTAAACCGCTCCAAAGACACATTATCCCCAAAAGCCCCAGGCTCAGCTCCACCGCTCCTGAAGCGGCATCAAGGGCAGCTCTTGTTACCTGTTCGGTCCTGCCGTTCACTATGCTTATCAAAAATCCTGATACGAGTAAAAAAAACCAGACGTAATTCAGCATCTCACATTAAATTCCTTTATTTTGCATATTAATTTATATGAAAAACTCAAACAAAAATTCGTCGGAAACGTGACGAGCCGGAAAAATCGCTGCGAAGGGATTCTGTCGACTTTTGTCAAATATGGATTTGACGTTTTTCCAGTTAATTATTAACATATATGTATTTTTATTCGCCAGTAAAAATAGTAACAATGTCCCATATAAACAGGCCTAAGCGGATTTATTCCAACAATATAGAGATTTAGCCGGCATCAGAGAAACAGGAAATTTTAAGACGGTGAAAATTTTCAATAACATTTTTTAGATTTTCTTGAATTAAATTGTTGACGATTATTGGAATTTATGGTATTATAAATTCAAACAAGTTTGTCGAATATCGTAATATAAAGGAGGAAGGTTTATGAAGTCCACAGGTATTGTAAGAAAGGTTGACGAGCTGGGAAGAGTGGTACTCCCGATCGAACTGAGACGTACCCTCGACATCGCAGAAAAGGATGCGCTTGAAATATACGTCGACGGAAACACCATCATTCTTAAGAAATATGAGCCTGCATGCATTTTCTGCGGTAATGCAAAGGATGTAATTGTTTACAAGGGCAAGAACATTTGTCCTGACTGCATGAGAGAGCTGAAGAAGTAAGCCTCTGAATAAAGAAGATCCTCAAAAGGGGTCTTCTTTATTTTTTAACAGGCTGTTGTAAACTTCCCTGCGGCTCAGGCCCCGGTCTTCGGCAACTTTTTTCATTGCCGTTTTTTTGTCTGCGCCCATGCCAATGTAATAATCCACGTGCTGCTTTATGCTCATATCCTTCCAAAAGGCGGCGTCGACCGTGTCTTTTTCACGGGCTCCTTCCAGGATCAGCACAAACTCGCCTCTCGGGTCATTGGTTTCAAAAATTTCCAGCGCATCGGCAATTGTATCGCAACGGATAAATTCCTCGAATTTCTTGGTCAATTCCCGCGCGAGCACAATCCTGCGCGGATCCAGCGCATCCTTCAGTTCCCTCAGTGTATAAACCAGCTTGTGGGGAGCCTCGTAAAGCACCACGGTCCTGGTTTCCGCCGCGAGCTGTTCTATTCTTTCGCGCCGCGAGCGCTTGTTCATGGGCAAGAATCCTTCAAATACAAACCTTCCAGCCGGCAGACCCGACAGGACGAGCGCCATTACCGCGGCAACAGGCCCCGGGGCCATTGTAACTTCTATCCCGTTTTCAATGGCCTGCGAAACGAGCTCTTCACCGGGATCCGAAATCCCGGGCGTTCCCGCGTCGGACACAAGGGCTATATTCTTCCCTTCAAGCAGCCGTTCTATCAGCCACTTTCCCCTTTCGGCCCTGTTATGCTCGTAGTAGCTCACGAGGGGTTTTTTTATTTCAAAATGGTTCATCAGTTGTTTTGTGCGCCTCGTATCTTCCGCGGCGATAATGTCAACTTCCTTAAGAATTCTCAGCGCGCGCAGCGTTATATCCTCGAGATTCCCGATGGGCGTCGCCACCAGGTACAGGCATCCTTTATCACTCAATAACGTTTACCTCTCTTGCGTATATTTCGTTTATTTCCTGTGTATAACACCCGTTCTGATCATACACATACAGCGGCTCCATCATCTTGAGTTCGGGCTTTCCGCCCCTCATTCCCCTGATAAGCAAAAGATTCGCCTTTTTCCCCGGCGAAGGGTGGACGAATCTCAGGTACTTGGGCTCTATGCCATAACAACGCATGTAACAGACAATGTCCACGAGCCTGTGAGGCCTGTGCACCATGGCAAACAGGCCGCCGGGTTTAAGCAGTTTTGACGAGACCTTTATAACATCCTCCAGCGTGCACATCAGCTCGTGCCTTGCAACGGCCTTGCTGTCCAGGGGATTTACAAGCCCTGCCCCCTTGCTGATATAGGGCGGATTGGTCACAACCACGTCAAAACTCGAAGGGCCGTAATACTCTACGGCCTTCCTAATATCGCCCTGCATTATTTCGACCTTGTCTTCAAGGTTGTTCATCCTAACGCTTCTGCTGGCCATTTCCGCTATCTCCGGCTGTATCTCTAGACCCTTGACAACGCCGGCTTCGGATTTTCCTGCAATCAATATTGCAACAATACCCGATCCGGTTCCCAGATCCACTACGCTGTCATTCCTTTTCACCGACGGGACCGTGAAATTGGCCAATAAAACCGCATCAATACCGAAACGAAAACCTTCTTTTTTCTGAATAATTTTCAGGCCGCGATACTGCAGGTCGTCCACCTGTTCATCCTCAAGCAGCCTGATATCCGGGCGTTCTGCGCTGTTTTTCAACTTTGCGGCACGTCTCCTTACTTAATATGCCTTATAAGAGCAAGAATATTTTGCTTCACAACGAAATTGCTTCACAACGAAATTTCCCCATAACAACAAAAAGAGGCCAATAAAGGCTTTTACGCCTAAATTGACCTCCTGCGTTCCCACTTATTTCGGCTGAGGAGCATCAACGGGACATACGTTTGCGCATGAACCGCAATCTATGCAGGCATCTTCGTCTATAACATACCTGTCCTCACCGGCAGATATGCAGGAAACAGGGCACTCTGCTTCGCAGGCACCGCAGCTGATACAATTTTCGTTGATGTAATATGCCATGAAAAACACCTCCAACATATATTAAAAAGTTGACATGCAATCAAGCGGACTTGCCCGACCTTATTTATTTTAACACCAATATTAACGAAAAGGAATATTTATTTGCGATTTTTATTTTTTCTTCAAGGATATCTGCCATTATCGCCTGAATTTTATGGCCTAGATATCGTTTTTGCTTTCAGCGGCGCTCTCGATATCCTCATCCTCAAGCTCCCTGAGCTCATCCATTTCAGCGGCGTCTATCTCTTCTTCACCGTTTGCGTTGGCATTGGCGATTACTTTGACTTCATCGCCGCGAAAAACTTTCAAGTCTGTTTCATTGTCCTTGTCAAGCTTGACCTTGACCGTTTCTTTCAGAAGGTTTACTTCCATTACGGTGCCCTGGCCTTCAGGCGTTTCAACAACGGCATTAACCCTGGGCAGGCGGCCCAGGGCTTCCTCATAGGCTTCCTGCTCAAATTTCAGGCAGCACATCAGCCTGCCGCAGGTGCCCGAAATTTTTGCAGGATTAAGTGAAAGTCCCTGCTCCTTCGCCATCCTGATTGATACGGGCTGGAATTCGCCCAAAAACGACTTGCAGCAAAGGATACGCCCGCAAACGCCTATACCGCCCAGCATCTTGGATTCATCCCTTACGCCGATCTGCCTGAGCTCTATACGGGTTTTAAACACCGCCGCAAGGTCCTTTACAAGCTCGCGGAAGTCGACCCTTCCGTCGGCAGTAAAATAAAAAAGTACCTTGTTGTTGTCGAAGGTATATTCCACGTCGATAAGCTTCATATCAAGCCCGTGGTCCGCTATTTTCCTGAGACATATTTCAAAGGCTTCCTTTTCCTTGGCCTCATTTTCCCTGTAATGTTTTATATCTTCCTCGTCAGCAATCCTTATGACCTTTTTAAGCGGTGCGACTATCTCTTCTTCCGATACCTCCCGGTTAGCCACCACAACTTCTCCGAATTCAATTCCGCGGGCAGTTTCCACGATAACATGGGAATTTACCTTTATATCCAAATCACCGGGGTCGAAATAGTATATCTTCCCGGCTTTCTTAAATCTCACTCCAACTACCTTCACCATCTATGTTATTCCTCCTGGAATTTCATGAGCATAACTTCCAAGCAAAGCTGATAATTGGCGTTTTGTGCCAAATTTCTCGAAGCCTCCTCTATTGCTTCGATATTGCGGATTAGTTTCGAAGGCGTATAGTGCCTCGCATTATCTAATATGATATCCTTTATGTCTGAATTAATCAATAACCTTTCATTTCCGGCAGCCAGGGCCACGAGCATGTCCCTGTAAAACAGCGCCATCATTTTGAGTATCATATCGGTATAATCCCTGTTTTCCTCGAAAAGGGACAAGGCATCCAGTGCCCTGAGCCGCGAGGAATTTTTCAGCCCCACAAGCAGATTTACCGTTTTTTTTCGCAGCTCGAAAAACTCCCGGGATTCTGCAAGACTCACAGCCGTGCCGATAATCCCGTCAGCATATGCTACGATAAAATCCAGTCCCCCGAGCTTTCCGCCGTACTTCTCCACGAGGAACTCCCTGACTTCTTCATCGGTGTTTTTCTTCAGCATGTAGGCCGTCGCCCTGGATTTTACCGTGGCAAGCAAAGCTTCCATGTTTGATGCATTTAAAATTATTACCGCATAGGAGGGAGGTTCTTCAAGGGTCTTCAGCAGGCAGTTCTGGGCCTGCAAAGTCATTTTGTCCGCATTGTTGATAATATAAACTTTTCTGTCAGAATACATGGGCCTGACAACGACATCGTGCTGCAATTCACGGATTAATTCCACGCCGATGCTTTTTCCGTCGCCGTCAATTATCATGAGGTCCGGATTCGCGTTCCCGGGTATGAGCCTGCACGGCATGCAATGGCCGCAAGGGTCGGGGAAAGTGTTGCCTTTGCACAAAAGCAGAGAAGCAAAAGCCATTGAAAGCGTTTTTTTGCCTATACCCTCCGGCCCGGTTAAAATATAAGCATGCCCTACCCTGTCCTCTTTAATCGACCGGAGCATGCTCTCTACTATTCCCCTTTTGCCCACGATATCGCTAAAACCCGTCATTCCGGTCCCCCTGCCATGGTGGTTCAAAGAAAAATATCAAGTATCAGCCCGCGTATCTCGCCAAGGCTTTGCAAAATAGCCAGGTTATCCTTCTCGGCGCTGAGGATCTCCCTTGTAAGTTTTTCAAGTTCATCATCAATCTTTCTGACGATGGCGTAAACCCTGTGCCTTCCTCTCCTGTCGAGGAAATTTCGCCTGGAGAACTTCTGGGAGCCGGACAGGACCTGGCTCAGAAATTCCGATATCAGCTGTTTGTATATTTTAAGCTCCCTTATATCAGCCTTTTTGGCAAGTTTCTCCCCCTGCGCCGTTATTTTTTCCACGAGTTCGCTGATGCGGTTTTCGAAATTCCGGTTTTCCGCGTCCAGCAGCCTGTTTTTAAATCCGGCATCGGCCGCCGGCGTTTTGATCTCTTCTTTTACTTGGGTTCTGGAGATTTCCTTGCGATTGCCGAAACCAGGCTCAATTTTCATATGCTCCTCCGGCAATTATAACTTTTCAAATCGTTCCACGTTCAGTACAAATATCGTGGCGCCTCCCACGATTATTTCCACGGGATTGGGCATCAGCATTCCTCCCATGCCCGTCGGCGCCATCGAGGAATTTATAATCTGTTTGCGGCTTTTGCTCTTTTTCTTTATAATGTCAATCACGCGTTCCACGTGTTCGTCCTCCACGCCGGAAATCAGCGTGGTATTGCCAGCCTTCAGGAAACCTCCCGTGGAACACAGTTTGGTCACGCTGAAGCCGTTTTTGTTCAGCTCGTCCATGACGCCATAGCCGTCTTCATCGTTTACTACGGCAAAAATAAGTTTCATTGGCGCACCTCCCCGCTTATCGGCGAACCTGGCTGATCAGGTCATCCAAAATCTTTCTTACATCGGCGGCTATTTCCTCGATGCTTCTGCCGGCGTCCACCGTCCTGATCCTTCCCGGAAACATCGAAGCCGCTTTTTTATAGCCCTCGTACACCCTCCTGTGAAACTCCATGTCCTCGGCCTCAATCCTGTCGGCCTTGCTGCTGCCGAGTCTTCTCTTGAGAGCAGTTTCAGGATCGAGGTCAAAAAAGAACGTCACATCGGGCGTCATCCCGTCAACAGCCACGTTGTTGATATCGGCCAGAAGCTTAAGATCCAGTCCCCGGCCGAAGCCCTGGTAGGCAAAGGTGGAATCCATAAAACGGTCGCATATGACGGCCTTGCCTTCGTTGACAGCGGGTTTGATCACCTCGGCAACAAGCTGTGACCTTGCAGCCGCGTACAGCAAAAGCTCGGTTGTGCTGTTCATTTCTTTATTTCGGGCATCCAGCAACAATTCGCGGATCTTTTCGCTGATCTTTGTTCCTCCGGGCTCCCTGGTCATGAGAACTTCAAAACCCTTTTGCGCAAGGTATTCCCTCATAAGCCCGATCTGTGTGGATTTCCCGCAGCCGTCCAGGCCTTCCACCGTTATAAATATGCCTCTGCTCATATATTATCCTCCAAAATAATCTTAAAAACATAAATTTAGCCCGCCGCTCGCGATATCCTCTTCATTCGGCAACGACGGCGAATTTGCCCCCGATAAGCCCATGGACTTCGCCACCGGCCTTCAAAACATCTTCGACATACTCTATTACATCTTCATCAATGATTTCTCCCGGGTTAACGACGGGAATGCCCGGCGGATATGGGACTATCATATTTCTGCTGATCCTGCCGCGGGCTTTGGACGGTTCTGCCGCCTCCCAGCGGCTTTCCAGCGCATCCTTCAGGCACATTTTCTTTTCGGGCAGATGCGGCGGAGATGCGAGCTTTTTACTGTCAAAACCGTACTTTTCCGTGTATCGCGACAGGGCCTGCAAAGCCTCGCCGAGTTTTTCGATGTCCCGGGAGGAATCAGCCACCGTCGCAATAAATACCACGTTCATAAAATCTGCCATTTCAGGCTGCACGGAAAAATCCCTCCTCAGGATTTCCGCGGCTTCATAACCTGAAATGCCGGTTTTGGCGACATTCACCACAAGCCGGGTCTCATCGGTACTACCATTAATTATATCATCGGGTATCGGTGAATACAAAGAACTGTTTTGGGACAGGCTTTCCCTGAACTTCCTGCAATTCATAAGCAGGCCGCCGAGCAGCTCACGGCCTTTTGCCTCCATGAAAGCCCTTGCATAATCAAGGGAAGCCATTATGGGATAAGACGGGCTCGACGACTGGATGGCCGAAAGAATAAACTTAAGTCGCTCAACATCGACGCGGTTTCCCCTGGCATGCAAATATGCGCCCTGGGTAAAAGCCGGAAGCGTTTTGTGGGCGCTCTGAACGCACATGTCTGCGCCGGCCTCCATGGCAGAAACGGGCAGTTTTTCGTGGAAACACAAATGAGCCCCGTGAGCTTCATCCACGGCCAATACCTTTCCCCTCTCATGGACCTGCCGCGCTATGGCCTCAATGTCACAGCAAACGCCGTAATAAGTTGGCCTTGTTATAAGAACACCTGCGGCATCCGGGTTTTCATAAAGGCATCGTCCCACGTCATCAGCTGAAATCCCCGTGGCGAGGCCGAGCCTTTCGTCGTAGCGCGGCATAACGTAAACGGGCTCGACACCCGCAAGATACATGCCGTTAATCACCGATTTGTGACAGTCCCTCGCCACGACAAGCCTGTCGCCGGGTTTGCATATTGTGGCAATCATCGCATGGACTCCGCAGGTGGAGCCGTTTATGAGAAAAAAGGTATAATCAGCCCTGAAAGCTTTGGCGGCCAGCCGCTGAGCCTCGAGAATCGCTCCCGATGGCTCATGGAGATTGTCGGTGCCCGGCAGTTCGGTTAAATCCATGGCAGCCAGGCTGCGGGCAAACCAGTCCGGCAGACCCTTGCCGAGCTTGTGGCCGGGCATGTGGAACGGCAAATAGCCTTTGTCCAAATACCCGCGTATACTGTTGTATATGGGAAGGTACAATCCGTCGGTCATGGCGCTCCCTACTCATGCCGCCGCTTTTTGTCCGGCTGATTTTGCAGCTGTATCGGCAGCCCGGTTATTCCTATATCCTGGCCACGCCGGAAGCGATGGCGGCTTCTGCAACCGCCTTCGCGACAGTACTGCTGACCCTTTTATCAAAAGCGGCGGGAATAATTTTGCCTTCCGAAAGCTCCTCGTCGCTTATAAGGGATGCGATGGCTTCGGCCGCGGCTATCTTCATTTCGTCATTTATATCCGAAGCTCTTACATCAAGAGCGCCCCTGAAAATGCCCGGGAAAGCCAGGACATTGTTGATCTGGTTGGGGAAATCGGAACGGCCGGTGCCCACAACGCGGGCTCCCGCTTCCCTGGCTTCGTCGGGCATGATTTCCGGCACGGGGTTGGCCATTGCAAATACTATTGCGTCTTTTGCCATGGTTCTTACCATTTCTCCGGTCAGGACTCCCGGTCCTGACAGACCGATAAATACATCGGCTCCTTTCAGCACATCGGCAAGGCTTCCCTTCCGGCCTTCAGGATTTGAAATCCTCGCCGTTTCGAGCTTCGCTTCGTTCAAATCTTCGCGACCTTCATGGATGGCGCCCTTTCTGTCGCAAAGGACCACATTCTTAAACCCGGTGCTAATGAGCAGCCTGGTTACCGCAATGCCTGCCGCCCCGGCACCGTTGATGACTATGTAAACATCTTTTCCCTTTTTAACTATTTTGAGTGCGTTGAGCAGCGCAGCCAGGGTTACGACCGCCGTGCCGTGCTGATCGTCGTGGAATATCGGTATGTCGCATTCCTGCTTTAGCCGGCGCTCTATTTCAAAACATCTCGGAGCCGAAATATCTTCGAGATTTATGCCTCCGAAACTCCCTGCGAGGAGCTTTATCGTTTTCACTATCTCATCCGTGTCCTTGGACCGGATGCACAGCGGTATGGCGTCCACGCCGCCAAAGGCCTTGAAAAGGACGCATTTACCCTCCATGACAGGCATTCCCGCTTCAGGACCAATATCTCCAAGGCCTAAAACTGCCGTACCGTCGGTTATAACTGCCACCGTATTCCAACGCCTTGTATATACGTATGACTTGTTGACATCGTCCCGGATCGCGAGACAGGGTTCGGCGACTCCAGGGGTGTAAGCCATTGAAAGGTCTTCCGCATTTTCCACGGGCACCCTGCTGATTACCTCGAGCTTGCCTTTCCATTGTTCATGCAGTTTCAAAGCTTTTTCCTTCTTATCCATAGGCCATGGTAAACACAAATCCGTAAAACTTTGCAGTTTTACTATTGCGTTTTTATGTATTCCCCTCCCGTATGCAAAATTTTAACAGGCCGGTTTCAGGCCGGCCGTTACTCGTTGCTTTTATTTCCGTTTTTACTCTATGCTTTTACTTTCACGTTCTTTCTTTACTTTTATGGTTTTCTGTCTGCTTATTCTACCTTACTTTTTATCGGCTTTTTTATTTCTTTCATAAATAATTCTCAGGCCCTCCAGCGTCAGCAGCCCGTTCACTTCGTCAATGGTTTCACAGCCCGGCGCAATGAGACCGGCCATGCTGCCCGTAGCCACCACCCTGATCCTTTCCCTTGCGTCGCGGTTTGCCTGCTGCCTGCTCATTTCAGCCTTCATATGCCTTACTATGAAGTCCACCTGGCCGATAAAGCCGTAATACAAACCGGACTGCATGCTTTCCACGATATTGCGGCCAATTACGTTGTCGGGCTTTGCCACGTCAACCCACGGAAGCTTTGCGGCTTTTTGGAAAAGCGCATCGGCGGAAATCCTGATCCCGGGGCAAATCACGCCTCCAAGGTACTCGCCGCGCGCCGACAGCGCGCAAAAAGTGGTGGCGGTGCCAAAATCAACAATTATCAGCGGCCCCCCGTAAAGTTCAAGCCCGGCAACGGCGTTTACAATCTTGTCTGCCCCGACCTCGCGGGGATTCTCGTATTTAATGTTGATACCTGTCTTGATACCGGGTCCGATAACCAGGGGTTCCAGCCCAAAATACCTGCGGATGGCAAGTTCCAGCTGGTTCATCGCCGGCGGAACGACCGATGATATAATCGCTCCGTCAACGGTGGACATATCAATGTTGACATGTTCAAAAAGGTAGGACAAAAAAACGCCGTATTCATCGGAGGTCTTTCCCGTATCGGTCATCATCGTCCAGTTATGAAGAAGCCCGGAACTGTCATATACTCCGATCATGGTTATTGTGTTTCCGACATCAATCGCAAGTATCACGGGAGTCCCTCCGTTCATCCATTGCAATAAAAGCTGCAATCATTACGATTACAGTCGTCAGTCTTTAGAATTACAACCGCCGTTAATTACAATCCCAGCCGCAAACTCCTGATTTCCTTAATCTCGAGCTCAATTTCCTTCTCTATGCGCGAGATGTCCGCCCTGATGTCATCTATGGTTTCAACAGCCTTGACCTTGTTCTGCGACCTGTTGTGAAAACCGCCATACCGCTGATCCCTTGAATGTTTCTGCCTGGAAACAGACTCGCGGTTCTGGGAATTCCTTGCATTTGAAAAATTATCGGCGTTGCTGTCCTCCCGGCTTTCCCTGCCGGCTGTTCTTGTTCTTTGCTGTCCTTTTGCCTGTTCATTGCCCGTTTTTCTGTAATTGTTCCTGCCCTTGATATTCATAGATTCATTCCTTTTAAGTTTTAGTTTTTATTATTTAGTTGTTCCCACGAAAACATCCAGAACATGGTAACGTGTAAAACCCTGAAAAGGGCTTAACTTTTGGAATGTTTCGAAAACGAAACTAAAATAATTTTAAATCACAAGGCAACAACTGTCAATTATACATAACCCATAACGCCTCTTATCGAAACCTCGCCTGACATTACTTCACGGATCACTCCGTCGCTGCATTTTATCACAAGCCTTCCCTCGGGCGTTATGTCCACGGCCGTTCCCTTATATTCCACGCCCCTGATTTCAGCCCGCAGCGGCCTGCCAAGCGTAACGGACCATTCCCGCCATTCATCAAGCACCGCTTTGGCATTGCTGCCGAGCATAAAATACACATTTTCAAGTTCCCTCAGAATCTCCCTGAAAAGCGCAGTGCGAACCCGGGCGCTTTTTTCATCGGCATCATTTAAACCTTCGCCTTGATGACACATCAGCGATGTCGCCTTGTCCCTGATTTCCTCGGGGAAATCGGCAGGACCGTGGCTTACATTCAATCCAATCCCGAGCACAACATAATTTATCCGGTCAATTTCCGTGCTCATCTCCGTTAAAATGCCGCATACCTTTTTACCGTCCAGTATTATGTCATTTGGCCATTTAATGCCGGTCCGGATTCCCGTCACGCTGAATATGGCTCGGGATACGGCCACAGAAGCGGCTATTGTGACAAGCTGCACATCTTCGGGAGCCATTTCGGGCCTTAAGACAACCGACATCCATATTCCCTTTCCGGCGGCCGAATTCCATGACCTCCCCAGTCTTCCGCGGCCCGCCGTCTGGGCGTCAGCAACAATTACGGTGCCCTCGTCGCATCCCTCGGCGGCAGCTTTTTTGGCCGCTGAATTGGTGGAATCAATGCTCTCAAAGTACCTGATATCTTTCCCTATGACAGTGGTCCCCAAATCATAGGCGAGCTCCCGCGCATTCATTTTCCGCGGAACGCCGGCAAGCCTGTAACCCAATCCCGGAGAAGACTCGATCTCGTAACCTTCGCTCCTCAATTCCCTGATATGCTTCCATATTGCAGTCCTTGTAATCCCGAGCTCTTCGCTGAGAACCTCCCCGGACACATAACCCCCGGCTTCTTTCAATCTCCTTATCAATTTATCCCGTATATCCAATTGCAAACAACCCCGTCCATCCACAATTACTAAAACATTTACAATAAATTATACCACATCCCGGGACACGGGGACGGTTCTCTCGGGACACGGGGACGGTTCTCTTGTCCCACTTGCAAAAAACAAACGGGACACGGGGACGGTTCTCTTGTCCCACTCCCGGGACAGAAGAACCGTCCCCTTGTCCCACTCATGTTCCACTCCCGGGACAGAAGAACCGTCCCCTTGTCCTGCTTTTTTTACCGAAGTGTTCCAACGTCGCCGACAGCTATTTCGGAAATCAGGCTGCGTTCCATTTCGCGCCGGTATTTCTGCACCAGCTCAAACGCAGGCCCGAATTCTTCATAAAGCATAACCACGAGGTCGCCGGCCCGGGCGCCAACTATGGCCGCTTCCAGCGCTTTGACCTCGTCCCGGATGATATATATGTTTTCCTTTTTAAAACCGGCGCCCGCTATGGCATTGTACAGCAGCGCCGCGACTTCTCCGGGTTTTCTTCCCCTCGGGTCCCTGTCTTCCTTGATGTAGATGCGCGAAAACGTTTTTGCGCATATTTCGCCCACTTCCGTTATGTTTCTGTCAAGCCTATCGCCGGGCATTCCCACTACGCCGACAAGCCTTTTGGCTCCCATGCTCGAAGCCAGTTTTGCAACTTCCCTGTAGCCGGCGGAATTATGCGCATAATCGAGCATCACCCTGAAATCGCCGAGATCAAACACATTGAACCTGCCCGGGTTGGTTTTATTGTCAGGTTTAAAGGACCTGAGCGCCATCCGGATTATCCTTGCCGGCACCTTCAAACCATACAGCGCTGCCGTTGCCGCAAGGGAATTCTCGATATTGCAGTCCAAAATTCCGCCGAAGGTAATGGGCACATCCTCAAGCTTTATGATTTCAGCAGACTTTTTACCGTCAAACAGCATAATATGGCTGCCATTGGAATATACGGCCGGTCCCCCTGATTTCACATGCCTCTCGAGCAGGTCTCCCTTGCCGCTTCTTGAAAACAGGATTACCCTGCTTTTTACCCTCTCAAGGAAATAGGGTGTCATGGGATCATCGGCGTTCAAAACGGCATAGCCTTCGGGTTTTACGGCCTCAATCACAAGAGCCTTCACAAACGCGAGATCCTCGAGCGTCTCGACACCGTCAAGACCGAGATGGTCATCGCCGATATTTGTTATAACCCCCACATCAGCAAGGTCATAACCCAATCCCCGTTTCACTATGCCGCCCCTTGCCGTCTCGAGAACCGCAGCGTCAATTTCCCGGTCTGAAAGCACTGTCGCGGCGCTCACAGGACCAGTGTTGTCTCCTTCGAGTATGCATTCATCTCCGATATATATGCCGGCGGTCGTCGTCATGCCAACCTTCATTCCCCTGAGCGTGAGAGCGTAACCGATCAGGCGCGTCACCGTGGTCTTTCCGTTGGTTCCTGTAACGGATACAATCGGTATTGTAAAAGGCCGGCCTTCGGGGAAAAGCATATCAAGTATATCGCCGGCGACGTTGCGCCGCTTCCCTTCGCTGGGATACAGGTGCATCCTGAGGCCCGGCGCCGCATTAACCTCGAGAATCGCTCCGTTTGATTCATCAATGGGTCTTGATATGTCTTCTGCAGTCATGTCTATGCCCGCAATATCGAGTCCGGTGATACGTGCCGCCCTTACGGCCAGTTCCGCATTGTACGGGTGAATTTCTTCAGTACAGTCCCTGGCCGTGCCTCCCGTGCTCAGATTGCCGTTCTCCCTTAAGTAAATGATCTCGCCCTCTGCGGGCACATGGTTTTCGTCCATATTCCTGCGCGCCAGCAGCTGCTTTGCCACATCGTCTATCCTGATTTTCGTCAGGGGCTTCTCATGGTCGTCCCCCCTCAGGGGATTCCTGTTTTCAATATCTACAAGTTCCCTGACCGTATGGATTCCGTCGCCGACCACAAAGGGAGGCCTCCTTTCCGCCACCGCGGATACCTTTCCTCCCACCACCAGTATCCTGTAATCCTTTCCTTTTATATATCTTTCGACTATAACCGCCTTGCTGTGCCTGAGCGCCTCGGCGCAGGCAATCCTGAGCTGACGTTCATCGGTTATGTTAAGCGTCACGCCCTTTCCCTGGTTTCCGTCAAAGGGCTTGACAACAACAGGGTATCCTATTTCCTCCGCCGTCATTACTGCCGATTCCACGGAATAGGCGATATCACCGCGCGGCACGGGAATATTGAAGTCCGCAAGCAACCTCTTCGTCAGATGTTTATTGCCGACAACATCCGCGCTGATACAAGCGGTGGTATCGGTAAGCGAAGCCTCAATCCTGCGCTGGTATCTCCCGTAGCCCAATTGCAGGATGCTGTCTTCGCCGACCCTGGTCACGGGAATTCCCCTTCTTACTGCCTCATCATACAAAGCCTTTGTGGAAGGGCCAAGCTCCGATTCCGTCCTTATCCTGGCCAAATTCGCCATAACTGCGTCCAAATCGATGCTCTCCCCGGCCAGCAGCTTCCTTACGATGTAGAAGCCCGCTTTACCGCATTCAATACCGCATCTTTCGTTGATATATTCATATACCATGTAATAAACCGACGGCTCCCGAAGAAACCGCGTTCTGCCGTAAAATACGTCATAATTCAGAAGGTACTCGAGTTCCAGGATCACGTGCTCAGTCACATGCCCGATATAAGTGCCTTCCCTGAGTCTTTCAACAAAACCTCCTTCCCTACCCCTTGAGCAATGATGTTTCGAAAGGCCCGGCAGCAGTTTCAGGAGCCGGTCGTTGAAATCCCCAAGGTCCCTTGTTTCCACACCCTCCAGTTCGCCGATGTCAAAAACTATCCTGATAACCGGTTTGTGTGTATATATGTTCCTTCCTCTATAACTCTGAATACTGTGAATCTTCACAACAGAATCCTCCCAAAAATAAAAAATCCTCACTGTTTCAGCCTCAATACGCACTTTTTTCTCATGTCATAACCGTACCCGGCCGGTATCACGTGAAGCGTAACACCGGTTATAGCCAGGATTTCGTCGGGTTTGAGTTCTGAAACGTTGGAGCTTTTTATCGAAGAGCCGTCAATAATCGTTACGGCATTGGTACCTATTACTTCAAAGTATTCTTCGGGATACACGCAAATTGCCGTGTCTTCATCAATGCCCACACCAATCATCATGGGATTCTCCGCAACGGCGCAAAGGAGCCTTCCCAATCTTCCCCTCTGGTCAAAATGCTGATCAATTATGGCGCCATTCATAAAACCGAGGCCCGGAGCCATTTTCACGGTACATTTTTTCGCAGCGTCGTTGTCGCGGCCTTCTACTATCATCGTGTCGCTCATTACGGAAGCCCCGGCGCTTGTGCCGGCTATGGGCACTCCCCTGAGATAGGCGTTGTAAAGCGCTTCATAGGCTTTTGTTCCGCCCAATATGCTTGTTATCCGGAGCTGGTCGCCGCCCGTGAAAAAAATTCCCGTGGCGCTGTTGAAAGCTTCAACCGAACTCTCGGAATTCGCCTGTTCCCTTGTATCTATGTTGAGAATGTCGAGATTCTCAACTCCCACGGATCTGAAAACATTCCTGTATTCATTTCCAACCTCCTCGGGTTTCTCGGTGGCCGTTGTCACAACGAGGAGCCTTGCTTCGGGTCCCCCGGAAATCAGGGTAACATGTTTTAAAATCGTTTTTTCGCCGTACTTGTCCTCAGCCCCGCCAATAATGACGAGATTTCCCTTTACTTTATCTTTCATAGGTATCATCTCCCTGAAAATCCCTGGAATGGCACGGCTGATCAGATTCCGGGAAAAATCCGCAGAAAATCCTGCAGGACGCTTCTAAAAAGCACGCCCGCCGTCATGAACGTCATGCTTGCGACAATCAATATCAATGCTGACCGGCTGCCGGTCCGGCTTGACAGGATGCCCGAAACAACACCGGCGGCACCGAATACGAAAGGATAGAAGAAAAGCGATGCTATAGCCGAAATCCATCCGGCTGCAAGGAGCATAACACTTTTGCCGGCTGCTGCGGCCGGCCTTCTGTAACCATTCATTTCTCCAATCACCCGTATTATTATTGACCTATACACAAAACCTATTCATTATACATTTGCGTTTTGAAATTTTGCCCGATTGAAACGACGGTTATTCTTCCAAAATTTACATAGGCAACTATCGGTATTAAAAAGTACACATGTATGATTAATTTGTGCTGTGATTTACATAACTTACATAAAATAATTTGAAACCATTTAATAAATCTGTTAAACTTTACTCGGAAACTAACAATATGTTTTCCAATCAAAAAAACTGAAGAGGATGGTGCAATGATGCCTTCAAATTTTGATTCACTAACATCGAAGCAAAAAAAGGTCTACCTAGTTATAGAAAGCTATATAAAAACAAGAGGCATACCTCCCACGGTTCGTGAAATAGGCGAACTTGTGGGCGAAAAAACTCCCGGAGCCGTTCAGGGTATTTTAAATCGTCTGGAACAAAAAGGCGTTATAAAGAGAGAAGTTGGCGCCGCCCGTTCAATCCAACTGGTCTCGGACAACCAGCTCTATGAAAATCCGCAATACGTGCCCGAGATCAAAAAAATCACGAGCCGTAATGTAAAAGATCTTATGAATATATACAATATAAAAAAATATCATCCGGTTTCCCCGGAATTGCTGGGAGACTGCAGCAAGCTTTTCATGATAGAATGCCCCGACAACAGCCTTCTTGACAGCGGCATTACCTATGGCGACCTGCTTGTAATAAAGACGGACGCTGAATACAATGACGGGGACATTGTGCTGCTGCTCTATGACAACATGGTGCTGCTAAGGCGCTTCTACAAAACCGATTCGGAGGACAAGATCCGTTTGGAAGCGGACAGCGACCTTACAGGGAAAAATATCTTCGATTCCTCTGAAATAGTTATCGTGGGAAAACTCGTGGCAAAAATGACTTTTTACAATAAATAAATATGTATACATTTAAACAAAAAAATCAGCCAATTCGTGAAAAATTGTATACAAATAAACGGTTATATCCGGGATTTAACCAATTAGTTTTTTGACGACCTTTTTTTGTTCTCAGTAACCACATTATGCAAGGCAAAAACATTGCTGCAAACCATACTGCAGGTTTTACTGCAAGCTTTACCATGTAATCCAGCGTGTCGCAAGCCGCAACCAGGCCGGTTGCAGGTACGGCACTTTTATTAACCTGTCAATTACATAGATGGGGCACATGGTTGCGAATCAAACACCCCGGTTTTGGCATACGCGAACCGGGGCTTTTATTTTAGGGACTTTATTTTAAAAAAGCCATGTAATTAATTGGAGCCATTTCTATTTCTCGGTGTAAAATAGTTGTAGGATAAAAGTAAAAGAGACCAATCTTCTTTGGTATAATTAAATTAACCAAACAAAAACCACCAAGGAAGGAGAGGTCTCTTTGAATAACAT